>NZ_JAULLL010000029.1:0-57752 GCF_041357635.1 Sinorhizobium sp. CB7
CCAGACGCAGTCGGACCAGTTCAACGCCGACGTTCTCGCTTTCCTCCAGGCTTGATACGCTCGGACAGGACGCGCTCGCAGCCGTTGATCTCCAAGCGGTGATCTAAGCCTGCCTCGCAGACTCCCATGGACCGTAAGGCCTCTTACGGTCCATCCATTGGCGCGCGCTACGTCGCGGGAGCCTTGCCGCAGATCAGCTCGATGCCCGATCGGGCGATTTCCTCAAGTGTTTCGCGTGTATCGCCGGCGCGCGCCCGGACGGCAAGAGAATGCATGACGGCGGAGGCAAGCCTTGCAAGGATCATTGGGTCGGCACCGGTCGAAAGTTCCCCGCGATCAAGAGCCAGCTCCATGCGTTTTCTGATGGCTTCATCGAAATCGTTCAGGCTGCGTCCCAGCATTTCTCGCACGCGGGAATGCTGGATCGCCTCCGCCGTGGCCGTGCTGATGAGGAAGCAGCCCCGCGCGGATGTTTCTCCGTGCAAATAGACCTCTAACGCCCGCGCATAGACACGCTCCAGATTTTCCCGCAGAGGCAATGCCGGATCGAGGGCGTCCGACAAGACATCAAGGCTCGCCTCGCGATAACTTTCCAGCGCATCCAGATAGAGATCTTCCTTGTCGCCAAATGCCCCGTAAAGACTCGGTCGATTAAGGCCGGTCGCGGCGCTGAGCGTATCGAGCGACGCGGCCGCAAATCCCCTCTCCCAGAAAACTTCACGTGCGCGCTCGATTGCCGCCTTTGCATCAAAGGCTCTCGGCCGGCCACGTTTTTTCTCGTCTTTCATCTTTTGTACCGTTTCGCATTAAATGATTGACTCAAGGAATTTTATGCGAAATAGTACAAATGTACAACACCAAAAGGCGGGCCGCAGAGATCGGCCCAGGAGAGAGGAAATTCATCATGAAACTTTATATGCATCCAGCTGCATGTTCGCTTTCCGCGCACATCGTTTGCAGGGAACTGGGTCTCGATATCGAGCTGATCGAAGTCCAACTGAAAACGCATAAGACGGTCACCGGCGACGACTATCTGGCGATAAACGGCGCGGGCTATGTGCCGGCGCTCATGCTCGACGATGGCAAGGTGCTGACGGAGGGACCGGCGATTGTACAGTTTCTCGCGGAAAGCGCGCCGGAAGGCAGACGCTTGCTGCCGGAAACCGGAACCTTCGCGCGCAGCCAGGTTCAATCCTATCTCAACTTCGTCACCGCGGAACTGCACAAGCCGATGGTAATGCTGCTCAGCCCGGCCTATGCCGGTGCTCACGATGCCGTTCACGCGCTTGTTTCCAAAAGACTGGAATGGTTGAACGGCCGCCTTGCTGGACCCTATCTCACCGGAGACAGCTTCACCGTCGCCGACGCCTATCTCTTTGTCTGCCTGAATTGGTCGCCCTGGATGGGCATCGATCTTCGCCAGTGGCCGGCGCTTGACGCATTCATGGCTGCAGTCAGAGAGAGGCCCCGGGTACGCCAAGCGCTGCAGGCCGAAGAACTCGAGGCCTTCGAGAAGGATGGCACTTTCTTTGCGTCCCGCGCCTATCTGGAGTCGGCGGGGCGTACCGGCGTGCCTGTGCGGCCATAAACGGAGTCTGTCTCTACTCCGAGAGATTCCCCCTCGCCCTAGCCCTCTCCCCGCAAGCGGGGAGCAGGTGCCCGAAGGGCGGATGAGGGGCTTTCACCGCACCCGAATTTTGATCCGCAACCATCGGATTCGCCAGAGTTTTGCCCCTCACCCCTGCCCTATCCCGCGCGCGGGGCGGGGGGAGCGATCGGAGCTCAAAGCTCGTTTCAGACCTCATGGGCGGATCGAGCCCAATCCATGTAAAGCTGCAGCGCCTTGCCGGCGATCGGGCCTTCCGGGAATTCGCGGCTGTCCAGGCGGCTGACGGAGACGACCTTGGAATAGTTGCCCGTGGTGAAGACCTCATCGGCGTTCATGAAATCCTCGACTGAAAGCGTCGCCTCGCGGACGTCGAAACCGGCTTGGCGCAGGAGGCCCTTGACCCGGGCGCGGGTGATGCCCGCAAGGAAAGTACGGTTAGCGACGGGGGTGAGGACGACGCCGTCCTTGACCATGAAGATATTCGAGGATGCGGTTTCGACGACGTTGCCGTTGACATCGCGTACGAGCGCATTGTCGAAGCCGCGGCTCTTCGCCTCGATGATCATCCTGCCGCTATTGGGATAGAGCGAACCGGTCTTGGCGTCGGTCGTCGCGGTTTCCGGCGTCGGACGACGGTAAGGCGACACGGTCAACCTGGAACCGCCGTGGCGGCCCATCGGCGCCTCAAAAAGGCATAGCGCGAAACGAGTGGATTCCGGATCCACTGCGATGACACTGCCGGGTGAGCTGTGCTCACCCCAATACATCGGCTTGACGTAGATCGGGGTCTTGCCGTCGAATTTCCTGACACCTTCCCAGGTGAGAGCCTCGATCTCCTCGGCCGTCTTCAACGGCTTCAGGCCCATGGCAACGGCGGAGCGGTTGACGCGTTCGCAATGGAGATCGAGATCAGGCGCAATACCGTCGAACCACCGGGCGCCGTCGAATACGCTTGAGCCAAGCCACATGGCATGCGAGGTCGGCCCGATCAGCGGCGGATTGCCGGAAAGCCATTCCCCTTCCACATAGGTCCAGGTGGGTGTACGAGGGGATGTATCGACGGCCATGGCGTTCTCCTGAAAATAGCGGCAGACAGTGAAATCCCCGTGGTTCAGGGGGGTCAAGCGGAAATTGTGACAAGACTGACAGACGCAAGAAAATGCCGGCGCGCTCTCGAGACTTGTAATATTCATTCGCCGGAACAATGGTTTGGGTGATGGCTACATCAGAAATTGTGATGGTCTGTCCGCTGGAGCTGCGAAATTGCCCATGCCATTATGACGCGTGAATCATAGAGACCGCCACGAGGTTCCCCATGAAAGCCATGTTCTACGACGCCTTCCAAAAAGCGCCGGAGATCAAAACACTGCCGGATCCGACGCCCAGCGAGGATGGCGTCGTCATCAAGGTCGGTGCGACGGGACTGTGCCGCAGCGACTGGCATGGCTGGATGGGCCATGATCCCGATATCCGCCTGCCGCATGTACCGGGGCATGAGCTCGCCGGCGAGATCGTGGCTGCCGGCAGGGGCGTCGTACGCTTCAAGATCGGCGACCGTGTCACGGTGCCCTTTGTCTCCGGCTGCGGGCACTGCGCAGAGTGCCATTCCGGCAACCAGCAGGTCTGCCCCAACCAGTTCCAGCCGGGCTTTACGCATTGGGGGTCTTTCGCGGAATATGTCGCGATCGACTATGCCGATACCAATCTCGTGCACTTGCCCGAGAGTATTGATGATGCCACGGCCGCAAGCCTCGGCTGCCGCTTTGCCACCTCCTTCCGTGCCGTCGCCGACCAGGCGAAAACGCGTCCCGGCGAATGGATTGCCGTGCACGGTTGCGGCGGCGTCGGTCTGTCGGCAATCATGATCGCCAGCGCGCTCGGCGCGAATGCCATCGCCATCGACATTTCGGAGGAGAAACTGGCCTTTGCCCGCGAGTGCGGCGCTGTCGCCAGCATCAACGCCTCGAATGTCGGCGATGTCGCCGAAGCCGTGCGTGAGATAACCAAAGGCGGGGCCCAGGTCTCGATCGATGCGCTTGGCCATCCCGCCACTTGCTTCAATTCGATCCGCAATCTCCGCCGCCGTGGCCGTCATGTGCAGGTCGGACTGATGCTCGGCGACCATGCGACGCCACAGGTGCCTATGGCGCAAGTGATCGGCCATGAACTCGAAATCTATGGCAGCCACGGCATGCAGGCCTGGCGTTATGACGCCATGCTGGAAATGCTCTCCTCCGGCAAGATCGCGCCGCAGAAGCTGATCGGCCGCCGCATCAGCCTGGAAGAAGCGGTGCCGGCGCTCATGACGCTGGACCGTGCCGAGGGAACGGGGATCAGCGTGATAACGCGCTTCTGAACACGCTTCAGCGCTGTGACGGAGGCCTGTGTCCGTCGTTGTGAGGACGAGGAATGATGAGCGACCATACAGCCTATGTCTTCGATGCCTACGGCACCCTGTTCGACGTCCATGCCGCCGTCCGGCGCTATGCGGACCGCGCCGGGCCGGATGGGCAGCGGCTTTCCGAGATCTGGCGGGCAAAGCAGCTGGAATATACCTGGGTGTGCTCGCTCATGGGCGTCTATGAGGATTTTGAGAAACTCACAGCCGAGGCGCTCGACTATGCCTTCGCCCGTGTTCCGAGCGTCGACCGCAGATTAAGAGGCGATCTCATCGCTGCCTATCGCACGCTCGACTGTTTTCCCGAAGTGCCGCGCGTGCTGAAGTCGCTGAAGGAAAGCGGCCGGCGCGTCGCCATCCTCTCGAATGGGACGCCTGCAATGCTCGAGGCGGCGGTCGAAGGCGCAGCACTCGGCAGCGTTATTGATGATCTGTTTTCGGCGGACGATATCGGCATCTACAAGACTGCCTCTGCGACCTATCGAATGGTCACGGACGCCTATGGGATTGCGCCAGAGACCGTTTCCTTTCAGTCCTCCAATCGCTGGGATGTGGCGGGAGCAGCTAAATTCGGCTTCCGCACCGTCTGGATCAACCGCACCGATGCGCCCGACGAATATGGCGAATTCGGACCGTCCGTCACACTGCCGTCGCTCGACGGGCTTATCAGCTCCTCTTTTTGAGATAGGAGATGAACCATGGCATGGTCCGCCAGCCAATATGTGAAATTCGAAGATGAACGCACGCGTCCGGCACGCGACCTGCTGGCGCAGGTACCACTTGATGGCGTCAGCCATGCCGTTGATCTTGGTTGCGGTCCCGGCAACTCCACGGAACTTATCGTCGAGCGCTTCGGCGCGGCCGGAGTTTCGGGCCTCGACAGCGACATGGACATGCTGGCAGCTGCAAGGAAGCGCTTGCCGGGCACCGCCTTCGTGGAAGCCGATCTCGCCACGTGGCAGCCGGCTGAGCCGGCCGACCTGCTCTTTGCCAATGCCGTGTTCCAGTGGTTGCCGAACCACCTTGACATTTTCGACCGCCTGATGGACGGGCTGAAGCCCGGCGGCGTGCTTGCGGTGCAGATGCCGGACAATCTCGGCGAACCGAGCCATCTGATGATGGAAGAAACAGCCCATAACGGCCCCTGGCGCGACGCCTTCGCAAGCAGGAACGTGCGGCGCGCTCCCCTGCCCTCGCCCTCCGTCTACTACGAGCGGCTCGCGCCGAAATCGGCTCGCCTCGACATCTGGCATATCATTTACAATCATCCGATGGAAAATGCGGCGGCAATCGTCGAATGGGTCAAGGGAACCGGCCTCAGGCCCTACCTCGACAATGCCGGAAACGAGCATCGCGATGCCTTTACCGCGGACTACCTGTCCCGTATCGAGAAGGTCTATCCGCCGATGGTCGATGACCGGGTGCTGTTGCGTTTTCCCCGGATCTTCATCGTGGCAGTAAGAAAATAGGACCTCCGAGAGATATCGCTTCGATATCTTGCAAGCGAGATGTGACTCCGGAACTTGCCGCAAAATCCTCGGAGGCTATATTCAACCCGATTGCGTGAGGATCTAAGAGGACCACCATGGACGCCGCGCCGACACCGCCAGTCACCCTTGTCATTTTTGGCGCCACGGGGGATCTGACACGCCGCCTGCTGGTACCCGCACTCGTCAACCTGATGCGCAGTGGCCTGGTCGGCGACGATCTCGAGATTCTCGGCATCGGCATCGAGCCAGGCGATACGGGAATGCTCCTTGGGCATCTCGACAGCTTCCTGACCGGATTGGGAGCTATTGCTCAGGATGAGGCTTGGCTGAGGCTGCGCCAGCGCATCTCCTACATTTCGGGCGACTTCACCCGGGATGAGATATATGCCGAGATCGAGCGCCACCTTTCGCAAAGGTCGAGCGGCAATGCCGCGTTCTATCTGGCCGTCCCGCCCCGCTTCTTCGGCAGCATTGTCGAAAAGCTCGCGGAGCATAAGCTGACCATCGAAAACGATGCGGTTTTCCGCCGGATTGCAATCGAGAAGCCATTCGGAACAGATCTCGCCTCGGCGCGTGCCCTTAATGCACAGATCCTGTGCCGGGTGTCGGAAAGCCAGGTGTTCCGGCTCGATCACTTCCTGGGCAAGGAAACTGTTCAAAATATTATGACGGCGCGCTTCGCCAACATGATGATCGAGGCGCTGTGGAACAACAACTATATCGACAATATCCAGGTGACGGCCGCGGAAATCGTCGATGTCGGCACCCGCGGCAAGTTCTTCGACGCCACAGGCGCGCTAAGGGACATGGTGCCCAATCATCTCTTCCAGCTTCTGGCGATGATCGCGATGGAGCCGCCGAACAGTTTCGATGCCGAAGCAATTCGCAACGAGAAAAGCAAGCTGCTCCAGGCGTTGCGGGTTTACACGCCGGACGAGGCGGCCGAACATTCCGTGCGCGGGGTTTACACCGCGGGTAAGCTCAACGGCGCTGAAATTCCGGGCTATATGCAAACAAAGGACGTTTCTCCCGACAGCACCACCGAGACTTATGTGGCCCTCAAGCTCTATGCCGATACCTGGCGCTGGGCCGGCGTCCCCTTTTACGTCAGAACCGGCAAGGCTCTGAAAGCGCGGGACACAGAGATCGTCGTGACGTTCCGACAGGTGCCCTTCGCACAGTTCCGCGAAACGGACGTTCCACGCCATCTTCCGCCCAATCGCCTGATTATTCAGGTTCAGCCGGATGAAGGGCTGAGCATGGAGATTTCAATCAAATCGCCTGGATTGTCGGTGGACACGGTCCCGGTTTCGCTCGATTTCCGTTATGGCGACCGGTTCGACATCAGCAAGATGACCGGCTATGAATCTTTGCTCTACGATCTTTTCATCGGCGATCAGACGCTGTTCCAGCGGGCCGACGGCATCGAGGCCGGTTGGGCGGCTGTGCAGCCTTTCCTCGACCTTTGGTCCAAAGGAGGGCAGCCCGACCCTTACGCACCGGGCAGCGCCGGACCGGCGTCCGCTGACAAGCTCATCGAACGCGACGGACGGTGCTGGCACGAACTGGGAACGACCTACAAGTCGGACCCGGCGTGACCCCAGTCGGCGGTGTTACGGCTCAAACGAACTGGCTCAGCCCCGGAACGGAGGCGACGACCTGATCCACCACCTCATCGCCAGCATATTGCCTGGCGACTGCGATCGTTTCCTTGGCGAGTGTCGTAATCTCGCCCATGCCAAGGCCCTCCGCCATGAGCTGCTGACCGAGGCCCATGATGCCACCGCCGCCGAGAGCACTCATCAGACCGCCAAGAAGACCGCCATTACCAGCAGCGCCTTCGCCGTTGAACCGGGCGACCAGATCGGCGGCACCGGGGATTGCCTCGATCATGCGGGCGACCGCGCCGTCATCGGCTTCGCGCTGGAGAAAGCCCAGCATCATCCCCATAGACCTTTCGGCAAGCTCCGAGGAGATCCCGACCTTCTCGGCGATCTGGGAAATGATTTCATTCATGGTCGTCCTCCTGATTGCTGCAATGGCGTCAACCTATTTAAGCTTCAGCCGCAACTCAAGCCGCCTTCATGCACGGCGGCCTTTTTGCTCGCCGCTCCCCATGATGCGGACAGTTGTCCGCATTCCGATCCCTGCTTATAACAGTCATCAATAGTTCAACGAACGAATGCACGTGCGGCAATTGCCGCGGCGGGCGTCCCAACAGGAGAGGACATGGCATGCTCGAAGACAGCAAACTCTTTGTCGGCGCCAGCCGTAATCCGGACGACAGCATCAACAAGCCGGAATTCCTGGAGCTCAAATTCGGCAACCGGCACGGCCTCGTCACTGGCGCCACCGGTACCGGCAAAACGGTCACGCTGCAAATCCTCGCGGAAGGTTTTTCCAAGGCCGGCGTTCCTGTCTTCTGCGCCGATATCAAGGGCGACCTCTCGGGCATTGCCGCCAAGGGCGAAGCCAAGGATTTCCTGCTGACGCGCGCTGAGCAGATCGGTCTTTCACCCTATGAGTTCGAGCAGTTCCCGGTGATCTTTTGGGATCTTTTCGGCGAAAAGGGCCATCGCGTGCGCACCACAGTCGCCGAGATGGGTCCGCTGCTTCTTGCTCGCCTGATGGATGCCTCAGAACCCCAGGAAGGCGTGATCAACATCGCTTTCAAGATCGCCGATCGAGCCGGATTGCCGCTGCTGGACCTCAAGGATTTCACGTCGCTGCTCAATTACATGGCCGAGAATGCTTCCGAGCTCTCCACCCAGTTCGGCCTGATCTCCAAGGCTTCGGTCGGCTCGATTCAGCGTGCCATGCTCGTCCTCGAACAGCAGGGTGCCGAGCATTTCTTCGGCGAGCCGGCGTTGAAGATTTCGGACATCATGCGCACCAGCAATAATGGCTACGGCCAGATCTCGGTGCTCGCCGCCGACAAGCTGATGATGAACCCGCGGCTCTATGCGACCTTCCTGCTCTGGCTGCTTTCGGAACTCTTCGAGGAACTGCCGGAAGTCGGCGACCCGGACAAGCCGAAGCTCGTCTTCTTCTTCGACGAGGCGCATCTGCTCTTCAACGATGCACCGAAGGTCTTGATCGAACGAGTGGAACAGGTAGTGCGCCTTATCCGCTCGAAGGGCGTCGGCGTCTATTTTGTAACGCAGAACCCGCTCGATGTGCCGGAAACCGTGCTTGCGCAGCTCGGCAATCGCGTCCAGCATGCGCTTCGCGCTTATACGCCGCGCGAACAGAAGGCGGTGAAGACGGCGGCGGATACCTTCCGTCCAAACCCTGCCTTCGATTGCGCCAGCACCATTACCAATCTCGGGACCGGCGAGGCGCTGGTCTCGACGTTGGAGGGCAAGGGTGCACCTTCCATAGTCGAGCGCACGCTGATCCGCCCGCCCTCAGGTCGTGTCGGCCCGATCACGGATGCCGAACGGCAGCAGATCATGGACAGGAGCCCTGTGCTTGGCGTCTACGACGAGGACCTCGACCGCGAATCGGCTTTCGAAATATTGGCCGCCCGCGCCAGGAAGGTTGCGGATGCCGAGGCTGCCAAACGCGCACAGGAAGAGGCGCAGCAGCAATCGACGGAAAGCAGCACGTCCGGCTGGACGCTGCCGGGCTTCGGCGACAGCAATGACGATCGACCGGCCGCACGGGGACAATCCCGCGGACGTTCCGGCTATCAGCGTGAGACGGTCGTGGAGGCCTCGATGAAGAGCGTCGCGCGGACTGTAGCTACCCAGGTCGGGCGCGCGCTGGTGCGCGGTATCCTGGGAAGCTTGAAGCGATAAACTGCAATACCTGAACCCGATCCGGGATGAGGCAATGTACAACCGAGGTGTTGCCTCTTTCTGCGCGTAATGTTATCGCTGGATTGCAATCGATCGAGAAAGGAGGGCTGCGCGTGAATACCTATTTCCGGCACCATCGCCAGCGTGGCCCCGTCAACGCCCTGCAAATGCGTTTGCAGGGCTGACCAGAGACCGTTTCTCGAAAATCTCCTCCTGGTCTGCCCTTCGTGGCATCGCAGTACAAGCCTATGGCTTGAGAAACTGCGCTCATTCAACTGCCAAGCTGACGCGCGCATCCGATGAAGGCTGGACGCCCTCGATGCGGCGATCGCTCGGAAGACCAGAGAACGATCATGACCCTCATCAATATTCGCAATCTCGGCGTTACGCTGAATGCTCCGCTCTTTTCCAAACTCAATCTCGTCATTAATGCCGGCGACCGTATCGGGCTGGTAGCCGCAAATGGACGCGGAAAATCCACGCTGCTTGCCTGCATCGCAGGCATGCTGGAGGCCACGGAAGGCGAGATCACGAAATCCCGTGGCCTGACGGTCGGCTATGTCCAGCAGAATGTTCCGCCTGCCCTTTTTCCCGCCTCACTTCATCACGCTGTGCTCGAAGCGCTGCCCGCCGAGCAGCGAGCAAGCGAGGGCTGGCGTGCCGATGTCGTGCTGGAATCGCTTGAAGTGCCGGACACGATGCGCGAGCAGCCACTTTCGCAATTGAGCGGCGGCTGGCAACGGCTGGCCATGCTTGCCCGTGTCTGGGTGACCGAGCCGGACGTGCTGTTGCTCGACGAGCCGACCAACCATCTCGATCTCGCCAAGATCGCGCAGCTCGAAATGTGGCTGAATGCGCTGCCGCGCGAAGTGCCGGTGATTGTTTCCAGCCACGACCGCGCTTTCCTCAATGCCACGACCAACCGGACGCTGTTTCTTCGCCCGGAGCAGTCCCAGATATTTTCCCTGCCCTATGCGCGGGCGCGGGCGGCGCTGGACGAGATGGACGCTTCCGACGAGCGGCGCTACCAGCGCGACATGAGGTCCGCCCAGCAGCTCCGGCAACAGGCGGCGAAGCTCAACAATATCGGCATCAACTCCGGTAGCGATCTGCTGGTGGTGAAAACGAAACAGTTGAAGCAGCGGGCCGAAAAGCTGGAGGATGCGGCAAAGCCGGCGCATCTGGAGCGATCGGCGGGCAAAATCAAACTTACCAGTCGCGGCACACATGCCAAGGTGCTGGTCACGCTTGAAGACGCGTGCGTGGAAACGCCGGACGGCACGCTTCTGTTCAAGACCGGCAAACGCTTCATTTGCCAGGGTGACCGTATCGTCCTGCTCGGGCGGAACGGCGCCGGGAAATCGCGCCTCATGAACATGCTCAGACAAGCGATCGACGCACCGGACAAGGCGCCGGAAGCGATCAAGGTTACTCCGTCGCTGGTGCTTGGATATGGCGATCAGGCGCTTGGCGAATTTGCTGACGATGAGACACCGCTCGGCACCATCATCCGCAGGTTCGACGTCGGTGATCAGCGCGCCCGCGCGCTGCTTGCGGGCGCAGGACTGAGTATCGAGATGCAGGGCAAGGCCATCGGCCTGCTGTCTGGCGGACAGAAGGCGCGACTGGCGATGCTGGTGCTGCGGCTCACCAATCCGAATTTCTACCTGCTCGACGAACCGACCAACCATCTGGATATCGAAGGACAGGAAGCGCTGGAAAGTGAATTGCTGCACCAGCAGGCGAGCTGCCTGTTGGTCTCGCACGACCGCAGCTTCGTCAGAACCGTCGGCAATCGTTTCTGGCTGATTGAAAACCGGCGGTTGACTGAACTCGAAGGGCCTGAAGGCTTCTTCTCATCCGTCACCGGAACACAAGGCTGACGCTGGCGGGACGCCCCTTCCCTTCAGCGGGAAGGGGCAATTCGGCCTACCGCTTTGACGCTACCAGGGCGAACATGGCACCCTGCGGATCGAGCCCTTGGATAATCCAGCTTCCGCCAGGCACTTCCATCGGACCGTTGAGGACCTGTCCCCCACCCGCCTTGACGCGGTCGACGGCTGCGTCGATGGCCGGCACGACAAAATAATAGGTCCAGGCCGGAGCGGGCATCTGAGCCGGTTTGGTCATCATGCCGCCGATCTGGCGACCCTCATGGGCGAATACCTGGTAGACACCCATCTCGCCCATGTCCATGGCCTCGTCCTTCTGCCAGCCGAAGAGCTTTGAGTAGAAGGAGAAGGCGGCCGCGCCGTCGGCGGCATAAAGTTCATGCCAGCCGACATGGCCTGGGCTCATGGGATCAACGGGCGGCGGGGGCGCCTCGGTCATGGCGCTCTTGAAGATCGCGAATATCGCTCCCTGTGAATCGGCGACGACCGAAAAGCGACCAACGCCCGGAATATCATCCGCCGGCCGATGCACCACGCCGCCGGCCGAGACAAGTTCGGCAGCCGTCGTATCGACATCGTCGACATGGATATAGCCGATCCAGCCCGGCCGAGCGGACATCTTTTTCGCCTCTTCCGGAATGGTCATGAGGCCGCCAACGGGCCGGTCATCGGCGGTGAACATGATGTATTTCATGTCCGTCATTCCGGCATCCTGCGTGCCCCAGCCGACAACGTCGCGATAGAAAGCTTCCGCGGCCGTCATATCAGTCGTCATCAGTTCGTACCAGACGAATTTTCCATGCGTATCCGACATGCGAATCTCCTGTTCTATTTGCGGCGATACTTCGCCTTCATGAACTCTTTCCAGCTGCCATCCGCAGTCCGGATGCTCGAGGTGAAAGTACGATTATCATCGTCCAGAAGCGTGATGGCTTCCCGATAGGTCGCCGTCTCCCCTTCCTTCTCGAAATCGGGTCCGGTTGTGTCGAGATTGAGCACCTTGCCGGTCTCGTCGACGAAACCTTCGTAGACCCACATGTGGTTCATCATGCTACCGATCCAAGTGCCGACATATTTGTCTTTCGCCGGATCGTAACCGAGTGTCATGACCGTCGAGGCGGCACCGCCGCCCGGCATCTCGCCGTGGCCCTCGGCAACGAACCAGATTCCATGCAGGGACCGAACTGTTTCCGTCCATCCGCTCGACTGGTGCTCAGGATTTTCTGCCTCCACATCCCAAACACCGACAAGCTTCTGCAGGAATTCCTGTTCCTTGCCGGCTACAGCATATTGCATCGTTTCTCCTCCGCTTAGCTGACTTTAACCAAGTTCAATGACGGCTGGATTGCGATTGCGCAGCATCCTCGTATTCGTCATGGCGACGTACAAAATCCATGGTGCTGTCTTCATTGCGACCCTTCGGGGCGCGGTCGAGGATCATCAGCGTGCCGATCAGTTCCTCCGGACCTCTGGCATAGCTGGAATAGGTGTGGAAAACATCACCCTTCCCGTCCTGATAAAAAGCGCTCAGGCCGGGAAGCTCGTCATTGCCTTCTGACGCCTCGATAGCGGTGAAGTTATAGAGGATCCGGTCCTTGGCAAGGTCGTCGGCGCTAAAAGAGACGTGATAGTCGTAGTTGAAATCACTGCCGTGGGAAGAGACCCAGGGGAACCGCCAACCCATGCGCTTCTTGTACGACTCGATCTTGGCCAGAGGCGCGCGGGAGACGGCAACCAGGGTGACATCGTGGTGATTGAGATGGGGCAGCGTGCCGTCGATGTGGTCCGCCAGGAAAGAGCAACCAGAGCAGCCGGCCTTCCACTCAGGGCCAAACATGAAATGATAGACGATCAATTGGCTGCGGCCATCGAAGAGATCCGCCAGCTTTTTCTTTCCCCGCGGCGTATCGAAGACGTAGTCTTTGTCGACTTTTACCCAAGGTAATGCCAGCCGCTCGGCATTTATCCGATCACGCAGATGCGTCGCTTCCTTTTCCTTCAAGAGCAAGGCGCGACGAGCTTCAATCCATTCTTTACGGGACACGATCCGATTCATTTCACGCCCTCCTCCGGCGCTGTCTTCTCCTTTTTCTTGACAATTATATTGATATCAATATTAATTAATCATGTCAAACATGATGGAAATACCCTTTTCGACGACATTGCTGGTGCGCGACACCTGCCTCTGCCTGCATGTTCAACGCGCAGCGCGGGCGCTTGCCCGGCTTTTCGATGAGTCATTGCGGCCGGTGGGTCTGACCAATGGGCAGTTTTCGCTGATGATGTCGCTGAATCGTCCGGAACCGCCAGCGATGGGTCCCGTCGCCGCCCTCCTTGCCATGGATCAGACGACGCTGACCGCGGCGCTCAAACCTTTGGTGCGTAAAGGATGGGTGACGGTTACTCCCAATCCCAGGGACAAGCGGGAGCGCCTCCTTAGCCTTACTGGTGCGGGGAAAACAGTCTTGGCCTCGGCATTGCCGATCTGGGAAAGAACGCATGCTCTCCTCGAAGGAAAGCTGCCTGATGGCAACGCCAATCGGCTGCGGCGGGACCTGCAGGCGCTCGCCTGACATCCCCCGCGCTCCTCCCGATACTCTGCTTGCACCGAAATGGCACAACCGGCCGGGCGGCGGACGGCGGGTGTCTCGCTTTTTCAGTAAAATTCTCCACGTTAAAGTTAACAAAAGATAAACGATTTCATCGATTGCTCACGCAATAGGCAGGGATTTAAGTTGCCGCTCGACGCTGCGTGTTCGCGGCTGCGAGAGAGACGGGCGAGCTCCTCTTGACGAGAACATTCGGCGTCACAGATACGAGCCAGAGGAATCTCCACGTGACGACCGAGCTGTTCGAAGAACTCGCCGATAACGCACCAGTCATGATCTGGCGCTCGCGCCTCGATAAGCTGTGCGACTTCTTCAACAAGCCGTGGCTCGACTTCCGGGGCAGAACGCAGGAAGAAGAATTCGGGATGGGTTGGGCCGAAGGTGTCCATCCGGACGACTTCGATCGATGCCTCAGCACCTATACGGCCGCATTCGATGCAAATAAGGAATTTTCAATGGAATACAGGCTCCGTCGGCACGACGGGACCTATCGCTGGATTCTCGACAACGGCAAGCCGTTCTACCGCGATGGACAGTTCGCCGGATATTTCGGTTCCTGCCTCGACATTACCGAGCACAAGGAGGCGGAAGAGGCACACAATCGCCTGATCGCCGAACTCAATCACCGTGTGAAGAATACGCTTTCCACGGTGCAGTCCCTTGTTTCACTGACCCTTCGCGGCAGCGCAACGATCGAAGAGGCGAAGGAGCACCTCACCAGCCGAATAATGGCAATTGCACAGGCTCATGAAGCAATCTCCGCATATGCATGGCGGGATGTTCCTCTGAAAGCTCTCGTCAATCGCATCGCGGATGTCCACAAGACTTTCCGGCCCAGGATTGAAATAAGCGGCAATGATGCCATGATTTCCGCCGCTTCGGCGCAATCCCTGGCCATGGCGTTGAATGAACTCTTTCTCAACGCCATCGAACACGGAGCTCTCGCCGCGCAGGGGCAGGTCCATATTTCATGGCGCGGATCCGGCCAATGGCTCGAGCTGCGCTGGAATGAAAATGGAGGTCCCCCGGTCGCAGCGAATGCCAGGAGCGGTCTCGGCTGGCGGCTCATCAAGACAATGCTGCCCAGCGATATCGGCGGCGACGCGAGCTTTGAACAGCGGCCCGAGGGCCTGACATGCCTGATCAAATTTCCACTACCCGCCACATGAGCCCGGCCCGCCGGGTTCTAATCGTTGAAGACGAAATGCTCGTCGCGATGCTGCTCGAGGATATGCTGACGGACCTCGGCCATGCTGTCGTCGGCATAGCAACCCGGGTCGAATCTGCCCTTTCACTTATCATCACTACCGCGCCGGATCTTGCCATCCTCGATGTCAATCTCGCCGGCGAGAAATCCTTTCCTGTCGCAGAAGCCCTGGAAAAGAAAGGGATTCCTTTCGTTTTTGCGACTGGCTATGGGCAGCAAGGGCTTGAAGGCAATCACGTCTCGCGCACCGTCCTGACAAAGCCGTTTCACAGCCGCGACCTCGAGCGGGCACTGATTGTTGCCATTCAGCCCCCGTCGATTCCGGCATCCCACCTGTCTCAGCCGACAGAAGAGAAACGCAGGTAGAGTAGTTCAGCTTTTCTCGGAAGAGCAGAACCGAGTTAGCCCTTTTGTTTTACCCAATTCTTGACGGAAAATGCATTTGCGCTTTCTTGGAATTGCTGCCTGCCACGTGAAAAGAGAGTCACGCGACAGGCTTTGGACAATTGCTCTTAAATCCGTCAGGCGACCGTTACCGGCACTTCTGTCGAGGTGCGCATAGCGTGGCTATAAGGGCAGACGATATGAGCGGCGGCGGCAAGTTTCTCAGCCTCTGCCTTGTCCATGCCCGGAATATGGACGGAAAGTGCCACATCGATGCCGAAGCCGCCGCCATCCGCGCGAGGGCCGATGCCGACTGTCGCCGTGACCTTGGCATCTTCGGGAATCTTGACCTTCTGCTGTCCGGCGACGAATTTCAGAGCACCCAGGAAGCAGGCGGAATAGCCGGCAGCGAAGAGTTGTTCGGGGTTTGTGCCAGTGGCTCCATCGCCTCCGAGTTCCTTCGGAACGGTCAAGGTGACATCGAGAACGCCATTTTCAGAAACGGCGCGGCCTGCACGGCCGCCGGTGGCGGAAGCTTTGGTGGTGTAGAGAATAGCCATGTCGTGATCCCTTTCTAGGTTGGCCACTTTATATATCGCACAATTTAATTGTGTACAATAGAATTTCGTAATTTGCAA
The DNA here is from genome assembly GCF_041357635.1 of Sinorhizobium sp. CB7. Taxonomy (NCBI): domain Bacteria; kingdom Pseudomonadati; phylum Pseudomonadota; class Alphaproteobacteria; order Hyphomicrobiales; family Rhizobiaceae; genus Sinorhizobium; species Sinorhizobium sp. CB7. Next base: position 16,028 of record NZ_JAULLL010000029.1, read on the forward strand.
TGGGAACCTGAAGCTGTGAAAATGGCTTCTCAGAGAAATGACAAATTCGCGATGGCAGGAAGCGCATGAAACCGAACATACCGGAAGAGGAAAAGCGACTGGAACGCCAGCTTTGCTTCGCGGTCTATTCGACCGCCCATGCTTTCACCCGCGCCTATAAGCCGATCCTCGAGCGCGTCGGGCTCACCTATCCGCAATACCTGGTGATGCTTGTGCTCTGGGAGAGAAACGAACTGCCGGTGAAGACGATCGGCGAACAACTCGACCTCGATTCCGGCACGCTGTCGCCGCTGCTGAAACGGCTGGAGCAGAACGGCCTGATCAAACGGTCGCGAGATGCCCGTGATGAACGGCAAGTGATCGTGTCCTTGACGCCAAAGGGCCGAGCGATGAAGGACGAAACCGATACCATCATGGCGGCAATCGGCCAAGCCGCTGGCTGCAGTCTCGAGGAAGTCGCGGCCCTGCGTGACAAGCTGAAGGAACTGCGGTCAAATCTGACCTCCGCAGTTTCATAGCGCCCGTCATTTGGTCACTCGGAATCGCTGATCTTCAGCACCCTTCCGGTTGAGACTACTCAATCAAAACCGCGCCGCTTAGCCGGGAACCACAGAACGAGGGGGCGACTTGCGGAGCCCCTTCATCCGCAGTTACCTGCGCATTGTCTTAGCGCGGGGAGAGCGAACTATTGGTATACGACGATTCGCGCCTTTGTAGGCACGCGATTGTAGAGGTCGATGATATCCTGGTTCATTAGCCGGACGCAGCCGGATGATACCGCCTTGCCGATCGACTGCCATTCGGGGGAACCGTGCAGGCGGTAGAGCGTGTCCTGCCCGTTCTGGAAGATATAGAGAGCGCGGGCGCCGAGCGGGTTTTTCAGGCCAGGCTCCATGCCGCCTCGCTCGATTGAATATTTGGCAAGCTCGGGCTGACGCGCCACCATCTCGTTCGGCGGCTTCCAGCGGGGCCATCTCTGACGCCACTGAATGACGCCCTCACCCTGCCAGGCGAAGCCTTCGCGACCGACGCCAATGCCATAGCGCATCGCGCTTCCGCCTGGCTCTACGAGATAGAGAAAGCGGGAAGGCGTGTCGACGACCACTGTTCCCGGCGGTTCGCCGGTGGGGTCAATCACCCGTTGGCGGTAGTAGCGCGGATCGATCTGTTCATAGGGAACAGCAGGAATGAGAAAACCATTGTCTTCGATCGGTCCGTACGTTGCAGCCGCGTCGACCGCTCCGACGTCGGGACCATTGCCAAGCGCGCCACTGCCGAACATGCCGCCGAAGCTGGGGGGGCGATATTCAATGATCTGGCCACCGAACCGCTGCGACGTACCCGAGGAAGCACAGGATGCAAGCACCGAGACCGTGCCGAGCCCGGCAAATGTAAGAAAACTACGACGAGACAGAGGATCGGACGAACTCATGATCTACAGCATCATTCCTTTTTGACAGTAGAGGCGCCTGCGACGAGCAATCGCCCCATAGGAATCGTAACCTAGAGCGCGGCGACCAGCGCGGCTATCACGCATCTGCAACATCACGCAAATTTGTCGGCGATTTGTCGCCCGTTGGCACTACAGAACGACGATCTGTGCTTTTGGCGGCACACGATTGTAAAGGTCGACAACATCCTGGTTCAGCATACGCACACAACCGGATGATACCGCCTTGCCGATCGACTGCCAGTCCGGCGTGCCGTGTATGCGGTAGAGCGTGTCCTTGCCGTCCTGAAAGATATAGAGCGCACGTGCGCCGAGAGGATTGTTGAGCCCGGGATTCATGCCGCCGTTTTCGGCGGAGAAGGGCTTTATCGCCGGGTCGCGCGAGACCATCTCCGCCGGCGGCGTCCAGCGCGGCCATTTCTGCTTCCACTGGATCACGCCGCGACCGGACCAGGCGAAGCCTTCGCGCCCAAGCCCGACGCCATAACGCATGGCCCTGCCGTTCGGCTCGACGAGATAGAGATAGCGGTCCTTGGTATCGACGACGATGGTGCCCGGACGTTCCGTGGTCGGGTAGTCGACCTCCTGACGGAGAAAGCGCCTTTCAATGCGCCCATAGGGAATGGCGGGCAGCACAAAGCCATCATCCGGCAACTGCCCATACATCGCTCCGTTGACCGGGTTCGAGACCGGTAGGCCATAAGTCTGATTGAACTGGGTCTGATAGAGATCACGAACCTGCGGAACAGGCTGCACCGGCGCCGGGCGCACCTTCAGCGGATCGACGCCGGGCGGTTGATAGAAGACGGGTGAGATTTCCTGGACGAAACGCGGAGGAGAATCGGCTTCGACATCGGGGACGATGCTGCAACCGCCGAGCGCCGAGGCTGAAAGCAGGCCCCCGGCAAGCAGCAGGCGACTGGAGAGATTGACATATTCGGCCATCAGTGAACCCGTTCGATGCTGTGATCCTTTCCGCATGATGGCGATTGCGGCTGGCGCGAGGCTGGCGTCCGGACATCTTTTGCGGCGCGACCGACCAAAGTTTTGTTTTCCCCGAGGCACGGGGAGGGTAAGAAGATACCGAGAGGAGTGCGATGATGGATGCAAGCGTTCTGAAGGCGGTCGCCTTTCCGACGGCGGATCGCGACCTTTGGCTGAAACTGGTGGAAAAGGCCCTGAAGGGCGCCGATATCGAGCAGACGCTGACGTCCCGCACGGATGACGGGCTGAAAGTGGAACCACTTTACCCCCGTCGGGCAAATGCTGCCCCCATTCCCCGACGCGCGCCGGAAAAGCCCTGGGCCGTGACCCAGCGAATGGATGATCCCGACCAGCAGCGCGCCGAGAGTCAGATGGCAGATGATCTTGCCAATGGAGCGAACGGAATCAGCCTTGTTTTCCGAGACAGCCCCTCCGCCTTCGGCCTTGGAATGGAAACCATCCGGGAAGACGTTTTTTCTGCACTAGTTGGCGCGGGTGCGGAGAAAAGCTTTTCGATCCGCCTCGAAGGTGGAGCTCAGGGCGGCCAGGCAGCGAAAATACTGGCCGAAGCCTTGGAGGCGAACGGGGCCGCCTGTCCTCACTTTGGCATCGATCCCCTTGGGACACGCGCCTATGGGGCAACCGCAGCGGATCTCACCACGCTTGCCCACACCTTCAAGGATCTTCTTCCATCGCGTCTCGAAGGCACGATCTTGAATGCCGACGGCCGGCCGGTACACAATGCCGGCGGAACGGAAGCGCAGGAACTGGCCTTCATGGCTGCGGCCCTGGCTGAATATCTTCGCCTTCTGGATCAGGCGAATGTGTCTTGCGATGCGGTCCTGGCTGCCACGGGTCTTTGCCTGGCAGCCGATCAGGACCAATTTCTGACGATGGCAAAGGCGCGTGCCGCCCGCCTGATCTTTGCACGAATGGCTGAAGCCTGCGGCATAGATGCGGCGATCAAGGCCCATCTCTTCATGGAGACGAGCCACCGCATGCTGACGCGGCTCGATCCGGAAACGAATCTGCTGCGCAACACGATCGCCGTCTTCGCGGCCGGGACTGGCGGCGCCGACGAGATTTCGGTGCTGCCGCATACGCTTGTCCACGGCATTCCCGATGCCGCTGCCCGGCGGCTTGCCCGCAACACGCAGACCATCCTTATAGCTGAAAGTCATCTCGATCACGTTGCCGACCCTGCCGCAGGTGCCGGCGGGATCGAAACGCTGACAGATGATCTGGCGGAAAAGGCGTGGGAGATCTTCACCGATATCGAGCGTGCCGGTGGTCTGGCGAAGGCGATCAGCGACGGGCGCATACGGTCGATGGTGGCCGAAGCACGTCGAAACCGTCCGGACAGACCGATTGTTGGCACAGCGCTGTTTCCGATGAAGGCAGAACGCCCGGTTGCAGTACTCGGGGAGCTTAGACCGATTGCCGATCACGTGTGTCTAAGGCCGATACGGTTGGCTGAGGAGAATCGGGGATGACGGCTGCCAAGCGGAGAGTTTACCCGAAGGTGGCATATCGAAGAGGAGCAACGGCATGACCCGCATTCCCTCCTTCGCCGATATCCGCTGGTCCCGCCCTGAAACAAAAGCAAAGCCCGAGGCAATTAAGGGCCAGATCTGGCAGACGCCCGAAGGCATAGACGTTAAGCGCGCCTATCAAGAAGCCGATCTCGCCGGCCTGCCCTTCCTCAACACCTGGCCCGGTGCTGCCCCGTTCATCCGCGGACCCTATCCCACGATGTATGTCCAGCAGCCCTGGACGATCCGGCAATATGCGGGCTTTTCAACGGCCGAGGAATCGAACGCCTTCTATCGCCGCAATCTCGCCGCCGGACAGAAGGGACTTTCGGTTGCCTTCGATCTCGCCACCCATCGCGGTTACGACAGCGACCATCCGCGTGTCGCTGGCGATGTCGGCATGGCGGGTGTGGCGATCGACAGCATTCTCGACATGCGTCAGCTCTTCGACGGAATTCCGCTCGGTGAGATGAGCGTATCAATGACGATGAACGGCGCAGTGCTCCCGGTCATGGCGCTCTATATCGTCGCGGCCGAAGAGCAGGGCGTTTCCGAGGAGAAGATGTCCGGGACCATCCAGAACGACATCCTCAAGGAGTTCATGGTCCGCAACACCTATATCTATCCGCCGCAGCCGTCGATGCGGATCGTTTCCGACATCTTCAGCTATACCAGCCAGAGGATGCCGAAATTCAACTCGATTTCGATCTCCGGCTATCACATGCAGGAGGCGGGTGCCACGGCGGACCTCGAACTCGCCTATACGATAGCGGATGGCATCGAATATGCCCGCGCCGGTGTGGCGGCAGGGCTCGATATCGACACCTTCGCCCCTCGCCTCTCCTTCTTCTGGGCGGTCGGCATGAACTTCTTCATGGAAGTCGCCAAGATGCGGGCGGCGCGGCTGCTTTGGGCGGCGCTCGTCCAGAAGAACTTTTCGCCGAAGGACGAGAAATCGCTGGCGCTCAGGACCCACAGCCAGACATCCGGCTGGTCGCTGACGGCGCAGGATCCGATGAACAACATCATCCGCACCATGATCGAAGCCATGGCAGCGACGCAGGGACACACCCAGTCGCTGCATACGAATTCCTTCGACGAGGCGCTGGCGCTCCCGACGGATCATTCGGCGCGCATTGCGCGCAACACACAGATCCTGCTGCAGAAGGAATCCGGCACGACACGGATCATCGATCCCTGGGGCGGCTCTGCGTATGTCGAGCGACTGACGCATGATCTGGCGGCGCGGGCCTTGGGCCACATAGAAGAGGTCGAAAAGCTGGGTGGCATGGCGAAGGCCATCGAGAAGGGTATTCCGAAGCTCAGGATCGAGGAGGCCGCAGCTAAGACGCAGGCGCGCATCGATAGCGGCCACCAGACGGTTGTCGGAGTCAATTTCTCGCGGCCTCAGCAGGACATCGAGGTGGATGTGCTGAAGGTCGACAATTCCGAGGTGCGCGCCCGGCAGCTTTCGAAGCTGCAGCAGTTGAAGGGTACGCGCGAGACGGCAGCGGTGGAGACGGCGCTCGATGCTCTGACCGAAGCCGGGCGCAGCGGCAGCGGAAACCTGCTCGATCTGGCCGTCAAGGCGGCACGCGCGAGGGCGACGGTCGGGGAAATCTCGCTGGCCCTGGAAAAAGCCTTCGGCAGGCATGTCGCCCAGGTGAAGACGATCTCTGGCGTCTACCGCGAAGAGGTCGGCGATGCAGATCCGGCCTTCAACAGGGCGACAGCCAAGGTCGAAGCATTTCGCAAGCGGCGCGGTGAAAGCCCGCGCATCCTTGTCGCCAAGATGGGCCAGGACGGTCACGACCGCGGCCAGAAGGTGATTGCCACGGCCTTCACCGATCTCGGTTTCGATGTGGTGGTCGGCACCATGTTCCAGACGCCGGAGGAAGTGGCGGATCTCGCAGTGCGTGAAGGGGTCGATATCGTCGGCGCCTCCTCGCTTGCCGCCGGTCACCTGACGCTGGTGCCGGAGTTGAAGGAGGCGCTTGCGCGTCGCGGTGGTCGCGACATCCTCATCGCTGTCGGCGGTGTCATTCCTCCGCAGGACTTTCCCGCTCTCGAAGCGGCAGGCGCTGATGCCATCTTCCCGCCGGGGACAGTGATCGCTGAAGCAGCGAGCGCCCTGATGGACAGACTGAGCGCGGGAGCCTGACCAGCGCCGCAACAGATTCGAATTTTCGTTTTAAATCATGCGGTAAGAACGCCAACTCAGGAAAGAAGCAAAACGCCGTTGCCGTAGGTATGCGCCAGTTCCCGAATGAGTTGGGCTTCCCTTTCAGTCAATTTTTCTACGTCCACGAAACGCCAGTTGCGCTCATAGATCGCAAAGGCTTCCTTCGCAGCGATCGAATGCGACAGATCATGGTTCCCGATGAGCGATTTCAGCTCCGGATAATCCGCGGGAACAATGGTGGCAGGCTCCTCGGTCATAACGTCGGCATTATAGCGCCGCCCCGGACCGAATTAAAGTTCAGCTGGTCGGGTAGAGCGGCTCAGCTTTTCATGGAAGCGCCGAACCGCTTAACATCTTTCCTGGGATTACTTTAACCGGCGGAGCGTCCAAAACAAACAAAATGACATTCTAACATATTGAATCTGCACATCATCCATTTCATTCGTAGTCCTGCGCCTCGCCGCTGAAATGCTTCAATAACAGCAGCGCGCGAGTCTCCTGTCATATCGCTTGGCCTTTACGAGGAGTATTTGAGATGCGAGGGACTTTGAGCTCGGTGATCGGGATCATCTGCATCATCACCGCAGTGGCAGCTCATGCCGAAACGGTCACACCACTGAAAATCTCAAGGCCGGACATCGCAGGCGAGATTTTTCAGCGCAAGGATGCCGATCAGGAAATACGGGATGGTAACAGCTACACCGACGTCGTCACCTACACATCCAAGGATTCCACGTTTCAGACCGGATTTTACAAATCCGGTCCCTTCCATGAGGAGATAAAAGCCCCGGACGGCTATCCGGACGATGAGTTTTTGTACTTTATTTCTGGGAGCGTGACTTTGACCTCATCCGATGGTTCCGTCGTCGTTGTCAATGCCGGCGAGGCTGTGACGCTTCCAAAAGGATGGACAGGTACGTTCGATACACAGGGCTACACCAAGATGTATGTTATCCACTCTCCGGAGCGCAAGTTCTAGGTTACGGAAATCGCAGCAATTCCGGCGAGTGCGCGTAATTGAAACGCTTCCCCCTTATGCTGCAATTCCGTGGAAGAAGTGCAAGCTGCGTTCGATTTCGGCCGGAAGGGCGGAAGTGTGGCCACCGGGTAAGGTCGTAGCCTCGATGCTAACGCCGGCGGCGCGGACACGATTTACCAGCCGTCCCGTACGATCATGGAAATGATCCTCTTCGGCACCATGCATCAGAAGCAAGGGACACTTGAAGCTGTTGGCATAGCAGAGCGCAGAGCGCATTTGAAATTCGCGCGGATCGTTATCGTCAAAACGGATATCCTGCGGATAGCGGTTGAAGAACCGATAGGCATCGGGATTTCCGGAGATCGGTGTCGCCGCGCGGAATCGCTTCGATGACATCGCCGCCAGCATGGTCAGCGTGCCGCCGATGCTGTGACCTGCAATAAACATGCGTTCGTTGTCGACACCCGGCAGATGCGCCAGGCGATCTGCCGCTGCCAGGACATCATCCACCTCGTCGTAAAAGCCCGAGAAATTCCCTCGCTGGCCGTTTTCGCCGCGAACACTCGGCATCATGACGACGTAGCCAGCATCGATATAGGGCTTTACCAGCTCCCAATGCCCAATGCCCATGGCGTTGCCGCCATGCAGGAACAGGACGGCAGGTTTCGGCGCCGGTGTCCGTTTGTATTTCGACACCCAGGCCACCAGCTCCAGCTCACCGCCATAGCCGGAGCGATAGAAGATCCTATCGGCGCCTGCCGGCGGCGCCAGGGGTTCGTATTTGTCGGGCGCTGGCCCCTTGCGCAGCAGCCGAGTGCGGAAATGCGCGCGTTCCTTGGCATAGTCCGCCTTGATCAGCGGCAGATGATCCGGAACCTCAAAGGCGCTGGACGCGGATGGCAGGAGCAGTGCGGCAAAGCCGGCAAGAAGGCTGCGGCGATGGAGAAGAACCTGTTTTCCGTCAGGCAATATCATGCGTTTCGTCCGTGTGCCCCCCGGCCCGGTAAAAATGCACGGGGACAGGCGCGTCGCCAATACACATTGTGGTGAAAATGTGAGAGACCGTGTCAGTCTTCCACAGAAGCGGATGTCTTGCCGTCGATCATCGCAATGAGCGTCTGAAGCCGGTCCGCCTCATAGGGCGGCTTATCCGGGCGAAGGCGAGCGATGCGCGGAAAGCGCATGGCGACGCCGGACTTATGCCTGGTCGAGCGGGCAATGCCTTCGAAGGCGACTTCGACGACGAAGCCGAAGTCGCGGTCGGCGCGCACGGCGCGCACCGGACCGAAGCGCTCGACGGTATTATTGCGCACGAATTTGTCGAGCAGTTCGAGCTCGGCATCGGTGAAGCCGAAATAGGCCTTGCCGACCGGGACGAGTTGCTCGCCCTCGGGCATTTCGGCCCAGACGCCGAAGGTGAAATCGGAATAATAGCTCGAGCGCTTGCCGTGCCCGCGCTGGGCATACATCAACACCGCATCGACATTATAGGGATTGCGCTTCCATTTGAACCACGGCCCCTTCACGCGGCCGGCCTGATAGGTGCTGTCACGTCGCTTGATCATCACCCCCTCGATCACCGGATCGGGCGGCATGGACCGCAGACGGTCGAGTTCCTCCCAGGAGGAAAACTCGACGAGCGGCGAAAGGTCGAAACGATCGTGGGGCGCGGCCTCGATGATTTCCGACAATCGATCGCGGCGATCGAGGAAGCCGCGACCACGCACATCCTCCTCGCCATCGAAAAGCAGATCATAGGCGCGAATGAAGGCCGGAAACTCATCCAACATCTTCGATGTCACAGTCTTGCGATTCAGCCGCTGCTGGAGGTCGGAGAAGGTACGCGTCGGATTGTTGGACCGCACCGTGCCGCCAATCAGCAGCTCGCCATCGACGACCCCTTCGAAGCTCAGGGCATCGACGACATCGGGAAAGGCGCCGGAGATGTCGTCGCCGGACCGGGAATAGAGCTTGCGCGTCTCCCCGGAGCGGGAGAGCTGGACGCGGATGCCATCCCATTTCCATTCGGCAGCGAAATCCGCCGGATCGAGACTAGTGAGATCGCCATCCTCCACCGCATTGGCGAGCATGACGGAATGGAAAATGGCGGGCGTTGCCAGAACCGGCTTTTCGCCTCTGCCTTCCAACCACGCGAACAGCGTCTCATAGGGCGGCTGCATCCCGTGCCAGAGCGTTTCTATCTCGGTCACATCCTTACCCGCCAGATCCGCCAGCGCCTGCTTGGCCAAACGTGCGGAAACGCCGATGCGAAGCGCGCCGGTCGCAAGCTTCAGGAAGGCGAAGCGTCCGGAGGAATCGAGCTGATCCAGAAGATCGCGCACGAAACTGCGCACCTCCGTCCGGCCCAGCGAATTCATCTTGCGGACGACCTCGCCAAGGCGCGGCTGGGCCGATGGCGGTCGCTCGACATCACTTTCCCTGTCCCATACGAGCGAGATCGTTTCTGCGAGGTCGCCGATGTAGTCGTAGGAGTATCGAAACAGCACCCCGTCCATGCGCTCGAGCACCAGGTCGCGCAGCATGGCCGGTTTCACATTCCTGACCTCCAGAGTGCCTGCTATGGCGGCAAGGCCGTAGCCGCGATCGGGATCGGGTGTGTTGCAAAAATAGTCGGTCAGCAGCTTCAGCTTGCCGTTGCGGCTTGGCGTCAGCAGCAGACGATCGAGGAGGTCGGCAAAGGGTTTCATTCCTCTCCTCCTTGGACTGGTGAAGGACGAGCAGAGGCGCCGTCTCCCCTTCTCCCCGGCGGGGAGAAGGGGGCCCGAAGGGTCGGATGAGGGGGTTTCACAGCACGGCCTGTCCTTCGCTTGCGCTCAGAACGCTCGTCGCTTCGCTCCTTGCCCCCCTCATCTGCCCTTCGGGCATCTTCTCCCCGAGGGGAGAAGAGGGAGTTCGCGGTCTGCTCATCATGACAGTCGGCGTTCGAAATCATTTGAGCTCCCCTTAATCCCCCTCGTCTTCATAGCCGACCAGATGCAGCGGCTTCGCCTTGATGCCCTGCAACTCGCACCAGCGCACCAGCGCTTCCTCGCGGCCATGCGTCACCCAGACTTCGGCGGGGTCGAGTTCGGTAATCGTTTCCGTCAGCTCCGGCCAGTCGCAGTGGTCTGAGATGACGAGCGGCAATTCCACGCCCAACTGCTTGGCGCGCTGGCGCACCATCATCCAGCCGGAAGCAAAGGCCGGCAGAGGTTCGTGGAAGCGGCGGGCCCAGCGATCGGAAAAGGCCGATGGCGGACCGACGACGATCGCGCCCTTGAATATCGACTGGTCACGGCTTTCGAGCGTCGCCGGCCGCAGATCGCCGAGATCAATGCCCTGCCCGGCATAATAATCGCAGAGCCGTTCGAGGGCACCATGGATATAGATGGGCCGGTCATAGCCGGCATCGCGCAATAAGCGGATGACGCGCTGCGCCTTGCCAAGTGCATAGGCCCCGATGAGATGCGTACGCTCCGGAAACTGGCCAAGCGAGGAGAGCAGCTTGCCCATCTCGTTCATCGGATCAGGATGATGGAAGACAGGCAGCCCGAATGTCGCCTCCGTAATGAAGACGTCGCAGGGCACGGGCACATAGGCTGCGCAGGTCGGATCCGGGCGCCGTTTGTAATCACCTGATACGACAATGCGCAGCCCATCTTTCTCGATCGCGATCTGAGCCGAACCAAGCACATGCCCTGCGGGATGAAAGGTAATGGTGACGCCGTTCATCACAACTTCCTCGCTGAAGCCGATCGCCTGTTCGGTCGCGCAAAAGCCGTCGCCGTAGCGCAACCGCATGATGTCGAGCGTCTGCCGGGTCGCAAGAACATGGACATGCCCGGGCCGGGCATGATCGGAATGGCCATGCGTGATGAGCGCCCATTCTACGGGGCGCACGGGATCGATATAGAAGCCGCCCTCCGGGCAATACAATCCTTCAGGGGCAGGATAGAGCAATGCATCAGGCCTCATGGACAGCAAGATAGCGGGAAATGCATTGAGGGCCAGAGGCTATCGAGATCCGCAGGACTTTGCGCGGCTGCGGAGGCCCTTACTCTGCCGCACAGGCACGCGTCATATGTGACGCGCAAACGACGCTGTAACACTTTAAAAATGCTGCATAATTTTAAGCCAAATCGATCTCGATTTAAAGAAGTTATCCAGTAGACGGCAATCCGTTTCTCAAGATTCGCTCGATCTCATCCGCCGAAACGGGTCTCGAGAAACGATAGCCTTGAGCCTCGTCACATGCGGTCCTGCGCAGGAAGTCCAATTGCTCGTCGGTCTCCACGCCCTCGGCGACGACTGAAAGCTTCAGTTTCTGGGCAAGCGAGATGACGGCGGAAGCGATTGCGACCGACGTGTGATCGGCGGGCAGCGCTTCGACGAGGGACCGGTCCATCTTCAGCCGGTCGAAGGGAAAGGTTTTCAGCGCCGAAAGGCTGGAATAGCCTGTGCCGAAATCGTCGATGGAAAGGCCCACGCCGAGCGCCTCCAGCGCCCGCATGATGGAAAGCGCCCGCGGGACATCCTGCATTAGCGTGCTTTCCGTCAGTTCGAGCTCCAGCCAGCGCGGTTCCAGCCCACTCTGCTCGAGCGCCTCGGCCACGTGATCGGCAAACGCGGGATCGTTGAATTGCTTTGCGGAGACGTTAACGGCAACCGTTACGGGCGGCAGGCCCCTATCCTGCCAGGTCTTGTTCTGGCGGCAGGCCTCATTCAGCACGAAGAGGCCAAGAGGGATAATAAGCTCCGTCCTTTCTGCCAGCGGAATGAATTCGCCGGGCGGCAGGACACCCCTCTTCGGACAGCGCCAGCGCACCAAGGCTTCCAGTCCGGCAATCCTGCCCGTCGCCACCTCGACCTGAGGCTGGTATTCGACGAAAAGCTGATTGGCGCCGATGGCGTATCGAAGCTCCTCCTCCTCACTCAGCGGCAGAGTGCCAGTCTTGTCAGGCTGTTCGCCGTAATACTGCACCGTGTTTCGGCCAAGGTCCTTCGACCTGTACATGGCGGCATCCGCATTCGCGATCAGTTCCTCCGACGTCTGGCCATCGAAGGGGAAGGATGCGACACCCATGCTGCAGGTGACGACCAGGTCGGCCTCCCCTATCCGCATAGGCTTGGAAATTGCCCTCTGCAGCTCGCGCAAGCGGCGCATGATGCCGACGTCATGGCGTGCCTGGTGCACGAGGACGATCAGGAATTCATCCCCGCCCAGGCGGACGACCACATCGGAAGCGCGCACGCAATTGACCATGCGCGCGGCAAGCTCCTTCAGCAATTCATCGCCTGCCCGATGACCACGGTTGTCATTGACCTCCTTGAAATTGTCGAGATCGATATAGGCGACCGTCACCTGGCGATTACTGTGGCGCGCCTGGAACAGGATCCTGGCCATCTGATCCTTGAGAAAGGCCCTGTTCGGAAGCCCCGTCAGATCGTCGTGATGTGCCATGAAATAGATACGATCCTCGGCGCGCTTACGCTCGACGGCAATGCCGGCGATGTGGGTCGCCATGGCAACCACCTCCATCTCTCGCGGCGTCGGCGTACGGATCTCGGGCGAGTAGAGCGCAAGAGTGCCAAGAACATTGCGCTGGGGCGTCATGATCGGTGTGGACCAGCAGGAGCGCAGATGGAACTGGCTGGCAAGCTGGCGGAACTCCTCCCAAAGAGGATCGCTCTGTGTGTCGCTGACGATCACCTGCCTCCCGCGCCAGGCGGCAGTGCCGCAGGAGCCAACCTTGGGGCCGATGGCCAGACCGTCGATCAGCTTGCTGTAGGCGGCCGGCAGGTTTGGGGCTGCGCCATGATAAAGGTGGAGGCCTTCAGGATCGAGCAGAAGGATGGAGCCGCTGATGCCGGAAAATTCGTCCTCGACGAGAAGTACAAGTGCCTGGAGGATCGATTCCAGAGGTTCGCTCTTGGCGATCATTTCCAGAAGTGCGGCCTGGCCGCGACGCAACTGCTCCTGACGCTTGCGCTCCGTGATGTCACGCGAGATGCCGATCAGGCCGATCACCTCGCCCTGAGTATTGCGCAGCGGAATCTTCGATGTCAATCGGTGGGTGGGTCTTACGCCCGTCACGGACGGCACGCGCTCTTCCATGTCCAGCCTTGGCTGCCCGGTTACGAGAATCTCCTGCTCGATAGCGAAGAATTCCTTCGCGGCGTCATGGGACAACAGATCGAAATCGGTCTTGCCGGCAAGCGCACTGGCGTTCTCCAGACCCATGCTCCTCGCCGTCGCTGCATTGGCGAAGACGAAGCGGCTTTCACGATCCTTGACGTAGAGAAAATCCGGAAGCTCGTGGACGATCGCTTTCAGCCGGAGTTCCTCTATGCCGTCCGCGATGTGATGTGCGTTCGCCGCCATCAGCGATTGGGTAGCCGCGACCAACCGTCGGGTTTCGATTTCCAGCGATGAGCGTTCATCGTCCGGAGACAGGCGCCAGACAGCCGTGTCGTTCATCGCCGCAATTCTCCCGGTAGGCTCACCGTCGTGACAAAGTGTGAAATGCCGAAATACTATCCGCGATTACCTACGGGTTGTTTAAGCGGAAAGGTGAACAGAAACACCATAAAGCGTCGATAACTTGAGGTATTGCATCCGGAATTTTCATAAAGACGTGCCAAAACAGGACAAGGCGGCGTGGCACGGTTCCTGCTTCACGCGATGTTAAACATGGAGTGAACCGATGGCTTCCCGCCGCGACGTGCTCAATCTTCTTGTCCTATCGGCCTCGTCGGTGATGCTCGGATCCCGCGTTTTCGCAGCGCCTCGTTCCGCGACCGCCCAACCCGATCTGCGAGGCGCCATCGATGCCGGCGACTATCGGGCCGTTCCCGGCGTGGCCCGCAATCAGAGCCAGGCGCTGCAGAGAATGATCGAGCAGGCGTCACGCGAGAACGCTCGGGTCTTCCTGCCCCCCGGCACCTATCCGGTCTCCAACTTGACCCTGCCGGACAATGCCCGGATCACCGGCGTCGCCGGCGCCTCACGCATCGTGTATACGGGCGGGGGCTATCTGTTTGCTGCCGAGAACGCCAAACGCATCGAGCTTTCCGATATCGTAATTGATGGAGGCAATCGACCGCTCGGCGAGAATGCCAGTGCGCTTCTGCAATTTTCCGCGGCCGACGAAGTGCTGATCGACAATTGCGAGGTCGTCGGCAGCCGCAAATACGGCATTCAGATGGAGCGCTGCGGCGGGCGGATCGAGCGCAGCCGGATTTCAGGCGCGAGCCAGGCCGCAGTCTACGTCATCGACTCCGCCGGGTTGTCAATATCGGATAACACGGTGACCGATTGCGACAATGGCGGCATTCTCGTGCACCGCTGGGAAACGGGCGAAGACGGGACTATCGTTTCGCGCAACCGTATTGCGCGGATCGGCGCCAGCGACGGCGGTACTGGCCAAAACGGCAACGGCATCAACGTTTTCAGGGCAGGCAATGTCATGGTCACGGACAATCATGTCTCGGACTGCGCCTTCACCGCCATACGCGCCAATTCGGCTTCCGACGTGCAGATCAGCGGCAATCAATGTCACCGGTCCGGTGAAACGGCGATCTACTGCGAGTTCTCCTTCGAAGGCGCCGTGGTTTCCGGCAACCTGATCGATGGCGCGGCAAACGGCATTTCCATCGCGAACTTCAACGAAGGCGGACGGCTGGCGAGCGTTACCGGCAATGTCGTGCGCAATCTCTCATTGAACGGCCCTTACAAGCACGAGAGCGGCTTCGGCATCGGGATAGCGGCGGAGGCCGACACTCTGGTCTCGGGCAACGTCATCGAGAACGCGCCGCGCTGGGGGCTGCAGCTCGGCTGGGGCCCCTATATGCGCAATCTCATTGTCAACGGCAACATTATTCGCAAGGCGCCGGTCGGCTGCGCCGTCTCGGTGGTCGAAGGTGCGGGTGCGGCCGTCATCACGGAGAATATCTTCGAGGCGATGACGGATGGCGCCATCATCGGCTACCGCTGGGACGATCGCGCAACCGGCGAACTGGCGACCTCTGGCGCGTCAGCCTTCACGCATCTGACGCTCGAACGCAACCGGCTGATCTGAGGCCATCAAAAGCTTTCATGGGTCTATCACGCACGCGGTCTTCCGTTTGCCGGGCGCAGTGCATAACGCTTCTGGAATAGATTCGGGGGATAGGCATGCTGACCATCTACGGCGTTTATTGCTCGCGCGCATCGCGCAACTACTGGATGGCGGAAGAACTCGCGCTGGAATTCAAATCCGTGCCGGTCATTCAGGCACGCGAACTCGAAAATCCGCTCGCCGCGGACGCCCGTATCAACACGCTGTCGCCGGACTTTCTTGCCATCAATCCGATGGGGCTCATTCCGACCATCGATGACGATGGACTCATTCTCCACGAGTCGCTGGCGATCAACCTCTATCTGGCACGCAAGCATGGGGGGCCTCTTGCCGGCCAGACGGTCGAAGAGGAAGGGCTCATCACCATGTGGACGATGTGGGCCGCAACGGAAGTCGAGCCGCATACGGTTCGCGTCGTGATGACCTACGATCTTAGGCAGGAAGAGACCGAGCCCGGCAAGGCAACGCTCGACGTCTGCCGGCGCGCGCTGAAGCGCCCGTTGAGCGTACTCGAGAAGCATCTTGAAAAGACGGGATATATCGCTGCTGACCGCTTCACCGTCGCAGATCTGAATATAGCCGAAGTCCTGCGATATGCTCAGAGCCAAACGGCCCTCTTCGACAGCCATCCCAGGGTCAAGGCATGGATGCAACGATGCCAGGAACGTCCTGCTTTCAGGAGGATGTGGGAGACACGGTCAAAGGAAGCCGCTTCGCTTTAGCCGGAAAACCGCTTCACACTTTTCCCGGAATTGCTTTAAGAAACGAGCGTATCGTTTCCGCCATCTCCTCCCGTATCCAATCCTTGAAAGCGGTCACCTTCGCCGGTTCGCGGACGCCTTCGGCGGTAATGAAATAATGACCATCGCCGGTCCTGGCTCTGATGCCGAAGGGATCGACCAGTTGTCCATGAGCGAGCGCGTAGCCGGCGAGCGTCTGCCAGGCGAGCATGACGCCCTGGCCGGCAATAACGGCGTCAAGGCAAAGCGACGCGTCGTTGAAAGTATGGCGTATCGCAAGACTTGCGCCGGAAAGGCCGGCTTCGCGCAGCCACACTTCCCAATCGAACATCGCGCGCGCGTCGATGACGGCAGGAAGCTTCAGAATATCGGCGGGCTGCTTCAGGGTGCACGCGAGCGCCGGCGTGCAGACGGGAAAAACTTCCTGCGCCAAAATCAACTCCGCTTTGACACCCGGCCACCGGCCATTGCCGACACGGATGCCGATGTCGATATCGCAGGTCGCGGGATCCACCAGTTGGGTCGTCGCGTCAATCCGAAGACTGACCTGCGGATGACGGGCGGCGAAGCGATCAAGCCGGTGGACCAGCCAGCGCGCGGCAAAGACGGGTGCGACCGAAATGGTGAGGATGTCATCATCCCGTCGCTGCGCGGATGTCACGGCTTCCGATAGATATCGGAAGCCTTCGCTGAGCTGTGCGAGGAGCGGCCTCCCGACGTCAGTGGCAAGCATGCCCTTGGGAGTGCGTTCGAAAATAACGCGACCGAGCTGCGCTTCTGCCTTTATCACCTGTTGGCTGACAGCGCCGATCGACACTCCCAGCTCTTCGGCAGCCGCCTGCAGCGAACCGAGGCGCCCGACGGCTTCCAGCGCACGAAGACCGTTGAGGTGCACGAGGTTGAGGTTTCGCATATAGATTTTCTACAATGGCCTGCCGGTATTCTCAATTGAAAACAACCGACACCCCGGGGATAATCATCTCGAATTGCAGATGCCCGAGCTGATTTCACGCAATTAGATTCTGATCCTGGCGATTAATCCATTCTCAAGGCCAGCTTCGGCATTTGCAAGCACGATGAGGTTTGCCATGTCAGTGCTCAAGTTTTTCTTGAATAGACTCCTTTCCAGTGATGACGGAGCGACTACGCCGATCTGGATCGACGATCCGTTGCGCCATCCGGCCCTGATGACGATGTCGCCGCGGGAGCTGAGCGATCTCCCGCTGTCGGTGGCGAAAATGCCGGATGATGACAAGACACGTAAGCCGAAGCTCGCGAAATGCGCCTGATAGGATAGCCGCTTTCTTGATGCATCCCGGCCTGCCTCCGCTATGATGGCCCGCGCCATGCGGACTGCAGGAAGACCCTATGACCGACAGCGATATGGATGCGATTTTGCGGCGCCTGCTGGCGCTTGTCGCCAAGGCAGGCCTGCCTGGCGTGGAGGAGAGTACGTCCTATGGCAGACCTGCGCTGAAAGTGGGCGGCAGGGCCTTTGTGTCCGTCAGGAATGGCGAGACAATCGTGCTCTCGCTCCCGATCGAGGACAAGGAGCACCTCATCGAAATGGCGCCGGACATCTATTATCAGACCGACCACTATCGCGGCTGGCCGTCGCTGCCGCTATGGGCAGCCGCGATTGGTGATGACGAACTTCAGCAGCGGCTTGTCGAAGCATGGCGCTTCCGTGCGCCACGAAAGGTAATCGCCGCTTTCGACGCTCGACAATCCTAAAGCATTGCCGCGAAACCGCGCGACATGCGTTAAGCATTCTCGATGGCGAGCGCACGTTGAACGGCCGGACGATCCAGCATGCGGGCATGGTGTTCCGCAACCTTTTCGAAGCGGGAGCGATCGACGCCGTCGCCATTCAGCCAGTTGCCGATTGTAAAGAGGTAAGGATCGGCAACGCTGTAGGCCGCGCCCATGACCCACGGCCCGACGAATAGCTTTTCCTCGATCAGAGCGAAACTGTCGCTCATGTTTTGTGGCACCTTCGCCTTCATCGTCTCGATAGCAGCGGCATCATCGGTCCAGCGACTACCGCGGCGATTATGAGCGTGGTTCACATGCACCGTCGAGCAAAGATAGTTGTTGAACGACTGAAGGCGAGCGAATTCGAAAAAATCATCAAGGGGAGCCAGCCGCGCCTGCTGGGCGACCTGGGCGATATAGGCAAGGATCGCGGGCGTCTCGGTGATGATCCCCTTGTCCGTCGCCAACGCCGGCACGCGACCTTTAGGATTGATCTCCAAATAGGCCGGCGACCGCTGCTCGGTTGTGGAGAAATCGAGGCGCTTCGTCTCGTAGGGCAGCCCCGCTTCTTCGAGTGCTATCAGGCTCGCAAGAGCACAGGTTTTCGGTGCAAAATACAATGTCAGCATAATATGGGTGCTCCCCTTCTGCGATGCGTTATAGCGTGTCGGCGCAGGCGTCGGAACAAGGAGAAATCAAGGTGGTTGTAGAAATTCGACGCTGCGAACCGCATCCGATCTTTGCCCAGGCGGTTTATTTAGTATCGGTTGAATATTACGTCCCCAGGCCAGTCAGGCCGTCAGGGTCTCCGAGACCCTGATATCGCCCACATGAATTCCATTCCAATTGTGGAGCGCCTTGTTCGCCATGGCCATCAGGCCAAAATGGATCTCTGGCTCATCCCTGAAGAAACGGGCGAGCGTTGCAGCCACCATCGCCTCGGCAGCGCGGGTCGTGCCGTCCTCGCATTTCAGCGCGATAGCAATACCTTTTTCCGGAACGGCGGCGCAGAAGACGCCCTCGGCGCCGGTCTTGCTGAAAATTCGGCCGGGTGCGACGCGCATCAGTGCCGTGCAACTGCGGCCGGTCCCGGCGACAAAGAAAGGTTCAGCCATGCAGGCATCGATGAGCCGCCGAGACGCGCTGGCGCGAGCCGGCTCCAGCCCCACGCCGGTCGTCATTTTGGCAAAGCCAAGCGCCAGGCTCCGCAGCGGCACCGCATAGGTCGGGATCGAGCAGCCATCCGTGCCGCAATTGTCATGGGCGAGGACGGCACCGGTCAGGCTTGCCATCGTCGCGCGGATTTCCCGTTGCAGCGGGTGCTCATAGCCGACATAGCCCTTGGGATCGATGCTCTGATGGCAGCAGGAGCAGATGAAGCCGGCATGCTTTCCGGAGCAGTTGTTATGGAGCGCGGTCGGCTTGTCGAGGGTGCGGGCCTGATGGATGAGCGTCTTCTGGCTCGACGACCAATGCGCGCCGCACTCGAGAGCCTCGACGTCATGTCCGGCGCGCGCCAGCATCGAGGCGGCCAGTGCCACATGCTCATCCTCGCCACTATGCGAGGCACAGGCAAGCGCCAGTTCCTTGTCGCCGAAGCCGTAGGCATCCGCAGCACCGCTTTCAACCAGTGGCAATGCCTGCATTGCCTTGCAGGCCGAGCGCGGAAAGACGCCAGCCTCGATATCGCCGAGCGAGAACACCAGCTTGCCATCGCCGTCAACCACGGCGACCATGCCGCGGTGGCGGCTTTCGACGAGGGAACCACGGGTGACTTCAACGATGACGGGATTGGACATGAGGCTTTTCCGGATAGCAGGTGGGGGTATTTACAGGCATATCGCCTCGCCCGGCTAAAGCCAATCGGCTTTCTGCATGGTTCTCAAATCGCTTCCGATTTAAGGAACCATCCAACAATTCAAAGCGTTACAGCGACCTTTTTATGCCCTATACGCAAGGCATTCAGCAAAGAAGGACGCATCCAAAGACGATCAGGCCAACTTCAGCATGATCTTGCCGATATGGCTGCCGGTCTCCATGAGCTTATGTGCCTCGACGACATCTTCGAAGGCAAAGGTCCTGTAAATGACTGGAGCGGCTTTACCTTCGTCCAGAAGCGGCCAGACCTGGGCCACAAGATCGTCCCGGATCGCGCGCTTCTCCTCGGCCGTGCGCGGTCGCATCGTCGACCCGGTCACCGTCAGCCGCTTGACCATGATTGGTGTAAGGTTTGCCTTCTCCGCGATCGCTCCTCCGAGAAAGGCTATGATCGAGAGGCAGCCGTCCTTGGCAAGGGATGCGAGGTTCTGCTCGAAATAGGCTGCGCCGATCATATCGAGCACGATATCGACACCTTGACCCGTCTCGGCCTTGATGACCTCAACAAAGTCTTCTTCCTTGTAGTTGATCGCGCGCTTGGCGCCGAGCTTCACGCAGGCTTCGCATTTTTCCGACGAGCCGGCGGTCACGTAGACCTCAGCACCGAACGCACGGGCAAGCTGGATTGCAGTCGTGCCGATGCCGCTGGAGCCGCCATGAATGAGCACGCTCTCACCTTCCGTCAGCCCTGCCATCTGGAAGAGGTTCGCCCAGACCGTGAAGAAGGTTTCGGGAAGAGCGGCAGCGCGGACGGCATCATAGCCCTTCGGGAAAGGGAGAGCCTGGCCGGCTGGTACGGCGCAATATTCCGCATAAGCTCCGCCATTGGCCAGCGCACAGATCCTGTCACCGACGGAATGACCGGAAACACCGGGCGCCACGGCCACGATCTCGCCGGCGACCTCCAACCCGAGGATCGGACTCGCATCCTTCGGCGGGGGATAAGATCCCTGGCGCTGCGATACATCCGGTCGGTTGACCCCGACGGCTGCGACGCGCACGAGGACCTCGCCATCTTTCAGCACCGGCAGCGGTTTCTTTGCGATGGTCATCACTTCGGGGGCGCCGAAGGATGTCAATTCGACATATCGCATTTCTGCAGGCAAGGACATGATCCGGCTCTCCTCATTTCCGAATGAAGAGATCGACATAGTTTAGGTGCGGCAACTTGGGAAGACGCCTCAGCCTCAGGGCGTCAATTCGTCTCGGCCAAGTTGTGAAACACGAGGCCGTCTTCGCTGTCTTTGGCTTCTGCCTTGATGTCCGCAATCGCGGCACTGACCCGCCGGGTATCGTCAATCACAAGTCCCTTCGGCAGTTCCAGCACGCCGATCGAGCATCGCATCAACGGGAAGTAGCTTTCGACGCCGTTGCGGTCATGACCATGAATCCGCCCCGCCGCACGGTCCTCGTCGGAATAGAGATCGAGAACATCCTCATGGAAATCGCTGATCAGGCGGTCAAGGATTTCCGTCAGTTCCTCGGCGGTCCAGCCGGTCACTCCGACGAAGAAATCATCGCCACCGACATGGCCGAGGAAATGGCGCTCGGCAAAGAAATAGCGGCGCAAAAGCGCCGCAAAGAGCGAAATCGCCTGGTCGCCGACGTGGAAACCGTAGGCATCGTTGAAGGGTTTGAAATTGTCGAAGTCGCAGTAGCAGAAATGCCGGATCTCGTCATCGTCCCGGCCGGATTGGCGCATGAAATCGCGGATGGCGTGATTGCCAGGCAGCCCCGTCAGCGGGTTCTGGTCCTGTGCCGTCTTAAGCTGCTTCTCGTTGATCACCTTGATGAGAGATGCGGCGGAGACGACGCCAGCATAGCGCATATTGTCGGTCAGAATCAGGCAATTGCTGCCTTCCACGCTAGCAAAGATCGACATCAGTTGCTCGGCATCGCAATCGAGGCCGACGATCGGCGCTCTTTCGACGAAATGCGACATCGTGCGCTCATAAACCTTGTTCTTCAGAAGATCGCGGCCGAAGGGCTGGTAGATATATTCCTTCAGATGATGCTCGTGAATGATGCCGCGAGGCTCGCCGTTGGCGTTGAGGACCGGAAAGAAGCCCTGGCGCGGATTACGTCGGAAAAGCTCGAAAACCGTGTCGATGCTGTCATTCTCATAGACGGTCGGCAGACGCTCGATCTGCTTACGTATGAGTATTTCATCAAGGGTCTGGGTACTGCTTTTCATCTTGCCAAGGTCCTGCAGATGCGGAAAGGACGGCATCAGCTCGGAAATGTGGGTCGTCGGCCGGGAGATGAACCAGCCCTGCACCAGATCGACGCCATATTCGCGGCAGGCGAGGAATTCGGCTTCCGTCTCAATGCCTTCGGCGATGACACGGGTGCCAAGAACGTGGGCAATGTTGACGATGCTCTTCAGAAGATGGCGCTTGCGCGCGTTGCGATCGATGTCGGCGACGAAATGCCTGTCTACCTTGAGGTAATCAAGGGGATAGTCGCAGAGCAGCTTCATTTCACCGTGGCCGACGCCGAAATCGTCGATCGCAAGTTTGAACCCGGCCTTGCGCAGCCGCGAGACGAGAGCCGCAAATTCCGGCACGCTGGTATTGTCAAAGCGTTCGGAGAGCTCGAAGCAAACGGAGGACGGAGCGATGTTGGCCGTCTTCAGATGGTGCAGCAGATTTTCGACGAGGCGGTCGCCATGCGGGATCAGACGCACATCGAGATTGAGGAAGAGTGTGGTCGTCGAAAAATCATCAAGAGTGGCGAACTTGGCCAGCGCGCGGCTCGCCATCATCTGTTCCAGCGGCAGAAGCTGACCGGTCTTAAAAGCCTCATCCAGGATCTCCATCGGCGTATCGAAGCCGATCTTGTCCTGGCCGCGCATCAGAGATTCATAACCAAAGACCGCACCCGTTCCAGCTTCCACGATCGGCTGAAAGGCGTTTTCGACCACGAGCTTGGCCAGAGTGACGATCTGATCGCTTGCATACCGGCGCAGGACACCCGGCTCTAATATTGGGGCTGTCATCGACACGCCGATCTCCACTGCTTTTGTTTTTTTACGACGCGAAGATGGCGGGGAACGGTCAATGAAACCTTTATCTTGCATGAAGGTTTCATGAATATTTCATGACAATCGCAGCCTCAGGATTTATCCTGCGCTCGACATATATTTCAGCGTGCATGATGGCAGGCGTTTCAGACGCTTCTGCGCCGTTCTGCCTCATAATCCGCAAACATTTCGGCTACGCATTTGCTGCTGCCGGACCCAATCTCGTCGGCACCGTAGCAACCATCATTCGGGAATTTTCCGCGCTTATGGGCAGCGTCCCACAGTCTGAGCGCTTCACGGACAACTTCGCTGCTCGAAGCGTAAGTCCCGTTATCGACGGCAGCGCGGATACCCGCTGCCTGTTGTGGGGAAAGGGAAACGGTGACCATTGGCATGACATTCCTCCCTTTTGGCTAGGGCCAAAAGCTGACCTCTTGGAACGCGATCAATTGCGGCATCCCGGCGTCTTTTCTCCGTACGCCGTTCTTCCCTGCGCCGTTGCCTGCGGTGCTTTGTCTTCGAAAACCTCGACTTGTCCAGTACGCCGGCTCATCCCAACGAGGTATCGATCACACACGTCACGGCCAAAAAGATTAGCCATATGTTTCCTCCTTGTCAAAAAGGAAACGCTTAAGCGTCCGTCTCTGGCCGAAATCGGTCAGCTACGGATTCCGAGTCCGAATGCTATCAGCGTCCAACCCTGGATCACGAGGTCGACGGCAAGGAAGATGCCGAGAACCCAGAGACTGTTAACCGGCCAGCCGAGCGCGATGACGAAGCCGGCCAATGCCGTCACGACACCGCCTATGACAATCCATCCCCATCCCTTCGTCGGTTTCAGTCGATTCCCAACCCAGACCCGGAACACGCCTGCAATGACCAGCGCCACGGCAAGGAACAGGGTCAAAGCCGCCGAGGCGAGGATGGGATTAACGAAAGCGAAGACGCCAGCGAGCGTATAGAGCACGCCGCTCAACGCCCAAAAGAGAATATTATCCCAACCTTTTACCTGGAAGGCATGTACAAGATACATGATGCCGCCAAACAGCATCAGAATGCCGACATAATAAACCGAAGCGACCGTCGCGAGCAGCAGGTTGCCGAAGGCGATGCCGCCGCAAAGCAGCAGTAAAACGCCAAGCACGACGAACCAGATCCACTTTGATTGCAGGCTGGGCGACGGCGCTTCATTGAACACATTGACCATGACGACGACCCTCCCTTTCCCTCAGTGGTCAATATGCTGCAGAAAATGCAATCGGAAAGGGCTTGCTCGTCGCTGACATGATCAATGATCTGTGGTCATTTTTTTATTGATTGAACAGTCAATCAAAAATAAGCTTATCGTATAAGGGGATCAGGAATGCCGAGAGTCGGGATGGAACCGGTGCGTCGCAAGGCGCTTGTGGATGCCGCGCTGCAGGTGATCGGCGATCACGGCTCGTTGACCGTGACCATGTCCGAAATCGCCAAACGGGCCGGCGTTTCCCCGGCACTGGCGCATCACTATTTCGGCAGCAAGGAACAGTTGCTGATCGAGACGGTCCGAAGCCTTCTACGGCAGCTGCGCGACGATGCGGTGACAGCACTCCGATCCGCCCTCTCGCCGCGCGAAAAGCTCTCCGCGATCATCCGCGTCAGCTTCCAGGCGAACCAGTTTACGCCGGAAACCATCGCCGCCTGGCTGGCCTTCTACGCGGAAGCACAGCGCTCCGAAGAGACACGGCGATTTCTCGTCATCTATGCCCGGCGGCTGCGCTCGAACATCCTCGCCAACCTCAAAGCCCTCTGTCCCGCCGATGACGCGGAACGCCTAGCCGAAGGCGCGGCCGCGATGATCGACGGACTCTATATCCGCCAAAGTCTGAAATCAGCGCCGATCAGCATCGAGGCATCGATTGCATTGACGGAAGACTATCTGAACGCGCATCTCCAGCCCTTTGCAAAAGGATCGACGCCATGATGCAGAAAAGACCCAATATCCTGATCATCATGGTCGACCAGCTGAACGGGAAGTTCTTTCCTGACGGTCCGGCGGACTTCCTGCATGCGCCGCATCTCAAGAACCTTGCCGCGCTCTCGGCGCGCTTCCGCAACAATTATACATCCTCGCCGCTTTGCGCCCCTGCCCGCGCCTCCTTCATGGCGGGCCAGCTGCCCAGCCGAACGCGCGTCTATGACAACGCCGCCGAATATGTCTCCTCAATCCCGACCTATGCGCATCATCTACGCCGCGCCGGCTATTACACGGCACTTTCGGGCAAGATGCATTTTGTCGGGCCGGATCAGCTCCACGGTTTTGAGGAACGGCTGACAACCGATATCTACCCGGCCGATTTCGGCTGGACGCCGGATTATCGCAAACCAGGCGAGCGGATCGACTGGTGGTACCACAATCTCGGCTCGGTTACTGGCGCCGGTGTGGCGGAAATCACCAACCAGATGGAATATGACGACGAGGTCGCCTTTCTTGCCAACCAGAAGCTCTATCAGCTTTCGCGCGAGAACGACGACCAGGGCCGCCGCCCCTGGTGCCTCACCGTCTCCTTCACGCATCCGCACGATCCCTATGTGGCACGCAGGAAGTTCTGGGATCTCTACGAGAATTGCGAATACCTGCTTCCGGAAATCGGCGCTCTGCCGGAGGAGGAACAGGACCCCCACTCCAAGCGCATCATCCATTCCTGCGACTACCAGAACTTCAACGTGACCGAAGAGGACATCCGCCGCTCACGCAGGGCCTATTTCGGCAACATCTCCTATATCGACGAAAAGATCGGCGAACTGGTCGATACGCTGGCGCGCACGCGGATGCTGGACAACACCTATGTTCTCTTCTGCTCCGATCACGGCGACATGCTGGGCGAGCGCGGCCTCTGGTTCAAGATGAACTTCTTCGAAGGCTCCGCGCGGGTACCGCTGATGATCGCCGGTCCCGGTATACAGCCCGGGCTGCATCTGGCACCGACTTCGAATCTCGATGTGACACCGACACTCGCCGATCTCGCCGGCATCTCGATGAACGAGGTAAAGCCCTGGACCGACGGCGTCAGCCTCGTGCCGATGATGAACGGCACGCCCCGCACCGAACCGGTGCTGATGGAATATGCGGCGGAAGCCTCTTACGCGCCGCTCGTTGCAATCCGCGAGGACAAATGGAAATACATCCATTGCACGCTCGATCCGGATCAGCTTTTCGACCTCGACGCGGACCCGCTGGAGCTAAACAACCTTGCCGGCGATCCGGAACTTGCAGATATCGTCGCACATTTCCGGAGTAAACGGGAAGGGCGCTGGGACATGGGCGCCTTCGATGCCGCCGTACGCGAGAGCCAGGCTCGACGCTGGGTGGTCTACGAGGCATTGCGCAACGGCGCCTATTATCCCTGGGACCACCAGCCTCTGCAGAAGGCCTCCGAGCGCTATATGCGCAACCATATGGATCTCAACATCCTTGAAGAGTCCAAACGCTATCCGCGGGGAGAATGATCAAATGCGCGCCCAACCGAAAGCCTCTCATTTCATCGACGGCGAATATGTCGAAGACACCGATGGCACCGTTATCGAGAGCATATATCCCGCAACCGGCGAGGTGATTGCTCGCCTCCACGCTGCAACACCGGCAATCGTCGAACAGGCGATCGCGGCGGCCAAGCGCGCGCAGCCCGAATGGGCGGCCATGAGCCCGACCGCGCGCGGGCGCATCCTGAAGCGAGCCGCCGAGATCATGCGCGAACGCAACCGCGAGCTTTCGGAGCTCGAGACGCTCGATACCGGCAAGCCGATCCAGGAGACGATCGTCGCCGATCCGACCTCGGGCGCGGATGCCTTCGAATTCTTCGGGGGCGTTGCAGCCGCCGGCCTCAATGGCGCCTATATCCCGCTCGGGCAGGATTTCGCCTATACCAAGCGCGTGCCGCTTGGCGTCTGCGTCGGCATCGGCGCCTGGAACTATCCGCAGCAGATCGCGTGCTGGAAGGGCGCGCCGGCGCTGGTCGCCGGCAATGCCATGGTCTTCAAGCCGTCGGAGAACACGCCGCTCGGCGCGCTGAAGATCGCGGAAATCCTGTACGAAGCGGGTCTGCCAAAGGGCCTCTACAACGTCATTCAGGGCGACCGCGATACCGGCCCCCTCCTCGTCAACCACCCGGATGTCGCGAAAGTGTCGCTCACCGGTTCCGTGCCGACCGGCCGCAAGGTCTATGCCGCTGCGGCAGCAGGACTGCGCCATGTCACAATGGAGCTTGGCGGCAAGTCTCCTCTGATCGTCTTCGACGACGCCGATGTCGACAGTGCCATCGGCGGGGCGATGCTCGGCAATTTCTATTCGACGGGACAGGTCTGCTCGAACGGCACCCGTGTCTTCGTGCAGAGGAAGATCAAGAGTGAGTTCCTGAAGCGGCTGAAGGCGCGTACCGAAGCGATGCTGATCGGCGATCCGATGGACGAGGCAACGCAGATCGGGCCGATGGTATCCTGGGCGCAACGGGAGAAGGTCCTCTCCTATATCGAGAAGGGCAAGGCGGAAGGTGCGACGCTTGTGACCGGCGGCGGCATTCCGAACAACGTCTCAGGCGAAGGCTATTATGTGCAGCCGACGGTGTTTGCCGATGTTACCGACAACATGACGATCGCACGCGAGGAAATCTTTGGCCCTGTCATGTGCGTGCTGGATTTCGACGACGAGGCGGAGGTGATCGGTCGCGCCAACGGAAGTGAATTCGGCCTTGCCGGTGGCGTCTTCACGGCCGACCTGACACGGGCGCACCGTGTCGTCGACCAGCTCGAGGCCGGCACGCTCTGGATCAACACCTATAACCTCTGCCCGGTGGAAATACCTTTCGGCGGCTCCAAGCAATCCGGCTTCGGCCGTGAGAACTCGCTTGCCGCCCTCGAGCACTATTCCGAGCTGAAGACGGTTTATGTCGGCATGGGGCCGGTGGCGGCGCCTTATTAACTTGTGGGCCCTCGCCCAGGAAGCCCCCTCACCCTAGCCCTCTCCCCGCTCGCGGGGAGAGGGGACGATCGAGCAAGTGGTTAGGGACGATGGAGGATGCGACTCCCTCTTCGCCCGCCTGCGGGGAGAAGGTGCCCGTTAGGGCGGATGAGGGGC
This sequence comes from Sinorhizobium sp. CB7, assembly GCF_041357635.1. Lineage (NCBI taxonomy): Bacteria > Pseudomonadati > Pseudomonadota > Alphaproteobacteria > Hyphomicrobiales > Rhizobiaceae > Sinorhizobium > Sinorhizobium sp. CB7. Next base: position 43,780 of record NZ_JAULLL010000029.1, read on the forward strand.
ATTCGCCAAACAGGAAGATCAAGTCCATGCAGCAAGCAGATTTCGTCATCGTTGGTTCAGGTTCGGCAGGTTCCGCCATGGCCTACCGTCTGTCGGAGGATGGCAGGCATTCCGTCATCGTGCTGGAATTCGGCGGCAGCGATTTCGGCCCCTTCATTCAGATGCCGGCCGCGCTCGCCTGGCCGATGAGCATGGAACGCTATAACTGGGGCTACCTTTCGGAACCCGAGCCCAATCTCAACAACCGGCGCATCACCGCCCCGCGCGGCAAGGTGATCGGCGGCTCGTCGTCGATCAACGGCATGGTCTATGTCCGCGGCCATGCCGGGGACTTCAATCGCTGGGAGGAGCTCGGCGCTCGCGGCTGGGCTTATGCGGACGTTCTGCCGTATTTCAAGCGGATGGAGCATTCCCATGGCGGCGAAGACGGCTGGCGCGGGACTGACGGACCGTTGCATGTCCAGCGCGGTGCCGTCACCAATCCGCTCTTTCATGCCTTCGTCGAGGCCGGCAAGCAGGCGGGTTTCGAAACGACTGAAGACTATAATGGCGGCAAGCAGGAAGGCTTCGGCCTGATGGAGCAGACGATCTGGCAGGGCCGGCGTTGGTCCGCCGCAACAGCCTACCTGAAGCCCGCGCTGAAGCGGCCGAACGTCGAACTCATCCGCTGCTTCGCGCGAAGGATCGTGATCGAGAACGGGCGGGCCACCGGCGTCGAGATCGAACGCGACGGCAGGATCGAGATCATCAGAGCAAATCGCGAGGTGATCGTCTCCGCATCTGCGTTCAATTCGCCGAAGATCCTCATGGTTTCGGGCATCGGGCCGGCAAGCCACCTGAAGGAGATGGGCGTCGAAGTGAAGTTGGATCGGCCGGGCGTCGGCGCCAACCTGCAGGATCACATGGAATTCTATTTCCAGCAGACGAGCCTCAAGCCGGTCTCGCTCTATTCGTGGCTGCCCTGGTACATGCAGGGCGTCGTCGGCGCGCAATGGCTGTTCTTCAAATCGGGCCTTGGCGCCTCCAACCAGTTCGAGGCCTGCGCCTTCCTGCGCTCGGCTCCGGGCGTCAAGCAGCCGGATATCCAATATCATTTCCTGCCGGTTGCCATCAGCTATGACGGGAAGGCGGCAGCCAAAAGCCACGGCTTCCAGGCGCATGTCGGCTACAATCTCTCGAAGTCGCGCGGCACCGTGACGCTGCGCTCATCCGATCCCAAGGCGGATCCCGTGATCCGCTTCAACTATATGAGCCACCCGGAGGACTGGGAGAAATTCCGCCATTGCGTGCGGCTGACGCGTGAAATCTTCGGCCAGAAGGCTTTCGACGAGTACCGCGGACCGGAGATCCAGCCGGGCAAAAACATCCAGACAGATGAGGAGATCGACGAGTTCCTGCGGGAGCATCTGGAGAGCGCCTATCATCCCTGCGGCACCTGCAGGATGGGTGCGGCCGACGATCCGATGGCCGTCGTCGATCCGGAAACCCGTGTCATCGGTATCGACGGCCTGCGGGTCGCCGACAGCTCGATCTTCCCGCATGTAACCTACGGCAACCTGAACGGCCCTTCGATCATGACGGGCGAAAAGGCGTCGGATCATATTCTCGGTCGGCAGCCGCTGGCGCGGTCCAACCAGGAGCCGTGGATCAATCCGCGGTGGCAGGTGAGCGATCGCTGAATTGCCGAGAGCGGGATGCCGAAAAGTGTGTGCGGTTTTCGGACACATCCCGCTCCAACTTCTTTGATTTAGAGACGGATTCAGATTTCAGGTCGATTCGACCTGAAATCATCCGGCTCTAAAGGCTATAAGGAACTCGAATGCCCGGCATTTTATCCGGAAAGTCCTTCGTGTTTCGTGTCACGAGCAGCATCGACCGGCTATCTGCCGTCGCCCAGATGATAGCGTCCGGCAGCCTGATGCGATGAAGCTGCCGCAATCGCACGGCAGCTTCAGCGACAACATCACCCACAGCGATGATCTGAAAGCCTCCAAGGAAGCCGCGAGTCGCTGCCGCCACCTCCGGTCTGGCGCCAACCAAGACGTCCATCTAGGTGACGATACTGATGGCGCGCTGCTCGTAGAGCCGGAGCTCGTCGCGCGCCTGCGGAACCGCATTGAGATAATCAATCAGGATATTCCTGTCGAAAAGCGCCTTTACCATTCGCTTCTGACTTCTTCCTGATAGGCAAGCCCATTCACGACCCGATCTCCCCAAAGGCCGAAAGCCTCCGCTTCGCTACCGCGCTTATGGCGATCGAGGAAGTCCCTGACCGCCTTACGCACAAGTGCGGCGCGCGAAACATTTTCAGCCTTGGCCATTCGATCCAGCGCCTTCAACTCAGCCTCACCGATATCTATAAGCGTTCGCATGTCAGTGGCTCCGATATATAATATCGTAATATATATATTCAGACAGCTACAAAAATCCGATCCATCGTCCCGCGACGATTGCGCTGATCCACAGGAGGAGCGAGGCCGCTGCCGACAGCCGCACCATCGCATCCGTTTTGCCGCGCGATATGACCGCGCCCCATGCCGGCCTCACATGCAGCAACAGCGCATTCAGCACCGCAAGCGCGACCAGCCCAATCTTACTTAGAAAGGCAATGTTGCCGGCATATTCGATCGGCCGAACCGTGAAGAGACAAAGGCCAGTGACGATTGCGATGAGAACGCCGATTGCCGCGGCGCGTGAGAGAAACGGGCCGAGGACTTCAAGCGGAAAGGATTTGAAGAAGCCAAGGAGACGGAGGTCGAGCGGCAGGATGGCCCCGACGACGAGACCGATTGCCAGGATATGTGCCGCGTTGACAAACATGTAGAGCGTCGCGGACCGCTTCAGATGATCCGCAACCAGCGACGTGGCCAGCCACTCCAGAATCTCCATTGCGCTTCGGTCAGTTGGTCTGAATGCGTTCTGGGTAGATATCGTAGCGCTTCTCGCCGACAGTGATCCGCACCGCCTTCATGCGCTTCTCGTTCCGGTCAAGCGAACGGTTTCCGAGCGCAATAATGGGATCGCCGGCCTTGGCCGAACCCTCGACAAAGCCCGCGCGCTCGGTCTGTCGCGGATTGCCGAGTTCGACCCGCCAGACGCCGTCGTCCGCCGTCGCAACGTCGAGCGTCGGATGCGGCGCGCCCATGGAAATCCGCTGGATCGTACCCCTGAGCTCGATTTGCTCGGCCTCCGCCCAGGACCAGCCATGATGGGCGGCAGCGCTGCTTGCAAGGATCGCCACCAATGCCGCGGCGGCAAGCACAGGTTTTGATATGGCGTGCATGGTTGTATCTCCCCCTTTTGCCAATGAGACCACAATTGGAGCGCGAACGACGGATTGGAAGGCATTTCACTGATTCTTGAAGAAAGGAGTGGCCCTGCACGGTCGAATGGGGTTTAACGGGACTGCACCCGCCTGTTCGTGGACGCCTTCAGTTCCCCCAAGCCTGATTCCGCCGATGCCCTCTGCCTCTAAGAAATCGAAATTGCTTCGCCGCTCTCGCGTCTTCTGGGGCTCACTGCAGTTGTGGCGACCGCGGCTGGTTTTCTGGTGCGGCGCTCTTGCAATCGGGGCGATCAGCGTCGCCTTCGCCAAACTCGCGGATCTGGCGCAGCGCGCCTTTGCAGGCGTGACCACCGCAGGCGAATGGACTTATCTGCTCCCACTCGTCGTCACACCGCTCGGTTTTGTGCTCTCGGCCTATCTCGCCTCGACGCTATTTCCGAATTCACAGGGAAGCGGCATTCCGCAAGCGATTGCGGCGCGGCATCTGCGCGACGAGGAAGACCGCACACGGTTGCTCTCGCTGCGCCTCGCCTTCGGCAAGATCGTGCTGACCGTTCTCGGTCTTCTTTGCGGCGCCTCGATCGGCCGCGAAGGACCGACCGTGCAGGTTGGTGCATCCATCATGCTTGCGGTCGCCCGCATCGGCGGCATGGCACAGGCGCGCGGCCTAATTCTTGCAGGATCTGCCGCCGGCATCGCCGCCGCCTTCAACACGCCGCTTGCCGGCATCGTCTTCGCCATCGAAGAGATGAGCCGCACCTACGAGTCGCGTGCCAACGGACTGGTGCTCACGGCGGTCATTCTTTCCGGCCTTGCGGCCCTCGGGCTTGCCGGCAGCTATAACTATTTCGGCTCGACATCGGTGGCGCCGGCGAGCGCTGCCGACTGGGGCCTGGTGCTTATCTGTGGCATTGGCGGCGGTGCGCTGGGTGCCGCCTTCAGCGGCTTTGCGCTGCATTTTGGCAAGCATATCCGTCGCTGGACGCAACCGGCTCCCCTGCAGCGAATGCTTTTGCTTGCCGGAGCCTGCGGTCTCGCCATCGCGCTGATCGGAGTCTTATCCGGCGGCTTGACCTTCGGAACCGGATACGAGCAGGCCAAGGGCGCGGTGGAAGGCGAGCCGTTGCCTCTCTTCTTCTTCCTCGAAAAGCTGCTCGCAAGTTTCCTGTCGATGATTTCCGGCATTCCGGGCGGAATCTTTGCGCCGTCTCTTTCCGTCGGCGCAGGTTTCGGCAGCACGATGGGATATCTCACGGGAAGCAGCATTGCGCTTGCCGCGATCCTCGGCATGGCGGGCTATTTTGCCGGCGTCGTGCAGGCACCGATGACAGCCTTCGTCATCATTCTCGAAATGACCGGGGACCATGAGGCCGTCATCTCCATCATGGCAGTATCGATGATCGGCTATGTGACGTCACGCATTCTTTCGCGCGAGCCGCTCTACCACGGGCTGTCACGCGTCTTCATCGCGGCCGCGATCCGCACGCGGAGGTCCATGGAAAAAGACGCAACTGCGCAAGGATAGCGCCGCGCATCCGATTGGATGGCGTTCTTGTCTCAGGCCAGAAGCCGCTGGACCTGTGCGCTTTCCGGCACGGCGATCGCATCCGCGATGGTCGTGGAGAAGAGGACCTTGCGGGTCGCATCTGCGACCTTGGCGAAGACATGGCGGATTTCGCAATTTTGCTCGCCGTCACAATCGTCGCATTTGCGGTAGGCCGTGATCGACAGACACGGCAGAGGCGCGATCGGCCCATCGATGATCCGCAGGACCTCACCAAAGGTGATCATGTCGGCGGGCTTCAGCAACAGATAGCCGCCCTGCTTGCCACGTCGGCTGACGACAATGCCCTGATGCTTGAGGTCGAGAAGGATCTGCTCCAGAAACTTCTTCGGGATCTTCTGTTGCGCGGCAATGTCGGAAATCATCATCGGCTCGGCAGGATCGGCCTGTGCCAAAGCCGTCAGCGCCCGCAGCGCATATTTCGCTTTCTGGGTGATCATTTCGAACCGTCTACACACACACCCCGATGCGCCCCGGCGCACCGTTTCGGAAGTGACTGCGTCTCTATCGCATATCCCATATGAACGTAATTTGAACGATCGGGAAAAGCGTTGAAAACGCAGGCAACTCAACCTTGTTTTTCATGCCCCAAACCTGCTTTCAGTTTAGGGCAAAATTTGGCATTTCGCACGCTTTCCAGCCATCACTTCAGATTTCCATTTGACAACCACCGTGTAACTCTACTATTTTTATGGAGAATACAGCATCGAAGCGACGTCGGCATGTCGGCGCCAGCATCGGACACCCGGCTCCTTAAACGTCCCGATTATTGATCGGGCGTCTGCTTTTCTGCCTTGGAGCGCCTTCAGAGAGATATTTGCTCTTCAAAGTACGGCTTTCGAAATCCGTTTTTCTGTCCGCATTGCCCTCAAGCTGCGATACTTCGGGCACCATCAGGACAGGATCACTTCATGACTGCCATCAATTCTATCGGAGATGCCGAGTCTCTGAACAGCCAGTTGGCCGCTCTGGACCTTGCCGGCCGTCTTTCGCTGGTCGCCGGCCTCGGTGGCCGCGTGGTCTTTACGACCAGTCTCGGCATTGAAGATCAGGTCATCACCGCCGAAATCGGAACGCATCGCCTGCCGATCGACGTGGTGACGCTTCAGACCGGCCGTCTCTTTCCCGAGACGCTGGCGCTGATCGACGAAACGGAAAGCCAGTACGACATCCGCATGGCCCGGTATGAACCGGAGAATGCCGACATCGACGCCTATATCGCAAAGTACGGCATGAACGGCTTCTACGAGAGCGTCGAAGCCAGACATGCCTGTTGTGGCGTGCGCAAGCTCAAGCCCCTTGCTCGGGCCTTGGCTGGCGCAACTATCTGGATCACCGGCCTTCGCCGTGGGCAATCGGCCAATCGCGCTGACACGCCTTTCGCTGAATATGACGCCGAGCGCCATCTCCTGAAGGTCAATCCGCTCGCCGACTGGGATATCGATGCAATCAAAGCCTATGTGAGCGCCAACGGCGTGCCGGTGAACCCGCTGCATGCCCGGGGCTATCCCTCGATCGGCTGTGAGCCCTGCACCCGCGCCATCAAGCCGGGCGAGCCCGAGCGGGCCGGCCGTTGGTGGTGGGAAAACGACGAGAAGCGTGAATGCGGCCTGCACGTGGCCGAGGAAGCCTCAGCGATCGCCGCCCAGTGAACCAATCCCATCGGTTTCCGGATCCAAGGCATGTAGGTGCGGTCCCACCCGCCACCAGCCTTCCGGGAATCCACAAAGAATTCATTCCGGATGCCTCCCGCCGCGAATGACAAGTCTGGAGTTAGAAATGCCCGATAGCCGTCCGGATACGGAACTGCATAATCCGCAGAGTGGCAAGCCGCCGCTCGACCCGCATTTGAAGGCGCTGGAAAACGAATCCATCCACATCTTCCGCGAAGTGGCCGCCGAATTCGAGCGCCCGGTGATGCTCTATTCGATCGGCAAGGATTCTTCGGTTCTGCTGCATCTCGCGCGCAAGGCCTTTTATCCCGGCCGCGTGCCCTTTCCGCTGCTGCACGTGAACACCGGCTGGAAATTCGCCGAGATGATCGCGTTTCGTGATGAGATCGTAAAGAAATACGATCTCGACCTGATCGAGCATATCAACCCGCGCGGCAAGGCCGAGAACGTCACGCCATTCACCCATGGCTCCGCGCGCTATACCGATATCATGAAGACCGAGGCGCTCCGCCAGGCGCTCGACGCCGGTCAGTTCGATGCGGCCTTTGGCGGCGCGCGCCGTGACGAGGAAGCTTCGCGCGCCAAGGAGCGCATCTATTCCTTCCGCACGCCCGACCACCGCTGGGATCCGCGCAACCAGCGGCCGGAACTCTGGAACATCTATAACGGCCAGATACGCAAGGGCGAGAGCGTTCGCGTTTTCCCGCTGTCCAACTGGACCGAAGTCGACATCTGGCGCTACATCCAGGCGGAAGAGATCCCGATCGTGCCGCTCTATTTCGCCGCCAAGCGTCCGATCGTCGAGCGCGACGGCATGATGATCATGGCATCCGATCCGCGTCTGGAGCTTTTGCCCGGTGAGACGAAGCGCGAAGAAACGATCCGTTTCCGCACCCTCGGCTGCTTCCCATTGACGGGTGCGATCCGTTCCAACGCCACCACCCTCGAAGAGATTATTGCGGAGCTGGAAATTGCCACGGTTTCCGAGCGGCAGGGCCGCGCCATCGACCGCGACCAGTCCGGCTCCATGGAAAAGAAAAAGCGTGAAGGATATTTCTGAGATGAATGCAGCCGTAACCGCACAAGCCGTCGCCCTGCCCGCCGCCGAGCCGCTGAAGGCCTCGCGCGATTCGCGACCGCTGCGCCTCATTACCTGCGGCAGTGTTGATGACGGCAAATCGACGCTGATCGGCCGTCTGCTCTGGGACACGAAGGCGGTCAAGGAAGACCAGGCAGCGACGCTGCAGCGCGATTCCACCGGCAAGCAGAACGATCTCGGACTGCCCGATTTCGCCCTGCTGCTCGACGGGCTGCAGGCCGAGCGCGAACAGGGCATCACCATCGATGTCGCCTACCGCTATTTCTCGACCGACAAGCGCTCCTTCATCGTCGCGGATACGCCCGGTCACGAGCAGTACACCCGCAACATGGCAACGGGCGCTTCGACCGCTGACCTCGCCGTCCTGCTGGTCGATGCGCGCATGGGCATTCTGGAACAGACCCGCCGTCATGCGACGATCGCTTCGCTGCTCGGGATCAAACAGTTCGTGCTTGCCGTCAACAAGATCGACCTGACGAATTACGATCGCGCCGGCTTCGAAAAGATCGCCCACGAATTCAAGGAGTTCGCGCTGTCGCTCGGCGTCAAGCAGATCACCGCCATTCCGATGTCGGCTCTCAAGGGCGAAAACGTCGTCTATTCCGGTCAGGCTGCAATGCCCTGGTACAACGGCCCGACACTGGTCGAGACGCTCGAGCTTGCGACCGTGCGCTCGTCGCAAACGGTCGGCTTTCGCCTTTCGGTCCAGCGCGTCTCCCGTCCAGGAGAAAGTTTCCGCGGCTATCAGGGCACGGTCGCCGGCGGCTCGGTTAAACCGGGCGACAGCGTCATGATCCTGCCGTCAGGCATGGTTGCAAACGTCTCCAAGATCGTCACCTTTGATCTCGTGCGCAATGCCGCTGTTGCCGGTGACGCGATCACCCTGGTGCTCGACAGGCAGGTGGACGTCGCGCGCGGCGACATGATCGTCTCAATCGACAGTCAGCCGCAGGTCGGCCTTTCCTTCGACGCGCAGATCGTAGCGCTGCAGCCGGAAGGTATCGAGCCGGGCAGGCGCTACTGGCTGAAGAGCGGCAGCCGGCGCCAGCGCGTTCAGGCGGTGCCGGTCAGTCAGCTCGAGCTCAAGAGCGGCAGATGGGATGCGGCGCAGGCATTGCCGATGAATGCGATCGGCAAGGTTCGCCTTGCCTTCGACGAAGCGGCGATCTTCGATCCCTATGAGCAGAACCGTTCGACCGGCTCCTTCATCCTCATCGATCCGGAGACCAACAATACGGTCGCGGGCGGCATGGTCACCGGCAAGCGTTCGGATATCGGTGGCGTGCACAAGGACGAGGCTCGCGTGATCCTGTCTCTTCCGGCGGATCTCGCGGATCAGATCATGGCAAGCGAACTCTTCGCCAGCCGCCGCCACGAGGCCGAGGTGCGCCGTATGACCGCAGCCGAGGCCGCCGAGCTCTGGTCTGGCGCATCAGCCGATATCTGACCTTTTATTGAACAGCTTGAACTAAAGAAGGGGCCGTCCGGCCCCTTTTTCGTGGCCTTAAACGATCTGTCGCGTCGTTCCTCGTTCCACGACGGTGAAGCCTAGGTCGAGCTTTTCGTCCGAGAGATTTTCCTCCTGGACGGCGCGGATGAGCATATCCGCCGCAAGATAGCCAATGTCATAACGAGGCACGTGAACGGTCGTCAGCGCCGGCTCAGTAAACTCGGCAAAATCGAGGTCGTTGAAGCCGCAGATGCCGAAATCCTCCGGCACGCGAACGCCGCGCCGCCGACATTCGAAGAGGACGCCGAGTGCCAGATCGTCGTTCTGGCAAAAGACGGAATCAAGGTCCGGAGCCCTTTCGACCAAGGCCGCAAATAATCGGCAGCCAAGAGCGGCACTCGTCGGAACTTCCTCGCTGACCATCAGTGCCGGATCGAGGAGCCCGGCTTCATGCATTGCTTCGACATAGCCGTCCCGACGGCGCTTGGAGCGGATATCCATCCGCCCGCTCAACAGCCCGATGCGCCGGTAACCTCTCTCAAGCATGAAGCGGGTTGCAACAGCACCGGCGGCATGATGCTTCAGGCCGACCGCCATCCTGCTCGGTTTCTGGGCGAGATCGATGATATGCGCGATTGGGCAGGGAGCCTCCTCGATCAGCGGGGAGAGATCGTCATAGGATTCTGCACCTGCCAGAATGATGCCGGCCGGCTTCTGCGCGAGGAAGGATCTAAGCTGATGAATCTCCTCGTTCGGATCGTAAAGCGTATTGGCGTATTGGATATGCAGGTCGGTCGAGCGTACGCGCTCCTCGATACCGAGCATGACGTTCATGAATACTTGCTGGTTCAATGCGGGAACGACAACGCCAATGATGCCGCTGTGCCGGCTGGCAAGCGCACGAGCGGCGAGATCCGGCACATAGCCCATCTCCTCGATGAGCGGCAGGATCACCTCCCGCAATTCTTCAGACACGATCTCCGGATTGCGCAGCGCGCGCGAGACTGTAATGGGGCTGACGCCCGCCTTCTTAGCCACATCGCTAAGCCTGACCCTCGGCCTGCGATTTCTCCAACGGCGCCCAACCAATTGCCTGCCCCCATCCGAAGAGTGAAGCGGCCAATGTTCGGCCCTTTACTCCTGCTCTAGTACATCCCCGCCCTGGAATGATTCTAATCTTTAGGAACACGTTACATTTTAATCGTTACAATTCAATCGATCTAAAAACCTATCGTTGAATAATAATCCGCACTATAGGGCCCGGAGAATGCAGCCGGTAACGGCCGCTTAAGGATGCTTTAGACAGCTTTTAGCGGCCGTCACCCCGCATAAACACTACTTTTGGATGAGATTCGGCAGAGATCGACGCGTTCAACGGGACGCGCCGAGTCGCGCTGCCAGCTTTTAGCCGGCGCATAAATCTTGCCAAAAATCGATGCCGATTTTCGGGGCTAAAGCCTGTCGCATGAAAAGTGATTCACGCGACAGCCTTTAGGCTATTGTTTTCACGCATGTCGTTGCCGCAAAACCGCTGCACACTTTTGCGCGAGATGCATTAGCTCTTGCGTTTGCCGTCGATGAGATGCGGCAGATCCTTGAGGCCATCATTCTTCAGTTCCGGCGGAAGCAGACCTTCCGGCAGATCCTGGTAAGATACGGGCCGCAGGAAACGGCGGATCGCCAGCGTTCCGACCGAGGTCGTGCGGCTGTCGGAGGTCGCCGGGAACGGACCACCATGGACCATCGCATGGCAGACCTCGACACCCGTCGGCCAGCCATTGGCGAGGATGCGGCCGACCTTGCGCTCCAGGACCGGCAGCAGCTTTGCAGCCGTGGCATAATCGGAGCTTTCCAGATGCAACGTCGCCGTCAGCTGTCCCTCGAGCTTCTCGGCAATCGCGATCATTTCACCGATATCCTTGCAGCGCACGAGGAGACTGCTGGCGCCGAAGACCTCATGGGAGAGTTTCTCATCCGCCAGGAAGTGCTCGACATCAGTCTCGAAAAAGACCCCCGAGCTGCGGTTGACGCCTTCCGGGGCAAGGCCGCGCGCCACCGTCTTCACGGCATCATGTCCGGTCAGCTCTGCAACCCCCTTGTCGAAGGCGGCGTGGATGCCGGGTGTCAGCATCGGGGCCGGTGCACGGGCAGCCAATGCGGCGCCCGCAGCCGATATGAATTTTGAAAGATCGGGGCTATCGATCGCAAACAGCAATCCGGGATTGGTGCAGAACTGGCCGGCGCCAAGCGTCAGCGAATCCACGAAGGCATTGCCGAGCGCCTCGGCGCGCGCAGCCAGCGCACCGGGGAAGAGAAAGACCGGATTGACGCTGCTCATCTCGGCATAGACCGGGATCGGCTCCGGTCGGGCTGCAGCGATCGCGCCGAGCGCAAGGCCGCCACCACGCGAGCCCGTGAAACCGACGGCCTTGATATGCGGATTGCGCACCAGGGCGGCGCCGGTTTCGTTGGCACCGGTCAGCAGCGAGAACACGCCTTCCGGCAGGCCGCAGGCAGAAACCGCGGCGCGGATGGCGCGACCGACCAGTTCGCCAGTACCCGGATGGGCAAGATGACCCTTGACGACGACCGGGCAACCGGCCGCAAGCGCCGATGCCGTATCGCCGCCGGCAACCGAGAAGGCAAGCGGGAAGTTGCTGGCACCGAAGACGGCGACGGGGCCGAGCGGGATCTGGCGCAGGCGCAAATCCGGTCGCGGAAGCGGCTTGCGCTCCGGCAATGCCGGATCGACGCGCAGGTCGAGCCATTCACCCGCACGCACAACCTGGGCGAAAAGGCGGAGCTGACCGACGGTACGGCCGCGCTCGCCTTCGAGGCGCGCGATCGGAAGACCGGTTTCCTCATTGGCGCGCTGGATCAGGGAATCGCCGATCTCCATGATATTGTTCGCGATCGTCTCCAAGAAAACCGCCCGGGCCTCGAGGCTCGTCGCGCGATAAATATCGAAGGCCTGGGCCGCGAGCTCGCAGGCGCGAGTGACATCCGCTTCGGTAGCGATGGCAAAAGCCGGCTCGAGAGTGGCTCCCGTCGCCGGGTTGATGGCGCGAGCGGAGCGATCGACGCCGGACGAATCGGCACCGATCAGCAGATCGCCGTTGATCACGAAAGACTGAGTCATGGGAAAATTCCTCGATTTTATCGGTGGCGCCAGAGATGCGCCTTTCAGGATGGGATAGCAACACGAGATGGCCAATATGAGATGACAATCGTCATCCTCCGGTCAAGCCTTTTTCTTCGGCAGGGACCGAGACGCGATTTCAGGCATGTCTTCTCAAAAGGCAACACCGCAATCCTTCTCATTGCCAAAATTGATCCAGGGCCAAAATTGATCCGGGGCCAAAGTTAACCCGGGCCAAAGTGAATTCGGCTTGGAACCGCAACTTGACTTTGAGCACCTCGTTCTATGAAGTCGCGGATAAACGAGCAAGAGGAGCTTGCGTTTATGTTCGATCACGTGTCGATTGGCGTGAAGAGTCTCGAAAGAGCGCGCGATTTTTATGATGCCGCACTGGCACCGCTCGGTTACGACCGCCTGTCCAATCTGGACAGCACGATCGGATACGGATCCGAGAGGGCGCGCTTCTGGGTAAGCCAGGTTAAAAGGCCGGTTCCCGCCGACCGAGAATCCGGCTTGCACTTCTGCTTCGTTGCGCCGAGCAAAGAGGCGGTCGACGCCTTTTACGCGGCCGGAATGGCAAAGGGCGGCGAGGATAACGGAAAACCGGGCGTCCGGCCGGATTATGGGCAGTTTTACTACGCGGCCTACATCATCGATCCCGACGGCTATCGCCTTGAAGCCTATTTCCACATGGCCGAGTAGAGCGCCGACTGGCGCCAGGATCATTGATACGGCCCCGTGGCAAGGGCAGACAATTATTTTAAGTATTTCTAATGAACATGTCTCGGGTTCGCACGTTTCCTCGATAAGGAGGAAATATCATGAAGAGTATCGATAACCGGCAAGTTCAACATCCCGGCCCCAAGGGTCACGATGTTGCTGAGCATTGTCGAAAGCATGGCATCGATGCCGCCGAGGAGCGCAAACTTCTGAAGCTCTTAGGCAAACATGCTCCGGCCCATGAGATCCGCGCGAACTATACACAGAAACCGGCGAAGTTCAGGTGATCGGCACGCGGCGATTGGATTTGGCACATTCCGTGGGTGTATGGCCGCCATGACCGCGAGCGGGGCAAATCATTGATGGTGTGACAGTTCGTCGCTGATCGCCCAATTTATTAGATTTGGCTTAACAACATAAATCCGTGCGCCACAATAGTGCTTGTGGCCAGGCGATACTGCCGCCACCCCAATCGGGAGAAATCGTCATGAAACGGATCCTTCAATCCACGATATCGACCGCTCTACTCCTTGCAGCGACCGCAGCTTTCGCGGCGAGCGCGACGGGATCAATCAAATCAGTCGATCTGAAGACGCATGCTGTCACTTTGAGTGACGGACAGAGATTCATGTTCCCTGCTCACATGGATCTCTCCAAGCTCAGGGTCGGCGAGAAGGTCACGATCACATATGGAACAAAGGCAGGCAAACACGAAGCCAGCAAAATTGTCGCCGCATCTTGAACGAGATGTGAACGCAGCACGTTGTTTGTCAAGGGGAGCAAAGATCTCCTATAGCGGCCCGGAAGGCGCACGCCTCCGGGTCGCTCTATTTTTGGCCTCCCGAAGGATAAACCGCTCAAAGGGCTCCCGAGCGGAGGCCGCAAACACTTTCAAAACGGTGGACGAAACGAGACCGCGAAGCGCGTCCTGTACTATTGAGTTAAGTCCGAAGATCGGGAAATTTCCCCGCGGGATCAGGGATTAAGCTGGTCGGAGTGGAGTGATTCGAACACTCGACCCCCACGTCCCGAACGGAGAACG
>NZ_JAULLL010000030.1:0-57377 GCF_041357635.1 Sinorhizobium sp. CB7
CCCGCGCCGTGGACACGGCGCTGCTGGATTCCTGTGACAGGCACAGGAATGAGGGTGGGTGGGGCGACGGCGGGGCCAAACAATCAGCAATGAGATCATAGATTGGCATTAGAGGACCTTCCGACGTCCGGCTCGTTCGACCCATTGCGGACGGTAGCCATCGGCTCAGCAGCTGCTGATCATGGATGGAATTCCTACAGCGCCGTGCGTCTTATAAGACGCACAAAGGTCGCTGTAGCACTTTGAATCGCTGCATGTTTTTATCCTTAAATCGGTTCCGATTTAAGGAAACATGCAGTGGAGGCAAGTGCCCATGATGGATATAATAGATCACTCGATGTCTTAAGCCGCGTGGACGGATTTTGATCAAGTATAGGCCTGCGAAACGACGACGGGCCTGCCCCGGACTTGTCCATCAAACCTCGCCGTATGGCGAGGCGTCCCCGGAATGCCGTCGTCAAGGAATGAGAAGGCCCTGGCTGGGGTGGATGGCCACATCGGGGTGAACCCATGGAACGACGCGACAAGGAACAGGAGAACCTTTCTCGGCTTGAACGGGCCGCGCAACAGACTGCTGATCCAAAAACTATGCAGCAGAAGGCGAAAAAGCCCGAGGAAAACTTTCGCTTCAGCCTGCGCAGGGGAGATATCTGGTGGATGGTTGGCTTCGCTGCCGCCGCCTTGCTGCTATTTGGCGTCCAAGTCCTGATCAATTGGCGCTTAGAATGGCTTGACGGGCCTTTGCGCGTTCGCGTGCTGAACTACGTCAGGGGCGGCCTTGTCATTTTCGTTTTGCTGACCGTGGCGAATGTTATCGAAGTCTTTCTCATAGGCCGAATTCCCAATCGTGTGTCGCGTTTCAACCTGAAACGTATTTTTCGATTGCTCGTCGCCATCGCCATCGTCTTCGTGGCCATTTCAGTCTTATTTGTAAACTGGTACGCCGCGGTTGTTTCGCTCGGCCTGATTTCATTGATTCTCGGCTTTGCGCTGCAAATGCCGATCTCCAGTTTCATCGCGTGGATTTATATTCTGGCCAGGGCGCCTTATCGCGTTGGTGACCGCATTCGCATCGGCGATGCCCATGGCGATGTCGTTGATGTCAGCTATCTCGACACGACGTTATGGGAATTCGGCGGCGAACATCTTTGGACCGATCATCCGAGCGGACGCATCATCAAATTTCCGAATTCCACCGTGTTTGACACGCCGGTCTTCAACTACTCCTGGCCGCTGTTTCCCTATGTCTGGAACGAAATCAAGTTCCAGCTCGCGTATGAAAGCGATTTGGAATTCGTGGCACTAACCATGAGAGAGGTCGTGGAAGAGCAGATGGGCGACATCATGAGCCAGAAGGTGAAGGTCTATAAGCACATCCTGTCGAAAACGCCGGTGGACGAACTCGAAGTGAAGGAGCATCCGGTGGTTCATTTTCGCGTCAGTGAAAACACCTGGCTCGAGGCCATCGTGCGTTACCTTGTGCCGCCGAAGGAAGCGGGGCGCACCAAAACGCGCTTGATCAAGGAAATGTTGGCGCGAATGAATGCAAAACCCGATCGCGTGCTGTTTCCGAAGAGCAATTTGAGGTGAACTTCCTCGCGCCACGCCGGCGAGGAGCCACCCCGCCCGCGTCGCGGCAGGCAAGCCCGGATACCTCCAGCGTGTGCGCCCAATCCTCCTCGCTCATTTGTGTCGACATGGCTTGCGATCTCCGGCTCAGTCGGGAACCCATGAACCACAACCGACCCCTCCAAGGAATCCTCATTCCTCTAATTCGTCCCCGCGGCCTACTGCATGTTTCCTTAAATCGGAACCGATTTAAGGATAAAAACATGCAGCAATTCAAAGTGTTGGCGCTGTAGCGACAGCAATCTTTTTTGCCGAGTTGTTCATGCTGTTGACGAGACAGGCCCGGAAGAGCCGGTTCGAGATGATTGAGATCGGGAAGAGCAACACGAACGCCGCGGAGGAAGACACTGCGGCCATCAAAGAATTCTTCAAACGGCTTGATAAGGCCAACCTATAGCTGGCGCTCTTAACCAAAAGGAAGCGACCACTTTCCAAAACGGACGATCGACTGCACATAGAGGCGACCGATTTCGGCCAAGAAGCCGACGCTGGCTCGGCTTGAATAAGTGACCGATTTGGGGCCGATTGCGGACTGTCGGCTTCGGAGGTCGCAAAACGAATAGCGGCCATCCAGCCATTTAGACCAACATTGAGTTCGACCAAGCGGACGCGCACTCCCCGGCAGAGATGCGGCTGGTTGTTACTTAGCGATCATGTTGCCGTTCGATCAACAAAAATTGGTTCGGCCTTGGAATTCGGACTCACAGACTGACGACGTTTGCGGTCGCACCGGGCTGAGGGCGACGGACATCCTCAAGCCGGCAGAACATGCGCTCGATTGCGTTCTGATCGATCTCGCTCACGTCTCGTCCTCGGCAACGCGAAACAGAAGCCGAATATACCGCTCCAAATGAGCAAGACTTTCGCGCGCCAGCTCCGCGTCATTTCCTGCTTTCGCAAGGACGAATCCTCCTTGGATAACAGTCTGCGTGTATCGAGCCAGACTTTCGGCAGTCCAATCGTCCGTAACACCGCGCTCACGGCGGGCCAGTTCAATGTCGGTCTCTAGCGTCGACGCATGATCGAACATGCTGGCTCCGCACGCATCGCGGATGCTGGGGAAGGTCATGTAGGTCTCTTGAACCATCGTTCCGACCAGACAGCTGGACTCCGCCAGATCCTCTGTGATGATCGCTTTGCGAAAGGCGACATAGGCAAGCACCCGCTCCAACGCATCGGGAGGGTGATGATAGGGAGCCGCGGCGAAAAAGTCCGAGGTGGTCCTGGCCCAAAATTCCGCAGCGGCAACTCCCAGGGCTTCCTTACTACCGAAGCTGTGGAAGAATGCCCCCTTGGTTACCTCAGCCGCCCTGCAAAGATCATCAATGCTGGCCGAGGCGAAGCCTTTGGCGCGGATGGTGTCCCTTGCAGCTTCCAGGAGCCGGGTTCGGGCATCACCGCGCTCGGGAGCATGTTTGGTTGGCCTAGACATGCGAACATTCATACCATAAGGTTGGTATGTGTCAACGGCGCGCGTAGCTCTCGAAAACACGGAGTCCGATATGAATTTATATGACGACGACCTTACCCGGTTTGCCGAGCATGGAGCTGCCCTTCTCCCCGCCCCCGATCGCGAGGATCGCGTGGAGCATGACGGAGCTCTGATCTGGTATGCATCATTTGGCAGCGGTCCTCCCGTCATCCTGTTGCACGGCGGACTCGGCCACAGCGGCAATTGGGGATATCAGGTGCCGGCCTTGGTAGCGGCGGGCCACCGCGTCGTGACGATCGACAGTCGCGGGCACGGCCGCAGCACCCGCGATCACAGGCCATATTCGTATGAACTCATGGCTTCTGACGTCGTGGCTGTGATGGACCACCTTTCCCTCGACAAGGCTGCCTTCGCCGGCTGGAGTGACGGCGCCTGCGTCGCTCTGGTACTTGCCTCCAAGGCACCAGCACGCGTGGCAGGCGTCTTCTTTTTTGCCTGCAACATGGATCCTGGTGGCACAAAGCAGATCGAACCGAGTCCGCTTCTCGATCGCTGCTTCAGTCGCCACAGGAAAGACTACGCCATGCTCTCCGCCACACCAGCCGACTTCGACCAGTTCGTCAGCGCGGTGGGGCTGATGATGCGAACCCAGCCGAACTATAGCAAAGAGGACCTTGGCGCCATCGAGGTGCCTGTCATCGTCGCACTCGGCGAGCATGACGAATTCATCAAGCGAGAGCATGCCAACTACCTGGCCGATGCTATTCCGGGGGCCGCATTAATAATTTTGCCCGGCGTTAGTCACTTTGCGCCGCTACAGCGTCCGGACGAATTCAATGCGACGGTCCTTGCCTTCATAGCCAAGGTATCGATCTCGGGTTCGGACCGATGACCAGTAGCTGGCGGTCGCGGCGACGCAGCCGGCTGCGAGGAGTCAATGATGACGACATGCGGAGAACCAGATGAGCGAGACGAGCCGTAAACGTCGATTGCAGGGGAGCTGCTTATGCCAAAAAGTCTGCTATCAGGTCACCGACGCGTTCATCTTCGCAGCAAACTGTCATTGCGCAGCTTGTCGCCGCACAACGGGGTCCGCGTTTAAGGCATTCGCCCGCATTCATGGCGAAGAACTGACTGTCATTCGGGGTGAAGGGGACATCTCCTCATTCGAGAAAGACCAGTTCAGCGATGAGCATTGCAAAACATGCGGCTCGCTGCTGTTCTCTCGCGTTGACGGAGGGTTCGTTCACGTCGCGATGGGGACGCTGATCGATGCTCCGTCAATTTCACCGACGGACCACATGTTCGTCGGCTCGAAGGCGCCCTGGTTCACCATCACCGACGCACTGCCCCAGCACGAAGGACACGTAACGCGGAAGGAAGCCGATTAGGCTCGAAACATGGACCAGTTTCCCGTCAACGGTTTCACCACACACCAGTAGGGCACGGTCATCGCTGTACTGGTCTCTCACGGCTCCGTGCGGAAGGGACCTCCTGCATTTGAATCCCAATTATCGAAGCATACTCCAAAGCTGCAGAGACGATATCGCCGATGATGGAATTCATTCTTCCCGCAGGGTCATAATGCGGGTTGATCACTCCACACTGCACGAGGTCGCCTGAGATTAAGCGCGCAATCTTGGGGTAGTGGGCCGCCGAAGCACCCTGGACTTCGGGGAAATGACCGCTTTGGGGACTGGAAATATCTGAGCTTAACGACCGACATTGGGGGCGCATTGCTGCCATCCGACGCCGGTCTGATTCAAGGCGTTGCCTTTTTGAAATCGTCGCCAGGCTGATTTGTGAGGATGGCGCTCGTAATGAGCTGAACGAGATGATCCGCCCGTGGCGCGAATGAGGGTTGGTCGACCGCCCAGCCGAGAGCCGTTATCAGGGCGAACAGGTCGTCCCCATCCATATCGGTGCGCGCCGTTCCCTCGCCCTGAGCACGGAGCAGTAGTCGCGCGCCTGCCGAGTGCACCGCTGCGCACGAAGCGTAAAGAGCGGAGTCCGGGTTCGTGTGGGCGGCCGCCATCATGGCGACGACGCCCCTGTAGCTTTGGGTGAATGCCACCAATTCCCGGAACCAGGTGAGAAGCGCTTCGTCAGCCGAAGTCGAGGTTTCGAGTTCGGCTGCCCTCTGCGTCAGTGCGTCCAGATTGGTACACAGCAACGCTTCGAACAGGGCTTCTCGCGTCGGGAAATGACGAAGCAGCGTGGCCAACCCGACGCCGGCTCGGCGGGCGATATCGCGCATCGACGCGTCCGCCCCATGCTCCGCGATGACGTCACGCGCAACGTTAAGAATTTGGCTGCGATTTTTTTCTGCGTCGGCTCGCATGGACTGCCTTGATAAGTGGATCAGTGATCCGTATATGTGGATCGGCGATCCGTTTATAAAGCGGATCAGTGATCCACTAGATAGTGTGCGTGTGCGCAAATGGCAACAGGCGCTGTCCGCACGACGAAAGGAAAAGTCATGGGAAAGCTTGAGGGTAAGGTTGCAGTCATCACGGGCGGGGCTACCGGCATCGGCCTCGGCGCGGCAAAGCGCTTCATCGAGGAGGGCGCCTTCGTCTTCATCTTCGGCCGCCGGCAGGAAGCGCTCGACGCCGCTGTAGCCGACCTCGGGCCCAATGCCCGTGCGGTGAAGGGCTCGGTTTCCAATGAAGCCGATCTCGACCGGCTCTATGCGGCGGTGAAGGCCGAGCGCGGAACCCTCGACATCGTCTTCGCCAATGCCGGAGCGGGAAGCATGCTTCGGCTCGGCGAGATCACCGCCGAACACATTGATGAAACCTTCGACACCAATGTGAAGGGCACGATCTTCACGGTCCAGAAGGCGCTGCCGCTGATGGGCGAAGGCGGATCGATCATCCTGACCGGATCGAGCGCCGGCACCACGGGCGCCCCGGCAATGAGCGCCTACAGCGCGAGCAAGGCGGCAGTGCGCAACCTCGCGCGGACCTGGGCGGAGGACCTGAAGGGCACCGGCATCCGGGTAAACGTGCTGTCTCCTGGGGCGACGGCGACGGAACTCGCGAAGGAATCGCTCGGCGAGGAGGGCCAGAAAGTCTTCGCCTCGATGACGCCGCTCCAGCGCATGGCCGATCCGGCAGAGATCGGAGCGGTGGCTGCATTTCTCGCGTCGTCGGACAGCAGCTTCATGACCGCCAGCGAGGTCGCCGTTGACGGCGGCCTTGCGCAACTCTGACGCGCCACGCGCGGCCGGTCACTCCAGTAATCCGGTTATGCACACATCCACGGAAGGAAATGAAATGGAACAGCCTCTTAAAGGAAAAACTGCTCTCGTTACCGGGGCATCGCGGGGCATTGGCCGCGCCATCGCCGAACGTCTTGCAAGGGATGGTGCGACGGTCGCGCTGACCTATAACGCCAGCAAATCTGGCGCAGACGAGGCAGTGGCGGCTATCGAGAAAGCCGGAGGCACGGCGTTCGCGATCCACGCGGACCTCGTTGACCCAACGACCGTCCCGACCTTGTTCGAGAGACTCGACGACGAGTTCACCAAGCGGAACGCAAGCAAAGCCCTCAACATTCTGGTCAACAACGCTGGCAACTCCGGCTGGGTTGGCTTCAAAGACGCGACGCCGGACAGTTGGGACACCCTGATCGCGGTCTACGCCCGCGCCCCCTTCTTCATCGTTCAGGCCGCTCTGGATCGTCTCGCCGATGGTGGACGCATCATCAACATCTCTTCCGCTGCCGCCACGAAGCCCGTAACAGCCGCGCCCGTCTACTCGATGACCAAAGCGGCCATCAACAACCTGACCCATGCGCTCGCGTCCGAGCTGGGGCCGCGCGGAATTACCGCGAACGCCGTAGCGCCGGGCTACACGCGAACGGACGCGAACGCCGCCTTCCGGGAGAATCCCGAACTCGTAAAGGCGGTTGAGGCCGAAATCGCGTTGGGACGCTTTGGCGAGCCTTCGGAAATCGCCGCCGTCGTGGCGTTCCTGGCCTCCGATGACGGCCATTGGGTGACGGGCCAGACGATTGAAGCAAGCGGCGGCTACAAGCTCTAACCGCGCCGAACAATCGAAGGAGAATATAATGAGCTACGCAATTATCGGTTTCGGCAAGATCGGCCACGCTCTTGCTAGGGCGTTTGCCCGCAAGGGCATCGAAGTATCCGTTGCAACCACGCGCGATCCGGCAAGCTTTGCAGCCGATGCAGCCGCGATCGGACCCGAGATCATTCCCACAACCCTGGCGGAAGCCGTCAAGGCGGACATCATCTTTTTGGCTGTCCGTTTCGAGTCGCACCCGGAGGTCGCGAAGGCGCTGCCCAACTGGAAGGGAAAGACCATCGTCGACGCGATGAACACGAGAGCCCCGCTTGAGGAACTGGACGGTCTCCCGTCCTCTGCCGTCGTCGCGAAGGCATTCACCGGAGCCAGGCTGGTGAAAGGCCTCAACCATTTGGTCGCTGCTGTCCTTGACCAAGACCCGGCCGTACACGGTGGCAGGAGAGTCGTGTTCCTGGCGAGCGACGATGATGGCGCCGCAGCGGCGATTGGTGCGCTTGCGGAAAATCTCGGTTTCGCGCCAATCGACCTCGGCGGGCTTTCGGAAGGTGGACTGCTTGTGCACGCGCGCGGAAATAGCTGGGGTCAACTGATCTTTAAGGACCTGGTCAAGTTCGACGGATGAAGCGTGCATGAGCACTATCTGCCTCATCGGCTCAGGAGGCGTGGCCGCGGCGATCGCGAGTTGTACCGCCAAGGCTGGACACACTGTCGAGGTGGTCAGCCGGAACGGCTACAAGGACGTATCGCCGCACATCTTCGAGCTTGCAATCGCAGAGAAATAGGCCGCTGGAACATCCTAGACACCGTGGAATTAAGCGACCGCTTTTGGGACCGACAGTGATGGAGCTCAACAACCGATTTGAGGCGCGCACCGGCCGAGGTAGGCGCCGTCGTTTTCGACCTCGCGAAGTGGGGCCGCGACCGCGACGGTGAGTTCACCAGGATGGCGTGCGTTAAAGAACCCCCTCAATCTGCCTGCATGTAATCCGCCACGCTGTAGCAATGGCTCGCCTGATAGGCGTTCCGCCCCCGGTTCATGTGCGTCAGATTGAACGTGCGAATGGCGCTCACCACGCGGCGGCTGGTGAGGAATTTGCGGATCGAGACAGAGCCGCGCACATTGATACCGAAAATGTCCGCACCACGCGGGAAGAAATAACTGACGTGCTCTGGCATCGCGACGCTTTGCTCGAGAAAGGGTTCGTCCACCCGGCTCGGCGTTGCTGAGCGATCTGTAGTGAAATCCGAAAGATGCACGATGAATCTGGCGCGGATATCGTCGCCTTGAGCATAGAGCGTGAAAAGCTCCATCCAACTCGCATTGACGCGTACGAGCGGCTTGTCCGAGGTCGACGGCAGACAGGAAACCGACCAGTAGTAGCGCTCGGTCTTGCGCAGCATGGGAATGCAGTTTGGACCGTATAGCCCGAGAATCTCCAGCACTTCCCGCGCTTGCGGGCGACTAAGTAGCTTCTCAAATCGAGCGACATATTTGAAGCGCTGTTGCAGGGACTCTAAGCGCTCGCCCGCGTCCGGCAAGTCGATCTTGCCCGCTATCCAATCGCGCTGCTGCTCAAGATCAAGGAATTGCCGCACGCCGGTGGCTCTCGGGCTTGAGGTCGCGCCCATGTCAGACGTCCTGCGAAATTCGTATGCGCGTCATCGGCCGACTCCTGTGTTCTCGCTAAGGCGTCTGCGAGTCTAAGCATCGCGCCCAATGCGCCTCCGAATGATACCTCGTAGATGGTAAATTTGGAAAGTCTGCGCGACCATGAGGAGAACGTCACATGACCGTTCGCCGTCTTGGCAACGGCTCAAGACTGGTAATCCCAGCGCTGCCGAGCGGCCGCTTCCAGGATCAGAGTTCGATCTAGCTGACGGCCGCGATGGGGGCGCATAGTCCGCTCCATCCTTCAACAACGAACAAATGTCCGCTGTGGGCCGAAAGGGTCATATAAGTTCCTTGGCGATGATCCTGCGCAATGTGCTCACGAGATTTCACTGCGTATGATGTAAGGGCGCGGTTGCGAAGTGCACGTGTAAGTCAAATAAATCGAGATAAATGATTTTGCTGTACCACTTAAAAGAAGTCTCACATTTAGGCCGCCACATCCAATGCTCATCCTATACATATTCATACCAGGGGCAGCGCTCGTCTTCTTGATCATGGGTATCGCTGCGATCCCAAAGGAAACGATTTCGGCCGGACAAGCGATTATTGCGAATCATGTAGTTCTGTATCGGTTCGTGGTCGTCAGCCTCGTTGCAGCAGGGTGCTATGTCTCGGAGATATTCCGAGTCGTGATTTACTGCTGGCTCACCTTAAGCATTGCAGGCTTGATTCTGTTTGTTGTCGATCGAGACGGATTCAATTCCGGTTTCTTCCTTCGTTTTGTATTTCCGTTTGTGGCACTCTTGTATGTCTGGAACGGTTTTCGTTGAGCAAGAGGGTCGTCCTCCCCACTGCGCCATGAGCGGACATCGCGGCGTCGTAAACTTTCTCTATTTCGTCCGTCAATTTGATCAGGGCCGCCAAGGATATCGCCAATGGGATGGGAAGCTCTCGGGCAATGGGGTGAAGACGCGGTTCGCATCGAACCACTCACTGGTGGATTTGCCAACGACGTGTGGAGCGTTCGCGTCCACGGACATATCGCGGTCGGTCGTCTCGGCTCCAGGACTGACGCTGACCTCGCATGGGAAACCGAGCTACTCCAACACCTCGACCGTAAAGGTATGACCGTCCCAGTGCCGATCCCGACGACTGACGGCCGCCTGTTCGTGGACGGTCTGGTGGTAATGAAATACATGGAGGGCGGACCGCCCGAGACGGGGTCCGACTGGCGTCGCGTGGCCGACACGCTCCGCGAGCTGCATCGGCTGACGCAGGGCTGGCCGCAGCGCCCAGGCTGGCAATCGTCGACCGACCTCCTGCATGCCGAAACCGGAACGAGGATCGATCTTAACGCGATGCCGCCTGAGGGTGTTATTCGATGTCGAGCAGCGTGGGCGCGGCTAATCGGGCGTCAGACATGCGTTGTCCACGGCAATCCGAACAACCCTGGCAACGTCCGCATGACCGCAGATCGCGTCGCATTGATCGACTGGGATGAGTCACACGTGGACGTCGCCGACCTCGACCTAGTGCTGCCCGACAACGCTGCCGATCTCGACGACGGCGCGCATGACATCGCCGCGCAAGCGTCAGCCGCATGGGAAGCCGCCGTCTGCTGGCAGGACGAGTACGCAGTCAAGCGACTTGCCGAAGTTCGAGCCGTCTGAGCAGTTCGGCGGATCGACAGGCCGTATCGATGCCGCAACCTCCGGCTACTGCATTGCGCCAGAAGCCGACCCTGGCTCGGCTTGAATAAGTGACCGATTTTGGGGGCCGAGAGCAGACTGTCAGCTTACAAGATCCAAATTGCGATAGCGGCCATTGTCGGCAAATCTGGAGAGTGCAGCTTCCGACCCATTGCGGTCATTAAGCGACTGGGCCATACTGCACGCCTGAGCGTCCGCGACGCGACCACTGCGAGGACCGCGCACGCGAAAGAGCTTCCTTGAGGAGGTGCCGGTGCCCGAGCGCGCTCCATACATCGACTTCGAAAAGTTGCCCACGCCGAGCGAGGGCTTCCTCGTGACGCTCTTCATCACCGTGCGCAATGTCGCTCGGTCCCGGGCTTTCTACTCCGAGGTTCTCGGCGGCGAGGTTGTGCTGGAGGAGAACCCGTGCATGGTCAAACTCTCCAACTCGTGGGTAATCATGAACCCGGGCGGTGGCCCCACCCCCGACAAGCCGGACATCTCGGTCGTCGACTACGTGTTTGAGAACAGGCTCTCCAGCTTCATGAACCTGCGCGTGGCCGACATTCAGGCGTGCTATGAAGAATGGAGCTCGAGAGGGGCTGAGTTCGTGACGCCGCCGATCGATCGCGGTGCTGAGATTCGCTGTTACATGCGCGACCCGGACGGCTACCTGATTGAGGTCGGCCAGTCCACGGGAATGTCCAAGGGCATACTCGCAAGAAAACGCCCCGAGGACCTGCCGGGCTAGCTCGGATATCTCACACTGCCGCGGACGTTGAGAAACGCTACGACAGCGAACGTCCGCTTTCCACCCAAGCTGGACATTCAGCCCGCATAAGCCGAACGGCAGCTTTTTAGGAAATCTCGCAGTCCGCCTGAACGACCGGATGAGGGCGCAAAGCAGCCCCATCCTCCAACAACGAACAAATGTCCGCTTTGGGCCGAAGGGGGCCGTTCGATGGTGGCATTTGCTGCATAGTGTCAGGGAAGCGCCACCTGCAATCGCTCGGCATGCGGGATCAGAGACTGCATGATGCCGGGGAAGAGCGAGACGCCTTCCTCCACGGCCTTTCTCTTGCGGGCGAGGCCGTTTTCGCCCGGCAGCCGCACCCGCTCGACGCCCGGGCGGGGCGGCGTTTCGCGGCAGGCGTCGACAAGCCAGCCGGTCTGCCGGAGGAATGCGGCGCGTCCGCCGAAGGCTTCCGGGTCGAAGACCTGGACCGTCACCGCGGCGTTGGTGCCCTTCGGCGCGTCGGCGCGGCCGTAGCCGGCAAGCCCCTGCGTAAAGGCTTCGACATGCAGCGCCATGCCGTAGCCCTTCTGGCCGTGATCGAGCCCGCCGGTCGGAAGCAGGGTGCCGCCGCGCTCGAGGACACGCGGATCGCGGCTCGGATTGCCGTTTTTGTCGAGAAGCCATTCATGGTCGTATTGCCGGCCTTCGCGGATCAGCCGCTGCGCCATGTTGACGGTCGTGATCGAGGCGCTGATGTCGATCAGGATGGGATCGCCGGGCGTCGGAATTCCATGGGCGACCGGGTTCGGCGTGTAGACGCCCTTTCTGCCGCCGTAGGGCGCCACCTGGGCGCCGGACGGGCTGGAGCTTGCGATGCTGACCATGTAGCCGCGATCCGTCGCGATCGTCAGGTAGGCGGCGAGGCAGCCGATGTGATGGCTGTCGGCAATGCTGATCGTTGCCGTGCCGTATTGCGCGGTCCGCTCATAACCGCCGGACGCCTCCATGACGACGAGTTCGACCCCGTGCGCCCGGCAAAAGTCGGCAAGCGCGCCGAAGCCGACCGCATCGTTGCCGAAGCGTTGGAACATCCCGACCGAACGGATATACGCGTCCAGCCAGTCTTTCGAAACATCCACTCCACAGAGAACTCTATTCACGGTAACCTGCCTTGTGCGTGCGATTGGAGCCAAGCGACTATTCGGTCGTACGTGACGATGACGAAGATCCCAGGCTCGTCCACGGTTGTAACCGAGGGAAGTACGGGCGACTTGGTCACGCCTCTGGCCGGGTGGCCACCCGACCAGAGGCTCAGTCGCTTCCATCGCACGAAATTGCTAACGTGCAGATACAAGGGAAGGTGGGGCGACGGCGGCGCCCAACAACCAGCAATGAGATCGTGGATTGGCGGGATTGCTCTGTAGGCCACCCCTCACGGAAATCCCCACCTCACCGATCACCACGGACAAGCACATCTAGGCTTTGGTCATCGGAAATTTCGGAACTGGTCTAGCGAAAACGGCTTTGATAGTCCGTTTCGAGCCGTTACCAAGTTCAACAACCATGACCATCATGAGTTGTTTGCCACGAAGCGCAAAAAGAACATCGAAAGCCTTATTGCTGTAAATCGTGCCCGGCCGCATTTTCCATCGCCCCTGGCCGAGAGCATAGTAGGCAGGACCGTTTCGATCCATCTGCACTGTAGCGGCCCAGCCGTTGTTTGTGCTGACGACAAGAACTGTGCCCTGTTTCACTATGCCAATGAAGCAAGTCGCGCATGGTCCGGCATCGGAGGAAATCTGCTGCCATCGGCCGGAAAGTCGGACTTCCTCTGACCTGACCTCTTGTGACGAGAGTAAAGCAAAGAAAGCGAACGAAATCAGCTTGAAAGCAAGGTTCAACATCTCTCTCCCCGAGCAACAAACAAACATCTATAATTTTCTATCCCAGCGAAGATGGTGAAACCATTAACCGGCAGCGCAAGTTTCTGCATATCATTATGGATTGCTTTTTCTTGATCGAGTGAGGAGATATCGAGCGTTGTCCGCATCGGGCAAAGTGGCGGATTGCCGTAACGCCACGTCTGCAATGGGCCGATATTGTTGAAAAACTCTGGAGCGTGACCCTTTAGTGACGGCTGGCAGAATCGTATTTCTTGAACCTGCTCCGGTGGAAATTCTGATTTAGTCTTCCGCTTACTTCGGAACAACTTTCCAAATTTCGCGTCGCGTTGACGGCACCGACGGTGTTCTTCGACAATATGCACCAATAGCGGACACTAAAGCTCCGTCGTGCTTAGTCAGGATGGCGGGTGGGATGGTGATGCAATGCTCGCCCGGTAAATTGGCGCAAGATGCGGAGCTGCAACGCTGTTATCAAAACCAGCTTAGCATCGTCAGCCCAGCGCATGACTAGTTCACCCGCTTCATCAACGCCCGGAAGTCGTCATCCAAGAGACGGAAACCAGCAATAAGGTCGTTCGTCCAGGTTTGCATATCCGAAGTCGGGGTCACGATGGTCGCAGCCACAACCACCTTGTGGGCAGCCCGTCCGCGAAGATCCCAAAGGGATTGAATGCTGCTTGTGAAACTCGGGGTGAACTTGGACGTGTCGATACCTATTGTGCCAAGCAGCTTGAAGTGAAATTTCGTCGCGATACCGTGATTGTCGCGGATGGCCCTCGCGTACCGCATAGATCCGCGCTTGAGGAGTTCTTTGACTTCAGCGTTCGAAGTGGTTGCCAAGCCCCGTTTGATGAAGATTCCCATTTCATCGTTGCCGAGCAGTGCTTTAAGTGCGTCGCTGTCGCGGTCGTCCGTGGGAAACTGCACGAACGGCATAAGGCAGAGGTGCTTGGCGGCGCGGTTGAGCTTCCCCGTCGAACCGAAGCGAGCGACTGCGTGAGTAGCGACGTGTCCACAGCGCTCTTCAAGGTAGTGCTCGCAGGCAGCCGAACTCATCACCGCGTAGGCGGAAATCCGATCCACCTCTGCGACAGTAAAAGAGCCAGGAACTGGCGGATCCGGCGGAAGTTGGGCGGCAAGGTGCGTCAGGCGGTGCCGCAATGCCTCGTAGTGGCTTGAAGGCATGGGTCACGCGAACTGTATGATACTGGTCGGGAACCTGGGGACATCAATATTCAGCACACGGCGGAGGCAGTCACCCCATACGTGGAAGCGCAGATTCGTAGCCTGCTCGGTTTTGGTCGAAGTTTGTAATGCCCTGAGAAAGTCGGGAAAATCTTCACAAACCTCAATGAAGCTATTACTCACGTCTTCGGCTTTCTCCACCGCCGCATGAGCAACGTTCATGTCGCTGAAGTAGTAGGTCATGATGTCCATGACGGTTCGGTTTTTGGTGTTCTGGTAGCGATCGTTCTGCCAGACCTTGAAAGCATCGTCGCCAAATATGAGCGCGGTTGTTTTAATGGAGCGCTCATAGCGCTCCCAAATCGCATCCAAGTCGCTGCTGACGGACTTCCAGTTAGTCGTAAACTCGCGTGTTACCTTGTCCAAGAAAAGCTTGAGGTTCCCTCGGTACTGTTCTCCGAAAAGCCCGAACGCCAAGTATCGGATAGCGACTTCCATATCGCGCATGCGGAAGTCCGGAACCTTGGAGAATAGGAACTTCATGCCGGGCGACGTGGCGGTCTTTTCATCAAGCCAGTTCATGAAATCGCCGGGGAAGAGCGCACGACGCAATTCCTGTGGGGACAGTGGCACGCTGTTTTGGTTCAATCGCAGGAACAAGAGGTAGATCAGTTCATTCGAGCCCCAGTTCTTGATAACTATGGTTCGAACTGTATGGGACTGGAAGGCGTCCACGGCAGGTTCATATTCGGGCCGCTTCAGCATGTCGTGGTAGGTCATGCCGTTGAGGTCATGCCGATAATCACAATGCGCCAGCCGCAAGGGCTCATCACGGTCTACGCAGAAGCGAGCAATCGAGTTGAGGCGCTGTTTCCCGTCAATAACCGCGAAATTTCCCGGACTTGTCTCAGCAAGAACAACCTGCGGCACTGGCAGTCGGAGGAAAAGGCTCTCGATGAACTTGGACATCTTATCGGGGGTCCAAGCAACGCGGCGCTGATAATTCGGTTGCAGGTCGATTTTCTTGCGCTTTAACAAATCGACAAGGACGCTGATGGTCCAGTCGGTGGGAGCCACCACCAGCTCTTGAAAATCGCGCGAACCGATACTCAGATCGTTTTCATCGATCTCACCCACGGCGTCAAAGATATCATCGTCTTCGGGGGCCATTATAACTCCAGTACAGGGAACGCCGGCATTGCCGACGATTTTGCGAAGCGGTCATTGCATGAAATTGATGCCTGTGTGAGTAACATCTTCCGGTTGCTAAAACGTGAAACTTGCGGAAGGAAGGGACTTGAGAATGTAGTTTGCGGGGGCTGTGAACGGTAGCCGAAATTACTTCCTTGGACCAGCGCCCTTTAGGGCCGTCGCTGGGCCGGGCATGGTGCGCCGATACCAAGCGTGGGTGTGTGAGGATGCGGCGTCCTTGGCGATGACCGCAGCCTTGTCGAGATCGTCCTCGTCTTGCGCATCGTCTTCAGCGTGACAGTCAACGGCATTAGACCCTTGGCATCGCAACCTTGGTCGATGCGTTGCGATGTGGCTGTTGGCAAACGTAAATCTCTAGTGAGCGATGCTCCTATCTCGTGCATAGTTGGTCCATCAACAAACTTTTTGGCGCAAAGGAGCTGCAGTGGCCCCCATTGAGATTTTCATTGGAACCCCAATAGAACATGCATCGGAGCGGACTACCCTTGCGCGCGTGGTTGAGGTCCTGTCGGCGCAGGGCATCCCGGCAGTTATCCTCGCCAATGTGAACTTCGGCGGCCGGCAGATTGATCTCGCTATCGGCCTTGAACAGCGCACCCTCGTGATCGAGTCAAAAGGGTTCACCTCCGCTGTGCGCGGCACTGAAAACGGCAACTGGCATGTACGCGTTGCCACCGGCCGGTGGAAAGCGATTCCCAATCTTTACGATCAAGCTCTTGCTGAAAAGCTTGCGCTCCGTGACGCGATGGCGACGTTCGCTGGGACAACGGTCCCCTACCCTGATGCAGCGCTGGTGTTCGTTCCAGCTGTTCCGCCGGGTTCGACGCTCCCGAGTTGTGATTTCAAGGTATCGATTGGCGGCCTTGATGCGTTGCCAGACCTGATTGCGTCGACGGCCCACCGTGGCTGGTCGTTGGCTCAGTGGCGTTCATTTGCGGCTCATCATCGTTTGATTGCAGTCTCTTCGCTCGACGCGGCCTTGGACAACGAACTGCTCCAGGCCGAACAGTTGCTCAAGGCATATTGCGACGCATTCACGCGCACCTATGGCCCGCTCGCGTCTGCCATGATCCCGGTTCTGTGTGTTCGTGATGGTGAGGCGCTTTCCTCGGAAATTGTCGTCGAACGGGCAATGGAAGACAGCAATGTTTTGCTGATGGGAGCTTCCGGTTGCGGCAAAAGCCTTCTTGCCTATAAGACAGCTGTCGCCGCACTCGGTATCGGGTGTGTGCCGGTTATTATTCCGGCAAAGGATTTTGAGGGTAGTCTGCGCGATGTGGCGAACCGCGAGGCGGCACTGCTCGACGCTCCATCATCGGCTGCTGTGATTGCGGCTACGCGGTTGCTGGATCGGCGTATCTTTCTTCTCGTCGACGGTTATAACGAGTGCACACCCTCGGAGCGAGAGCGCCTGACACGAAGCATTGCGGCGGCCGTCAGGCGGTACGATGCACATGCCGTCGTGTCGACCAGGATCATGCTGGAGCGCTCTGACCTTCTTCCCACGCATAATTATGCCGTGCAGGCGCCGGATATGGGCATAAAGCGGGCTATTGCCCAGCAAGCCGCAGACGGTGCGTCGGTCGAAGCATTTTCTGATCTGCTCGGCACCGTTGGAAGCGGCCTTGAGGCAAGGATGATTGGTCAGCTTGGACAACAGCTGCCCGCCGGCACAAGCAAATATGGTCTGTTCGATGCCTACGTGCGCGAGCGGCTTGGCCCAGCCGCTTCGGATGGAATTCGCACCTTGTCCCGTATCGGTGGGATGATGATCGACCGGATCAGCTTCAGCCTGTCGGTTCGGGAGCTTGACCGGTTGTTGGATCGTGAGGGTGTCTCCGGCACTCTGTTGCAGACTCTTCAAGCAGCAAACATCTTGAACAAACGTGGCGACAGGGTGAGTTTCAGTCACGAAATGTTCCTGAATGTGTTTGTGGCCGAAGCGATTTTACGGCGCTCAGGTGACGATGCGGATGCGGTGGTGGCGGCGTTGGGGCAGCCGTCGCATGTGGAAATGAAGCCTTTCGTGCTGCAAGCGATCGAGGATGACCGCTTTCGCCGGCGGGTGTTATCCAACCTGTCGGACGCATGGGTCGTAAGGGCTTGTCTGGCCGGACAATTTGGAAGAGATGCTCAGCTTTGGGCAAACAAACGCTGCGACGATGTGCTTGCGCGGATCAGGCAAGAGATCGAGACGGTGCGGTTTGAGGTGTCGAAGGATTTTGTCTGGAACGTCGAGGCAAGGCCGGCGACTTTGCAGCAGTGGACGGAGCAGGATCGAGCGGTACTTGCAGCTATTCCACACGAACTTGTCGAGGGACGTCGCCTCGACGAAGTGCTCTATCTAATTGGCATGATGGATGAGCGGCTGGCCGAAGAGCATGGCAGGTTGCTTGAAGAGGCCAGGAAACAAAAGCTGGGCCTGCGTAGCGGTCTGTATGCGCTAAGTTACACGGGATTTGCGCGGCGCGAGATCGGCTTGGCGCAGATTTGTGGCCCTATCTATAGCGGGCATCTCTACAACGGGCCGAAAGTCGCAGCCAGTACAAAGCTGTTCGAGCGATTGCGCTCCAAAACCCTAAGCCCCGGTCAGGTCGGTTTGCTTATTGAACTCGACAAATATTCCGACCGGGATGCCCCTTCAATCGGACCCATTTTGCCGACTGTCCTGAAGCGTGTCTGGTCAAAGGCAGCCCATCACTTGCGCGTGGCACTCATGCACGCAGCTGGAATGAGTGCCGATGCGCTTAATGATCATGAGCGTCATGCCTTAATTACCGTCATCGAAGACCTGATGCCCACGAACAACGGATTCGATTCAACAGGTATGATTGATGCGCTGAAGTTTCTCGGCGCGCTGGATGACGACCAGGCGGAGCATGTCGCAAGCGTCAAAGCACAAATCGGAGCGGTACTGGCGAATCGTGGCGATCCCGAGATGTTTGATGTCGCAGCTGGCCTGTGGGACGCGCAATTCGATCATCCCTACGATGGTGCATATTGCGAAGCGTGGGGCGAGTTGTCTGACGACGACCGCAAAGCTCTGCTGGTGATGGCCGCGCAAAACGTTGATCACAATTCGATGTTCGCGCCTCCATTGATTGCGGAAGTGGCATCAAGCGGGGATCCGGCGGCCGGCCCTACCATTACGCGATGGACGGCTCCGCCGCCGAAAAATGAAGTGATGATCCAGGACGCCGTTCGTATCTTTGGAATGGCGCATGCTGCGCTTGCACGCCTGCATTATCCGCTGCCTAACCAGTCGGTAGAAGCCGTTCTTCCGGCCGAACAGGCGTTTCTGGCCTGTGGTGCGATTATCTATTGGCTCAACCGTGATGATCTTTCGTCCGCTGAACGCAGACTGAATTGCGCTGGGCCGCTTGCGATGTTGTCGAGGCATGAATTGGGTGTGGCGGCAGCGGTGATCGGGGAGTTTTTCGGCTCTGGCTATATGTTTTCTGAAAGCGCCCAACGACTCCCGGGATCGGAGCCGCTGGTCAC
Source organism: Sinorhizobium sp. CB7 (assembly GCF_041357635.1). Taxonomy (NCBI): domain Bacteria; kingdom Pseudomonadati; phylum Pseudomonadota; class Alphaproteobacteria; order Hyphomicrobiales; family Rhizobiaceae; genus Sinorhizobium; species Sinorhizobium sp. CB7. The sequence continues at coordinate 18,955 of NZ_JAULLL010000030.1, forward strand.
ATCGTTCGTCCGGGACTTTCCCGATGAAGTCGCCGCGATTTACCGCGCGGCGCTTGAACACCCGACACGTCAGACAGGGTATTTCGAGTTTTTCCGGACCGATGATGTAGTCGAGAAAGCACTGTCAAACCTCGGACACCTCGGCAACGCAAGCGATATTCCGCTACTTCGGGTCTGGTCAGTTCATCCTAAGCACGGCAACGTGGCGGTGCGGGCAATCAAGAAGATTGAAGAGGCATCCGCTTAAGCCCGAAAGGTGCCGCTCGATGGCGACATTTGCTACACAAGACCGCTCAATGTCAGGGGAAGAGCTACCTGCAATCGCTCGGCGTGCGGGATCAGCGACTGCATGATGCCGGGGAAGAGCGATACGCCTTCCTCCACGGCCTTTCTCTTGCGGGCGAGGCCGTTTTCGCCCGGCAGCCGCACCCGCTCGACGCCGGGGCAGGGCGGCGTTTCATGGCAGGCGTCGACAAGCCAGCCCGTCTGCCGGAGAAAGGCGGCGCGTCCGCCGAAAGCTTCCGGGTCGAAGACCTGGACCGTCACCGCGGCGTTGGTGCCCTTCGGCGCATCGGCGCGGCCGTAGCCGGCAAGTCCCTGCGTGAAGGCTTCGACATGCAGCGCCATGCCATAGCCCTTCTGTCCGTGATCCAGCCCGCCGGTCGGCAGCAGGGTGCCGCCGCGCTCGAGGACACGCGGATCGCGGCTCGGATTGCCGTTTTCGTCGAGAAGCCATTCGTGGTCGTATTGCCGGCCTTCGCGGATCAGCCGCTGCGCCATGTTGACGGTTGTGATCGAGGCGCTGATGTCGATCAGGATGGGATCGCCGGGGGTCGGAATTCCATGGGCGATCGGGTTCGGGGTGTAGATGCCCTTTCTGCCGCCGTAGGGCGCTACCTGTGCGCCGGACGGGCTCGAGCTTGCGATGCTGACCATGTAGCCGCGATCCGTCGCGATCGTCAGGTAGGCGGCGAGGCAGCCGATGTGATGGCTGTCGGCAATGCTGATCGTTGCCGTGCCGTATTGCGCGGTCCGTTCACAGGCGAGCTTGACGGCCTCCGACGTCAGCCAGGCGCCGGGCAGGCGGCGTCCGTTCCAGGCGATCGCGGGCCCGCGGTCGGAAATCACATGAGGTTCGCCCGCTCCCTTCATGACGCCGTCCGCAACGCTCTGCAGGTACCAGCCGGCAAGCGCGAGCCCATGGGTCGAGTGGCCGAGCAGATCGGCCTCCACGAGATAATGGGCCACCGCACCAGCCTTGTAGTCTTCGAGCCCGGCGGCGACGAACAGCGATCTTGCGAAGGCGCGCAGTGTGTCCGCCGGATACCGTCTTTCGGAGAAATTGGTCGAATCTGCCATGGAAGCTTCTCTCATGATTGAACCGCGCACATCTTTCGGCATCCGCTTCAGTTGTGAACTTTCGGGAGGTTGTCCGCGTTGACGCGTGAGTTAGGAGGTGCGCCTCTCTCCACCCTCATTGCTGTGCTTGTCACAGGAATCCAGCAGCGCCGTGTCCACGGCGCAGGAGAATCGCCTTTTCGCGATACCGGCAGATGGAGGAAGATCTGTTTGCCTGGTTCCATCATGACGATCTCGGAGAAGGTCGACCGGCTGGCAGGAGTCTTTTCGCCGTGCCGACGCACGGCGGCTGGATTCCTGTGACGAGCAGAGGAATGAGGGTGGGTGGACCAGCGTCCGCGCCAAACAACCACCATGGAAATCGTGGATTGGCGGGATATGCTCTGTATGTCACTCCTCACGTAGCCTCGTATCTTCCTCATTAACGCGGACAACCTCCCGAGAGTTTACAGCTCGCTAGCGCGCAAGAAAGCGCGGCGGCAGCTCTTCGCCGCGCAGGGTCTTCAGAACATTCTCGGCTGCGCATATCGACATGGCGCGTTTGGCGTCGAGCGTCACGCCGGCCACATGCGGGGTCACGATCGTATTCGGCAGCTTGAAGAGCGGGTTATCTGTGTCCGGCGGCTCGATCGCGAAGCTGTCGAGCCCGGCGCCGGCCAGATGTCCGGTTTGCAGCGCTTCGATCAGCGCCTCTTCCCCCACCACTTCGCCGCGGGCGGTGTTGACGAGATAGGCGCCTCGTTTCATCAAGGCGATGCGACGCGCGTCGATCAGGTTGCGCGTTTCCGGCGTCAGCGGACAGTGGAGGCTGACGATGTCGGCTTCCGCAAGCAACTTGTCGAGATCGGATTCGCGCAGGATGCCGCCGCCGAAGGCGGCGTCGGGCGCATGCGGATCATAGGCTGCGACCGTCATGCCGAGCGCCTGCGCCATCCGCGCGACCGCCTGTCCGATAAAGCCGAAGCCGACAAGAGCGAGTTGCTGGCCCCTGAGCTCGCGGCCGTAATACCGGTTCTTGTCCCAGACACCGTCGCGTATCAGCGCATCCTGGCGGGTGAGATCCTTCACGAGCGCCAGCATGAGGGCGAGCGCGTGTTCGGCGACGGATTGTCCGTTGCTGCCGGCCGTGATGGAAACCGGAATTTTGAGCCGGGTCGCCGCTTGGACATCGATATCGTTCGTACCGACGCCATGCTTGGCGATATGCTTCAGCCGGCCGCCGGCCTCCATCTCGTGCGATCCGAGCATATCGGCAATCAATCGCACGATCACGCCGTCCGGCCTGTGCGCTTCCATGATGGCGATCACAGCCAGGCGATCGGGATAGGGTCTGGTTGCGACGACCTTGATGCCGGCCTCTTCGAGGACCGCACGACCTTCCGGGGCAAGATCGCCGCCAAGCACGACAATTGTCTGATCCAAAGGCTCGCCTCCTCCTGACGCTACCTCGTTACCGGAACGCCTCCGGTGCTATTTCTCCCGCGGCGAGCGTGCCATGAGCCTGGCATAAGCGATCGCCGAAAGCATGTTGACGTGGTTTGCCTTGCCGGTTCCGGCAATGTCGAAGGCGGTGCCGTGGTCGACCGAGACACGGTCGATCGGCAGGCCGAGCGAGACGTTGACCGCGGTTTCGAAGGCGACAAGCTTGATCGGGATGTGGCCCTGGTCGTGATACTGGGCAATGACGAGGTCGAAGGCGCCGTTATAGGCGCGGGCAAAGACCGTATCGGCCGAGATCGGCCCGACCACGTCGAAGCTCTTGGCCTGCGCCTGCTCGACCGCGGGAGCAAGAAACTCCATGTCCTCGGTGCCGAACAGCCCGTTCTCGCCGCAATGCGGATTGAGCCCGGCGACGGCAATGCGCGGCTTCTTGCCGAGGCGCATGAAATGCTTGTGCCCGGCCTCGATGGTCGCAAGAACGCGTTCGGTCTTCGCCCGTTCGATCGCGCCCTTCAGCGAGACATGCGTCGAGACGTGGATCGTGTTCAGACGTTCGGAGGCGAGCAGCATGAAGGAGCTCTTCGAACCCGTCAGGTGGGCGAGCAGGCCGGTGTGGCCGTCAAAGTGATGGCCGGCGAGGTTCATCGATTCCTTGTTGATCGGCGCCGTCACGATGACATCGGCCTCGCCCGACATTGCGAGATCGACGGCACGGCGGATGTAGCGAACCGAAGCGTCACCGGCGACCGGGCTCACCTTGCCGATTTCCGGGAGGGCCGCGTCGAGCGGCACCTCATCGACGGCCACCGTGCGGCCGTCGCCCGATGCCGTGGGGCCGAAGTTGAGATCGACGCCCGTCGCGCGCCCGGCGCGCTCCAGGGCTTCGGTGTTGCCGACGATCACGAAATCGCGGCGCTCTTCCCTGGGCAGCGCGGCCAGCGCCTTGACGATAACCTCGGGGCCGACCCCTGCCGGATCGCCGAGCGTCACCGCAACTTTTGCATTCCTCTCCATCGGTCAGGATCCTTTTTTGAAACGTTAGCGGTTTAGAGCATTCAGCCTTTCACGGAAGCGCAGAACCGCTCTAACTTTTTGTTTTTACGCAATTCCGAACGGAAAACCGCTTCGCACTTTTCCTGGAATTGCTCTAGAAGGCCGCTTCGTAGATCGAGCGGATGTCCTCGCGCGTCAAGTCGCGCGGATTGTTGTCGAGCAGGCGGCGGATGGCGAAGGCGTCATCCGCCATGGCATCGAGATCGCTTTGCGGCACGCCGAGGCCCGAGAGCCGCATCTCGATGCCGAGCTCGGCGCAGAAAGCATAGGCGGCGTCGAAGACGGATTTGATGTCGTCCGAGGTCCGTCGGCCCAGGGCCTCCATGACGGCTTGCGTCTTTTCAGGAACGGAGGGCGTATTGAAGGCAAGCACATGCGGGAAGATCAGCGCATTCGCAGCGCCATGGGCCACATGCCAGCGGGTACCGAGCGGATAGGCAAGCGCATGGCCGCCGGCGGTGTTGACAGGTCCTAAGCAAAAGCCGCCATAGAGCGAGGCGAGCGAGAGCCCGGCGCGCGCCTCGGCATCGGAACCATCCCTGACGGCGCGGGCGAGATATTTGCCGACAAGGCGGGTGCCCTCGATCGCATAGATATCGATCATCGGATGCGCCTTGCGATTGGTGAAGGCTTCCACGCAATGGGCCATGGCATCGACGCCGGTCGCAGCGGTGGTGCGGGCGGGAACGGTGAAGGTCAATGCCGGGTCGACCACGGCGATATCGGCAAGCATGTGCAGGCTTTCGACGGCAAGCTTCGCCATGGTTGCCGGATCGGTTATCAGCGCGCGAATGCCGGCCTCGCTGCCCGTGCCTGATGTCGTCGGCACCTGGGCGAGTGCTGCCTTGCGCGGCCCGTGAACCCTGTTCGGCCCGACAACGTCGCGCAGCGTCTGCGAGGAGCCGGCGAGAACGGCAGCAAGCTTGGCGAGGTCCATGGCGCTGCCACCGCCGAAGCCGACGATCAGGTCCGCCTGTGCCGCTTCAGCCGCAGCGAGCACCTTGTCAAGATTGCCGGTATCCGGCTCCGGCGTCACATCGGAAAAAACCGAGACGTCGCCTTGCAGTTCAAGGACATCGACACGCGAGGCGTTGAACGCATCGGAAATGACAAGTGTGCGGCGATAGCCCTTCTCGGTCGCCCATTTCCCCAGCCGGCCCGCGGTGCCGACGCCGAACTCGATCAGATGCGGCCTGATAACCGTGATAGGCGAATCCAAACTGACCATTCCAGCGGTCCTCCCCAATGCGGCGGCGGATCAATTCCGCTATGATGTAAAGTTGTTATAGCAAGCGTGACTTTTTGACAAGGCGAGGGGTGGTGTTTTCTCTGTGTGATCTTCGATTTCAGTAGGGTTTGAATTGTAGATAATCAATCCAATACGCCTAGTGAATTGATTTTTCTGTAATTTCTCTGATGGTGTCGATTTTCGCGGTCTTCGTCGGCCTTAGCCTTTAAGCTACGAGACGACGTCGTATATTTGTAAAAAATCTACACCGCACGGAGAATATGAAACCGTGTCACCCCTGTCCTCGCCATCGGCACCGGATGCGCCCCTCTCGCCCTCATTCCTGTGCCTGTCACAGGAATCCAGCAGCGCCGTGTCCACGGCGCGGGAGACTCGCATGTTGCGGTGCTGGCCGAGGGGGAGAAAATCGTTTGGATAGCTCTGCCTCATACAGGGGTGAGTTTGCCCCCTTCTTCCACCCCAAACTCCGTCATCCTCGCCCTTGAGGCGAGGATCCATTTCCCATGGCTGCCTGTATGTGGATCCTCGGGTCGGAGCCCGAGGATGACGGAGTGTGGGAAAGGTGCTGATGCCAAACAGCTCCCTGCAGCCGGCGCCTACAGGAGTCTTTTCGCCGTGCCGACGCACGGCGGCTGGATTCCTGTGACAAGCACAGGAATGAGGGCGGGTGGGGTGGCGTCCGCGCCAGACAATAACCGCCGGACAGTGGCCATTGAGATCACGCGATGGCAGGGTCGCCCTGTGCGCCAACCTCACGCCGCTCTTCTCAGAAGGCCCTATCTCACACATTGACACGTGCAACTTCCCTAAAGCTCACATCTAGCCGATCGTATTTGCCGGCAGCCGCACATATTTGATCGCACGGCGATAATAGGTGTAGGCGATATGCAGCGTTCCATCGGGTCCTTCGACGATCGATGGATAGGAGAATTCTCGATTGAGCATGTCCTTGGAGTTGTTGCTGAGACAGGTGCCGTCGCCTGTATCGAGGTCGATGCGATGTTCGAACGTCCTGCCGCCATCATCGGAGATGGCGAGGCTGAGCGGAGCGCGCGGCACGCCCCAGACGGCCTTGCGTGACGGGCTTTCCCCGGCAGTCGTCGCGGGCGCGGAGCCGCTTTCGATCTCGTCATAGAGCGACTGGCGCCGTGCATCCGAGGTGGCGGCACTGCTGTGGTTGTAAACCATCGCAATCCTTCGATCTTTCAGAATCACCGCCTGGATCGAGGAATTGTTGTTGGGAAGATTGACCGGTCCCGGTCTGCTCCAGCTTTCGCCGTCGTCCTTAGATGATGCCGATAGGATATTCCCCGCGAAGCGGTTGCGGAAAAAGGCGATCATCTTGCCGCCGCCGAGCTTCAGGATGTTCATGTGCACGGCGCCGAGACTGTCCGGCACATCCTGCATCCGCCATGTCCGGCCCTGGTCGCGCGAGATCAGCACGCCGGCCGTGTCGGCATCGCCGCTCCAGCGCTGTCCCGGCAGGCTGACGCAGCGGAATGCGGGCAGCAGCCAGTCTTCGCGGAAGTTGACCACGATCGGCTGGCGCACGAAGGTTCCCGGCAGGTCGCAGAGGATGCGCGGTTCGCCGAAGTTTTTGCCGCCGTCCTCGGAGATGCGGCATTTGACAACCGCCCCATCCTGGTCGCCCGAGGTCTGCGATGTGTAGAGCAGCCAGACGCGCCCATCCGGCGCATTGAAAATCAAGGGATTTTGCTCGGATTTTGCCGGGTCGTCGGACATTTTTTCCGGCTCGGACCAGCGATCGGATCCGGGTACGAGACGCGACATGTAAATTGAGATGTCGCCCATTCCCTCCATCGTGCCGCCGAACCAGACGCAGGTCAGCGTTCCGTCGGGCAGGAAGGCAAGGTTTGCGGCGTGGTTCTGGATGCAGGGGGAGGGGAGATAGGCATCGCTGCGGCCGGCTTGCGCATCATTGGCCTTCAGAATGCCCGTCATCAGCGCCGGAACCGTTTCGGGCGCAAGACCTGTAAAGCTTGTGGAGCTCATGGAACTCTCCTTCACGGAAGTTGCGCATAGCCCGCCGAGAGGGCGGCGTATTCGGCATCGTTGAGTGCGACGAGCGGCGGGCGCGTCCGTTTCCAGGCGGCATTTCCGGTCTTCAGGCCGACCATCGCCTTGATCGTCGGGATCTGGACGTAGGAGTTCGACAGCGTGCGGTAGGCGTTGATGCGCGCCTGCGCCTTCTCGACGTCGGCAGCGCGGGTCTCGTCATGCACATGGTCGTAGACCGTGCGCAGCGAGTCCGCGACAAGGTTGGAAGTTGCGGTAATGCAGCCGGCGCCGCCGGCTTTCAGCAGCGGCAGCAGCAAGGGATCGGCGCCGCACAGGACCGAAAAGCCCGGGCAGGCCGTGATGATTGCCTGCATGTTGTTGAAATCGCCTGCAGATTCCTTGATGCCGACGACCGTCTCCGGGAAGGCCTTCACCAGCCGGCTGATCAGCGGGATCGATATCGGAACGCCTGAAACCTGAGGGATGTGATAGAGGATCACCTGCAGGCGGCGATCGGCCACCTTTTCCAGGATTTCGGAATAGGCGGCAAAAAGCCCGTCGTCGGAAACGCCCTTGTAATAGAATGGCGGCAGCATCACCACCTTCGTGACCCCGAGCGAAAGGGTGTGCCTCGTGAGTGCAACGGTCTCGGGGATGGCAACGACGCCCGTGCCGGGCAGGAGCTTGTCGGCCGGAATGCCGGCCTTCAGGGCTGCTTCCAGAAGTGTATGGCGTTCGGCCGTTGAGAACGAATTGGCCTCGCCGGTGGTGCCGAGAAGCGCCACGCCATGGCAGCCTTCGGCGATAAGCCGCTGGCAATGCTCGGTGAAGAGGCCTAGATCAGGGCTGCCATCGGCATTGAGAGGGGTGGTGGCGGCGCTGAATACGCCTGTAATCTTGTGATTGCTCAAGTTATCCTCCTCGTCAAGCCGAGCGCGCCTCGGCATGATCTTACCCCGTCGAGTTCATCGCAATGGGGCGGAGTTGTCAATCTTACAAGTTAACAGAAAGTTTTGTCAGTTTTATAATATATTGATCTATAATGATAAATATTTTTGTCCGCATCTTTTGAGCGACACTTTATTCTTTTCGATTGACAGATTTACAATATCGCGCAACTCTCCGGCATCATATCGCGCATCCTCGGGGAGGGTCTTTCGAGAGGCGCACCATGTTGCACGGAGGAGCAGATGAAAATTCGCAACGACCAGACCGTTTCGCAGATGTCGCGCCGCGATGCCCTCAAGCTCGGGCTTGCCGCCGGCGTCGGCTTCACCCTTTTCGGCATGAACGCGCGCATCGTGATGGCGCAGGAGGGCCAGGTCCTGAAGGCCATCAATCCGGCATTCGACCAGGACTGGTCGCCGCTGCGCGGTGGCGGCAGGACGTTCCGCTGGAACTCCTTCTGGTGGGCGTCGCCGATGTATTTCGATGCCGCAGGCAAGATCCAGCCCTATGTCTTCACGAGCTGGGAATCCCCTGACAACAAGGTGTGGACGTTCAAGATCGATCCGAAGGCCGTGTTCTCCGACGGCAGCAAGATTACGGCTGCGGACGTGAAGGGCTCCTGGGAAGTGGCCTCCATGCCGAACACCAAGAGCCAGCGCGCCGACCAAGTGCTCTCCAAGGTGCAGGGCTACAAGGAGATCGCCGGCGGCTCGGGCAACGAGCTGACGGGTGTCGCGACCCCCGACGAAGGCACGGTCGTCTGCACGCTGACCGAAGCCGACCCGATCTTCTTCATGCGGCTTGCGAACCACATCATCCCGGTCACCAAGGCATCGCAATCGCGCGGCAGCGACGGCGAGGAGGTCATCGATTGGTACCGGCCCGACAGCAATGCCGTCTATTCCGGCCCGTTCAAGCTGACGGCCATCGATATCGACACCGGCACGCTCACCTTCGAGCCGAACGAGAAATTCTTCGGCCCCAAGCCGAAGCTCGCCCGCATCGAGATCGCCTCGATCGAGGACAATGTCACCGCGACCTCGCTCATCCAGTCGGGCGAATACAACGCCCATACGGAGCTCGTCACCTCGACGATCATTCAGGACCTTGGTCCGGAATTCTCGGCGGGGCCGATCATCCCGACCAGCCAGCACTTCTGGTTCAACATTTCCCGCGCGCCGATGGACGATCCGAAGGTGCGCCAGGCCCTCATCATGGCGGTCGATCGAGACGCCCTCTTCATGGCCTCCTATCCGGATGGACCGCACAAGAAGGCGGACCAGATCCTCAATTCCGTGCCGGGCGCCGAGAATTCCGGTTTCGAGCCCTATCCTTATGATCCGGCCGGCGCCAAGAAGCTTCTGGCGGAATCGAGTTATGGCGGTCCGGAACGCCTGCCGAAGATCATGTTCGTCGGCATTTCCGCTCCGGCCATCGAGGCAGCCGCGCAGTTCATCGCCGAACAATGGCGGCAGAACCTCGGTATCACGGCCATCGACATGAAGCCGCAGCAGGACGCCTATGCCGGTCCGGACCAGAACTCGGTCCAGATCTTCCGCGACGACGTCGGCACCCGTGTTCCCGATGCCGTCTCCTATCTGACGGGCTGCATCGCTTCCACGTCCTCCAATGCGCAGAACAAGCTCGGCGGCTACAAGAACGAGAAGGTCGACAGCCTGCTCACTGAAGCCGCGCCCAAAGCGGTCGACGATCCGCAGCGCGTGAAGCTCGCCCAGGAAGCCCAGAAGGCGTTCCGCGAGGATTGGGCCTTCATTCCATGGTATTCTCAGGCCATGTCCCGCTGGGCGACGAAGGAGGTCAAGGGCATGGACAAGAACCTCGACTGGCAGGTCGTGGCGCCCTGGGACGTTTCCATCGGCTGAGCATAAGAAAGTCGCCCTCTATCGGGGCCGGCTACTGCAACAGGCAGCCGCGCGAGGACCGGAAGGTCTTCGCGCAAGTTTCAAGAAGAACAGGCTCGCTCCGCGGTTCGTTTCGCGGAGAACGCGCCGAACAACAGGTGGGAGGTGGCCTTGCTTCGCTACGTGTTAACGCGGTTTGCCATCTGGATTCCGTCCGTTCTCGTCGTCATGCTGGCCGTCTATGCGATGGCCTTCTACGGCGCCGGCGATCCGATCAAGCTGATATTCCTTCGCGCGCCGGGCGATGTCGCCTACAACCCGCAACGTATCGAGGCGATCCGCGAAAGCGCGGGCCTCAACAGGCCCTTCATCGAGCAGTTCGGCCTTTACATCTGGCACATGCTGCATGGCCAGTTCGGCAATTCGCTGAGCTCGGGCCGTTCGGTTTGGGCCATGGTCTCCGCCGCAGCTCCGGTTTCCTTCCAGCTTGCGCTCTGTTCCATCATCCTGACGGCGCTGGTTGCGATCCCGCTCGGCATGATCGCCGCGCTCAACCAGAACTCACGCATCGACTATACGATTCTCGGTTCGGCCCTGTTCCTGTGGGCAATCCCGGCCTATGTCGCAGGTCCCCTGCTGATGGTCGGCCTCATCGTGATCCTGCCGATGATCAAGGTGCCCTACGGCTGGGGCGGGGTGTTCGATATCCGCATCATCCTGCCGCTGATCGTGCTTTCCTTCCAGCCGATCGCGCTGATCGTGCGCCAGACGCGCGCCGCCGTCATCGAAGTGCTGTCGGAGGATTTCGTCCGCACCGCCCGGGCCAAGGGCGTGCCGGAAATCATGGTCGCGCTCAGGCATATCCTGCGCCCGGTGCTGACCCCCGTCGTCACCCAGCTAGGCCTCATCATGATCACCATCGTCAACGGCGCGATCTTTGTGGAGCTGGTCTTCGGTCTGCCCGGCCTCGGCCGCCTCACCGTGCAGGCGCTGACGAATTCGGATTACCCCGTCATCCTGGCGATCACGCTTATCGGATCCTTCCTGGTGATGCTGTCGAACCTTCTGGTGGACGTGCTCTACCCGCTGCTTGATCCGCGCGCCAACGACGCAAGAAGGAGCCGCTGACCATGTCCGCCATCCCTCTCCAGACGGCCGATACGGCCGAGGAACCGCCGGTCAGCCTGTGGCGCGACGCCTGGTATCGCCTGAAGCGCAACAAGCTCGCCGTCTTCGGCCTCATCGTCGTGCTGATCCTGGCCTTCGCCGCGATCTTCGGTCCCTACCTGACGCCCTATGATTATCTCAGCCAGGATCTGGCTGCCAGAAACGCGCCGCCGTCGCTGGCGCACTTTTTCGGCACTGATGATCTCGGCCGCGATGTCTTCAGCCGCGTGGTTTACGGCACACGCACGGCTTTCCTCGTCGCCGTCATCGTGACGCTCGTCGCGGTATTGATCGGGCTCACGCTCGGCGCCGTCGCCGGCTTCTTCGGCGATCCCTTCGACCGCGTCATCATGTGGCTGACTGACGTCACCATGTCGGTGCCGAACCTGCTCCTGGTCGTCGTCATCAATGCATCGCTGAAGTCGCCGATCACCAAGTGGATGGAAGCCCGCTACCTCGAGACGCTCAATCCCTTCTATCGCCAAACGATATGGGTCGACTTCATCCTGGTCTTCGGCTCGATGGCGCTGATCTCCTGGCCGCCCTATGCGCGCCTCGTCAGGGCCCAGGTGCTGTCGATCCGCAACCGGCCCTATATCACCGCCGCCCAGGCGCTCGGCCTTTCGAACTGGATCATCATCAAGCGCTACATCGTGCCGAATGCGCTGGGGCCGCTGATCGTTTCCGTCAGTGCCGGCCTCGGCACGGCGATGGTGCTCGAAAGCGCCTTCAGCTTCCTCGGCGTCGGCGTCAATCCGCCCACGCCCAGCTGGGGCAACATGATCTCGGACGGTCTGCGCGTCTGGCAGCACTATCCCCATCTTCTCGCCGCTCCGGCGGCTGTGCTCGGCCTTGCCTCGGTTGCCTTCAGCTTCCTTGGCGACGGTCTCAACGACGCGCTCAATCCGCGGGGAAGCAAGTGATGAACATGAAGACGAACGAACGCCTGCTTGATGTCCGCGATCTCACCGTCGAGATCGAGACCCGTCGCGGCCCCGCCGTCGTTGTCGATGGCATCGATCTCTACGTCAACAAGGGCGAGACGCTCGGCGTCGTCGGCGAGTCCGGCTGCGGCAAGAGCCTTACCATGCTGAGCCTGATGCGGCTTCTGCCGAACAAGATCAAGGTCACGAAGGGGGCTGCCAATTTCGATGGCCGCGACCTGCAGAAGATGTCGAATTCGGAGCTGCGCAAGGTGCGCGGCGGTGACATCGGCTTCGTCTTCCAAGATCCGATGACGTCGCTCAACCCGGTCATGCGCGTCGGCGATCAGATCTGCGAACCGCTGATCTATCACCGCAGGATATCGAAGGCGGAGGCCCGCACGCGCGCCGTCGAGCTGTTGCGACTCGTCGGCATTCCCGGTCCCGAAGAGCGTCTGCAGGCCTATCCGCACGAGCTTTCGGGCGGCATGCGCCAGCGCGTCATGATCGCGATCGGCCTTGCCTGCAATCCGAAGCTCCTGATCGCCGACGAGCCGACCACCGCGCTCGATGTGACCATCCAGGCCCAGATCGTCGACCTGGTGAAGGACCTTCGCGAGAAGCTCGGGATGTCGGTCGTCTGGATTACCCACGACCTTGCGCTGATTGCCGGCCTCGTCGATCGCGTCGCCGTGCTCTATGCGGGCACCGTCGTCGAGGATGCGCCGGTCGACGAGCTCTATGCCCGTCCGAGCCATCCCTATACGCGCGGGCTGCTCTCCTCTATCCCGAAGCTTTCGGATGCGCCGGCCAGCCGGCTGAGCTCGATCGGCGGCACGCCGCCGGAGCCGGGCCGCCGCCCCAAGGGCTGCCCCTTCGCGCCGCGCTGCCCGCTCGTCGAGGCGATCTGCCATGAGAAAGTGCCGCGGCTCGAGCCGCTGTCGGGCAGCAGCGATCACCGCGCGGCCTGTTTCGTCGTCCAGAGAATGCAGGAGGCTGCGTGATGGGTGCTCAACCGCTGCTCAAGGTCGAAAACCTCGTCAAGCATTTCCATGTCAAGCTCGGCGCCTTCGGTGAGCGCTCGGCGACGGTCTATGCGCTCGACAACGTCGATCTCGACATCATGGAAGGCGAAACGCTGAGCCTCGTCGGCGAATCCGGCTGCGGCAAGTCGACAACCGGCTTTACCATCCTCAATCTCTACAAGGCGACCAGCGGCAGGGTCGTCTACAAGGGCCAGGATCTCGCGACGCTCGACGAGAAGCAGATGCGGCCTTTCCGCCGCGACCTGCAGATCGTGTTCCAGGATCCCTATTCGACGCTCAATCCGCGCATGACGGTGGGCGAGGCGATCGGCGAGCCGATCCTCTTCCACAAGCTTGCCACCAAAGCGGAGCTCAAGGACCGGGTCGCGGCACTCTTGACCGATGTCGGCCTGCCGACGCGTTTTGCCCAGCGCTACCCGCACGAGCTTTCCGGCGGCCAGCGCCAGCGCGTGGTAATCGCCCGGGCGCTCGCCTGCCAGCCGAAATTCATCGTCTGCGACGAGGCGATCTCGGCGCTCGACGTCTCGATCCAGGCACAGATCATCAACCTCCTGCTCGATCTGCAGGAGAAATATGGCCTGACCTATCTCTTCATCGCCCATGACCTGGCGGTCGTGCGCCATATCAGCACGCGCGTCGGCGTCATGTATCTCGGCCGTCTTGCGGAGCTTGCGACGCGCGAGGAACTCTTCGACAATCCGCTGCACCCCTATACCAAGGCGCTGTTGTCCGCGGTACCGGAGACCGATCCCGAGCATGAGCGCAGCCGCAAGCGGCAGATCCTGCAGGGCGACGTACCGAGCCCGCTGAACCCGCCATCGGGCTGCCGTTTCCACACGCGCTGCCCGATCGCCATGGACGTCTGCAGCAAGGTGATCCCCGAGTGGAAGGCGGCGAAACCCGGCCACCTCGTCGCCTGTCACGCCGTCAATCCGGGGCAGGAAGCATGACGCTCAAGGCCGCCATCATCGCCGACGATCTGACGGGCGCGCTCGATACCGGCACGCCCTTCGTCGACTCCGGCCTTTCGGTCGCGGTCGCGGTCGATGTCGAGGCGGTGGCGGAAGCGCTTGCGGCCGGTTGCGATGTCGTCGTCATCAACACGGCTTCGCGGGCGCTGCCGGAGGAGGAGGCTGCCCGCCATGTACGCCGGGCGGCGGAGACGCTTCTTTCCGAAAGGCCCGGGGTCGTGATGAAGAAGATCGACTCCCGGCTGAAGGGCAATGTTGCGGCTGAAAGCATCGCGCTCGCCGAGGTGCTGGGGCTCAGGAACATCCTCGTTGCGCCGGCCATTCCGGATCAGGAACGCATGACCTATCGCGGCTGCGTCGTCGGCCGAGGTGTCGACAAGCCCTTGCCGATCGCCGATCTCTTCACCGGCCGCTCTGCGACCGTCAGCATCGCGGATGCCGAGAGCGACACCGATCTCGACTGGATCGTCGAGGATCACGACTGGCTCTCGACGCTTGCCGTCGGCGCCCGCGGCCTTGGCGCCGCGCTGGCGCGCCGTCTCGGCGAGGGTGCCCGCGCCGTCCCGGAATTTGCGGCGACGCGCAAGACGCTCTTTGCCTTCGGCTCCCGCGACCCGATCACGGTCGCGCAGATGGACCGGCTCGAAGCCGCCGGCGTTCTGCGCGCGGTCATCGATGCGCCGATGGGGCATCTCGCATGCGGGGAGGGGTTGGCGCTGCCGGCGCTGCTGCGCTGCACCGGCGAGATCTCCGCCGATGCCGCCGCGGTTGCCCGCCTCTTTGCCGGTGGCGTACATGCTGTCATCGAGGACACGAAACCGGATATGCTGATGGTCGGCGGCGGCGATACGGCGCTCGCCGTCTTCCAGGAGCTTGGAGCCAGGGTGTTGAGGCCGATGGGCGAGGTGGAGGCCGGCGTGCCGTGGTTCGAGCTGAGATCGGCCGATGGCCGGCATTTCCGATGTGCGGTAAAGTCCGGGGGCTTCGGCAATTCCGATAGTTTGCTAAGACTGATTCCCCGGAATCAGGCGGCTTGAGACAATGCCGCAAGGAGAACGAGATTGGCTGAAGTGAATGGGGCATCGTTGAAGGCGGAAGCGGGGAACGCGGAAGCGGGCCAGACCGGCAGGCCGGAACGCGGCAAGGCCGTGAAACTGGTCGACCGTGTCACGGATCAGCTGCTGGAGCGTATCCGCGCCGGCAACTATCCGCCGGATTCGCGCCTGCCAGGCGAACATGAGCTTGCCTCCATGCTCGGCGTCTCGCGCCCGATCGTGCGCGACGCGCTGGCGCGGCTGCGCGAGCAGGGCATCGTCTATGCGCGCCAGGGCGCCGGCACCTTCGTCAGCGCCCAGGGTTCGCCGACGGCGCAGCTTGCCTATTCGCCTGTAAAGACCATCGCCGATATCCAGCGCTGCTACGAATTCCGCCTGACGATCGAGCCGGCGGCCGCCTATTTCGCCGCCAAGCGCCGCGATGCCGCGGCCATCCAGAAGATCGCCGCGGCACTCGCAGACCTGCGCGAGGCGACGAACCATCAGCTTCACCGGTCGGACGCGGATTTCATCTTCCACCGCTCGGTCACGGAGGCCGCCAACAACCACTATTACACCGCCTCGATGGACGCGCTGAAGGCCCATATCGCCGTCGGCATGCATCTTCACGGCCTGTCGCTGCTCGGTCCGCGACAGGGACTGCAGCAGGTCTTCGACGAGCATGATGCCATCTACAAGGCGATCGCCGACGGCCGTGCGGAAGATGCGCGCGACCTGATGCAGGCGCATCTGGAGGGCTCGCGCGATCGTCTGTTCGAGGGAAGGGTGCTGGATCTGTCGTTTTGATTGCAGCGAATTCCCCTTCTCCCCAGCGGGGAGAAGTGCCGAGCAGCGCGAGGCGATGAGGGGGCGAGGAGCGAAAGCGACGAGCGTCCGGAGCGCAAGCGAAGGACAGAGCCGTGCGGCGAAACCCCCTCATCCGACCCTTCGGGCCACCTTCTCCCCGGCGGGGAGAAGGGGGAGTCGCGTCCTCCTTCGTCCCTCACGCGGCGATTGTTTCAAAGCCGCGGCTTGTTCGATTGTCCCCTCGCCCCGCTTGCGGGGAGAGGGCTAGGGTGAGGGGCAAAACTCTCAGCGAATCCGATAGTTGCAGACCAAAACTCGAGCGGCGGACCGCCGCTCATTCCTGCGTCCGTCATGCCTTCAGCACGGCGGGCGCAACAGCCCCTCGTCATCATGCCCCAGGGCGGAACACGAGGATCGCGGCCCCGGATCCCGGCGTTGCACGCACGGCAACGAAGAGGCGATCTAACTCCGGCACGAAGAGCGACGTCCGAGCTCCGCTGGAGGTCGTCACTCTCTCCGTCGTTCGCAGCCCGTCGCGGCTGCGCTGCACGACATCGATCACGCCCTCTCCACAGCTCACGTAAATTCGATCGCGTTTGCCGTCGAAGAACACGTCATCGGCATCGCCGCAAATGGCCAGGCTTTGGGTCATCGCGCCTGTTGCCATGTCCCAGAGGGTGAGCCTTGCAGGACTGCGGAACACGACTGCAAGCTGTCTGCCTGTTCCTTCCAAAGCCATGGGAAAGTTGGCCGACAGGTCCGGTGTCTTCCAGATCGTCACCTGCCTGCGCGTTTTGAGATCGGCAACGACGATCTGGCGCGCGTCCGGCACATTGGCGAATACTCGATCCGTTTTCGGATCGAGCTGAAAGCTCTCCGGATGGCCGGCCAGCGCTATGTCACCAATCTTGGAGCGGGTTGCCGGATCGACGATGGCCAGGCTGCCATTGCCATATCCGATAAGAACGTCACCTGTTTGCCGATCGACACGGATGTTGTCCGCATCATCGCCGAGGCTTACGGCACCCGCGGGCGACAGATCCCCGCCACGGAAGAACCGCACGGAACCGTCGCCGCCATTCGCGACAAGGATCAGATCCGGGTCAGGAAGATAAGCAATTCCCTGCGGCTCGCTCAGCCCGTCGATCCTCTCAAGGACTTTGCCAGTCTGGAGATCGATGACATCGACGCTATTGTTGCCGAGTTCGGCGACGAATAATCGCTTCCTGCCGATATCGACCGCCATATGATCGATGCGACCCCTTACGTTTTCGAGCGGGATCGTCCGTTCGAGGATCAAGGGTTCTGTGGCCGAGGCCGACGTGCTGATTGCGCTCGCGATCAGCAGGATCGACGCCAAGAGCTCAAAAGCCGACCTGGATGCGCGCATCGGACCTCGCCTCCTGCATGTTTCCTTAAATCGGAGCCGATTTAAGGATAAAAACATGAAGTAATTCAAAGTGCTACAGCGACCTTTACGCGTCTGATAAGACGCGCGGCGCTGTAGAAATCTTGCATTCGTTTCAGGCTGACGCCTGCGTCATCGCCGGCGGCCAGCTATGCGTCTCGGCCTTGCGCCGTGAGGCCCAGGCATAGAGCGCGTCGTAGATGATAAATCCGTGCTTCAGCACCTCATGGTCGTCGGGGCTCAAATCCCGCAAGCCCATTGAGATCGCCAGAAGGCCTGCCGATTGCGGTGTGAGGTCGTGCCGATCGGTGTCGGCGCCCCGCACGATCGCGGCAATCGTCACAATGGCCGGATCGCGGTCCAGGCCGTATTTCGACACGAAGGTGTCGAAGCTGCAGCCGTCGCCCACATGCGTGAATTCGACATCCGGCACGTCATAGGGTATCGCCCCGGTCTCCTTGGCGATGCGGACCACCTGGTCGGGTGGGGCAAACAGGAATTCGGGTTCCTTGTCGATGAACCGGGTAATCAACCAAGGGCATGCAATCCGGTCGATGACCGGACGTTCGCGCGTGACCCATTTCATAACTCATCCTCCTCGGTTGGGTGTCAGCCGGACGGTCGGAGCGCCGATCGCATGCCAGGCGGCGATGCCGCCCGAAAGGATCTGCGCGTCGAAGCCGCGGCGGCGCAGTTCTGCAGCGGCATCGCCGCTGACCTGGAAACCATAGACGCAATAGACGACGATCGGTTTGTCTCGCGGCAATTCATCGGCCCAATCGGCGATCTTCTGCGGGGCGCGGAGGATCGCGTCCGGCAGCATGTCGTTGCGTTTGGCAAGATCCTCGGCGAGGCAGACGTCGAGCAGGACAATGTCCTCCTTTCGCTCCAGACGCGCTCTCAGATCTTCCGGAGCGATAGCCTGCGCGCCCTCGTCGGAATCGGAAACGGACCCCGTCGAGTCGGCCCGCTGGGCCATCACGCGTCGATGACGGGAAGCGACCCGCTCCCAATGAATGTTCTTCATGAAGGCGTCGACATAGGCGCCGGCTCTGGCACCGAAATCCAGGTGATAGGCATGTTCGTACATGTCAAGCGCCAGGATGGGCACGCCGCCGGCAAGACAGTTGGTGTGGTCCGCCGCCCATTGGACCGTCAAGCGGTTGTGACGTTCCGACCAGGTGAGCAGGGTCCATCCCGAGCCGCCCGCCTGTGCCTTGGCGCAAGCCGTAAACTGGGCACGCCAGCCGGCGACACTGCCAAAATCCCGCTCCAGAGCGCTGGCGAGATCCCCGGTGGCTTCGCCTGAACCACCGAGCCCGTCGAAATAGATCTCGTGCAGGATCGCCGAGTTGGCGGCGACCAGTTCTTCCCGCTTCAACCCGTTGATGTCGAAGATGAGTGCGGAGCCCCAATCGAGCGCGTCAAGCCGGCGCTCGATTGCATTCAGGCGGCGAACCGCACCGCCGTAATTGTTCTCGTAGTGGCTCGCCAGCAGCCGTTCGGAAAGACCGTTGAGGTGGGGCGGTTTGAAGGGGAGAGGCATGATCCGGTGCATGGTTTCCTCACTGGGCGTCCTCATTCAGCACGGATAATCCGTGAACAAGCATAGGCTACGCCCGAAGTGAAAATGATACAAGTGTTGCATTTTGAAAATGAGGTGATACGGTGTGCTTATGGACCAGGGGGAACTTCAGACGGAGCAGCGATGGCTGCTGCTGATTCATCAGCTGCCGACAAAGCCGGCCTATTTTCGGGTGAAGATATGGCGGCGGCTGCAAGGTATCGGAGCGGTCGCGGTCAAGAGCACCGTTTATGCGCTGCCGGCCAATGCGGAGACGCAGGAGGATTTCGAGTGGCTATTGAAGGAGATCGTCGACGGCGGCGGCGAGGCGGTTGTCTGTGAGGCGCGTCTCATCGATGGCCTCTCGGATGCACAGGTCCGGGCGCTGTTCGACGCCGCGCGGGACGCCGACTTCGCGGAGATCGCCAGGGAGGCACGCGATCTCGCCGCAGAGCTCGATACCGAGATGACGGCAGAAAAGTGCGCAGACGCGCGCACGCAGATCGGCCGCATGCGTAAGCGGCTCGCCGAACTCGTGGCGATCGACTTCTTCGACGCCACCGGCCGCCTTACGGTAGAAGGGCTGCTCGCCGAGCTCGAGGCACGGGTCAGAGAGGACGAGGTTATGAGCAAGGCTCCATCAAAAGCTGCCGATCCGATCGCCGAATTGAAGGGGCGGATCTGGGTGACACGCCGCGACGTGCATGTCGATCGCATCGCCTGCAGTTGGTTGATCCGTCGATTCATCGATCCGGATGCCGTCATCCGCTTCGTGCCGGGTAAGGGCTATGTCGCCAAACCCGGGGAGCTGCGCTTCGACATGTTCGAAGGCGAGATCACCCATGAGGGCGACCGCTGCAGTTTCGAGGTGCTGCTCACGCGCGCCGGCCTGACCGATCCGGCGCTCCAGGCGATCGCAGAGATCGTCCACGACATCGATCTCAAGGACAGCAAGTTCGGCCGCGAGGAAACAACCGGTATCGCGAGTCTGATTGCCGGGATTGTCATGACGAACAAGGGCGACGAGCAACGGATAGGGCAGGGAGCGCCTGTGTTCGACAATCTCTATCAATATTTCCGTCAGCAGCGCGGGTAAGGAACGTTCATGGTCGATATCCACGCCACCCATCCTGCATCGGATCCTCGCGGTAATACGCCTTCGCACGGCGTCCCCTTCAGCGAAGCTGTCCGGGTGTGGGCGCGTGTCGCCGCCCTGAGCTTCGGCGGCCCGGCCGGCCAGATCGCGGTGATGCATCGTATCCTCGTCGAGGAGAAGCGCTGGATCGGCGAGACGCGGTTCCTGCATGCACTGAACTACTGCATGCTCTTGCCGGGACCGGAAGCCCAGCAGCTCGCGATCTACATCGGATGGCTCATGCACAAGACGAGGGGCGGGCTGGTCGCCGGCATCCTGTTCGTGCTGCCGGGCGTCGTCGCCATCATGGCGCTCAGCTGGATCTATGCGATCTTCGGCAATGTCGGCGCGGTCCAGGCTCTTTTCTTCGGCTTGAAGGCCGCTGTCCTTGCCATCGTGCTCGAAGCCGTTGTGCGGGTTGGCAAGCGGGCACTCAAAAACAACGTCATGGTGGCCCTGGCCGCGGCTGCTTTCCTCTCGCTCTTCCTCTTCCACGCTCCGTTCCCGTTGGTCATCCTGGCTGCGGCGGTGATCGGGTATATCGGCGGGCGCGCCGGGCAGGCCGCATTCCTGGCGGGTAACGGTCACGGCAAGCTTGGCGGCAAACAGGTCGCCGACGCCGATACTGTGCTGGGTGAAAGCATTCCCGCTCATGCAAGTCCGCCGGTCAGCTGGTCGTTGAAAATGGGCGGCGTGTTTCTGGTCCTGTGGCTGGCGCCGGTTCTGGCATTGCTGGTGCTGTTCGGCCACGGAAATGTGTTCAGTGATATCGCCGTGTTCTTCTCGAAAATGGCCGTGGTGACCTTCGGCGGCGCCTATGCCGTGCTTGCCTATGTGGCGCAGCAGGCCGTCGACACCTATGGCTGGCTGAAGCCGGGGGAGATGCTTGACGGCCTCGGCATGGCAGAAACGACGCC
Organism: Sinorhizobium sp. CB7; assembly: GCF_041357635.1. NCBI lineage: Bacteria > Pseudomonadati > Pseudomonadota > Alphaproteobacteria > Hyphomicrobiales > Rhizobiaceae > Sinorhizobium > Sinorhizobium sp. CB7. The sequence goes on from NZ_JAULLL010000030.1 coordinate 39,857, forward strand.
GGGCCCGCTGATCATGGTCACCCAGTTCGTCGGATTCATGGGCGCATTTCGCGCGCCCGGATCGCTCGACCCACTGCTCGCCGGTACGCTCGGCGGTCTTCTCACCACCTGGGTCACCTTCACACCCTGCTTCCTTTGGATTTTTCTCGGCGCCCCGTACATCGAGACGCTGCGCGGCAACGAGGCCCTGTCAGCGGCGCTGGGGACGATCACGGCGGCGGTCGTGGGCGTGATCTTGAACCTCGCCGTGTGGTTCGGGCTTCATGTCCTGTTTGGAGAGCTGCATCAGGTTCACGGGTTCGGGATGACGATCGACGTGCCTGTGCTCAGCTCCGTCAACGTCGCCTCGTTGATCCTGACACTGGGCGCCTTACTCGCGGTGTTCCGCTTCAAGATCGGGATGATCCCCGTGCTTGCGGCATGTTCGATCCTGGGCATGCTTCTGGGGGTGGCGGCCGGATCGGTCTGACTTCACGGCCTGCACGACTATTCGCAGGAGGAGATCTCAGTGACAACCCAGCGGCCGCCAAATGCCGCCTTGCACGAACAGCTCACGAAAGGCGGGGGAACGCTGCTGCCTGCCGGTGCCCAGCCGGCGGCAGCCTACCTGCTGACCTCGAGAGGACTGCGGGCGTTCGGCGATGGCCTTGTCAGTCTTCTGCTCCCCGCCTATCTCGCCACGCTCGGTTTCAACCCGTTCGAGATCGGCGTGCTGGCGACGGCGACACTCGCGGGTTCAGCGGCGCTCACCCTCGCTGTCGGACTTGTCGCGCACCATTTCGCCCGGCGCACGCTATTGATCGCCGCTGCCGTCCTGATGGTGGCGACCGGGATCGCTTTTGCAGTGGTTCAGGACTTCTGGCCGCTGCTTCTCATCGCATTCATCGGGACGCTGAACCCATCCTCCGGTGACGTGAGCGTGTTTCTGCCTTTGGAACACGCGCAACTCGCCCACAGTGTTAACGACCGTGACCGCACGGCGCTTTTCGCGCGCTACAGCCTCATCGGCTCACTTGCCGGCGCCGTCGGCGCGCTCGCCGCCGGAGCGCCCGATATTCTCGGCGGTGCCCTCGGCCTGAACATCAAAGAGGCTCTGCAGGTCGCATTTCTGCTCTATGCGTCACTTGGGCTCGCGACGCTCGTCCTCTATCGGAGGCTGCCGGTCGAGCCGCTCGATGCGAATGCGGCACCGGCGGAACCATTGGGAAAATCCAAATCCATCGTCCTGACGCTCGCCGCACTGTTCAGCCTCGACGCCTTCGCGGGCGGTTTCATCGTACAGTCGCTCTTGGCGCTGTGGCTTTTTCAGCGGTTCGATCTTTCGCTCGCCGTGGCCGGCGCGATCTTCTTCTGGTCGGGCGTGCTTTCCGCCGGATCCTATCTGGTAGCCGTGCGTATTTCCAAGCGCATCGGGCTCGTCAATACGATGGTATTCACGCACCTGCCCTCGAGCTTGTGCCTTGTGCTCGTCCCGTTCGTGCCGCATCTCGGTCAGGCCATTGGGCTTCTGCTCATCAGGAGCGCCCTGTCGCAAATGGACGTGCCGACACGCACATCCTACGTCATGGCCGTGGTGGCGCCTGGCGAGCGGGCGGCGGCGGCGAGCGTCACGGCCGTTCCGCGCAGCCTTGCGGCTGCCGCCAGTCCCATCTTCGCCGGCTCGCTTCTTGCGATTTCCGGTTTCGGCTGGCCGCTGCTTATCGCCGGGGCCTTGAAGATTGTCTACGATCTCCTGCTGCTTATGATGTTTCGCAAGATCCGCCCGCCCGAGGAAGATCGAGATCAGCCTTCGTAAGACCCTGTCTCGGAAGGGCCAGAATCGGACGCACGCGTGAGAAAGTCCCGGATGATCCGCGCGATATCTTCGGGGAATTCTTCATGGATCGCCAGTTTACCAAGATCGAAACGTTCGAGCCTGACGTTGGGCAGGTCTGCCAGGGCGTCCATTTCCGCTCGGGACTTTCGCGGCGTCTCCATACCATAAGTCACCAGGATCGGGCAGGGAACATGGCGGGCATTGTTGAGAAAGGCTGCCCGATCGGTGAACCGATCAAGTGCGCCCGTGACGAACCGCACGGATGCATGCCGAGCGCCTTTACCGCTGGTGACGGCCATTTTTGATCGAAGCCGCTCGTCGGAGAGCCAGTCCGGGTCGCTGTAGACGTGCTCGCGCGCCATTTTCTTGACGACAGGTTTACTCACGTTGAGGGCATAGAGGAGAGGGCCCGTTGCACGACTGTCGATGGCTCCTCTGATGCGTCTGAACCAGGACCTTTGGCCACCCATCATCGTGGGCAGCGGTCCCCGCCATGTGGGTGCGACGAGGACCAGCCCCTGCAAGATCTGCTTGTGACGAGCCAGATGATAGACGGCGTAGCTGGCCGCATGTCCAGCCGCGACCACGGCCTGTGGTCGAACCTCATCCATGATTTCGGCAAGGAAGGCGGAAAGGATGTCCGGACTCCAATCGGCGCGTGGCCGCGTTTCTGTGCCAAAGCCCGGCCAGTCCACTGTATGGACGTGGAAGTCCTGCGACAGGATCTGGGCAAGTTGCGCCATCTCGCTGCGGGTCGAGATCGAGCTCAGCGCAGGGAGCAGCAGCATCGGGGGGCCTGCACCGGCCTCGTCCATGGAGACCTCGACGGACACACCATCATCGACGAAGCGGATCGTCTTTTGTTCGTTCATCTTAGTCTCGCTATTTCAGGTAGGCCCGCACAACGTCGATCAGTTCGGTTGCGCCCTCATTGCGGTCCTTCTGTGCCAAATCGGCGTCTGCGACGTGCTGAAGGATATGGTCTTCGATGACGTCTGACATCAGGCCGTTGATCGCACCCCTGACGCCGGCGATCAGCTGCAGCACTCCGCGCAGCTCTTCTCGTCCTCCAGCATCCGCTCGACCGCTTCGATCTGGCCGCGGATGCGGCGAACGCGATTGAGCAGCTTGCTCTTTTCGCGCGTGGTATGGGACATGCGACTTCTCCCGAAAAGTGCCCGACGCTTTTAGACTAGTAAGGTATCCTATTTCCTGCAATGAACTTGACTGTATCCTATCCAGGAGGATACGCCGGATGACCATCACGCGCTCCAGAGCGCCGTGGCTCCGGCGGAACCGCATGAATTCGACGCGGTGCTCAAGCTCATTGCGGGGGAACGCAAGGAAGAGCTTCCCTTCCGGATGGAAGAGCCGGAAGGGCATCATCATTGAAGGAGACTGGAGGTAGGTGCGGAGCCGTCAGTGTTGTTGACACCCATCCTCTCCTTGGGGATACATGAACCCCTGACAGAACACACGCATGCCACTCATCCGGAAATCGTCAAACGGCTCAAGCGGGCCGAAGGGCATCTGAAGAGCGTCATAGCCATGATCGAGGGCGGCAAGCCGTGCCTCGACATCGCGCAGCAGCTCTCGGCGGTGGAGAAGGCGATCATCAACGCGAAGCGGACCCTGATCCAGGATCACCTTGACCATTGTCTTGAGGAGACGGTCGGAGCGCTTCCCAGGGATCGACGGCAATCGATCGACGAGTTCAAGACGATCACGAAGTATCTTTGAAGGGATGGCGGATCTCGCGGCCTACGTCGGACTGTTCATGGCCGCACTCGCCGCCGCGACCATCCTGCCGATGCAGTCGGAAGCCGTCCTCGTGGGCTTGCTGCTGACGAAGGAATATCCAGCCTTCTGGCTGGTCGCTATCGCAAGCATCGGCAACATTCTCGGCTCCACGATCAACTGGGTCCTCGGACGCGGGATCGAGCGGTTCCATGGTCGGCGATGGTTTCCAGTCGGCCCGAAGGCACTCGCGCGGGCGCAAGGGTGGTATCATCGCTACGGACGATGGTCGCTGCTGGCAAGCTGGGTGCCGATTGTGGGCGATCCGATCACCGTCGTCGCGGGCGTCCTGCGCGAGCCTCTGCCGACGTTCCTACTGCTTGTGGCCGTCGCCAAGGTAGGGCGTTATATTGCGCTCGCGGTCGCGACGACGGGCCTGACATGATGCTCTGGCAATCGATCATCGACTATCAACGGGAGACAGCGCGCCGCACCGCAAAGGCGTTGGTCTTGATCTGCGGAAACATGAAGGCCCCTTTATCCGCCGGTTCGCTTGCGCACCATTATATCGGCAGGCAAACCATGTCCCCGATATTTCCTGGTTGTATCGTTTCGGCGCGCCTAGTCACTTCGTGGTTCGTCCGCTAACGCAGTTCGCGCAGTGGCCGATGAGATCTCAGCCGCCGCCATTCAAGCGCTCCGTTCGCCTGCTCGGCGCGACGCTTTCATCGCTGACGACTGCTGGAGCTGCACAGCGGCAGTGCCAGCTCCATCTCGGATTATGACTGTTGCTTACGCCGTCATTGAGCGCAATTGGCTGATATGAAGTTCGCGGGAACACTGGGGGGATGTGTCGTGACTAGCCAGCGGTCTGTCGAAAAATACATCTTGGTCCTCATCTGCGAACCCGAAGCCGCCTTGAGACCAAGAGCAAAATTAAAGTTATTTTCGCTGCCGGCTTCGCGGGTGAAGCTGAGATAGGCGCCGAATCGTTCGTATTCGACATTGCGAAGGTTTTGGATCGACGTAAGCGCATCCTCAAAATCAGGCCAGCACGCCTGCTTCACAATGATCTCGAAAATGCGCAGGACGTCCGGGGCGAGACGTCCCTGGGCATCTGTCTTCGGCCCAACGATCTTTGCGCGGATCTCAAGAATATCACCCATTTCATTTCCACGAACCCTAACGAAGGTCGAACTGATCGGTCGCACCTCGTCCCGTTCGTAGATGCGCTGAAAATAACATTCGTAATTGCGATTGCGCATCGATGCGGCTTTCCATTCGCTCATCTCGATGCCGGCCTCTCGAAGAGCGCCGCAAATATCCGCACCTGAGACCAGCCACATCCGCAGAAACTGACTTGCCAACTCGAGCTTTGGGAGCTCGATCAGATGCCGCGATATGGATATCGGCCGAAGAGGAGAAAGAGCCGCCGTATAGGGGTGGACGGATATGCGTGATGATCGGGCAGTCTTATTGAGAGTTCGGTATTCAAGGAGCCCGACAGGATCTTCGACGTGGCGGATCTCACGATAATAAACAACGATACCTGCAAAAAGCAAAAAGGGTATCAAAAGCGCTGGCCAAAGCAGCCAGCGGTGGTTGCTGCGCATTGGGAACTTCCAATGCCAAGGTGGGCTGTCGCGAGGAGGACCGACTGTTGATAACACTTTACCCACGGCGTTACCTCGCAAGCTTGCGACCAGCGGTATCGGTCGGCGCGTGGCCAATCAGCCCCTGCGGCAAGTCCTTCTGAGGCGAGCAGCGATCTGAAAGCGGTACAGTCGACTCACCTTCGAGACGAAGATTGTGATGTCGAGCGTATCAAGCGTCAAGCAGGAGCCTCGGTGCAAGGCCGTTCGCGCTCTAGGGGCCGGGAGCTGACGGGCTGCGTCGAGGCACGAGTTAGCTAAAGAGCAGACCTCCAGGCACCCTGCGTGCATCATCTTGAAAGTAAGCTGTTGCTGTCGTTGATTTCCGGCACGGCGGCTTTTCGGAATAGCGGCAACGGACAGTGCCGCACTGGCAACCGCCGGAATAGGACTCAGCCATCACGCCTCCTCACCGCCCATGAGGTGGTATCGTGATCGGGGTGCTGGTTGTTGCTCTCCTTGATCGCCGCGGCCCAGTCGGCGCCGTTGTTTTCGGTCGCACCGGTATCTTCTATGCCTGTGATCGTATCGAACCATGCCACCATGTTCTCGGTGCAGGTATTGGCAAGCGGCGAGAAGGCGTGCGGATCGTCAAGCGAACCCATCATCAGATTGGTGCGGCCGTTTTCGAGGTGGTGGAAAAACAATGGCGTGCCACAATTGGCGCAGAAGCCGCGCTCGACAAGCTCCGAGCTCTTCCAGACGCTCGGCTTGCCGCGTGTCCAGGTGAGCGCATCATCGGGCGCGGCGACGAGCGCGGCAAAGATGTTGCCCGAGGCTTTCTGACACATGCGGCAATGGCAGAGATGCGAATTGTCAAGCATAGCGGTTGCGTGGTAGCGCACGGCACCGCACTGGCAGCCGCCGCTCACCTCCATCTCGATGCGTTTCATTTTTTCTCCTCCTTCAAGAGGCGGGTGGGCTTAATCTCTTTTAGGTTTTCATCTTTTGATCGTCCAGCTCTCCCCAGAGCGGATCCAATTCCGGTATTAGCGGGCGTGGTTTGCCAACCCAAAAGAATGGACCCGAGCACGCCTTCTCCCCGTCGGGGAGAAGGGGGAGTCGCAGCCTCCGCCGTCCCTCACGGTAGCGACGGTAGTAGCCGCCGCTTGCTCGATTGTCCCCTCTCCCCGCAGGCGGGGAGAGGGCTACGGTGAGGGGCAAAAACTCTCGTCGAATCCGATAGTTGCGGATCAAATTCGATTGCCGCGACGGCCCCTCATCCGCCCTCCGGGCACCTTCTCCCCGCAGGCGGGGCGAAGGGGGAGTCGCAGCCTCCGTCGTCCCTCACTGAGCCTGCTTCGATTGTTCAGCAGTTGGAGTTGATATCTTCTTCAAGACCTAACCGAGTTGCCCCGTCTCACGCTGCCCCTTCCGGCGCAGCTGGACGATCTCAGCCATGATCGACAGCGCGATCTCCTCCGGCGTGATCGCGCCGAGATCCAGGCCGGCCGGCCCCTTTACCCGGTCGAGCGTGGCCGCATCGATGCCGTCGGCCGCCAGCCTCTCCTTGAGAGCGGCAATCTTCCGGCGGCTGCCGACGAAACCGCAATAGGCGGCATCGGTCTCCAGGGCCGCCTTCAGGGCGGCCTCGTCGCCCTTGCTCTGCGTCGAAACGACGATGAAGCGGCGAGCCTTCGGCAGGGCTGTCAAATCGAAACTGTCGAAACGGAGATCGGCATCCGGTTCCTCGGTGAAATCGGCCGGGCGTGCTGCCACCGTGACGTGAAAGTCGAGCCGGTGCGCCAGGTCCGCAAGCGCGATCGCCACCGGGCTTGCGCCGAGGATGACGAGAGAGGGGCGCGGCAGGACGGGCTCGATGAAGATGTCCATCGTGCCCTTGCTCGGGCAGGTGTTTTTCGCAAAACGCACGCCGTCCCTGCTGTCGCCCGGCTTGACGCCGAGTTCGGTGAGCAAGTTTTCGGGCTGCACCGAGACGAGCCGCGGCTGGCCGTCGACAAGCGCGTCGTATGCCGCCTTCAGCACGGCGCCGCGCGCGCAGCCGCCGCCGATCCAGCCGGCTGCGATCGTGCCGTCGGGGCGGATCACGGCTTTGGCGCCGGCCTTGGCAGCCGTCACCGAGACGGTGCGGACCACCGTCGCCAGCACGAAGGTCTCCTCGGCGGATCGCATCCGCGATATCAGTTCCATCACATCCACATGGGCAGTCATGGTCATGTTCCTTACAGTCTTGGCCTTACAGTCTTGGCCTCACAATCGCGCAAGATAGGGTTCGAGGTCCGCCAGGCTTTGCAGCGTATGGGCGGGCGCATGGAGATCGACAAAGGGCAGGGCGGCCCTGATGCCGGCGGCATCCGGCGTGTAGCCGTCCCAGCCCATCATCGGGTTGAGCCAGACGATGCGGCGGCAGCGGCGGGCAAGCGCCGCCATTTCACGGCCGAGCAGCGCTGCATCCCCCGTCTCGTAGCCGTCGGAAACGATCATCACGCAGGTGCGCGAATAGATGACGCGCGCAGCGTAAGCCCGGTTGAAGGTCTGCAGGCACTCGCCGATCTTGGTGCCGCCGCCCGCGCCCTGGGCCATCATCGACAGCCGGTCGAGGGCGCGAGCCGCATCCCGTTCCTTCATCGCATCGGAGACATGGGCAAGCCGCGTGTGGAACAGGAAGGCTTCCGCCTCGCGGAATTCGTCGAGCACGCCGTGCATGAAGCGCAGGAACACGCCGGTATACATGCTCATCGAGCCGGAGGCATCGAGCAGCATCACGAGCCGGAGCGGCTTTTCCTTGCGCCTTCGCCTGACGAGGTTGATCGGCACGCCGCCGTGGCTGACATTGCGGTGGATCGTGCGGCGGAGATCGAGCCGGTAGCCCCTGCGTCGCGCCAGATGCCTGCGGCTGAGCCGCGTGCGCATCACCTCGGCAAGGCGCGCTGCCACCGAATGCGCCCCTGCAATCTCGGCCGGGTCGGCGAGCTTGCGGAAATCGGTTTCGGCGATGTTCTCGATGCGCGAGGCACCCTCCATCCGGCCTTCGCCGTTTGCCTCACCGTTGTCGGCTTCGTCGCCAGCGCTCACCTGGTCACCGATCAGGGCCTGCGCCCTGGCGAAGGCCTCATCGCGCATCAGCGTCTTGCCGTTGCCCGTCGGCGCGGTCCCGCCGGAGAGCGTTGTGCGGGAGCGGACGCGCTTGCCAAGCCAGAAGGCGTCGAACAGGCCGTCGAACCTGTCCCAGTCGGCCTTGCGCGCGCAGAATAGATGCTTGAAGGCCGAGCGCATCAGCTCCGGCCTGTCCGCAATGCCTGACGCCATCAGTTTGGCGGCATCCTGACCCTCGCCGAGGCCGACCGCAAAGGTGTTGTCGCGCAAGGTTCTGAGGAAGCCGGAAAGCTTCGTTGCGACAAGGCGGGAGGCCTCATCCACCTCCGTCGTCGGGAGTGCGTCACAGCGGCTCATACCGTTCTCCTCATGCGACCCTCCCGAGCAGGCGTTCCGTTACCTCCCGGCTCATGCGCATCTTGTCCTCCCGCGTTTTCAGGAGGCACATCAGCGTTTCGTGGACGGCTTCGGGCTCAGCCTGCAGATCGTGGACATCGAGGCCGACAAGTGCGCCCGCCCAGTCCAGCGTCTCGGCGACGCCAGGCACCTTGCGCAGGTCCTCCTTGCGGATCTTCTCGACCATGCGGGCGATCTGCAGGGCGAGCGACGCGCCGGCACCCGCCACCCGCGCCATAATGATGCGCGCTTCGCGATCGACATCGGGATAATCGACATAATGGTAGAGGCAGCGGCGGCGCAGCGCATCGGAAAGCTCGCGCGTTCCGTTCGAGGTCAGCACCACATGCGGGATGGAGGTGGCGCGGATCGTACCGAGCTCGGGAATGGAGATCTGGAAATCGGAGAGCAGTTCGAGCAGGAAGGCCTCGAATTCCTCGTCGGCCCGGTCGATCTCGTCGACGAGGAGCACGGGAGAGCGTTCCCTGCGGATTGCCGCCAGCAGCGGCCGCTCGAGCAGATATTCCTCGGAGAAGACCTCGTGCTCGATCTCAGACGCCTTTTTTCCCTGACGTGTCTGGATTGCAAGCAATTGCCGCTGGTAGTTCCATTCATAGAGGGCGGCGGACTGGTCCAGCCCTTCATAGCATTGCAGGCGGATGAGTTCCGTTTCGTGGACCGCCGCCAGGGCCTTGGCGACCTCCGTCTTGCCGACGCCGGCCTCGCCTTCGAGCAGCAGCGGCCGGCCGAGCATCTGCATCAGCGCGATCGCGGTCGAGAGCTCCGGATCGGCAATATAGCCGGCAGCAGTGAGCCGCTCGGCAATCAGATCTTTCGGCAGGGCTTCTTTCGGTGCTGCCTTCCTCCCGTTTTCGGAAGGAAGGTCATGCGCATCGGAGGGGGACTTGGATGACATTTCCGGCGTCCCGCTCAGGCGACCGCCCCCAGACGTTTCGCCGCCTGCCAGTTGCGCCAGAAATCGTGCGGCATCTGGATATGCGTCGAACCGAGGAAGGAGAAGGCGTCATTGACGGCATTGGAGAAGGCCGGAACGCCGCCGACATTCGGGCTCTCGCCGACGCCCTTGGCCCCGATCGGATGATGCGGCGACGGGGTGACGGTGAAGTCCGTTTCCCAATGCGGCGTTTCCACCGCCGTCGGCAGGAAGAAATCCATGAAGGAGCCGGTCACGACATTGCCGTTCTCGTCGTAGCGGATCTCCTGACCCATGGCGATGGCGAAGGCCTCCGTCAGCCCGCCATGCACCTGCCCCTCGATGATCATCGGGTTGATGCGGGTGCCGCAATCGTCGAGCGCGTAGAAGCGGCGGACCTTGTAGACACCGGTATCGACGTCGATATCCATGACGCAGAGATAGGCGCCGAAGGGATAGGTCATGTTCGGCGGATCATAGTAGCTGACCGCCTCCAGGCCCGGTTCCAGGCCGGGGGGCGGAGAATTATAGGCGGCCCAGCAGATCTCCTTCATCGACTTGAAGCGCTCCGGCAGGCCCTTGACCCGGAAGCCGTCGATATCCCATTCGAGATCGTCCTCGTGGACCTCCAGCATATAGGCGGCGATCATCTGCGCCTTGGCCCTGATCTTGCGGGCGGCCGTTGCGATCGCGGCACCTGCGACCGGCGTCGAGCGCGAGCCGTAGGTGCCGAGGCCGTAGGGTGCGGTATCGGTATTGCCCTCCTCGACTATAATGTCGTCGGCGGGGACGCCGAGCTCGGTGGCGATGATCTGCGCCCAGGTGGTCTCGTGGCCCTGGCCCTGGCTCTTGGTGCCCATGCGGGCAATGCCGGCGCCGGTCGGATGCAGCCGGATCTCGCAGCTGTCGAACATGGCGATGCCGAGAATGTCGCAGTTCTTCGATGGGCCGGCTCCGACGATCTCGGTGAAGAAGGATACGCCGAGACCCATGATTTCGCGCGTCTCACCGCGCCGGAAGGCTTCGCGCTTTTCGGCCTGTTCGCGGCGCAGACCGGCGTAATCCGTCGCCTCCATCATCCTGATCATGGCAGTCTCGTAGTCGCCGGAATCATATTCCCAGCCGAGCGCCGAGTTATAGGGGAACTGCTCCGGTCTGATGAAGTTTTTAAGCCTCAGTTCCGCCGGATCCATGCCGAGCTTCTGGGCGAGGATGTCCATCCCGCGCTCGATGCAGTAGGCGGCCTCCGTGACCCGGAAGGAGCAGCGGTAGGCGACGCCGCCCGGTGCCTTATTGGTGTAGACGCCGTCGACCGCCAGGTGGGCCGTCGGGAAATCATAGGAGCCGGTGACGATGTTGAAGAAGCCGGCCGGCCATTTCGAGGGGTCGGCACAGGCGTCGAAAGCACCGTGATCGGCCAGCACATGCACGCGCAGGCCCGTGACCTTGCCCTCCTTCGTCGCCGCGATCTCCGTCGTCATGTGATAATCGCGGGCAAAGGATGTGCTCGTCAGGTTCTCGATGCGGTCCTCGACCCATTTCACCGGCCTGCCGGTGACGATCGAGGCGACGGCGGAGCAGATATAGCCGGGATAGGCGCCGACCTTGTTGCCGAAGCCGCCGCCGATATCGGGCGAGATCACATGGATCTTGTGCTCGGGGATCTTGGCAATGAGGGCCACCACCGTGCGGATGACATGCGGCGCCTGGAAGGTGCCCCAGATCGTCAGTTCGCCCTTCACCTTGTCGAAGGAACAGATGCACTGGCAGGTTTCGAGCGGGCAGGGATGGACCCGTTGATAGGAGATCAGCTCCTTGATGGTCACATCGGCCTTGCTGAAGGCGGCATCCGTCAGGTCCCTGTCGCCGACAGTCCATTCGAAGATGTGGTTCGGATGCTTGCGCGGCCCGTGCGCGCCGTCCTTCTTGTCCTTGATGTCCTCGCGCAGGACGGGGGCGTCCGGGTCCATCGCATGGAAGGGATCGATGAGCACGGGCAGGGGCTCGTAATCCACGTCGACGGCATTGACGCCGTCATCGGCGGCATAGCGGTCGGTCGCGACGACAAAGGCGACCTCCTGGTTCTGGAACAGCACTTTGCCGTCGGCCAGCACCATCTGCACGTCGCCCGCGAGCGTCGGCATCCAGGCGAGATTGACGCCCTTCAGGTCCTCGGAGGTGATGACGGCGAGAACGCCCGGCACCTTCAGCGCCTTCTCCTTGTCGATCGACTTGATGAGCGCATGCGGATGCGGCGAGCGCACGAAGTCGCCATGCAGCATGCCGGGCAGCTTCGCGTCGTCGACGTAGTTGCCCTTGCCCTGGGTGAAGCGGATGTCCTCCACCCGTTTGCGCTTGCAGCCGAGACCTTCGAGCTTTGCTTCGCGCTCTTCGCGCGTGATGGTGATCTCGTTCATTCTGCGGCCTCCTTGAACTCGGTGCCGTTGATCTTGGCGGCGGCGTACTGGATCGCCCTGACGATGTTCTGGTAGCCGGTGCAACGACAGAGATTGCCGGAGATGCCGAAGCGGATTTCCTCCTCGCTCGGGTTGGGATTTTCCTTGAGCAGCCGATGGGCGCGCACGATCATGCCCGGCGTACAGAAGCCGCATTGGAGCCCGTGCATCTGGCGGAAGCCTTCCTGGAGGGCCGAAAGCGTGCCGTCCGGATTGGCGATGCCCTCGATCGTGGTGATTTCGGATCCCTCAGCCTGCACGGCGAAGATGGTGCAGCTCTTGACCGACATGCCGTCAAGATCGACAGTGCAGGCGCCGCAATGGGTCGTCTCGCAGCCGATATGGGTGCCGGTGAGGCCGAGATTCTCGCGAATGAAGTGAACCAGCAGCGTGCGGGGCTCGACGAGGCCTTCGACCTCGGTTCCGTTGACAGTCATCGTCACATGTGTCTTGGCCATGTTGCCCTCCCTCAGACCGCGCGGGCAGCGGCGCGCGTCAGCGCCCGCATGACCATGACGCCGCCGACGTGCTTGCGGTATTCGACCGGACCGCGTCCGTCCGCCGCCGGCTGCATGATCGCCTGAGCGAGCCCGGCGGCCTGCTTCAGCGTCGCCTCGTCAAGGTTCGTGCCGATCACGGCATCGGCCGCATCCTCTGCAAGGAGCGGGGTCTCCGATAGATTGGTAAGGCCGATGCGGCAGGTTTCGACCTTGCCGCCCGAAAGCGTCAGCACGACTGCCGCGGCCGCCGTCGCATAGTCCCCGACCTTCCGCTTCAGCTTCTCATAGGCGTAGCCATGGCCTTCGGCCGGCACGGGAACGACGATCTCCGTCAACAGTTCACCGGGCTCCAGCGCCGTGAAATAGGCGCCCTGATAGAAGTCGCTGGCGGGGACCGTCCGCATTCCGTCCGGCCCTTCGAGGCGATAGCTGGCGCCGAGCGCCAGCATCAGTGCCGGCATGTCGTTGCCGGGGTCGCCATTGGCGACATTGCCGCCGATCGTGCCGCGATAGCGCACCTGCGGATCGGCGACCAGGAGGGCCGCCTCCTTCAGGATCGGCAGAAGGGTGGCGATCTCCGACGAGCCGACGAGGTCGTGCTGTGTGGTCATCGCGCCGATCACGACATTGCCGCCTTCGCGGCGGACGCCCCTCAAACTGGCGATGCCATGAAGATCGACGAGGTGTTCCGGTGTCGCGAGCCGCAGCTTCATCATCGGAATGAGGCTGTGCCCGCCCGCGAGCGGCCGGGCGTCTTCGCCGAGGCTGGAGAGAAGCTTTACCGCATCGGCGACCGTTTCGGGCCGATGGAAATCGAATGCGCCCGGTATCATGATCTTTCTCCTGTTCGATCGAAATACGACGCCAAGCAGAAGAGGTTTCCCCCGGCCGTCAGCGCTGGCAAGTGCAGCCGGCCGGATCAGTCACCAAAGGCGAAAATTCGCACGAAATGCGGCTTTCGACGCACGATTTGCGTCAGTCGGCCTGACCTATTTCAGGGTTTGCGGCATCGCGCCGGACAAGTCCAAGCCGCGCCTTCAATTCCGCCATTTTCGCACGGCTCACCGGCACGCGATGGGGAACAGGACCATCCAGCTCCACCACGGCGCCGTCGCCTTCCTTCCGCATGAAGGTGATGTGGGAGACGGCGACGATATGACTGCGGTGAACGCGCATGAAATCGGTCGGACAGAGCTGCGATTCCATGTCCGAAATGGACCAGGGGCACATGCGCTCGCGCAGGCCGTCATGGACAAGGGTATAATGAGCATCGGCGCGGATGCTGCGGACATCGGAAGCCGCGATGAACTGCGTGCCGTTGGATATTTCGAGCGGGATGCGCTTTGCCGGCGGTCGCGATGGCTGACCGAGACCGGCAAGCGGCGCCGCCGTCACTCTTGGCCGCGCTCCGGGCGAGGGGCGCGCCTTCAGTCCGGCGCCTTCATCGAGCAGGGTAGCTGCCTCTTCTCCCACAGTCCGCTCCTGGGGGCGCTGACGCGCCTCCGGCACGAGGAACAGCAGGAAGCCGACGGCGATCAGGAAACAGAGCAGCGCGACGACCAGCGCCAGCACCTGCGGCGATGCGGTGAGCCCGTCCATGACCATGGCGTGATCGGTGCCGGCAGGCCGGAAATGCATTCCGTCCATCGCCGTATAGTGCATGCCTGAGACGGCAATACCGAAGGCTATCGCGCTGAGCGCCAGTCGGAAGCCGCCCTGGTGCGCAAGATAAATGCGCAAGCCGCCATAGGCGGCGGCGATGGCGATAAGGACGGACAGCAGGACCATTGCCGGGTCATGCTCGATCGTGAAGTGGCCGGTGAGCCCGTGAATGCCGACATAATGCATGGAGGCTATGCCGATCCCGAGAAGCAGGGCGGAGGCGGCAATCCGCAGTCTGGAAGGATCGCCGATACTGACGAAGAACAGCGAAATGCCGACCACGAGGGCGCAGATGAGGAAGGATGTGACCGTCGGAAAGACGAGATAGGCGGTGTCGGGCGGAAGCGGCGCGGCAAGCACGCCGACGAAATGCATGGTCCAGATGCTGACGGCGAGAAAGCCGGCAGCACCGGCAAGCAGCAGTCTGCGATTCGCCCCTGGCGAACTGCGGATGCGGCCGGCCAGGCCGAAGCCCGTATAGCCGCCCAGAGTCGCGACGATCACCGAGAGCGCCACCAGAAAGGGATCGTGCCCGACAAACATGACATTCATGACCGCGTCCGATCCTTCCATAGACACGGCTCCTCCTCATGTTCAGGTTATATCCGGGGCCACGACATTGACAAGCAATGACGACGGCATGGCGACGACCTACAGCGCCTCCCTTCGCCGGGGGGCGGATGAGGAGCGGTCACGGCACTTAAGTTTTGTTCGCAACTGTCGGATTCGATGAGAGTTTTTGCCCCTCACCCTAGCCCTCTCCCCGCAGGCGGGGAGAGGGGACAATCGCGCAAGTGGCGACCGCGTATCAACAGTCGCTGTAAGGGACGCCGGAGGGCGCGACTCCCCCTTCGCCCCGCCTGCGGGGAGAAGGTGCCCGATAGGGCGGATGAGGGGCTTTCACCGCACTTTAAATTGACCCGCAACTATCGGATTTGCCGAGAGTTTCGCCCCTCACCCCGCAGCGGGGCGAGGGGACGATTGCGGAGAGCTGAACTGCTCTATTGAAGAAATTCCGTGACCTCGGTCAGGAACCGGTCGCGCCCTTTTTCGGAGCGGTCGAGATGAACGTAATGGGTCGCATCCGTGATCGTCACGGCCCGCACGGTCTGCGCATTGGTGAGCTCGTTTTCGAGCGTCGTCACGTCTTCCGGCCTGCTCCAGAAATCATTGCCGGAGCGCAGGATCAGGACGCGCGCCGTGATCGGCCCGGCCTCCCAGAGCTTGCGACCCGAGGCGAGTTCGAAGGAGTCGGCCAAGGCGCCGGAGGGCGCCCGGAAGGATGGCGGTTCGCGCGTCCCGGAGGTCGGGTCCGAGGCAAGTGCTGCCGCCTGATAGGCTTCGACCACGGCTGGATCGCGCCATTCGCTGTTGTCCTCGACCGGGATCGAATTGTCCCAGGAGGGCAGCAGCGATGCGGCGGTGTTCATCCGGTAGGCGCCGACCTTTTCGGCATCGAAGCGTGTCGGGTCTTTCGGATCGGCCGCAGCACTGCCTGGCCCCAGCGTTGCGTGGCCGGAATGGGCGCCATAGAGACTGTTATAAAGAACGAGGTGACTGACGTTCTCAGGGTTTTGGCTGGCATACATGCCGGCCCAGTGGCCGCCGGTCGCCCAGCCGAGGAGGGCGACTTTCGGCTGCTCGGTGCGTTCCTTGACCGCGTCGATCACCGCGGCGAGATCGGCGACGACCTCGTCGGAGCGGCTGAGCGGCGCGCCCTTTGGGGGAGCATCCTGGCCCGGACGGCTCGAGCCGCCATAACCGCGGGCATCCATGACGAATACGCGGTGGCCGGCCTTGGCGAGGTCGGCGGCGAGCGAGCCGCCTTCGACAGGCAGATCGAAGGAGGCAACGCCCGGCACGCGGGCGCCGTGCAACAGGATCACCGGCGGCTTGCCGCCGGCTGCCGCACGATCACTGACTTCGCGAACGAACAATCGGCCGTTGTCCCGCGCCGATACGGTGAAATCGGTCCGCTCGATTTCGGCAAGGGCGGGCGTCGCCGAAACGGCGAGGGTGGCGGCAAGTGTTATCTTCTTCATCATGCTGATATCCTTTTCTCCTGTGCTGGATCATGGAAAAGGTGGGGCCGGACCGATCATCTGCACAGACGGCAAACGGGTATCGCAGGATATGCAGGACATATCGAACATCGAGCTTCGCACGCTTCGCTATTTCGTGGCCGCAGCGGAGGAACTGCATTTTCGCCGCGCGGCCGCACGGCTCGGCATCGCGCAACCGCCGCTCAGCCAGGCGATGCAAAAATTGGAGCGGGATATCGGCGTCGAGCTTTTCGACCGCACGCAGCGTCAGGTGAGGCTGACGGAAGCCGGGCAGGCATTTCTGACGGAGGCGCGCCGCACGATCGCGCAGGCGACACGCACCGTGCGGGCAGCGCAGCGCGCGGCGCAGGGCCTCGTCGGCACCGTCCGCGTGACCTATGTGGGGGCTGCAACTTATGAATTCCTGCCCCGCCTGATCCGCAGCTACCGCGCCGCGTATCCGGATGTCGAGCTGGAACTGACAGAGCGACCCACCGCGGCTCAGGTTCGCGCGCTTCAGCTTGGCGAGGCCGACGTGGGCTTCGTGCGGCCGCCGGTCTTCAATGCCGACGACCTGCGTTTCGAGACGATCGCGAGGGACGACATGGTCGTCGCATTGCCTGGGGATCATCGGCTTGCGGAGCATGAGGTGATCGATCTCGCAGACCTCGCCGGGGAGGGCTTTGTGATGTTTCCGCCCCAGCACGGGCCGAGCTTCCACGCCCATATCCTGATGGCCTGCGAGGCGGCGGGCTTTTCCATGCGCGTCGTCCAAGAGGCCGTGCAGATGCACACGATCGTCAGCCTCGTAGCGGCAGGCCTCGGTATCGCGCTCGTGCCGGGTTCGATGCGCAATCTGCGCCAGATTGGCGTGGTCTACCGGGATCTCAGGACACCGGCGGGGCGTTTTCAGGCGGAGCTTGCCACCATCTGGCGCCGCGGCGAACCTTCCTCGGTTGTGACCGGATTTCTCGATCAGGTGCGGTCGCTTCAGTCACCGTAGACCGTCCCTCCATCCGCCAATATCGCAAAAAAAAGCGTGTCTCCCGCGCTGTAGACACGGCGCTGCTGGATCCCTGTGACAGGCACAGGGAAGAGGGACGTTGGGGGCGCCTCTGCCCCAATGACCATCCGAAGATGGCTGTAGTGACAAGAACCGGAGCCAGACTTCAGGTAACTCCGAGGGTAGTTGTTTGACGCGGGAGCCTCCCCAGCCTCCCTCACATGAGGAGTTTGTGGTCAAGGGTTATAAAGGTGGCATTGAGTCTT
>NZ_JAULLL010000031.1:0-42528 GCF_041357635.1 Sinorhizobium sp. CB7
CGTTCGGGACGTGGGGGTCGAGTGTTCGAATCACTCCACTCCGACCAGAAAAGTCAATGACTTAACGAGCTTACAGAACAGTTTGAAAAGCTTTACGGACCGGTTGCGGACCGTTTGAGCAGCGGACCGATTAGAAAGCGTTCGCTGCCTGTTGCTGGAAGTCTGGGCTCGCATGCGCGTAAGTCCGTTCGAATTCCTCAGACGTCATGCCCAGAGAGGCCGCTGCCTGCTCAGTATCAACGCCAGCCTGCGCAAGCCAGGTCGCGCGGGTGTGACGCAGAACATGCGGCGTGACATCATCGCCAAATCCGGCCTCTGCCCGGATCGTCCGAAACGCTTTATGCGGCTTGATGAATTTATCACCCTGATAATGAACCGCATAACGCAATGTGACGGCTCTCCCTCCCTCGTCAATCGTCGTATCTGCTGCGTGCCAATATCGAAGGAACCGGAGGAGGCGCGGCGGTATCTTCACTGGCGTCTTGCGCTTATTGTGCATTGAGCGCTCGCCTTGTGCCTTGCGATAGATGACGCCTCGATCAAGATCGATATGGCCTCCGGTTGTGTTCGGAATCCATTGCAGGTTCAGAACGGCGGAAAGGCGCGTTCCTGTATAGAGCCCGACCATGATCAGGCGAACGAGATGACCGCACTGTTTCTTTTTCCTTGCCGCGCGCAGCAGCTTCGCGACTTCCTGCCTCGTCAGCCATGATTGCCGCGGCTCACCCTTATCCGGAAGCGTGACCTTCGGGACCATATCAAGCGTTTCTTCGGCATGATAATGGTTGATGGCTGCTCGAAGAACTTCGAGGTCACGCCTGGCGCCTCCCTCGTTGCCGCGATCGTCGGCATAATCCCGGCAAGTCTTGCCTTTGATCTCGGTTAACGTCATCTCCCCGAAGAACTCGTTCAAGCGCCCAATCATCGCTTCCGTTTCCTTCGGTCGAGCGGTCTTCGGGCATTTGTCCTGCAGATAGACAACGAGAACATCGCCAACTGTTATTTCAGCGGAACGACTTCCGCGCTGCGGCCGGTAGTTTTTTGCGATGTGTTCTGCGAGTTTTGCTTGCGCGCCTGCAACATCGTCCTCAGCGCATTCTGTGCTGATGCGCTGCCCTCCATCCTTGATGAACCACGTTCGAGTGTCTGGCCTAAGCCAGAGCCTTGCTGGTCGCTTTTTCTGCGGCATTTTTCCACCATTCTATTGATCCCGTTTCGCGTGACGAAATCCTTGTTGGCAATGCGGATCACCTCCAGATTACCTTTTGCCGCTTCAGTGCGGAGGGCGGATTTCGTCAGGCGACCATGAAAGAATATCCTGGCCGCTTCAGCAAGCGGAATTGGATCGTCGTCGCCGAGATCAAGTGTGCTCATTGTGACACCGTGCTACTATCCCCACCATGGAAGACCGTAAGCCCTTCGACCCTCTGACCTTCGAGACCGGACGAAAACCCGGAGAATGGCGGGACATCGGCAACACCGCTGACGTTGCGCTGTGGCTCATGCAAGAGTGGCGAGGCGACCCCGACGGCGAGGCGTACCAGACCGCGCTGAAAGTCTGCCTTTGGGTTCTCGACGGACAATTGCCGGCCGATGATGCGCGAGAGGCGTTCAAAGCAGCATTGAAAGAGGCCGGTCTGTTTTTTCGGGAGTGAGGTCATTGCTGCTCCTTCTCCTTGAAGGAAGCCTTCACCTCGGCTATGCGACGTTTAAGAAGCTGATCGGCTTCAAGAAGTCGGATATATGGCGACGGTTCGCCATCAGGCATTGCCAAGCATGCGAGCTGAGTGAAGAGGCGAGAAAGCGCCAATCTGCTGTAACGGAAGTTGCTCATTGGGCCGCCCCTCCATTGCGGTAAGAGGCGAGGGCGGCGACAATGATCATGTCATGAGCAAACTGCGCTTGATCCAACGTCGAGAATTGCAGCTTAAGATACGGCTTCCCGTCGCCCGCTACGCATGTCATGAACGATGGGGCCAAGGCGGCGCGAACGGCATCGATAGTTGCGACATCCCTTTTGGCATCCTCCAGCGCCTTCTCCAGCCCGTCGCGTTCAGCCTCGGCTTTGTACCGCGCGTTCTGGTGCTCGACGCGCTCGGCCTCGGTCTCGCGATACATGACATCGGCCATTTCCAAAGCTAGATCATACAGCCGCAGGTCATCGGCTGGCCCGCTTTCGGATTGCGGCAATTCAAGGTGGCCGCAAACGCAACGTAGGATCTCATCGTACGTGCCGACCTTCGCCGTCAGTCTCTCGACTTCCGCCTTGAGCTTGGTGATCTCTGCGGATTGTTCGGTGAGGCGTTGGGCGCCGTCTCGGCAAACTGCTGCGGCAAGCCTCTCGTCGCGCTTCTCGAATGTCCCTTGGATCGTCCTAAGCTCTCCGGCGATCTGAGACGTTGGAATGATATAGTCTTCCGGAATATCGCTCATCTACGCCTCGCTTGTCTGGGGTGGGGTGGTCTCGTCCTCGCGGGTGAGTGATGCGATGGCTGCGAGAATGGCGGCCTCTATCCTGCGGCGTGCATGTGGCGATACGTGCTCATGCGTCATGCCAGCGATGCATTCGCCAACGTGAACCCAGATCGCATTCCGTAGCCGCTCGACATCACCGCCATCATCTCCTTTGCTGGCCCGCGGGTTGATATCCTTGACCGCGAACGAGCGCTCGGCGTCCTTCTCGATGTCCCAGGCAATGAGGAGCCATTGCGGCTCGGGGTGCCAGTCTGTCGCGCCATATTCAAGGCGGATCGGGCGAACTGTTCGGGTTGCGATCTCGCCGCGCCAATTGCGATAGACGAATGTTAGAGGGGGCTCATCTCCTTTGCTGGCGGTGGAAAGAGGGGTGTGGAGGGCGGTGTAGCGGTCGGCAACGTAGGTCCACGCCACCGGCTCCTTTGCGCAGATGACGCCGCCGGTCTTTTCCAGCGCAATCGTGATATTGTGCCGAGCAATCTTCCATTCCGGATTGTCACGGTTCTTGCCGAAGAGCATATCTGTCAGCGCGTCAATCGGGTCGTGCTTGCCGGTCATCGTGAGGGTTCCTTCGGCTCAAAGCCTGATTTGGTGACGAAAAAGCCGCCGCCATCGACATCGAGCCCGATCATGGTGTTGTCGGATACCTTGGCTATTGCGGAATCTTGGGCGAGATACGCGACCTCTTGGGCACTGAGCCGAACGCCGACGCCCTTGTCAGCCGCAAGCATGATGCGGATGTACGGGTTGAATTTACCCACGGCCACCCTCCTTTGCCTCTGAGGGGCGGAGGGAGGCGCGGCCGTTCTCGTCTAGGGCTTTCAAAACGCTTTCGAGGATGTCGACGCACACCCGCTTTCGCGGCTCTGAAAGGCCGTCCCAGAAGTCCATGGAGCCGCCGAGCTGCGCTGCGTATTCGGCGCCCCAAAGAGCCATCGCCAATCGTGCTTCTGCATGTGGATGCAGGTTTCGCTTCACATTATCGCTCATGGCTGCTCTACCTCTACAAGCTTGAGAGCGGCTACGACCTTGTTGTAGACGACCACGCTATCGGCGGCTGGTACTTGGGGACCGAGGTAAGCTTCGACGGCCTTCAATGCCTCAATAAGCGCTTCGTGGCTGTTACAGGCTTTGACGATGAAGGCGGCGTTGGCGATCCACTCTTCCTGAGCATCAATTGGCAGTTCGGCATTAGCCACTTCACATATATGTTTATCAGCACCATAGACGCGAGGCGTCTCGCCAAATCGGATGTCGTCATCCATGCGCCAAGGCGTCGGCGTGTGTTTCGTTTCCATCCGTCCCTCCATTATTCCGGCTGGCGGGCGGCGCGGTTCAGCGCGACGGTCCGGCAAACGAGATCATAGGACTCGGCCAGTCTTGCCGATGGGCAGTTGTCCAGGCTCTTCCAAGGCGCATTTTCATGAATGCTCTGGAAGAAACCCTTCTGCTTCTCGGTGCACTCGGCCAAAAGATCAGCTATTGCCGCTCGGAGCGCATCGTCTTGAACTTGTCTTGCACTCGGGAATTCGCTCATCGCGCACTCTCCATCTCTGCGCCGGTATCGGGGTGGGTGTCTGCAGCCTTGAATAGCTCGACGACCGCGACTTCACGGGCATTGATCCGATAGCGCAGATCATCACCGGCATAGACGAAGAACCAATGGATGCCGTAGGTACCGAGGTTTTCCGTTTCCTCTTCAATCCTTGTGATACCGCCGTTACCGACAATATGGCCCATAGGGTATTCACCCTCTGCGCTAAGCCCTTCACCGATAATCGCTCGAATCTTCTGTCTGCTCATATCTCGCTCCTACTCTGCTTGCGCGCCGGTATCGGAAGGGGTGGTGAGGGCGCGAACCTCGGCAAGAAGATCACGTGGGAAGATGCTTTCCACGGCCTTGCATGTGTCGCCGGGAATATCCGCCCGTGCACCACAGAGAGGGCACGGAACGGATTCGTCATCCGCTGGGCAGCGGCGTGATGCCCACCATTCAATCTTCTTGAGAAGTTCCCGGAGGCGCTTGTTCATGCTTTCGACGCTGGCAAGCTGAGCGGCAATTGAGACAAGCGAAAACTCTTCGCCGTCCGTAGTCTCAGCAAGCCTCTCTTCCTCGTCCGATAGGCGCTTGATGCCCGCTTTAAGCCGACCTATTTCGCAAACGGCTTCATCGCGCTCTTTGGTGACTTCCGCAAGCGCCGGGGCCACTTCGCCGCAATACTGGCAGCTCCCCTGAGGCCAATATTTGTGCGGATGGCCGGTCCTGGAGCATGTGTCGTCAACCCCCACCACATGTGCTTGCTTGATCCAGTCGTGTTCAGACATCGGTCTTCTCCGTATCGCCGGTTACGACCAGTTCTGCTGGCACATACTTGATGCCGTGCTCTGGTGCGCCACCGTCATCTGCGTGGATGAAGTTGGTAGCCGGATCGAAGACGAAGGGCTCATTGGCGAGGAGCGCGTTGATAATCTCGCTCTCTGGCCCGGTATCGCCGGTATCGGCCGCTTCAGGGGTGATGGGGGAGAGGGAGGCGAGGGCGATGTAGAAGTCCACCCACTCGGGCGTGTCCTTCAAGCGCATCCCGTTGCTGTCTCGCCATGTGCCGTGGTTCATTGTCCCGTCGATTTCTTCGACAATCCTCTTCAAGCCTTTGGAGGCATCGATTAGGCGGTTTCCCGCCACCTCATCCCCGATCCTGTCCGTCTCCTTGGAGATGGGGGAGAGGCGGTAGCCGAGATCACTGGCGAGCGTCTGGAAGGCCTTGTCGAACGCCTTGGTAGATATCCGGTTCCACCGCTCGAATGCCTTCTTCTCATCTTCGTTTCGGAGATCTATCGCGCAGTTCGCGGCCATATTGAAACCGCCGAGCTGTTCCGCACTGCTCAGAAGGTCACGGATAAGGTGAATGGACTTGACGCGGGGGTCATTCATCATGGCTGCTGTTCCTGATACAGGCGGCGCGGGGGAAGGCTCGGCTTCGCCTGGCGCTTGATTGATTTCTCTGTTGGGGGGAAGCCGGCGGATCGGATAGGCTTGCTCGGGACTGGCTTGATGCCGAGGTGCTTCTTTCGGACGGCGGCTACACGGGACTTTTCCGCGACATCAAGAGCCGTCTTTTCTGTATGGCACTTGCGATGCGCTGGCTTTAGGTTCGTTTCCCGGTTTTCCCCGCCGTTGATGAGCGCTACGACATGGTCGAGATCCCACTTTTCGCCCGGCTGGATTTCTCTGCTGCAGAGATGGCAGCAGCGGTTATCCCGCTTCATGATACGATCACGCACCTTGCCAGAGGCGCGGTGGTCGTCTGTCTTGCCGATCCACTCTTCGACAGACCGGCTCATGACGCCACCTTCCGTGCGATCTGCTGGATCCACCAAAAAAGAGAAACCTTCCGCTTCTGCTCTTCCTGCAGCCTCCTCGTCATGATCTGCCGTTTAATCTTCGGAACTGCGAAACGAAGGCGCCTGTTAGGGTAGGCGGCGCACATTCTTTCTAGGAGGTCGATGATTTGGGATTCGGTCATTTGCCATCCTCCCAATCCCAGCGATGCAGATAGCCGACGAATGTAGGCGAGCCGTATCGCTGCTCAAACCACATCCGCATGTCTTCGTAGTCTTTGAAGCCGTCGAGGCGCGCGAACTCGTCTCTGTCACGGGGATGCTTGTTGACATCGCCAACGGTCAGATAGTCGGGACGGATCGCGATATAATCGACGCAGACAAGAACCGGATCTTCTTCAACAAGCTTGATGCAGTTCGGTGTTCTCTGCC
This sequence comes from Sinorhizobium sp. CB7, assembly GCF_041357635.1. NCBI lineage: Bacteria > Pseudomonadati > Pseudomonadota > Alphaproteobacteria > Hyphomicrobiales > Rhizobiaceae > Sinorhizobium > Sinorhizobium sp. CB7. Next base: position 6,247 of record NZ_JAULLL010000031.1, read on the forward strand.
CCGTGTACAGTTGCACATGATCGCCCACTTTCCCCCGCCTTGTTTGCCGGATTGTCTGTTTTTTAATGCGGTTCGCCACATCGGCCGCGAATTGAAATTGAAAATTGAAGGCGACCATTATGCTGCCCTCCCTTGCGCTGCGAGCGTCCCGCGCTCCGTTCCGATGAGATCGTCAAGGAACTCGAGAACGTCCGATTTGCTCTGCTGGAAGTCCTTCGCACCCATGGCCTTGAGGGATTGGCTCTTGGCCGTGTATCGCGTCACCGTGCATTCCCGGACATCGACAACAGAGAAATCGCCGATCGGGCGGACGTAGGCGGCAATCCGAAGTGCTTCCGCCTTCGAAGAGGCGACGATGGTATGAGTGTCGCACCATCCGGTTTTGATGAGAGCATAGGCCCGCAAATGCTCGGGAGATTCCGCGAACGGTAGGCCGGAATAGTCTTCCGGCAAATTCTTCCAAGCTTCATTGACCGAAGCGAAAAAATGTCTGTGACTGCTCATCGACCGGTCATGATGCTCTACCAGGGTGTAATGTTCCCCGACCGTGAAAGCCTGATCGCACTTGCGGGCGATGAAACGGGAGGAGGGTTCGAATGCCTCGCCATTCCAAACAAAATCGAGTGGTGCCGCCATGTTCGTTCACCCCGCCATCAAAGGATGCATGCGCAATGCATCGGTTTCGTGCTGAGACGGCGCGGTGCCGTACCGGCGGATGCGCTCGACCAGTTCGGCCAGCTCGTCATTGAACCGGTCGATCTCGTCGGCCATTTCCTTGATGTATTTTTCGTCCCGATAGACGCGGACGGTCAGCATCGGCAGGCGCGGCCAGTAAGAAACGAAATCCCACCATTCGCGTTCGGCCAGCCAGATATTGCCGTGAACTTGCGCCTTATGCTCGGGCGGCAGTCGGTCACGTTCGAGGCGGTCAATCTGGATGTGAGGGAGCGCAGTCTTGATCTCCAAGCCGCCGTTTTTGCCGACCAAGCTATCCGGGCTCGCGCCCTTGTCGCCGTTGCGGATGAAGCCGACGCGCTTAATTTCCGCCATCTCGACAAAGGCGTATGTCTCGCGGGCGTCGTCTTCCATGACCTTGCCGCGTTCCATATGGACGTTGGTGAAGGTCTCGGCCGGTTCGCCCGTCAGGATCTCGCCAGCAAGACGGCGCATATATTCGCTGCGCGTCTTACCTTCGCCCTTTGCCATCACGGTTGCGAACTTGCTCGCAGTCGGGATACCAAGACGCGCTTGAAACCAATCTGACTCACCCTGTTCGATGTCGAAGACCTGCATCATTGTGCGGCCCTCTGAGCCATCTTGGCTTTGCGCTCGTTCAGCATGCGAACAGCGCTATCAAACTGCCTTGCCAGCATATCCGGGACAGCCTCTATCTTGCCCAGTCGGCAAAACTGCTCGACGTCAGAGTCCGTCTCTTCAAGAAGGGAGAGAATGGTCTTCACCTGCTCTTTCGAGATGGTTTCAGGCGCGACCGGCTCCTTTACGCGGTTGCCGTCGTTGTCGTCGCCAGTGCTGATGTTGAACAGCATGCAAAGCAGGTACCGCCGGCCGTAAGTGGCCGTGCTCCCGAAAGCCTGCGTCCCGGTCTTGTTGACCTTGCCTTGCGCTCCGGCACCGTCGACGGGGATTTCACCGACGCCGTTGCGGACATGGCCTTCGGAGTGGGAGATTTCCCAGAGGATGCGCAATTCGCCGCGGTCGTTGTAGCCGTCTGGCTGGAAAGAAACCGCAAAGCCGTGCCTGTGAATGATCGGCATAGCCTGATCCTCGATCGCAGCTAGATCCGCATAGTTCGAATTGGTGTGAGAGTTGCGGCTCTTCTTGACGACGACAGGCAATTCAGCTTGGCAGGCAGACATTGCCGCGAAGTATGCCTTGCGTTCCTGGCGCTCCTGATCTTCGCGGGCTCGGTCTTCCATGCGTTCCTTCATGGCAAGCATCTTTTCGAGCCGGTCAATCGGAATATTCGGATCCAGCACAATGCGCTCGATCATGGCGACCATCGGCGCGTCACCGGCCGGGATGAGCTTGCTGTCTTCCTGTATGGCTATCGCACCCATGGGCGGTTCTCCTGTTCATCAAGAAACTTGTCGTGGAAATATTGATCTGCATTAGGGAGAGAGACGAACCAGACAAATCCGGCGATGACCCCGAAGACGACGCAGACCGAAAGCTGCGTAACGAGCGAAGGAAGAATGACCGGAGCCCTCTCCGCTGGCGGAGCCGCTACGCACTCACCAGGGAGGCAGGAACATTCGGTACCGCGAAGAGAGCAGGGGATCATGATCGGCCCTCAGCTTTGGCGATTGCTGCGTTGATGCCCTGCATGTCAAACCGCCCATCCACGTCCAGCCACAGTTGAGCGACCTTGAGCATGGAAAGAAGATCCGGAGCGGCGGCAGCCAGTCTGGCGCGCTCTTCCTTTCGAGGGCCAAAGACATGAATGCATTGAGCATCGATATCTCGAACCTCATTTTCCGGCCCGACGCGGTAGAAGTCCCGGCCGCGTTCAATGTCGCGCTTTGTGCCGAGATGGACTGCGACCCACTTGCTCATGAAGTGCTCCTCACTCAGCCGCGATCTGCGCGCCGAAGACGACGGGGAATAGAAGGGTTTCCGCACGGCTGGCGAAGCGGGAGAACTGGAAGACATCGCCGCCGTACTTTTTTGCGTCCAGCTCGGCCTCAAACTCGTCGTCGTATTCAAACGCCTCGTCCGCATCGGTAGACCATTCGAAAATGCCGTCGCCGAAATAGGCGAGGTAAAGAGCTGTGCCGGTGCTGCTGACGGCCTCAACATTCCATCTAGTGACCATTGCCATGTGATCGCCTCCTTGTGCGGGATCAACTTCGAAATCCGTCCAGTGAAGGGCGGATGCCGAAGGCGATCAGCCATTCCGGCGCCAGTTTGGGCCGAAGGCAGCGGTCATCATGATGTCGTTATGCAGATCGGCCTGAGCGCGCTGGATAATTATCGGGGAGTAGGTACCCGGCAGAACCTTGCCATCGATGTCATAGGCCACCTTCCCGAGGCGAACGCTCGTCAGGCCCTTCGACTTGAAGAAGTCCAGACGCTCAGCGCCTCGATGCGTGTTCCCAACCCAAATTTCGTTGGCTGCGCATTCGTTGTGGTGGTTCATCTTCCATCCTCTCTGTTGTGCCGGTTGCTCGGCTGATGAGCCTTTTCCGTTCTTGCTCAGGAACAAAATCCAAAACGTCTGTTTCTCTGGTGCCCTTGAACCTGATGCCTCGGTCGGGCGGTTCCCGAAGCTCTTCTCGTCCTGCTCGCCCCGAGCTGCGGCCTACATGGCAACCTCCTGGTCCGAGTTTTGGAAAGATCAGCCCAACTGGCTTCTTCGTTTCCGCTGCTTACAACATTCTTGTATCGCATGACGTGACAGATTGCAATAGGCATGTCACGCCCTACGATACAAAAAAATTGACATGAGAATCGCGGCCTGTATCATCTGATGTAACAAGTCAGAAGGAGATCAGGCTTAGATGGCTGAAAATGAAGGGAATGGGAGCCGAAACGGGCTGCCGGAATCGGTAAAGTGGTACAGGAACCGTGACGATTGGATGAAACTCGTGCTCCAGCACCCGGATTTGACTGCCGATCAGAAGGTTATCGGCATTTTTTTGGCAATGAGTACCAGCAGAAAACATCCACAGGCGAGCCCTCAGCAGACGACAATTGCAGAGGCCATCGGCGTTCGCGTGCTGACTGTAAAAAGAGCGGTGAAAAAGTTAGTCGATCTAGAATTGATCAAAAAGGAACAAGTGGAACGGGGCAAGCGTTCCCGATCAGTTAACCGTTACAGACTGATTCTTCCTTCGGAATCCTTCTAGGTATCACCAGAGATACTTAGACCCGATACCCCTAATAACTTAGGGCCTAATAACACATACTTTTCCCTATCAGGTTTGTAGCCTTATGGCGTAGAAGTTATTTGGGACAGGAAAACGCGCGAATTTTTTAAAAAGGTAACCACATCGTGAAAAACCGTAGTTGCGAAAACCCTAAAAGGGCCTCAAAACTGTAAATTGCAGGAGGCAAAGCGGCAAAAATGAAAACTAGGCGTGACGTGTTCAAAACAGTAGCAGGAGCCAGTATGGCGGCGGCGTTCTCGGCGCCGGCTGGATCTGAAGAAGAGGATGACTGTTTGAGCCGGGCAACTTTGTTGGCCAGCTCGATGGCGGAAAAGCATGGGGGTGAATGGATCGTTAAATTCGATCAGAAAACTGAATTCGTTCTGATATTTAGAAAACCGGCCTAGTCGGTGCCCGTTAGGGCTTTCAAAATTCTGATCGCCTGGTCGCGGTTCTTTTCATCGATCAGACGAACCAAATCAACGACTTCCCCTTCCTTTGTCGGATCGACAGTCAATAGGTCAGAGGGGGAGCACTCAAGGGCTTCTGCTAAGCCTTCGAGGATTTCCTGGGTGTAGGGCTGCTCAAAATTTTCGATGCGCCCAATGTTGGCATGAGATGTCAACGGAACCCCAGGTTCAATTTCCATACGATCGGCAAGCTTGCGCAATGAGAGACCGCGATAGGCTCTCCATTGCTTGATGTAATGTTTGCCGAGATTTCTTTTCATGTCCATGAGTTTAGCATCTTTTTTGTAAAAATGGTCACGCCACACGTGACAGCCATTGACAAGCTATGTCACGCCATGCGATACAAAGCGTATGAGCAAGACAACGCACCCCCTCATGGATCACCTACGCCAGAAAGGCGAGACGCTTTCCGGGTTCTCCCGGCGCGTAGAGCTCAGCCGCATGCAGTTGTACCGGATCATGGCCGGCGAAGGCACGACCCGGTCAACGATTGAAAAGATCATCGCAGCCACGGACGGCGGCGTCCCGGCCTCAGCGTTCATCAAAGAGCATGCGCGGGAGAACGCGGCATGAGCGCCCGTTTCTGGATGGTATATGGCCTTCATCAGCGGTCCCCGACTTTCCGGCACAAGACGGAAATGAGCGCCGTCGCAGAAGCGAAGCGCTTGGCCCGTCAAAACCCAGACGTTGAATTCTTCGTTCTCGAAACCACGCATCACGTCGTCAAGCGCGACGTGGACGTGACCGAGATCCGTCGCGAAGTTCGCCGCCCTTGTGATGATCCAGAAGACGACATTCCCTTTTAGGAGGACGCAAGCATGATCTTTTTCGGAGTCCTGTTCATCATCCTGATTATTGGCTGCTTCTTCATCTGCTTCGTGTCCGCCCTCGATGAATACCTTTTCCCCGCAACGGAGAAAGACGCGGACGAAGAGGAAGAGGGCGTCGATATTCACCCGTTCCTCTTAATCCGCGCCATGGAAGACAAGCTCAACCGCGGCCCTCTCGTTTGAATTCGAATGAGCGCGCGCCCCACAGCTCCACGCGCGCTCACCGTCGGTCCCGGCTATCTCCTCCCAGGCCGGGGCCGACAACCTTCAATCGGATCCGCTTATTCTGCAGCTTCATAACGACAGCCTGAACAGCGTTTCCGAGGGTCTGGAATTGGGCAGTCGGTTCTAACGCAGAACTCGAACCGACTGCAGCAGGAGACCGATGTAAGGCGGCAACGTCTCGGTCCTGCATCTGAATTGTAAGGCTCGCCGGATGCGGCGGACGAGGTGAGGCGGATAACTTCTCTTCCGCATGATGAGAGCGGTTCGCCTCACCTCCATTGGTTTCTTCCCTGTGCATCTCGTCTCTCCGTGAACAAGAGGACACTGGCACAGGAGATTTCGGAAATGTCAGAAAATGCTTTGGAGAAATCCGAAATGAGTACGCTCGAATTTTCATCGAGAGCTTTGAAGCAAAAAATCGCGCCGGCTGCCATCGCGGCAAGCGTCAGCGCTCGCATTCGCTATGCGGCGAACAAACTCGGCTGGTCCTACAATCGCACGAAAGACATCTGGTACGCGGATGAACGTTCGAGCGTGAGCGGCGACGAGCTGGTCGACATCGAGGAATATACGGGGCTCCGCTATGCAAGAAAATCCCTCCGGGAAAATGAAAAACTCATCGAGACCGCAAACGCTCTCTTGGATGGCGGCGATACGGGTAGCGTTCGCGCTTCGATCTCTGTCCTTCGCAAATTCATTCGCATTGTGGCTCGCACCAGAGCTGCGGCGCCAAAGCGAGGATAACGAGTGATGGCCGAGCACCTTTTATTCAGTGAGCACATGACCTCAAACGAGGTGCATCGGCCGATCGCCGAAACCTTCCTAGGTCAAGCCCATATTGCCGGTACCGGCCCTGAGGGCAAGACCTGCCGCGAATGCGTATTCTGGCATTGCTGGAAGTTTCGTAAGGTACCAGGGGGGGGCATCGAAGAAATTCCGGTAGAACCAGGATATTTCGGCAAGCGCCACGCTTCGAAGCCGCTGGAGCTGAAAAAGGCTCACTGCAACCGGCCAATCCTGAACAAGGCGTCTCGGCTCGTCCCGCACCACGCCAAGGCGTGCCGGTTGTTCGAGAAGGACGAAAATCCTTTGCCAGCTCGGAGGCCTGAATGATGTTCAGCCTCCACGAAAAACTCGAAGAAGTCGAGAAGATCATAACCAACACTCGCGGATGGATCTCCAGCCATGGCCCTGGCAGCAAAAATCCGTGGCCTCAGCATGAGTGCGACGTGAAACAGCGTCGCCTCGATGTCCTCAAGGCAGTTCGCGACGACTACGCCAATGCGATTGATCGCAAGCGGGGTGCGGCATGACCGGGCCAATAGCGTTCAATCTCTTCCGCGACGGTCACGATACGAAGACCATCAGCATCATGCTCGGAATACCTTCGGAAGCCTTCATCTACAACGCAATTCAGCGCGAGCGGGAGCGCCGCCGGAAGATCTCCGAATCCTCCAAAGCCTACTGGCGCAAGCGCCGGGACGAAAACTGGAGGCTTCGCGGATGACAGCGCGCCTCGAACTTCCTTTTCCGCTTCCTGTCTCCGCCTGCTTCGAAAACATCCCGAAGATAGGGCGCAGAGCAACACAGCGCTACCGCGAGTGGACGAATGAAGCCCTATGGATGCTGAAGGCTCAGAAGGCCCCACGGTTCACCGGCGAGGTATCTATATCGATCGGCCTCGTTGCGCCAGACAAGCGCGCCAGGGACTGCGACAACACGCTTAAATGCATCATGGACGCACTCGTTAAGGCGTCGGTGATCAAGGACGATTCCAACAAATACGTTCGGCGCGTGACGGTCCAGTGGGTTCCATCTGGGGCGCCTTGCACTGTGCTGATCTCAGAATTCGAGGATGTCGCGGCATGAGCAACGTCATTTCTCTCTATGATCGTCAGACAAAGGCTTGGGAAGAATATGTCGCGGCTCAGCGCCATGCGCAGCTTTCCGGCCGCATCGAGGATGGTATTGCCGCCGGGAAGGCATGGCGCCGGTGGCTCGATCTATTCATGACGCCAGACCAGCGCGCGGCGATCGGGACGAAGGCTTCCGCATGAACGCGCCTGTCTTCTCATCGACCGCCTATATCGCTGAAATAGAACAGAATGTTCTTGGCTCGCTCATGTTTGGCGGTGATGCCCGCGATACTCTCGCGATGCTGGACGAGCGGCATTTTATCGAACCATTCCACCAAGTGCTTTATCGCGCCATCAAGGCTGCTCGGGAGCAATACGGGATCGGAAATCCGGCCGTTGTCGCCAAGCTAATATCTGATGCCGACAAGGAAGCTTTCAAGAAATCATCCGGCCAGGATATCGGCCCTTATCTCGCCAGGTTGCTTGGATCTGCCACCGTCGGCGCCGCGGCGTCTTCAACGGAGAACGCGAAGAAAATCATTGAACAGTGGGCTCGCTTATCTCTGGCTGATGAAGCGGGGCGCATATATGCCGCGGCGAACGATCCGCAGTCCGATGTGAAAATCATTGCCCATGAAGCGGCTAAGGCTATTGACGACATCATGGCGGAGGTCCGCGCCGGCCGCGTGAAGCGAACAAGGGTGTCTGTCGGAAATGCCACACAGCGGGCCATCGATGCAGCTCTGGAAGCCAAGCAGAACGGTTCCGGCCTTACTGGTATCTCATGGGGCTTGACTGATCTCAACAGGATGACCGGCGGCATTCAGCGACGTGATTTGACACTGATTGGCGCCAGGCCGTCCATGGGTAAATCGACCGTCGCCTTTTCCGTCGCGCTCAAGGCTGCCAAGAACGGCCATTGCTGCGGGATTATCTCCCTGGAGATGGACGCCGAGAAGGTTGCAGCCCGCGCTCTGTCGGATTTCCTGTACGACTGGCGGGCCAAAATCCCCTATGTCGATGTCATCCGCGGCGATATCTCCCAGAGCCAACTGGACCTCATCTGCGAAGCCCAGATCAAGCTTGATCAGCTTCCCTTGATCATCGATGAGCAGTCAGGCCAGACGATGACGGATATCCGTGTTCGCGCCGAACGGATGATGGAAGAGAGTATCGCCGCGGGGAATCCGCTTTCCGTGCTCTTCATCGACCATTTGGGCCTCATCCGCCCATCGTCGCGCTACAGCGGCAATCGCACCAACGAAATAGCCGAAATTACATCAGGCGCCAAATCGCTCGCCAGAGAGCTTAATATAGCAGTTGTGCTTTTGTCGCAGCTTAATCGAGCGCTGGAATCTCGTGAAGAGAAAAGGCCTCAGCTTTCCGACCTTCGCGATTCCGGCGCGATCGAGCAAGACGCCGACATGATCGCCTTCCTGTTCCGTGAGGCATATTACCTCGAACGCGAGCAGGGCGGCTCCATGGAAGAAGTGGCAGAACGTGCCGATCGCATCGCTGGTGTCCAGCATCGTTTAGAATTCATCATCGCAAAGCAACGCAACGGCCCGCTCGGGACAGTCAACCTGTTTGCCGACATGCCTTTCTGTGCTGTTCGTAATGGAGAGCGGCAATGACGATTAGTGCAAATACTCTACGCCTTCTCATGCAGGCAGGCATTGACGGGGAAGCGCTCCTTCAGATCGTGGAATCAATGGAGCGCGATATTCCCGCGGAAAAGCCTAGGTCTTCTGCCGCCATTCGACAGCAGCGTTACCGCGAGCGCCTTTCGTTATCTGCTTCTGAATGGGATGACCTCCGAGACTTCATAAAAAAGAGAGACAATTATACGTGCGGGTACTGCGGCTCTCGCCTTGCCCCTCTCCACGTAGATCACATCATCCCCTTGATTCAAGGCGGATCCAACGACCCAGAAAACCTGATTACAGCTTGCTTAATATGCAACACGGGAAAATCTGGTCGTACCCCAGAACAGTGGAGGGACTGCACATGGCAGTGATAGCATTGGCTGTAAAACACATGCTTGCGGCCGGTATGGACCACGCAGCCATTATTGCCGCCGTTGAAGAAATGGAAGCGCACGGAGCGCCGCAGCGGTCTGCTCGGCAAGAGCGGAATAGGCGTTATTATGAGGGTAAAAAGGCGTCTGAAAAGCGTCTTAAAACGTCTGAAACGTCTTACTCAGACGCAAAAGGTACCCTTGATAAAGAAGGGTTTCCCCATACCCCTTCCGAAGAAATTAATCCCCCAAAAGAAAAGACCCCTAAAGGGGTCCAAAAGAAATCCCCGCGGGCTTTTCTCGAAGCAGTTCTGTCGCCAACACAGGCCGGCGCCGTTCTGGAGCACAGGCAGCGTATTCGAAAGCCTTTGACCGAGCGAGCGGCGGAGCTTCTGTCGGCAAGGTTTGCTAGAGCCCCAGAGGTTGGATTCACGCCAGATCAGGCCGCCGATCTGATGATTTCCCGCGGCTGGCAAAGTTTCGAACTTGATTGGGCGAAAAATGCTGCCCCGCCTGTCGTCAAGGCGCTCTCAACCGCAGGAACGGACGAGGCTTGGATGCGACGGCTGAAATTCGCACGCCTTCAGCGCGTCTGGAGCGTCGAAGAATTCGGCCCAATGCCAGGGGCGCAAGGTTGCCGTGTGCCGGCGCATCTCCTCGAACCGTCAGACGGCCAAGGCTGGCGAGAACAATCATTCCAACAGCCGAAAAGGAGCGTGGCATGATTGAATGCCCTCTCACAGAGCGTCAGCTTCGAGTCGTCTCCAAACTGGCTACCGGAGCCCCTGCAAAGACTGTAGCAGGTGATCTGAACATGACCTTGGCCTCCGTTCACAACGATATCCAGCGGGCGCTTCAGAAAATCCCCGCCGGCAATTCGGTTGGACTTGTCGCATTTGCAATTCGAAAGGGCTGGATCTGAATGAAGCAAGCCAAGAAGACAAAACCCAAGCCGCTCACGTGGAAACCCAAAGTCGAGACCAAGACCGTCGTCATCGACAACCCGTATTACTCCCGAGCTCATGACGCAGACGGCGGGAATCGGCTAAAGATCGAAGCGCATATGAACCTCCGGGAAAGCCCCGTAGCCATGATGGCGGCCCGCGGTCATATCGAGCCGCACCAGTTGCAAGCGGCATTCCATTTTCGTCTCCTCTGGGAAGCCCTCGGCGGAGCTGGAGCGGGCGCGATCGACTACACCAAGGAACCGGTAGACGGAGGCGGATCTCGCGATCCCATCAGCCTTAAGCAGCTCGACGCCGGAAGGAAGCTCAATGATTGCCGGGAAGTTATCGGCCCCAGGCATTACGATATCGTCAGAAAGGTGGCTGGAGAAGGGCAGGCCATCGCCTCTATCGTCTCTACGCAGCGCGAGCGGAATACCATGGCTGATTACCTCAGAGACGGCTTGGAAGATTTGGCCGCGTTCTGGGGTTACAAAACCGCGAAAAACACTAGGAAAACCGCTTGACATGGCGTTGCCAACCTTAAGGTCGCTTGGTATATAGATGATATGCGGGTGATTTGCGCATAAACGCAGTCGAATCATTCAGAGTTTGGAACGCAGGCTTAGAAGGTTGCTTTGACCGAGCGGGAAGGCCATTCAAACCGGAGCTTACCGGTAGACACCGCCGCGAGATAACCGATGGCACTGTCCTGCGTTCCAAAGCCAATTAGGCGACGGCCGCCGAAGATAGCCGTAGTCGGAGAAAAGTGGCTGGCAATCGTCGTGAGGGCCTACTCCTGGCAACAGGACCGACTAGCGTAACAATTCGAGGCAATCGCTTCAACGATATCGGGAAGGCGGCCCAGTCATCCGGCTGCTGATGTGGGGAATGATGACCTCCTCGCCACATCCCTTCCCGACCACCTCAGCCCCGCCATAGAGCGGGGTTCTCTGTTCCCGGACGGAAAAGATAGACAGTTTTTCCGATGGAATGCTGGAATTAGCTCAGCGGTTTAGAGCAACGTGCGCAAGCATATGGGTGTCATCGGTTCGAATCCGATATTCTGGCTTCCTTGCCGGGGAACAAATTTCTAATTCTTAAAGCGAAAATGTTCCTGCGTCACCGGCTGGAATCGACAGTTTCGGAATAACATTCCATCACCGACCAATCACAGCCGCTCAGACCCGGCATAGGTGAGATAATGCTCAAGCCATTCGAAGCCGGCGACTTGAAAACAATCAAGATTATTCAAGATGACCCACGGCGGTAAAAGACAGGGCGCTGGCCGTCCTGCTGGCGCGGTCACGCAGAAGACGAGAGAGGTTGCGGAAGCGGCGTCGGCCGCCGGTCTATTGCCGCTAGACTATATGCTGAAGATCCTGCGTGATGAAACTGCGGACAGCAAGGACCGTATGTGGGCAGCAGAGAAGGCCGCGCCTTACGTCCACGCCAAGCTCAACAGCGTAGAGCACAAGGGTGGCCTTGAAGTGACGACGCAGACCAAAGAGCAACGTGATGCCGCAGTCGCAGCAGCTGTCCGCGCCGACAGCTGAAGACTTCGCATTCTCGCGCCTGATATCCTACGCAGCCTATCAATGGCCTGGGTATCGTGACGCGCATCATCACAGGCTCATAGCCAGACATCTTGAGGCAGTCGAGCGTGGCGACATCAAGCGCCTGATGATCACAATGCCTCCGAGACATGGCAAGAGCATGCTTGCGAGCGAGTTCTTCCCGGCATGGTATATCGGTCGCAACCCAGATCATTACGTTGTCACGGCCACATATGCGCAGGAGCTTGCTGATGACTTCGGACGCAAGGTCAAGAATCAGATTGAGGATGCGGCTTACCAAGCCATCTTCCCTGGAGTTAGCTTGGCGGATGACAGTAAGTCTGCAAAGCGCTTTCATATTGACGGCAGTTTTGGGGGCTACGAGCATTCTACCGGCCAACGTGGCGCTTTCTATGCTGTGGGTGTCGGGGGGCCTCTCACTGGTCGCGGTGCCCATCTGCTTCTTATTGATGATCCTGTCAAAAACCGTGAAGACGCGGAATCCGAGATAATCCGCAAGAAGACGAAGGATTGGTACACCTCGACGGCCTATACGCGCCTTATGCCGGGTGGGCGCATCGTCATCATTCAAACGCGCTGGCATGAAGACGATCTAGCCGGCTGGCTGCAGACTGAACATGCACACGAGGGATGGGTTGTTCTCAACCTCCCAGCCATCAACGCAGCCGGTGAGGCGCTATGGCCAGAGCAATACGACATCGATGCGTTAGAGCAGATAAAGCGAGCGCTCCCGCCGCGTGATTGGTCAGCACTCTATCAGCAATCGCCAAGCCCTGAGACGGGCGACTATTTCAAGAGAGAGTGGATCTTCGAAGTCGATCAGCTTCCGCCGCTTGAGACGATGCGCGTCTATGGCGCGTCTGACTATGCGGTCACATCGAACGGCGGCGACTACACAGTGCATGCTGTTATTGGCCTCGACCCTAATGGCGATCCTTGGTTGCTGGATCTCTGGCGAGCGCAGGCCAGCTCTGACAAGTGGGTCGAAGCCTTCTGCGACCTCGTGAAGAAATGGAAGCCGATTGGCTGGGGCGAAGAAACCGGCCAGATCAAATCAGGCGTTGGCCCATTCCTAGTGAAGCGCATGCTAGAAACCGGCGCGTATGTTGGCCGTGAGCAGTTCCCGACACGTGGAGACAAGGCTGTCAGGGCGCAATCCATCCGTGGCCGCATTGCCATGCGTGGGCTTCGGATACTGAGAGACGCACCGTGGAAGACTGATCTAATCAATGAAATGATGAGCTTCCCCGTTGGCGTTCATGATGACCAGGTGGACGCGCTTGGCCTCATTGGTCAATTGCTCGACCGTATGGCGAGCGGAACGCCCATTGTCGAAGAGAAAGACGATACACCACCTCCCGGCTACTTCAGGGCGCCTCCGATCGCTGTCCCTAAGCAGGGACGGATCAAGCTTTCTGCGCGTTAACAGATAAGGCTTTACCCATTTGGCTGAAGAAACTGAAGACGCTCGCAACGAAGAGCTAGACGATCCGAATTACGACCCGGAAAGAGGCAAAAGCCGCGTCTGGCTGAACATGCTCGAAGAGAGCGAGCGCGTCTATAAGGACTATAACGATTACTGCGACGGGATCGAGCGGCTCTATGCCGATCTCTCGCGCCTTGCGTCTTCCGTCCGTGACCGCGAATACCAAATCTTCTGGGCCAATATCCAGGTCATCAATCCTTCGATCTATGCGCGCCCGCCTGTCCCGGTCGTCGTGCCTCGCTTCAAGGATCGCCGGCCGCTCTATCGCGTCTCCTCAGAGCTTCTGGAGCGCGCTACCGTCACCAGCTTCGACATCTACGACATCGATAGCGTACTGACTGGCGTTCGTGACAATCTCAGCATCATCGGCCGCGGCATCCCGTGGGTTCGCTACGAATCCGGCAAGAACAAGGGCTCATATTCAGAGCGTGTGTGCTGCGACTGGGTGAACCGCCGCGATTTCCTCCAGCAGCCATCGAGGAATTGGGCCGAAACCGGCTGGGTTGCCCGCCGCGCATGGATGACAATGGAGGAGATGAAGGCCCGCTTTGAGAAGACAAGCGGCGATGCCTATGCGTCTGCCACTCTTCAGGTGATGCGCAAGGACGCCAACGACGGTGGCGCGACTAAGCAGGAAAAGGTGCCCGTCTGGGAAATCTGGTCTAAAGACGAAAACAAGGTTGTCTGGGTCACTGAAGGCGTTGACGTTACGCTGGATGAGGACAAGCCGCATCTCGACCTTGAAGGCTTCTATCCGTGCCCGAAGCCGGCTGTAACGACGCTGCAGCCGAACAGCATGATTCCAGTCCCGGACATGCTGTTCTACAAGGACCAGTTGGAAGAGGTGAATATCCTCACCAACCGCATTCATGCGCTTTCGCAGTCGATCAAGATCAAGGGCTTCTATCCGTCCGGTGGCGAAGTCGGGGATGCGATCGAAACGGCGCTGAAGACGCAGAACGATGAGCAGATCCTCGTGCCGATCGCCGGCTGGGCTGCTTTCGGCGGCACAGGGCAGAAGATCGAATGGCTTCCGATCGAGCAGATCGCCAACACGATCACGGGCCTTGTGCAGCTGCGTAACGAGGTCATCAACAATATTTATCAGATCGTCGGCATCTCCGACATCATGCGCGGCTCGACGGACCCGAACGAAACCAAGGGCGCGCAGGAGCTAAAGCTTCAGAGCGGTTCCGTCCGCATTCGCGACAAGCAAAAGGAAATGGTCCGCGTTGCCCGCGATCTAGTGCGCATCTCCGCTGAAATCATGGCAGAGCATTTCAGCATGGACACGATGCTCGCCATGTCGCAGATGGAAATCCCGACGAATGCCGATATAGCCAAGCAGAAGAAGGCGATCGAGGACCAGGCCAAGCAACAGATCAATACCCTCGAAAAGCAGATCAAGCAGGCGACCACCGATCCGCAATTGATGCAGCAGGCGCAGGCCAACCCTGAGCAAGCGCAACAGGCTCTCCAGCAGGCACAGCAGCAAATCCAGCAGATCGGCCAGCAGGCAGCGGAACAAGTCGCCAAGCTTGATGCAACGCCCACGGTTGAGCAGGTCCAGAAGTTCCTCCGTGACAACAAGCTGCGTCCGTTCGTGCTTGATATCGAGACGGATTCGACCATCCAGGCAGATGAGCAGGCCGAGAAGCAAGCGCGCACCGAGTTCCTGACGGCCTTGGGCGGCACACTGCAGCAGTTCGGGCCGGTCATCCAGCAGATGCCGCAGCTTGCACCGGTCTTCGGCGATATCCTGAAGTTTGCCATCGCACCATTCCGTGCCGGCCGTGAGTTGGAAGGCAAGATTGACGAAGCCGTCGATAGCATGAGCCAGCAGGTTCAGCAGCAAGGCCCGTCTCCTGAAGAACAGAAGGTGCAGGCCGAAATGCAGGTCAAGCAGCAAGAGCTTCAGCTTAAGCAGCAGGACGATGCCCGCAAGCAGGAAATGCATCAGGCGGATATCCAGGCCAAGCAGGCGATCACACAGACCGAGATCGAGCAGAAGCAGCTCACCGGAGACTACGAGCGGCAATTGCTGGCGAACAAGTACACGACCGAGATCAACGCGATCATGGTCAAGAGCCGCCAGGAAGAGATCAAGCACCAGCAGGATATCCGCAATCAGGCTCTGAAGAACGAAGGCCAGCAGATCAAGAATGCCGGCGACGTGCAGTCCGCCATCATCAAACGCGACGAAGCGGAGCAGAAGGCTCAGTTGAACGAGCGTGCCGCGGCTGTGAAGGAAAGCGGTCTCACGAAGGGGAATAGCTGATGGCATTAGACATCCGCATCGCCTATCCCGGCAGGCTTGGCATTCCCCAGCCGTTGCTCGTGTCCTATCGTGGTGATTTCTGCGTCCTTTACAATGGGCTGTACGTCATATTCCGAGGCCCATCAGCGGAGCAGGTGACCGTTCCATGATAAGAGCAAGACTGGCATTAAGCAGGTTGTTTGTATTGATAGGCTGGAATCTTATCGTCGGTAAAGGTGAACCTGTGCTTGACGATATGTTTGAGGGTTTAA
Organism: Sinorhizobium sp. CB7; assembly: GCF_041357635.1. Taxonomy (NCBI): domain Bacteria; kingdom Pseudomonadati; phylum Pseudomonadota; class Alphaproteobacteria; order Hyphomicrobiales; family Rhizobiaceae; genus Sinorhizobium; species Sinorhizobium sp. CB7. Next base: position 22,068 of record NZ_JAULLL010000031.1, read on the forward strand.
ATGACGCCCTCAAAGGTCGCCAGAACTATGAAAAATGGCGCGATACGCTGCCTGAAGATTTCCTAAGGAAAGATTGATGGCAATCGACACCTCGCAGACCATCGATTTCACACCGGCCATGCGTGGCACGATGCAGACCACGACGGACGCGGACGGTATTCGGGCGACGACTGCCGAGGCCGTGGCTGGAACAGATGACATCAAGTACATGACTGCGTTCAAGGTCAGGGAAGCGGTCACGGCATTCAACACCCTTCCGGCAACCAATGTCACAGTAACGCCATCGGGAGGCATTAGTGCCACCAATGCGCAAGCGGCACTAGAACAGCTTGATACGCTAAAGGCTCCAAAGGCTGCACCAACATTTACCGGCACGGCGACGTTTCAAGGCCCGGTCAATCTCTCCAGCACGTTTTCTGTGCAGACGACATCGCTCTTTATCGGTGGCGTGACATTCTCCGACACAGCCACCTTCAACGGCGCTGTAACGTTCACCAATCCGCAGACGTTTTCGAACGTTCGCATCAACCCGCGCATTACGACTGTCGTTTCATCGTCTTCGATCGTTCCGAATGTAGACACGACTGATATTTACGCCGTCTCGGCTCTGGCAATCAATATTACCGTCCAAGCGCCGGCCGGCACGCCTGTAGACGGGCAGCAACTGAAGCTCCGCATTCGGGACAATGGCACGGCTCGCACGATCACGTGGAATGCCATCTATTCCCCGATTTCATCGGAGCTTTGGGCATCCACAATTCCAAACAAGTCGATGATCTGGGTTTTTGTCTGGAATGCTTCCACGTCCAAGTGGGAAGTTCAGTCTAGCAACCCGATGCCTGGAACATGGGGATAAAATAATGGCAAAAGGTGGCCTTCCCGTCGTTCTGGTAGACAATGGCGTTCCCGCCATGATTGCCAAGATCGGCTTGCCTATCACCATCGTGGGCAGCTCTGGCGGCTCGACCGCCGTTGTTTCCGATGGCGCGACGGTTCCGCTCAAAGGCCCTGACCAGACGCAGACCTTCGGGAATGTGACGGCCAAGGTTTCCAACGGAGCGGTTACGGGCGTGACGCTCCCGACCGGTTCGGCCATCGTCACCAATCAGGCCGGCGGCGTTCTGGTGAATGACGCGGATGGAACGTCCGTCAACTGCACGGCAACGATTGTCCCGGCAACAGGGCAGCTTTCCTATGTGGGCGTACCGGGCACGGCTGCACTCGTCACCAACGGCATGTCCGTCAAGATGGCGAACAACGGTGGCGCAGGCCCTGTCGATGGCACCGTGGCAATAACCGGCGGCTTCATCACTTCGGTCAATCTGGCGCTCGCCACCAATACGATCGTCGCGAACAGCTTCACGACCAGCATCAGCGGGTTCGCGGTCAGCGGTTCGACAGACTTCGCGACCATGAACATTTCGGCCGGCGCCTTGCAGAGCGTTGGCGTTTCGCTCGCCCCGACGAAGACCGTCGTCACGAATGGGCAAGCCCTCACTGTCCCCGTCACCGGCACGTACACCACGACCGCAACCCTCACGGTCTCAGGTGGGGCTGTAACCGCAATCGTTCTGAGTTGATCATCTTCCAACCACGGAGATTACCGCAATGCCACTTTCCCCCGCAGCACAGCTTAACCAGCAGGGCATTCCCAACCAGGCAGCAGGCAAGATCGCTTCCATAGCCGCCAATGCAACGGCAAACAAGGCAGCGGTAGCAGCTGTGACGGCTTTAACTGTGACGGCCACCACTGGAACTCTTCCAACACCTAATGGCTCTGTAACGATTGCCAATGCAGCCACGCCCACGGTCGTTGAGCTCCAAGAATTTTGCGTGGAAATTAATGCAAAGCTGAACGAGCTTCGCGCCGCTCTTCAGTTACAGGTTTCCTAAGCCCAATGCGCGAGCGCCTATGTCGCCAGTGCGGTTGCTGGCATCAGACCGATAACTGGCCTTCTGCCTGCTCCGTCATTCCAGAACGGGCGGCATCCGATACGCTGCCCGTTCCGTACTTCATCAGCGATAGCATCGAGCCGCTCCAGTCAATGGCAGATGGCCGCTATTACTCATCGAAAGCCGCCCTGCGCGCCACGTATCGCCCTTCCGGCAATCCTGACGGCGTCAGCTATGTCGAGGTCGGCAACGAACCAATCCGCACGCCGAAGAAAGACACGGCATCGCACGCCAAGAGCGTTCGTGAATCGCTGCAGATGGCAAAGGAAAGAATAGGGATATGACACTAAGCGAGTTTAAAGCATGGTTTGAGGGCTTCTCCGAGATCATGGAAGGGCCGCCTGATGAAAAGCAGTGGGAACGCATCAAGGCGCGTGTAGCTGAGATCAATGGCGCCTCTACTCCATACCCGATCTTCGTTGATAGGTATATCGAGCCGTATCGAAGGTATTGGCCGAATGTTCCGTATTGGACTAGCGGCAGCGCCCTTCTTGGTTGCAATACGCCATCTTCCGCCGCGTCTTCAACATTCGAAAGCCATTCTGCGATGTTCGATCTTGGCAGGGCAGAATACAAATCGGCCTTGAGCGCGGCATGAAAGCACGTGCAGGCCTTTAAGCAACACGAAACCTTTTCAGACAAGGTGATGCATGGAACAGCAGCAGATCCCCGTACCGCAGCAGACGCCGACGCAGACCGAACCGCTTTCGCCGCAGGTACATGCGCCCGAGGTAAAGCCGGAAGCGCCCAAGCCAGCGGAAAGCGCCCGCGCCGCCGTCGAGGCCGCTGCCAAGCGCGCCGCCGAAGCGCAGGCATCGAAAGACCAGCCGAAGACCGAACCGAAGCAGGAAGCCAAGCCAGAGGCGAAGGAGGCGCCGAAGGTCGAGGCCCGCGAACGATCGGAAGACGGCAAGTTCAAATCAACACAGGTTGCCGAGACTCCGGTCAAGGCTTCTGACGCGACGGAGAACAAGGCTGGAGGCGTCCAGTCTGAGGGGCGCGCAACACGCTATGAAGCTCCGTCGCGCTTCAATGACCAGGGCAAGGGCGAATGGGAAGGGACGCCGGAAAGCGTCAAGGCCGAAGTTCACCGCGCCCTGAAGGAAAACGAAGACGGCATAAAGAAATACAAGGAAGCCTCCGAGCGTTACGAGAGGATCCGCGAATATGACGAGCTGGCCCGCAAGAATGGCCGCGAAGGCATTCATGAAAGCCTGAAGCAAATCCAGGAGATCGAGAACACCTTCGCACGCAATCCGATCGAGGGTCTGAAGAAGGTCGCAGATCATTTCAACCTGAACCTCCAGGCGGTTGCTTCGCATATTCTTGGGCAGAACCCAAATCAGCAGGTAGCTGAAGCACATCAGACGATCAATGAGCTTCGTGCTGAAATCAAGCGCATGAAAGACGAGCAGGCAGCGCCTCAGATCGTCAATGATTTCTTCACGCAGAACGAAGAAGCGGGCAAATACACGCAGTCTATCGCGACTGCTCTAAAGCTAGGCATCGTCCAGAATCTTGAAGATGCTTGGGAATATGCTAAAATGTTTGGTAAGCCGGATGACGAATCCGGTAGCACGGCCTCAGAAGCCACCGGTCGACAGGCGATCACACCGCCGCAAAGTGCAGACGCTCAAACCGTTGCACCGTCAGCGCCCAATCCGGCAGGGCAGAAATCCGTAACTGGCGCTCCGACTTCCACGTCTGAAACACAGCGGAAAAGCGAGCCGTCCAAATCTCCCCTTGATGCGGTGCGCAAAGCCGCCGCTCGACTTGGCTAATTGAGGTTTAACCATGCCGATTCAGACTAATGTCAACTACCAGCAGGTGCTGTCCATGGCACTTGAGGACCGTTCGCGGACGTGGCAGGATATCATTTCCAACGCCATTCCGCTGTTCGATGTGCTGCGCCGAAAGGGCCTCTGGCAGGCTTATTCTGGCCCGACCATCCGCCAGACGCTGCGTTTCGCACTTCCGCAGATACAATGGTATTCCGGGTTAAATCTGGCCCCCTGAGGTTGTTTTAATAACGTGACAAAGATGGCGATCCACATTCCACATCTTCCAAAGATTGCAAGGCTGGCAAAGCGTCTGTGCGTTAACGCGCAGGTTCATGCCTCCAGCGGCAATGGGAAGAATGTGATCGAGAACAAGGTTCTCAGTGGATTTGCACCAAGCGCATTCATTATCCTTCCATTCAAGACGCTGAAGCGCCGTGAATTGAAGTCGATGCCTGCGCTCTTGCGGTTCCTTCTTCCAATGGTGTTCTTCACCACGGGGAAGGGCGGCAATCATGGTATCCCTGTTATCGGCCCATCGCTTACGCATTTGGGCGGATCGCATCTCTCTATGTTCGGCGCCTGCCGGTTTCTTCTTGATGCCGCGCAGACGTTCGCCTCCAAGAGCGACAAGGGAATTGCTCATCTTTGCGCGGCTTTCAGCCGAATGACTCTTGTTCCAAAAATGGTTGTTCTCGCCGCTAAAAAGAGCGGTCTTGCACTCCATTTTACCGCACGTTCTGCTCTTGTTATGTTCAATGTGGTATTTCTTACGGTAGTAAGTGACGCCACAGTAAGGGCAGATGGCGTCGGAACCGGTCTTTCGGTTTGGCATTAACAACCTCTTGAATAATCGGGTGAATTCAGGGAACAACTCCAAGATACCAGTTCGAGAATCTTGAAGTCAATCCTGAGCCAAGCCGCATATGTAGTTGCCCACAAGGCAATGAGGGATGCGGAAGGTGCAACGACTAGGCGGTGACGAAAGAATAATCCGCCCACGAGCGCCCGACACCGATGTTAACGGTGATGATATAGTCTGAACTGCATGGCGACATGCAGATGTGAGGTTTAAACGGCCTTACGATAACAAAATTGACGATTTTCTCTCGAACCCGCCGCTTGAAATGTTCAACGATGCCTACTTCACCCCGAAGATGGCCGCTGTTCCTCTTTCTCTGACGCTTCAGGAAATCCTGAACAACTCCGGTCAGGCGCAGATCTTCGACGTCATGGGTGAATACATCCAGGGCGCGGAAGACGGCCTCTCGCAGGGCATGGAAGTCGCTTTGTTCGGTGACGGGACGCTCGGCGGCGGCAAGGCCATCGGCGGCCTCGGTCTGGCTGTTCCGATCGTTGCCAATACCGGCACCTATGGCGGCATCTCCCGCACCAACTTCCCGATCTGGCGCACCAACTCTTACGATGCGCAGACGGCCTTCCCGACCATCGGAACGCAGATCGACTCGACAACCATTCGTCCGATCCTCAATACCATCTACAACACGGTCACCCGCGGCAATCGTCGCCCTGACATGCTGCTGATGTCCTCGGAGCATTGGAATGCCTATGATGCGTCTCTCGTGGCTCATCAGCGCATTACCAATGACAACGGCGTAGGGCGCCTCGGCTTCACCACACTGCAGTACATCGGTCCCGGCTCCGGCAAGGGTATCGAAGTCGTGTTCGGCGGCGGCAAGGGCTCGCAGATGCCGTCCAACACGACATTCGGCCTCGAAACCGATTCGCTGCGCATGCGCTACAACCCGGATCGCAACTTCGACACGCTGTTCCAGGGCGACGGCGCCAAGCCGATCAACCAGGACGCCATTGCGCAGTTCGTGGGCTGGATGGGGGAATTGACCATGGTCAACCCGCTGTTCAACTTCCGACTTTTCGACTCCAACCCGAACTCCTAATAGAAAGGGAAGCAACATGGTTTTCCGCATCACCCCATCTCTTGGACCCGATGTCGAACAGCAGGGCGCACCGTTCTACTGGGATGTCAACGTGCTCAGCCCCTCCGGCACGCAGCTCACCTCATATCAGGACGGCTCTGAAGTCCTCGCCTCCGATGGCTTCCACTACATCAAGGTGAAGTCGGGCGGCGCCAACATCGCCGCTGCCACTCAGGTGACGATCGACGCAAATTTCGTCGCCACCGCAGGCTCCGGCGGCTTCTACACTGTCGCGGCCGTGCCGGCGAATACATGGTTCCTTGCTCGCAAGGGCAACACCCTGGCAACTGGCTAATTAAATCAATGGGGAGGCGCTTTAATTAGCGCCTCCCTTATTTAAACATCCTTACTCAGACAAGGAATGTGGGCATGAAGAAGATCACGGAGACTGTCTATCTCGACGCCGAAAAAGCAGATGGTATGACCATTGAACAGTTCTGCGAATATATCAGGTCGTTCGAAAATGCGGGGGAAAACGTTCGCATTCATGCAATCTCTGACTATGAAGGGTCTGAATTTGGCTTCCAGTTCGAGCGCGATGAAACGGAAGAAGAAGAGCAGATGCGCGAAGCATATGAGAATAGAAAGGCAGAGCGAGCTAGGCGATACAAAGAATTCTGCGATGCCGGTTTTGCTTATGAATTGAAACGGAATTCTTAAAAACTCCCTCCTCAGACGCAAGGAAATATCAGATGACCAATTACGACCTGTATGGCCGCAATCAGCCGACTTCCCGCGAGAAGGACGATAACTCTATCGTCATTTTCCGCAATCCGACCGAAGAAGAAATGGATGGCTTTCTCGATGAGCGTCGTACCCGCGAGAACGGGCGCCCGACCTACAAGGAAAACATTCTTCTCTGCGAAATCCGCTGGCCGGCCGATCAGCGGCGCGTTGGCGTCTTCCCGGCCCATGCCGTCAAGACCGTCGTCAACGGCCAGGATATCACCTATGCCATGTGGTATAAGCCGGAATATGAAACATGGGTGCAGAAGCGCGCCCCGACCGTCACCGGCACGCCGCTTGAACAGCTTCCATTCCTCAGCCAGTCGCGCCGCTATGAGCTGAAGGCGCAGAACGTCTTGAGCGTCGAAGTGCTTGCCAAGCTCGACGGCCCGCAGCTTGCATCGCTCGGCATGGGCGCCCGCGATCTTCAGCAGCAGGCCGCCGCATGGCTGGAGAATGCCAAGGGCTCTGCCGACGTGGTGAAGATGGCGGCGGAAATCGCGGATCTTCGCCGGATGCTGGAAGACGAGCGCGCCGCCAATCGCGGACAGGTGATCTCGCCGGCAGCGCCGAACGATAACCCGTTCCTGTCCATGACCGATGAGGATATCAAGGCGTGGATCAAGGATAAGGTCGGCACCGCACCGCGCGGCAATCCATCCCGCGATACGCTGATCCGTATGGCGCAGGATGTTGCCGACCACGCGCAGGAGAACGCAGCCTAATGACCTTTCTCTCCGCGGCACAAAAGGCAAGCCTACGCCTGATATCCAAGCGTCCGCAAACGTTCTTCGGCTCGACCAATACGTTTGAGCAGGAAATCTGCGACCTTGGCAATCAGGTGTGCCTTGACCTTGTGAAGCGCAGGGACTGGCGAAAACTGACCATCCTTCAAGAACTGGTGGGAGATGGGGTCACACGAGGATTCGATCTCCCGTCAGATTGGGACCATATGCCGAAAGGCATGATGATCCACCAGAAAGACTTCTGGGCATGGAACTATATCCAGGTCACGGATCTGAACACATGGCTGACGCTGGTAAACAGCGCCGTGCAGGTGACGCCAGGAACATGGATTGTGCTGGATAACCAGACGCAGTTCATCCCTCCGGTATCAGCCGGCAACGTCGCGCAATATTACTACATCTCGCGGAACATCGTTCTCGATGCCGATGGCACCACCGTCAAGCCTGAATTTACGCAGGACAGCGACTCCCTCCGCTATGACGAGAACCTGCTGACGCTTGGCCTGATCTGGATGTGGAAAGCGCAAAAGGGCATGGCCTATCAGCAGGATTTCGACAATTACGAGCAGCGCGTTGACGAGGTATCCGGCCTTGAGAAAGGCTCTCAGGTGCAGGTTGTCACCGATGGCCGCTGGCGTGGCAATTATCCCTTCAAGGGCGGCTTTGGCTGGAGCAGCTGGTAAATGAGAAGGCCAGCGCCGCAATCCCAGCAGCGAGTCAATCAGTTCGCCACCTTCCCGGCGGCAAATTACGGGTGGGTTTCCAACCAATCGCTTGCGGCTCCGAACAAGTCGGTCAACGGCGCGTTTCTGCTGCGCAACTGGTTTCCGACCGCGACAAGCTTGATCCTTCGGCGCGGCTCCGAGAAATATGCCACGCTTGGGGCTGGCAATCTCCCGGTCAAGACGCTGATGGGCTATTCCAGCGGCGGCAATGAGCAACTATTCGGGGCGATCGATACCGGGATTTATTCGCTCACGACCGTTGTTGACCCGGATGTCTCGCCGGCGCCTGTCGTCAGCGGAACGACGAACGGCTATTGGAACTTCACCCAATTCGGCACGACGGGCGATGATTTTCTGATTGCCGTCAACGGCTCTGATCCGATGCAGATATTTGACGGTGATGCATGGTATCAAATCACTAATCAGGATGTAAACCGCATCAACTTCGACGCCAAGACCAGCAACTTTACCGTTGGCGCTACCGTCACGGGCGGAACATCAGGCGCCACAGCGGTTATTACTTCCATCGTTGATAATGGCTCGACTGGATGGCTGATTGTCGGAAATATAATCGGTACGTTCCAGGATAACGAAATCATCTCGGGCGGCGGGGGCTCTGCCACTGTCAATGGCACGGCTATTCAGTTGTTCGTGGGCATCACATTCCCCGGCGGTCTGACGACTTCGGATATGATCTATGTCTGGAGCTACAAGGGACGGCTTTATTTCATCCGCAAGAACTCGCTTGAGGTCTATTACCTTCCCCCGGATGCCGTGGGCGGCACAGCAACCCTATTGTCCTTGACCGGAAACTTCCCGCTTGGTGGTTTCCTGATGTTCGGTTCCACATGGTCTCTGGATAATTCGGGCGATGGCGGCCTGTCGGAACAGATTGTCTTCGTCACCAATGAAGGCGAAGTCTGCGCATTTCAGGGTGTGGATCCAGCAAGCGCCTCGACATGGCAGAAGGTCGGCCTGTACCGCATCGGCAAGCCGCTTGGCTCCAAGGCGTTCATGCGGGCCGGCGGCGATTTGGTCATTGCCACGACAATTGGCTTTGTCCCGCTCTCCCAAGCCCTCCAGAAGGACGTTGCGGCACTATCGCCAGGCGCTGTGTCATACCCGATCGAAACGAGCTGGAATGACCTTGTTTCAGCTCGTATATCCCAGCCGTGGAGTGTCAAAATCTGGCCGGAAAATCAGATGGTTTCCATTTCCGTTCCGACGACAAGCGGGCAGGAGCCGATCATGCTGATCACCAATGCTCGTACAGGAGCTTGGTCCATGTACACCGGATGGGACGGGAATTGCCTGGAAACCTTCCAGGGAAGGTTGTTTTTCGGTTCACAGAACGGCAAGGTTATCGAGGCAAATGTGGGCGGAAATGACCAGGGAAGCAACTACACGGCCACCTACGTTCCCCTCTTCGATGATTTAGGCACTCCCGCTAGCCTGAAGTCACCAAAGACGATCCGCATCTTTTCCCGCGGGCCTCGGGACGTACAGGCTCAAGGGAATGTCCAGGTCGATTATGTCTACACGCCGACAACTCCGCCGCAAGCTCCTATAATCCAAAGCACGTCGGAATGGGGCAGCGCAATTTGGGGACAATCGACGTGGGGCGGCGCAACAAATCTGCAGAACAACGTTCAATGGTGCTCCACAGGCGGCCTTGGCTATGCATTGGCACCGGAAATTCAGATTACGAGCGGATCGATTCAGCCGCTTGACGTAGAGATTATTAGAACTGAAATCCTCTATTTAACAGGGCAGATTATTTCGTGACTTATCGTCTTGAATCTGCTATTAAATTCGGGCCTCAAACGATGTTTGCACCATCGCGAGGCCCTAACCAAGCCAACCTTATAGGAGGTAGAAATGGCTAATTCACGTATATGCTCCGTTGAAGGATGCGGCAAGCCTCAGAAAGCAAGAGGTTTCTGTGGCCCACATTACAGAAGATTTATGAGACACGGCGATCCTCTAGGCGGCAGAACGCCGGACGGCGACCTTCAGAGATTTTATGATGATGTTGTCCTAAAGCATGAAGGTGATGATTGCCTGATTTGGCCATACGGCAAATCCAAATATGGCTATGCCCAGATGAGCAGAGACGGCAAGATGGAATATATCCATCGTCTCGTTTGCGAAGCCGTAAACGGTCCGCCTCCAACGCCGAAGCACGAAGCTGCGCACGCTTGCGGAAAAGGGCATCTTGGGTGTGTGGCAAAATCTCACCTTTCGTGGAAGACAAGGTCAGGGAACCAAGCCGACAGGGTCGCGCACGGCACGCATCGTCGAGGCGAGAGAAGCCATCTCGCGAGGCTTACAGAAGCACAGGCGCGCGAGATTCTTGCTCTGAAAGGCAAGGAAACACAACATTCGCTAGCGAATAGATTTGGTATATCGCAGACAACGGTGCACCATATCCATGTCGGGAACAGTTGGGCATGGATTTCAAAATAGTCACAGATGAGCGGGTAGCCGCGTTTGTGTCAGTTCACTGCAATGTTAGTTTCTGTCCGCCGTATAGTCTTATGGGTCTGGAGCGTGACGGAGAAATAGTCTCTGCAGCCCTATTCAACCATTGGGAAGGCGCGGACATCCACATCACTCTAGCTGGGGCAGAATGGCCACGATCATTCCTTCGGGAGATCGGACGATATGTCTTTGAGCAACTCGGATGCGCCCGAATGACCGGCATTACCAAATCCGCGCACGTTGTCCGCCTGGTAGAAAGATCTGGCGGAGCCGTGGAAGGATTGCTTCGAAAGCATTTCCCCGACGGGAGCGATGCTTTCGTAACTGGCGTTCTTCAGGAAGAGTACAAATTCCGCTAATCTCCTGAAAAGGATCGAACAATTGGTTTCTACTCCAAAGCCACCTGATCCGGTTAAGACAGCATCCGCGCAGGCTGAATATAATCAGCAGACGGCAGCAACGAACCAGGCCATGAACATGATTGACCAGTATACCCCTGGCGGTAGCTTGGTCTACAACCAAACTGGAACGCAAACCGTTGTTGGTGCGGATGGCAAATCTATTCAGGTTCCCAAGTATAGAGCGACACAAACGCTTTCCCCGGAGCAACAGGCGATCCTTGACAAGACGAACAAGGCATCTCTGAACCTTGCCGATATCGCCGGCCAGCAATCCGACTTCCTCAAGGGCTATCTGGCAAAGCCGTTCGAGTTCAACGATTCCGACGCTTCGAATTGGGCTTACGATCTCGCCTCGCAGCGCATTCTTCCGCAGCAACAGAAGAACCAGGAAGCATTGCGGGCTCAATTGGTGGCGTCCGGTATTCGTCCAGGCACGGCGGCCTATAACAGCGAAATGGAACGTCTGACGCAGGCCAATTCCGACCAGCTTAACCAGTTGGCCTTGAACAGCCGGCAGCAGGCATATCAGGAAGCGCTGACGAACCGTAATCAGCCGATCAACGAGATCTCCTCTCTCATGAGCGGGTCGCAGATCCAGAACCCGAATTTCGTCAACACTCCGCAAACTCAGGTTGGCGGCGTCGACTATACGGGCTTGGTCAACAACAATTATCAGGCTCAGGTGCAGCAGGCCAACTCAGCCCGAGGCGGATTGTTCGGCCTCCTGTCAGCGCCGTTCGGGATGTTTTCGTTCGGCTCTTCCGACCGTCGCTTGAAGCGCAATATCAAGGATACGGGTCGGAAGATTGGCAATCTCACCGTCTACACCTTCAATTACCTCTGGGATGCCGATCACGTCGCGGCGCATACCGGCTTCATGAGCGACGAGGTGCGGGCGCATCATCCTGAGTATGTCACGGTCGATAGCGATAACTTTGACGTTGTTGACTACCGTGTTGTAGCGGAGGCCGCATGAGCGAGTTGACGCAACGTATATGCTCTATTGAGGGATGCGGAAAGGTCCACAAGAGTAAGGGATACTGCGACCCGCATTACAAAAGACTTCGTGCCCACGGAGACCCTTTAGGTGGCGGGACACCAGAAGGCGAACCTCAGAGGTTCTACGAAGCGGTTGTTCTCACACATGAAGGCGATGATTGCCTAATCTGGCCTTACAGTCGGAACACGAGTGGCTATGGCCTGATGCACAAGGATGGCAGAATGGTGCGCGTCTCGCGGATCGCTTGTGAGGATACCAATGGTCTCGCTCCAACGCCGAAGCATCAGGCGGCGCATTCGTGTGGGAATGGGCATTTTGGCTGCGTGAATAAGCGGCATTTGTCTTGGAAGACACCGAAAGAGAATGAGGCAGACAAGCTGGTCCACGGGACGCACAATCGCGGCGAACGCAATAGCCACGCGAAGATTACAGAATGCATAGTGCAGGAAATTATCGCGATGCATGGCAAAGAAAGCCAGCGATCAATAGCAGCCAGCTTTGGTATCAGTCCGCAGCAAGTGTCCAAAATACAACGGGGAAAACGATGGGCATGCCTCTCAGAAAGGTCACCTGAATAATGGCACTTGATATCTCTCTTCCGTTCGTTTGGGGAAAAGGTGGTTCAAGGCTCACGCCGGAAGAGCTGGCGCGGCAGCGGGCATATGAGGCGCAAATCCTCGCGCGTGGCGTCGATACGTCGCCGGCAGCGAGCAACATGGAAGGCTTGGCGCGTGTCGCAAATGCGCTTGTCGGTTCATTCCGACGCGGTGCGCTCGATCGTGCAGAACAGCAGAACAGAGATGAAGACGCCGCACTAGCCGCACCATTGGCGCATGCGCTCTCGGCATCCTATGGCCTGCCGTCGTCTACTGTGCCGATGCCTGGCGCTGCGGGTGAAGCCGCCGCGACATCTCCAAGAGCGGCGACCATTCCGCAAACGGCTGACGCCGAATATATCAGGAACGGCCTTATCAAGCGCGGGTTCTCCCCGCAGGTATCGGATGCCTTCTTAGCAAACTTCCAGGACGAAAGCGGTCTCAACCCCGGCATCAACGAAGCGAATCCGATCGTTCCGGGTTCTCGGGGAGGGTTTGGCCTTTATCAGCTTACCGGCCCACGCAGGACGGCTTATGAGGCTTTCGCAAATGAACGTGGCGTTCCGTTGAATGACGTAGACGCTCAGTTGGACTTTCTGAAGTATGAAACCGAGGGTCCAGAAGCGAAGGCGGCATCCACATTCCTGAATGCTCCAGATACCGCGACGGCTGCGCAAGCAATCGTCAACAATTTCCTCCGCCCAGCTCAGGAACATAGAACAGCTCGGGCGGCAGCTTATGCCGGATTGCCGACCGTCCAGACGGCACCTGTTACCCCGGTGGAAGTGGCTTCCCTCAATGCTCCGCAGACAGCAACGGACGCCATCGAGGCCCAAGCCCCACTGGCCTACGCCGCGCCACCGCCGCCCATGACGGCTGCACGTAACCAGCCACAGGCAGCGCCACCGCTTCCCCCGCCGACCACGGTTGCCGATGCGCCAGCAGTTGCCGCCGTGCCGCAGCAGGTCGCACAAGCACAGTTGCCGCAAGCGCCACAGCTTCCATCCGTGCCGCCGCAGGTTCTCGCCCAGGCTATTCAGGCTGCGCAAAGCCCGTATGCCAGCGAACGGACCAAGAGTATCGCCAACGCGCTGATCAAGCGGCAACAGGATTTCCAGCAGGCGCAGCAGCAGCAACAGCAATTCCTGTTTGAACAGCAGTACAAGGCTGCACAGGAAGCGGCCGATCCGATGCGACAGGCGCAGCTTCAGAAGCTAAATCAGGAAATCGCCGCGGGCGCAGATAGAACGCCGGAAAGCGTTCGGGCCTTGCAGGAACGCGCTCGCCTATCTGGCCTTCAGGAAGGCACGCCGGAATACAATGCTTTCATCCAGACGGGCGGATCTAGAACACCTCAGACGCTCGCGCCGCCGCCGACTGGATACCAGTACAATTACGACGGGAATGGGAATGTGGTTTCCGTGTCGCCAATTCCGGGTTCTCCTGCCGCTCTCGAAATGGAGCAGGCACTGCGAACGAAAGAAACGCAAGGCGGCCGTCGTGAGACTGCAACCGATGTCATTACGAATGCCGCGAGCGAGGCTCGAAACCTTATCAGGAACGGCACCTTTACGACAGGGACTCTTGGACGACTTGCCGCCAACCTATCCGAATCGGACGCCGCAGAGTTACGCCGCCAAATCGATGTCCTCACCTCCAACGCGACGATTGAGAACCTAACGGCCATGCGACAGGCAAGCCCGACAGGGGGTGCGCTTGGCAGCGTGACCGAGAGGGAAGGCGCGATGCTTGCTGCAGCTGCCGGCGCCATCGATCCTAACTCTGGCAAGGAGCGCCTTGAAAAACAGCTAGACAATTATGAACACACTCTTCTTCGCGTCATTCATGGGCCGAAGGTTGGCGATGCCATCTTTGAGCAGACACGGCAGACGCAGCCGGCAGTTATCGACGGATACCAAATCGAAGAGGTCACAGAATAATGCCGACCTTTCAGATTACCTCACCCGATGGCAAGAAGTATCGCGTCACAGGGGAAAGCGCAGAAGGGGCCTACAAGGCGCTCCAACAGCATCTCGGAGGCTCACCCCCGAAGTCGGAAGAGGCCAAGCAACTTGATGATTATTATTCATCCGGCATCTATGGCGGCGCTTACAACCCGCTCGGGCCGATTGCCCGTTCCATTGACGCGGCTAGCAGCGCGGCACAGGCAGCGCCGACATTCGGCTTTGGTGACGAAGCAGCGGCAGCAATCGCGTCTCCGGGCGTTTCCTATGACGAAGCCTTGGCCGGAATGCGTGGACGTGAGGAAGCGCGACGGGATAACAACCCGATTGCGTCGACGGTTGGCGATATCGCCGGAACCACGGCAACGCTCGCGCCTCTCGCGCCTATTCTACCTTCAGCGCAGGCCGCAACACTAACGGGCCGCGTTGGTGCTGGCATCGCAGAGGGTCTAGGATTCGGTGGTTTGTATGGATACGGCACGGGTGAAGGCGGCGCGGGCAATCGCGCTATCAATGCTGCTGTTAATGGCATTGTCGGCGGCATAGTCGGTGGCGCTATTCCTGCAGTTGCTACGGGCGCGCGGAATGTCTATGAAGCCTTGACCAACCGCATGGCAGCCAACCGTGCGGCAGAGGCGGCAGGGACGACGCGACCGGCTATCAATCTCCTACAGACCGTGATGAATGCCGATGACACGCTCGGCCCCGCTGGACAAGCAAACATGGCGCGGGCCGGACAGGAGGCCATGCTTGCTGATGCTGGCCCCACGGCACGTTCTCTGCTCGACACGTCTATCCAGGCGAGTGGCCCCGGCGCTCGCATTGCTACACAAGCCGTAGAAGGCCGCGCTAACCGTGGTGCTCAGGACCTCGTCAACGTCCTAGATCAGACGCTTGGAACTCCTGAAGGCGTCACATCGGCACAGACCAGCATTCGAGACGCCGCACGCCCAACGCTGAATGATGTTTATAACGGCCCAAATGGAGCTTATTCCAGACCAATCGATTATTCGTCACAGGTTGGACAGGAACTAGAAAACATCATCAATACCCGCGTTCCTGCAAGTGCGATCAATGATGCAAATCGCCTCATGCGCTTGAATGGTGAGCAGTCTCAGCAGATCCTTGCCCGTATTGCTGATGACGGAACGGTATCTTTTGAGACGCTTCCCGATGTTAGGCAGATTGACTATATCACCCGCGCGTTGCGGCAGGCCGCGGAGAGCGGTGAAGGGCAGGGCGCTCTAGGAGGCCAAACGCAGCTTGGCAGCGCCTACCAGAACCTTGCACGTGATATCCGTAGCCGTCTTCGTCAGGCCGTTCCTGAATATGGCGTGGCTCTCGATACGGCTGCAGACCCAATCAGCCAAGTGCAGGCGGTCAAGCTTGGATCTCGGCTTCTCTCACCATCGCAGACGATGGATGACGTAGCTACGGCAGTTGAAGGCATGGGGGCGGCAGAACGGCGCGCCGTGGCACAGGGGATCCGCTCCGACATCGAAAACCGCATGGCGAACGTCACGCGGGCGATGACGGACGGGAACATGGACGCGCGGGAGGCGATCAAGGCGGTTCGCGATCTCTCATCCAGAGCCAACCGCACGAAGGTTGCTGCGGCAATCGGTGAGGATCAGGCCAACCAGTTGTTTGATGAAATCGACCGTATCGCCACGTCATTCGATCTTCGCGCTTCTGTAGCACAGAACAGCCGCACCTTTGGACGGCAGGCAACTGATGCCATGGTCGAGGAACAACTAGCTCCCGGTATTGTTGGATCGTTGGTTGACATTGAACCAAAGCAGGCGGCGAAGAACCTAGCGGCTGCAGTAACCGGCAGGACGCCACAAGCATTGTCCGCGCGCAAGCAGGAGATTTATGCAGAACTGGCACGACTGCTCACCGCGCCACGCGATCAGGCCATGACGACATTCAGCGCCGCGATGAACTACGGTAATCAGTCTTTGGCAAATCAATTACGCGGTGCCCGTATTGCGGAGCTGATTTCCGCTTCTTCGCCTCTCGCTTATCCAGCCGCCATGCAATTAACAGGCAAGAGCCCATGATAAGCGGGCCTAGCCATAGGAGCGTTCCTAAGCTCTGCTGTCTGAGAAACACTGTCATCGAAACGGCAACCACCGTTGTGACGATGAATACAAACGCCTGCATCTATTATTGCTCTCCATAGAGCCGCCCAATCCCAACCTACACGACATTCACTCGCCTCGCAATGACGGGGCTATTCCCGCAGGAGAATACCATGGCCTATGATTCAAACGGTGTGTGGACAAATCTGCCGTCCTACCACGTCAATACCGGCGATACACTGCTCCCATCTTCGCAAAACCCCGTCTGGGAAGATGCCGCCACCAATGGGTTTAGCGCCGTTCTCGTCAAGGATGGCCGCGCCCCCATGACCGGCAATCTGAACATGGGGACAACCAATAAGATCACCAATCTTGCAGCCGGTACGTCTCCAACCGATGCGGTCAACAAGACGCAGCTTGATCCCATAGCCATACTATCGAGAGGCCAAATTTTTGGGCTCAAACTTTCAAACAATACGACAGACGCAACAAACGACATCGATATTGCGATAGGGGACGCAGCGAGCGACGACGCCATCCCTTCTCTGCTATCACTCGCGTCGGCTCTAACAAAACGCATGGATGCGGCGTGGGCTGCGGGAAATAATCAGGGCGGTTGGCTGGACGGTGCCTCAATGCCAAACGGTACGGGCCACGTCTTCATCATGTCTGGAGCAAGCGGTGTTGATGTTGGGGTTTCCGCTTCTCTTAGCCCGATATTACCGGCTGGATACAACACGGCAAAACGGCGCATCGGCTCCATTCTTCGCGAGGGCGGCGCTATCGTGGCGTTCACGCAGGACGGAGATATTTTCCGCCGAGCCGCCAAGGTAGACAGGAACAGCACCGCCGCCCTAGCCTCGTCTCTCCTGACTCTATCTATTCCGACCGGGATTCGGGTGCAACCCATCCTGCAAAGTGAATTGACTGTTACCGCCGCCAATTCTGCGGTTCAGAATGCGGTGGGAAGTGCGTCGGAAGGAAGCGCCACAATCACCTTCCAGGCGGTTCTTCTTCCGGGTACGGCCGGCGCAACGACTGATCGGTCAGTATTCCCGGCCGTCTTCACCTCCAACACGGCGGCGCAAGTTTACTACGCAGTGACCATTAGCGCGGGCTCGATCAATTCCAACACCCTGTCCACCATCGGATGGATTGATGGGCGTGGACGATCTTAGATCCATCTCTTATAAGTGCCAGACATGAAAAACATGTTGGCACTCCTCCTTTTCTCCTCAATAGCGTGGATGGCGCCTGTCAACATGTCAGCACAAGGTCTCGGTGAAGAAGTGCCGATCGATGCCCTCGATAACCATGTTCTTTTTTCAGAATGGGAAGATCGATTCCGGCCCGCATTTGAACAGAGAATGGCCGACGCCCAGCCGGGGGCGATCACATCGTTTCAGATCATCTCAACGCAGCAGAAGACCGGCTACAAGCTCTATACCGTCTCGGCCTTGCATGCGTCTGGCTACAATATGGGCGGCCAGACGGACGGGGGCGTTTTGGCCGTTCCCGATGTCGTAGATCCTTCAAAGCCGATAGCCGTCGCGATCCACGGTCACGAAGAAAGCCCGTGGGGGACTTATCCGACTTTCTTGTTCAATGGCGAGTGGGCGCTCGATCTCGTTAACGCCGGTTTCATTACGTGGGCGCCGGTCAGCATGATCCACAAACCGTTTTCCGATTTCACCTACGCCAAGGGCGGTATCGGAAACGGGAAAGGCGACGTTTACGGCTACATACCGATCTGGGCGCGGATGATCTCCGATGGGATGGACAAGCTGGATACGCTCGGGCTCAACCTTCAATTCGACGGGTTTGCCTCTCTCGGCGTCTCTGGCGGGGCTCAAGTGGCATTTACGCTGATGGCCTATCGGCCCGATGTTCGTGTCGGTGTCTTCGCAGGCGCGCAGCAGCCGCTTGACTTCTATCGACGTGAATATGCGATGATGCAGCACGAACGCTGCTGGGATTTCCCCGGCCTGACGTCCTTCACGCAGATCAAGGCCCTAATCGCTCCTCGGCCAATTGAATTCCAGCTCGGGCGCCAAGATCCATGGTGGCCCGATCAGACTCCCTTCCCGGCGCAAAACCCGTGGTTCGGCGGCACGTCGCGTGATGTACTTGTTGACGAGATTGCCGGTCAATTGCTTCTCCTGAAGCAGATATGGGCAACGGCCGGCGGTGGCGTCGTAAAGCAGTATCTGCATGAGGGAGCACATGAAATGGTGCCCTCAGAAGCTATCGCGTTCATCAACGCCAATACGCAGCCGGTAAACTAACCCCTTCCGAACAATCTGGTGAAACCATGAAGCTCGCCTCCGACTGGAAGCGGGTGCTTCGCTACGCCTATTCGGTTCGGCTATGGGCGCTCGCTTCGCTGATCATTCTACTGGAGCCGTTTATCGGTCTCCTCGTCGATCTATCCGACGATTGGAACCTCTACCTCCGCTTCGCCCTGCGATCTCTCTCCGGGATCTTCGGCCTTCTCGGCATATGGGCGCGCGTCACCAAGCAGAAGGAATTTGAAGATGGCCGGTAGGCTCAAGAAGGGCAGCGCTATTGCCGCCGCTGCTGTCGCGCTCGTAGGCGGCTTCGAAGGACTGCGCACCGTCGCTTATCGCGATCCTGTCGGCATTCCCACGGTCTGTTTTGGCGAAACCCGAGGCGTGAAGATGGGCGACAAATACACAGTCCAGCAATGCAAGGACATGCTTGGGGCTCGCCTTATCGAGTTCGAGACTGACATGCGCTCATGCCTGAGCCAGCCGGACAAGATCCCCGACAAGCCTTATATTGCCTTCCTGTCCTTCACCTACAATCTTGGCAAAGCCAATTTCTGTGGATCCACGATGGTCCGCAAGATCAATGCCGGCGATCTCAAGGGCGCCTGCAATGAGCTGCCGAAGTGGAACAAGGCCACATTGGCCGGCGTCCGGATCGTGCTCCCCGGCCTGACCAAGCGTCGCGCCGAAGAGCAGCGCATCTGCCTGGAGGGCGCATGATCCTCGCGCTTATCCCCGACGCAATCAAGCTCCCGGCCGCTGCGGTCATAGGCGCGGGCCTGATGTTCTTCCCGGCGAAATGGGTAGGCCAGTCGGAAGGCAAGCAGATAATCCTTGCGTCTCTCAAGGATGACAAAATCACCATTCTCGAAGAAGGAAAGAAGATCGATGCGGAAGCTATTGCTGCTGACGATGATGGTCTTTGTGTCTTGCTCGGTGGCTGCCTGCAAGACGACAGCGTTGACGAACCCGTGCGACGTTCTGGTGAGGATAGACCCAAAGCCAGCGACGAACAGCTTTCTTGTGAAAAATGATAGGGACGCCGCAGTTGCCATTGCGCGCCATCGCGGCCGATACACAGAGTTCAAATGCTCAAACTAAGCGGCCCGACGCACTGCAGGAACAGTGCGCCGAGCCTAGCCAGACGACGATTACCAGCATCGCCACCGGCTCCCGCTAGAATAGCGCCCAGTGGTTTTCATATCTTTAAACAGCAAGGCAGGGGCGGCACCTTGGCACCACAACAGAGCGAAACCGACATGGATCTCCGCGGTCGCATCGTAAATTTGGAACATCGGATGAGCGAACTGGGGACTCGTCTCCTGTCTCTGGAAGGCTGGAAAAGCTCAAAAGAAGTATCCGACGCCAGAAGTGACGAGCAGATGAAGGCGTTGACCGAAGACGTAAAAAGCATCAAGTCTGGCATCAGCCGGTTATTCTGGATCATTGTAACAGCTATTGCGGCTGGCGTCGTCACCTTCATGATCAAGGGCGGGTTCAATATTCCCTGATCCTTTCCCAAGCCTCTATCCCTATCACCACAATAGCCATTGCCAGACCTATGTATAGTTGGGGAGTGAAACGGCGGAACATTGCAGATCTCCCCTTATGAACGGACCGATTGCGGACCGTTTCATTGGACAAAGTTAGAACAGGCGAGAACATTTTAGAACCGCCTGCCACGGAAATCCTGGGTTTTCGCGAAGCGTTCTCCGTTCGGGACGTGGGGGTCGAGTGTTCGAATCACTCCACTCCGACCAG
>NZ_JAULLL010000032.1:0-42421 GCF_041357635.1 Sinorhizobium sp. CB7
TCGTCAGGCTCATAACCTGAAGGCCGCAGGTTCAAATCCTGCCCCCGCAACCAAACTCACAAACAATATGGCCCGCCACCAGGCGGGCTTTTTGCGTCTCTGGAAACAGCTATCGCTGGCGCGAAGACTTCATCTTCGCTGGCGATGGTAGCTCATCGTCCTGCGGACCATAACCTGAAGGCCGCAGGTTCAAATCCTGCCCCCGCAACCAGTTCCTGCATAATTCGCTCACAGCAGCGATATAAGCCCACACAAGCCCCGCCGAAAAGCAGCGGGGCTTTTTGTTTCATCGGACAGGGGTGCCCGCCTTCGCCAGCAGCAAGATTGGTGGGTTTCGCGTGCGGGAGCGGCCGGCCTAAATTAGTCCGCCGCCTGGATGAGGTCTCCCAATCAGTGGTCAATTCTCCCACTGCTGGTTAGAGATTGGTCGCAAAGCAGTGATCCAGCAGTCTCGCGATCAGTCGAGCTCGGCCGCCTGGGCCGTTGCGACGCCGACTTGCGCGAGGTCGACCCGGGCGACGACCGACATGCCGGGGACGAGCCTATCGGCGAGCGGCTGCTGCGGCTCGATAGCGATCCGCACCGGAATGCGCTGGGCGATCTTGGTGAAGTTGCCGGTCGCGTTGTCGGCCTTGACGACGGAGAATTCGGAGCCTGTGGCCGGGGCAAAACGCTCGATCCGGCCGACAAACTTCCGATGTCCGAGGGCATCCACCGTGAACGTCACCTCCTGCCCCGGCTGCATGCGTTCGAGCTGTGCTTCCTTGAAATTGGCGACGACCCAGACGCGGTTCGGAACGATCGATCCGATCTGGGTGCCGACGGAGACATACTGGCCGAGCCGGCCGCTGACCTCGCCGAGTGTGCCGTCCTGCGGCGCTACGATGCGGGTGTTGCCAAGGTCGATCTCGGCAAGCTTGACGGAGGCCTTTGCGCTCTCGACGCTGGCCTCGAGCGAGCGGCGCCCGACAACAATCGTATTCAGGTCCTGCTCCGCCACGCGTTCGGCGGCTTCGGCCTGATGGACAGCCGCCTGGGCCTGGTTGAAGGCGGCGCGATTCTTCTCCGCCTCGCTTTGAGTAGCGATGTTCTTTCCAAGCAGGTTCTCGGTCCGCTCGAAGGTGGTGCGGGCCACCTCCAGGGCTGCCATGGCACTCTCGACTGCCGCCTTCGCCGAGGCTATCTTGGCCTCTGCCGATTTACGGCTCTGTTCAGAATTGGAGAGTGACGCCTCGGCGGTTGCGAGCGCCGCCTTCGCCTGCTCCAGCTTTTGAGCGTAGATACGATCGTCGATCCTGGCGATGAGCTCGCCCTTTCTGACCTCCTGATAGTCCTGGACTGGCACCTCCACGAGGTAACCGGCAAGCTGTGGGCTCAGCAATGTCACCTGGCCGCGCACATAGGCATCGTTCGTGGTCTCGACCGAGCCGTGAAAGGGCGGGAGGTTCCAGACATAGAGGACGACAAGCACGCCGGCGATACCGACGGCGAGCGCGATGTAGGTGGCAATGGAGCGAAATATCCTGGTCATGGTCTTTCGTATTTGTTCATGCGCGTCCCCGGACTATCACGCGGCCGCGGCGGGTATCTGGTTCTTGTTTGGAAACAAACGGTCTAGATTGCGCCATGCAACATGGATGACGAGGCATGCGAGCGCGGCCAGCGCGAGGTAGCTGGTCAGCAGGAAAGAGTCGTTATAGGCGAGCGCATAGGCTTGCTGCTGCACCTGCTTCGAAAAGAGAGCGGTTCCCTGCACCGTCTGTTGATTGGTGTCGGCCAGCACCTTCCCATAGGCGCTGCCGAGCTGCTTCAGCCTAGCTGCGACAAGCGGATCGGTGGACGCCAGACGCTCGACGAGCCGAAGCGAGTGGGACTGCTCCCGCCACTGGATGAATGTGCCATGCAGCGCGCTGCCGAGATAGCCGCCGACCTTCTGCGTGGCGAGGAAAACGACGAGAAAAGAGAGGATATAGTTCGGCCCGCGTTTCAGCGCGGCGCCCATGCCGACAGCAAGCGCCGGCGGCAGGAAGAGACCGCTCGCCATGCCCATCAGCATCTGGCTCAGGTACATTTGCTCCGGCCGGGTCAGGATGGTGGAGCGGCTGTCCATCTGGCCGGCTATCGCGATAAGCGCCAATGCGAGCGCATGGATCCAAGGCTCGCGGCCCGGCTTCATGATCACCGCACAGAGCGTGCCTCCGAGAATCGCGCCGAGCAGCATCATGCCGTAGAGGCCGGCCATCTGCTCGTTCAGCATGCCGATGTTGCGCAGGAAGTTGACGGCCCCACTCGACTGTTCCGCCAATGCGATGCGGAATACCAGTAGTGCTGCGGTGAAATGCAGGATTTCGCGCGATGTCAGCCAGCGGATATCGACCAGATGGTTCTTGCGGTTCAGCTCGATCATCGTGAAGATCGCCAGCGCGACGATGCCGGCTACGATCATCCATCCGAGCCAGTCGACCTCGGTCCACCAGTAGAGCCGCCCGACGGTCAGCACCATGGCGAAGCAGCCGAGCCCGATCGCCAGGAAAATGTAGCTGATGACATCCAGCAGACTGAGGACCTTGGCGCGGGGTGGCGAGTTGAGCGGCAGAAGGTAGACGAGGCCGAGTGAGATCATCGCAACGCCCAGCTCGGCGATGTAGAGCGCGTGATAGTCGCCGAGGTCGAGCAGGCGGGGCGAAATCAGGCCGGTGACCGGTGTTGCAAGGGACGATGCCGTCAATGCGATGCAAAGTCCCACATTCATCTTCCTTGCGGGCGCCAGCGGCTCGAGAATGTAGAGGAAGCCGAGGGAGCTCATCGGCGCGGCCGCGACGCCGGCAAAGAAACGCAGGACGAGTGCGCTGCTATAGTCATCCACCCAGAAATGCGCGAGGCAGACCAGGACGTAAACGACGATCGCGACTTCGGCGAAGTTGCGCAGCCCGAACTGGGCACGCATCTTGAAGAGAATGAGCGTTAGGCTCGCATTGGGAAACAGAAACGCCGCAGTGAGCCACGTGGCTTCAACTTGCGTCAGTCCCATCGGGCCTGCGATCTGCTGCAGATTCGTCGATATGAAACTGGTGCCGAGACCTTGGGTCAACGTGATAAGTATGCCCGCCAGCACGTAAGCAGCGGCAAGAGGGAAGGGCTTCGGCATGAATGCAGGCGGAGCCACAGGCTTGGGCGGCCCAGGGATAGCCCCGGCCGCTCGGCTTTCGTCGGACTGTTCCTCGCCGTCAAGCGGCTCTTCCGGTAGCCGGGCAGTGGCCTCACGCGACGACATCAAGGTCCTCCAGTTTCGCGAGATTGGCGGAGAGGCGCTTGAAAAGCGCCAGTGCGACGTGGACCTCCTTCTGCGGGATTTTCTGGAAGACCTGCGCGCGCATCCGATCGGCGATCGATCGAACGAGTGCCGCCTGTTCCTCGCCACGGGGTGTGAGGACCAGGAGCTTGACGCGCCGATCCTGCGGATCCGAACGCCGTTCGACGAGGTGGTTCTCCTCCATCCGATCGAGTAGGCGTCCCATCGTCGCCTGTTCAACGTTCAATTCGTTCGCAAGCTCGGTCTGGGTGATGTTCTGCTTCTGGGCCAGGCGGAGGAGGGCGCGGGCACGGGGATAGGTCAGCCCATGTGCCGTGACCTGTTGATCGAAGACGGTGCGCAGCCGCCGGCTGAGGCGGGTGACCGCGTCCATGAGGTCCGATGTGAGAGGGTCCATATCAATCGTGAGCTTATTATTAGTATGCTAACGTTCTGTATAATACTTAGCATGCTAACCAGTTCGTTTCAAGGGGACTCATCTGTGCGGTTCTTGCCGATTTGCTTGCACGTTCATCGTCAGTGATTATTTCCCCGCGACATCCCTCTCCAATTTTTGACTTAGAGATAGGAATGCATCGGATAGCTAAATCGGCATCCTGTTGCTTTTCGGCGAATGTGCATGTTTTTTCGTCACAAGCGTCAACTGACATTCTCCTCCACGACATGGCCAATTGGCTGGCTCATGCGCTCGTTGAGCAAAATAAAAGGTCTATCCTTTCGATCAGGCCCCTCGATCTGGAGAACTCGCCAGATGGCTGCGGCGGCAAACAGGCCTGCCACCGTCGCCATATAGATGAAGATACCCTCTATGCCCGTCGCTCCCATGACCGAGGTGCCGATGATGGGACCCAGGAAGGAGGCGATGCCGTTGATTAGGATAAGCTGACCGCTGACAGCAACGGCCATGTCGGGTTCGATACGATCGTTGGCGTGAGCGACGCAGACGGGATAGATCGTGGTCATAAAGCCCCCCAGAACGAAAGTTAGCAGAAGCATCCAAGCCCGCGCGAGAGGGAGAAGAGCGAGACAAAACGCGACGACGCAGAGGCCGATGGCAACGCCTGCCGCCACGATACGGCGGTCCAGGCGGTCCGACAGTCTTCCCACTGGCACTTGGAACGCCAGCCCGTCCGAAGACGGCGGTCGCGATGTAAGACGATACCGCGCCGCCTTGCCGGCACGTTTGCGCACGGGCGGATGATGCCTTGTCAAGTGACTGTAAGCCTGCCTATATCCGTTACGCCTAAGGCGTGCGGTGTTCCGCGGTCCTGCTGCGGTGTCCTGCAGACTCAATGGACAATCGCCCGAAAAAGACGTCCCATGCGGGAACAAGCCGGTTGCCCAAAATCAGTGCGGAGAGGTTCAACGATGCCCGGCGACTTTGATAACGACCTTCTGGTCCTGCTCGCCGACGTCGCGCGCCATATACGCACTTACGCGGACTGCGAGGCGCAAAGTCTCGGCCTTACGCGGGCGCAATTGATCATACTCGCGCGACTGGAGGCACAGCCCGACATTTCGCAAAACGAGCTCGCGGCTGCCGCCGAGGTGACGGCTACGACGATCGCGCGCCTGATTGACCGTCTCGAGGAACTCGGCCTGGTCGAGCGGTCGCACGATCCAGCGGACCGGCGCATCTGGAGACTGCGCGTGACGCCGGCTGGCACATCGTTGATGCATGAGATCGGTGATTTGCGCGCGAGGCTGAACAGTGCCCTGACCGCAGGGATTTCCCCCACGGTATTGAAGGCAACGGTTAGCGGTCTGCGCCAGATGAAGGAAAATGTAAGCAAGTGCCTCACACGGGAAACATCGGCGTAACTAGCAGCAAGCGAATGTTCGATGCTATCGCAATCAAGCCCGTTGGAAGTTTGGATGATTTGCGGCTTTATCGCCCTCTATCGTAGCGTATTCCAAACGTTTCGGGTCGAACCTGGTTTTCTGGTCGGTTGTTCGCTGGTTTCTCGCCGAGAACAATAAGGTAAGGTGAGACCCGACGCCGCCGCGCTGCCAAGGCATCCCAGCGTTAGTTTGCAATTGCCTATGCGGCAAAGTTCTCGCGGATCAAGCCGATTCATTGGCCGATCCGATACTTCTGAACGATGAGGAATCGAGGGCACTGTGTAAATGCGCTTCATCGGCGGGCGCAATACGCTACCCATTTGCCAACCACCGAGGTGCGCTGACGACGGGCCGGATTGCTCGAAAACGTGCAACCAGCTTTCGGCGCAATCGTCCTCCTCTGAACCTCCACGCGGGTCGATCAAAGCCGCTACTATTCGGGCGAAGTGGTTTGGACAACCGGCTTTGCCCATACCCTACGGCTTCATGTCAAGCAGCCTCACGACATGCTGCCAAGGATCCACCGGACAATGAAGCCGCTAAAAGATCAATGAGTTGAGGCCACGGCTGGAGTGGCAGAGACGGGCGATCGAAAGTGAAAAAGCGTCTCGGAGTTAATTAATAAGCATACTACCATTTTGCTTGGTTAACATCGTCCTGCTTGATATCTCGATAGGGCGATTGTCGCACAACCGGAGAGCATCGCCGGCCTCACCCCAAGATCTGGCAATTTAGGTGAGGGGGTCTGCGGTCTGATCCACATTTCGAAAGGACAAATTTATGCGTATTTTGATCATTGCGGTTTCGCTGGCCGCAGTAGCCGCACCAGCCAGCGCCCTCTCACGTTATCAATCTCCCAGGATGACCTGCGCTCATATCCAGGAGCGCATCCAAACTGAAGGCGCCATTATCCTCCGCTATCCCTCGCCATCTGACCCGTCGCAAACCCGTTATGACCGTTACGTCCGCAACTCTCAGTTCTGTGGCCCTGACGAAGAGCTGTCATCGACGTTTATTCCTGCCTCTGACACGAAGTCGTGCAAGGTCCAAGTGTGCGAGCCCCCCCGATACTGATGCCCTGGCGCGAGGAGGCGCGGGGCTTTTGCCATTCGTGCCGTCAGAACGAGTTGACGATCTTCCCGCCCTGCCGCATCTGCTGCACCATGATGTGCGCATGGTAATGCATGGCGCATTTGATGGCGTAGATCTGCAGGATGATCGGTGAGCGGCGGCGCCAGAGCGAGTTCCATAGGCGCTTGCGATAGACGTTTCGCAGATCGGTCTCCTTCACGCGCCCCATCAGCCTTGTAAAGATGCCGAAGGCCTCGATCGTCCAGGCGAGATTCAGGGCCAGCAGGCGCAGCGGATGGCGGCGCAGATATCGGAGCCGTGTCCGCTCCGGCTGTATGCCGGCATCGAGGTAGAGCGCGTCCAGCCGGTCGAAATAGGCGTCCGGCTGGTGAAGATCGCTGAGCACGGAGAGATAGCCGTCACGCAGGGTTTCGCGGCTGAAATTTAGCGGGATGACGTTGGTGCCGTAAGCTGGTGGATCGTCGCGGTCGAGCCGCCCCTCATTCTCCAGCCGTGCATAGAGCGGCGTCTTGGGAATGGCGGCGAGCATGCCGATCATGGCACTGACGATGCGCGCATCCTTGATGAAGACGCGCTGAGCGTCGAAGATCGTCTCATCGTCGCTGTCAAAGCCGAGGATCATGCCGCACCACACCTCCATGCCGGTCTGCTGGATGGCATGGATCTTCTCCAGCATCGTCCCGCCCTTGCGCAGGTTCTGCAGCTTCTTGGTTTCGCGCAGAGCCGCCTCGTTCGGCGTCTCGACGCCGATGAAAACGATGCGGACATTCGCGTCGACCATCATCTGCATCAATTCGGCATCGTCGGCGAGATCGATCGACGCCTCCGTCAGGAAGGTCATCGGATAGTGCTGCCGCTCCTGCCAGGCGATCACATCGCGCAGCACCTGCTTGATCGCCTTCTTGTTACCGATGAGGTTGTCGTCGACGATGAAGGCCGTGTCCATGCCAACAGCGAGCAGAGCCTCCATTTCTGCGGTGATCTGCGCGCTGGTCTTGATGCGCGGCTTTCGCCCGAAGACGACGATGATGTCGCAGAATTCGCAGGTGAACGGACAGCCGCGCGAGAATTGGATACTGCCGACGGCGTAATCATCCATCTTCAGGAGATCGAAACGCGGCACCGGCACCGTGCTCATGTCAGTCTTGTCTTTCTGCTCGTAGCGGCTGCCATGCCGGCCCTGCCTCCATTCGAGCAGGAATTGCGGCCAGGTCTCCTCTGCCTCGCCGATGAAGGTGACGTCGGCCAGCCCTTCGAAATAGCCCTCGTTGACGGTCACCCACGGCCCCCCGACAACGATGAAGCAATTGCGCTGACGAAGCTCGGCGATGATCTCCTTCATCCGGAAGCGCTGCACGATCATGCCGGTGATCCCGACAATGTCGGCCTGTGCGCAGAGATCGTAGTCGATCGGCTCGACGTTTTCGTCGATCAGTGTGACCTTGTGCTCGGCTGGGGTCAGCGCCGCCAGCAGCGGCAGGCAGGCGACCGGCAGGTTCGCCTTCACGTCGAACAGCGGCAAGGCGTGTTCCATGCCCCAGTAGGAGGTTTCGAACCGCGGATTGATGATGATGATATGGGCCATTATGATCGCAACTCCTGGACTTCGACAGATGGACTTCGAAGATTGAGGCCGATGCGGCGTCGAAAAATCCTTGGCGTCAGGAGTGGCTCGGTATCGGGTCCCGCGACGTCACGCGGAACGGAAGCCACATCATCCGCAGCACCGCCCCGGCGCAATGTTAGCAGCTGTAAATGAGCCGAGGATGAAATTTGGTTCTGTCGCAAACTTTGCGTCAAGAGCCGAGCCGGCGCGCGTTCTCGAAAGGGGAATGGACGACTACCTTTATCCGGAAGCCAGGATCGACGATCGCATCGGCGGCGGGCACCCGGAGGGTCTCTTCGAGGCATTGGCAAACCTCTATCGCCGCTTCGGATTTGTCATCAACGGACGGCGAGGCCTGTCCCTGGCCGCTATCGGAGATCTCGTCTTCCCCGGAGTCGATGCCGGACTGGAAGGCGTGTGCTGGGTCGGCGGACGCCGGCGGCGTATGGGTCGACTACAGCTAAGCCAGCCTTCGGGCCGCCGTTTCTCGCCGGAGAGGCGGCTAGGCGACATGAATATTATACGGGTGATATTGACGGCATAATTTCACCCGGGTATTAAGTCCCCTCAAACCGTATGGGGCCGATATCATGTCCGACTATCTCTCTAAGCCTTGCACCGCCTTTGAAGGCCACCGGCTCCTGTTGTCCGGTCCTTTGGTCGAAGTGGCGCTCGCCGTCAAAACGGCGAGCGAACAGGGCTCGACAAGCACGTTTCTTGTCTTCGACGATGCGACGGGCCGGGTGATCGACCTGGATCTGCGCGGCTCGAAGGCTGACATCGTCGAGAGGCTATCGCAGCCTCCTCAGAGATTTGCCGGACGTTACGCACCTCGTCAGAGCTCTCCGCTGCCTGTGGAAGAAGAGGCGTCACAGCCGAGAGGAAGAGGGCGGCCGAAATTGGGTGTGGTTGCCCGTGAAGTGACTTTGCTTCCGAGGCAATGGGAGTGGCTTGCTGCCCAGCCGGGCGGTGCATCCGCCGTTCTGAGAAGGTTGGTGGATGAAGCCAGACGAAACGGAGGGCCGTTGCAGAAGCGGCGGGCGGCGCAAGAGGCGGCCTATCGCTTCATGCTCACAATGGCGGGAGATCTGGCTGGCTATGAAGAGGCGACGCGTGCCTTGTTCGCCGATGATCGTCCCAGGCTGGAGCAGCAGATTTCGGGGTGGCCCGAGGACATCCGGGCTCATGTCATTCGACTTGCCTTCGATCGGACCGAGACCTGAAGTAGACCCATGTTCATTACGCTGGAAGCGAACGGTATTACTCTGAGCTGCGAAAGCTTTGGTGATGGCGACGCCGAGACGATCCTTCTGATCGCCGGGCTCGGGACGCAAATGATCCGCTGGCCGGTTCCATTTTGCGAAAATCTGGCGGCGAGGGGGTATCGTGTGATCCGCTTCGATAATCGCGATGCGGGTTGTTCGACGCATTTCACGGACCATCCCGTACCGGATTTCCGCGCATTGGCTGCCGCGCTCGCAGCCGGAAAGCGGCCGGACGTGCCGTACACGCTCCACGATATGGCAGCTGATGCTGTCGGTTTGCTCGATGCCCTTTCGATTGAGAAGGCGCATTTCGTCGGAAGGTCAATGGGCGGCATGATCGCGCAATTGGCCGCGAGCGAGTATCCGGGACGCGTTCTGTCGCTGACATCGATCATGTCCAGCACGGGCAACCCGGATCTCCCCTCTGCCGCGCCGGATGTGATGGCCATGCTGACCAGACGCGGCCCAGATCCTTTCGAGGATGAAGCTGGATTTCTCGAACACAGCCTTGCTTTTGCGCGACGGATCGCAAGTCCTGGCTATCCGTTTGACGAGGAAGTTCATCGCGCTCTGATTTTGGAAGAAACCAAGCGTGCCTATGATCCAACCGGCTTCGGGCGGCAGATCGCTGCGATTGCGGCCACGGGCGATCTTCGGTCCCGGCTGACTGGAATCGCAGTTCCAACGCTGGTCGTGCACGGGGCAGACGATCCGCTGATTCCCCCTGCCTGTGGTAAGGATACGGCCTCTTCGATCCCGGGTGCAGACTTCATGCTCATTGATGGAATGGGCCATGATCTGCCATCTGCGTTGTATCACACGGTGGTCGGCGGAATTATAAGGACAGCGCATCGAGCCTCCGCAATGAGTATCCTGCAGTAGGTTCCGAGGCAGGCGCGATCTCGATCCGACTGCTTTTCTCGGCTGTTGCTCGACGGGGGTTCCATGACCGTGGTGCGACCATTCGTTGCGGGCGGCTTGCCACAAGGCCGCTCCAATTACACTTCACTTCGGTTGCGCAATACCCGTTGGCGAAACGAGATCGGCCATGCGCATACTGCTTGTCGAAGACGATAATATCCTCGGATCCTCCCTCAAGAGAGCTTTGGAGAAGCATGCCTATGGCGTCGATTGGATGCGCGACGGCGAGTCCGGCCTTGCTGCCGCTCAATATTCGCAATTCGCAGGCATCATTCTCGATATCAACCTGCCTCAGCTCAATGGCATGGAGGTATTGAGAGGCATCCGGCAGAGGGGCAATTCCGTGCCCATCCTCTTGCTGACTGCGCTCGATGCCGTACGGCGGAAGGTCGAGGGGCTTGATGAGGGCGCCGACGACTACATGGTCAAGCCCTTCGATCTCGACGAATTGCTTGCCCGTTTGCGGGCGCTGATCCGCCGCCGGGATGGGCGGACCGAGAGCCTCATTCGATGCGGCGACATCGAAATCGATCCGTCGGCCATGGTCGTGCGCAAGGGGAGTGCGCAGGTTCATACCACGGCTAAGGAGTTCCATATGCTCAAGCTGTTGATGGAGCGCAGTGGCCGATATGTGACCAAGAACGATATCGAATATGCGCTTTACGACGCCAATAGCACCGTCGAGAGCAATGCGATCGAGGTGACGATCTATAATCTGCGCAAGAAATTCGGTTCGGAGTTCATCAAGTCGATCCGCGGCGTTGGTTACATGATCGAGCGATGAATAATTCCACGCTCACCCGCAAGCTCTTTTTCAGGATCGCACCGGTGGTGGTGGTGACGATCGTGGTGATCGCCGCCTTCGCGTTCCACAGCGCAACGCGCGAGATCAACAACATCTATGATGCCTCGCTTATCGACGACGCGAATGTTTTATGGCGATTGCTGGGCCATACGCTGGAGAAGTCACCCGATCGCGCCCCAAAGCAGATCGATGACATCGACTTCGCCATGGATAATCAACTGATCTTCAATCAAGACGCCGACGACTATGCGGATGCCCACATGTTCCGTGCCTGGATGGACGGCAAGATCGCCGTTTATAGCAGCACGGCATTTCCGGCAACGGTGCCGCAGCAGAAGGTGGGGCTGACCACCATCTCCTATCTTGGTGAGGACTGGCGTGTCTATTCGCTCCCGATTCCGAACACGACAATCGTCATGGAGGTCGGAGAGAAGATCGCTCTTCGGGAAACGCTGGTTTCCAACATCCTGCTCAACCTTTTCTTTCCGCTGCTCGTGCTTGTGCCGGTCATCGGTTTTCTGATCTGGATCGGGATCGGCAGCGGCTTGAGAACGATCCACGGGCTAGTAAGCCAGATCCGCACCCGGTCGCCCGACGATCTCTCCGCCATTCCGGTCAAAGACTTGCCACGGGATCTTTTGCCGCTCGGGCGCTCGATCAATCAGCTTCTCGATAAACTCAGTCGCTCGCTGACCCTTGAGCGGCGTTTTTCCGATCTGGCGGCGCATCAGTTGCGCACCCCGCAAGCCAGCGTGAAGCTCTTGCTGCAGATGCTCTGCAACAGCGACAACGAGCAGGAACGGCGAACGATAATTGCCGACCTCGTGGCTAGCAACGACCGCGCCACGCATCTTATAGAGCAACTGCTGCGTCTCGCCAGGGTCAGTCACCAACCCCTCAACCCGGCGCCCGTGTCGCTCTACCACATGGCGGCATCGGTGCTGGCTGAGTTCGGCAACATTATCAACAGTCGCAAGCTGGATGTTTCGCTGGAAGGCGATGAAACGGCGCAAGTCAAGACGGATGAATCGCTGCTGCATATGATGATCAGCAACGTGTTGGACAATGCCATCAAATACACGCCTGCTGACGGCAGGATCGAGGTCGCCATTAAGCCTGAAACCGGATTCTGGCGGATATCGATCAGCGATAGCGGACCTGGCATTCCAATTGACGAGCGAGAGGCGGTTTTCCAGCGGTTTTACCGGCTCGATACGCTGCACACTGAAGGTGCGGGGCTTGGCCTTGCGATTGTCGCCGATACCGCGGACCGGCTTGCAGTGAAGGTCAAGCTTTCGACGCCGCGTTGGGGCAATGGCCTTCGGGTCGACCTGCGATTGCCCAAAGCCTGAAGCAATTCCGGCAAAGGTGCCAAGCGGTTTTGCGTTCGGAGGTGAAGCCGAATTGGGAAACTCCCCTATCTAACCTTACCCACCGGAGCGAACGGTCTGCGGCCTACAGGTCTCCACAGTTGCGTTGGAGGCGGTGTGCAGCTATTATGGTACACCATAATATACATACCAGAGTCCAAGGTCGACATCCGTTGGCGGATCAAAATGAGGTGAGATGATGAGCGCTGTCTTGCGGGAGACCGCCATACGAGTGGAGCGTCCAGCCAAGACGTTGAGGGAGTTGGCGCTCGAAAAAGTCCGGGATGCAATTGTAGACGGCTATTTCAAGCCGGGGGAACGTCTCGTCGAGCGTGATCTCTGCACGCAATTGGGCGTGAGCCGCACGATCGTGCGTGAAGTGCTGCGGCATCTCGAATCCGAGGGGCTGGTCGCGAACTTGCCGAACAAGGGACCGATCGTTGCGCTTCTGGATCTGAATGAGGCAAAGCAGATTTATGAAATCCGTGGCTCCCTGGAAGGAATGGCTGCACGGCTTTGCGCGGAGCGGGGCGATCCGGCCATTGCCGAGGCACTTGAAGTGTCGTTGAGGGGCATTCGCGAAAGTTATGCCGCGAAGGACATGCCGGGTGTTCTCAACCAGACCTCCGCTTTTTACCAGACATTGTTCACCAAGGTCGATCGACACGTCGCCTGGGGTGTCGTGAACCTGCTGACCGTCCGGATTAACCATCTGCGTTCCATGACGATCAAGACCAAGAATCGTGACGTCGAAGGACCCGCGCAGATGGAAAAGATCGTGGAAGCGATAAGAAAGGGCGATGGCGAAGCGGCTTATAGGGCTGCCCTTGACCATGTCGCTCGTGCCGCTGCCATCGCCGAGTCGGTGCTCGCCGCTCAGCGGACGGAGGAATGACGAATTTGCGGTAACGAGGCATTAGAATTACTGCCTCCGCGCGCGACAACGTCGTCAACCTCAGGCTCCTGACTCATTCAGCCGTCTGAGAGGCCCGATGCTGCTTGCGACGAACTCGACCTAGCTCGTCAAGTTCCATGATACGCCTGCTCGTCACGCCGATATATTCATCTGTCGAGCGGCGTCCCTTTTGGTCTTGGACCATGACAGTAAGTCGCCCACCATGCGAATCCGGCGTGTAGCGCGCTTTTAGCTCGCGGAATGCATCAGCTCTAATTCCATGTCGTTGACACAGTTCGTCCAGAGCTCTTGCATAAAGAGAGATCGCTTTGGCTAATGAGTCCGAGGGCTGAGCGCCGGACGAAGTTCCAGCGATGAAATCGACCAGAATGTAACCCTCGGAATTTTTGGCAGCCTCACCAAACACATCCATCCCGTAAATGCCGATCATCAAACCAACCCCGCTCGCGAGCGAGGCCGCGATGTTGTGGCCGATGGATTTCAATTCGCCAAACTTCATTCTAGCAGCTTAGCCGTAACGGGCTCGTTGGCAAGGTAGCTCCCTACCTCCGGGCTGATCCCACGCAGTCAATTCTTTTTATCGAATATAATCCGACACTTGTCCGTGCTTCGGCATCAGCCTCGCAGGTTTGCTTGACATGCCAATATTATGGTATACCATAAGACGTAATAGCACATAGGAAGGATGTCCGATGCCCATTCAGATCCGCAAGACGCTGCTTCAGATCGAAACGACCCTGATCGAGGGAGGCAAAGCCGCCCCGCGGCCGTTGAGGCTGTTTTCGGCGCTGGCGGTGGTGAAAAATCCGTGGGCGGGGCGGGGCTTCGTGGACGATCTCAAGCCGGAGATTTACGC
Organism: Sinorhizobium sp. CB7; assembly: GCF_041357635.1. NCBI lineage: Bacteria > Pseudomonadati > Pseudomonadota > Alphaproteobacteria > Hyphomicrobiales > Rhizobiaceae > Sinorhizobium > Sinorhizobium sp. CB7. The sequence goes on from NZ_JAULLL010000032.1 coordinate 13,987, forward strand.
GGCAGCGCCCGTGCTTGGCGAGCTTCTGACCAAGATGATCATCGATGCCGTTGGCTCGGGCGAGGCTGTTGAAGGTTATGGCAAGGCTGCGGTCGTCGGGCTTGACGGCGAGATCGAGCATGCATCGGCGCTCATCCACACGCTGCGCTTCGGCAATCATTATCGCCAGGCAGTCGGCGCCAAATCATACCTTGCCTTCTGCAACACGCGCGGCCCGGCCAACGCCCCCGTCATGATCCCGCTGATGGACAAGAACGACGAAGGGCGCCGTTCGCATTACCTGACAATCCAGACCGCGATCCCTGACGCGCCGGCAGCCGATGAGATCGTCGTGGCGCTTGGCGCGTCGATTGGCGGACGCCCCCATCACCGTATCGGCGACCGTTATCAGGACCTGAAGGACCTCGGCCAGGACGTCGCCAATCCGGCCGGCGTCTAAGCGGCGGCGGAGACTTAGATGCAGGCGACCGTATCAAGCACGTCCAAGGAAGGCATTGCTCAGTTCCCGCGCAGGACAACTGCGCACGGAGCAGCCTACTTCGAAGCCGGTGAGGGCGAGACCTTGATCCTCATTCACGGCGTCGGCATGCGCCTCGAGGCTTGGGCGCCGCAGATCGAGCACTTCGCAAAAACCAACCGGGTTGTCGCGGTGGATATGCCCGGTCATGGCGGGAGCGAAAAAATTGCGGCAGGTAGCACGGTGCAGGATTTCGTTGCGTGGTTCGGCCGCTTTCTGGACGACATGGGCGTCGCATCTGCGAATGTCGCCGGGCATTCGATGGGCGCACTCATTTCCGGTGGCGCGGCAGCAAGCTTTGCCGAACGAGTCAGGCGTGTCGCTTATCTCAACGGCGTCTATCGCCGCGATGCCGCGGCCAAGGCAGCAGTATTGGCGCGCGCGGCCGCCATCCGGACAAGCGGCATAGATACGACCGGACCGTTGCAGCGATGGTTCGGCGACGATCCGCAGAGCCAGCGGGCACGGGAACTGACCCGCGCATGGCTGCAAGCGGTCGATCCGGAAGGCTACGCAATCGCCTATACGGCCTTCGCGGGCGGCGATGAAGTCTACGCCGATTGCTGGCCCAGCGTCACTTGTCCCGCTCTTTTTCTCACGGGGTCGGGGGACCCAAACTCGACGCCGGAAATGGCCGAGCAGATGGCATCCCTGGCGCCGAACGGATGGGCTCGTATCGTCGATGGTCACAGGCACATGGTCAATCTGACCGCGCCGGAGACCGTCAATGCGCTGATGGCCGAATGGCTGACCTGCAGGGAGGAACCGATATGACCATGGGAGTTTTCGATCCGAGAGCCTTGCGCGACGCTTTTGGCGCATTTGCGACCGGGGTGACCGTGGTAACGGCGAACGATGCGGTAGGCAAGCCGATCGGCTTCACGGCCAATTCTTTCACCTCGGTCTCGTTGGACCCGCCGTTGCTGCTCGTCTGTCTTGCCAAAACCTCGCGCAATTATGCGACGATGACTGGAGCCGAGCGCTTTGCTGTCAACGTATTGTCCGAAACGCAAAAGGACGTCTCCAACACATTCGCCCGGCCCGTGGAGGATCGTTTCGCTGCCGTCGATTGGAGGAAAGGGCCGGGTGGCTGCCCAGTATTTTCGCAGGTGGCGGCCTGGTTCGAGTGCGCGATGCAGGACCTCATCGAGGCTGGCGACCATGTCATTATGGTCGGGCGCGTAACCGCCTTCGAAAACAGCGGCCTGAATGGCCTGGGTTATGCCCGCGGCGGTTATTTCACGCCCAGGCTGGCGGGCAAGGCCGTGTCTGCTGCCGTCGAGGGCGAAATTCGGCTCGGCGCAGTTCTCGAACAGCAGGGCTCGGTGTTCCTGCTGGGCGATGAAACGCTGTCGCTCCCTGGCTGCACCGTGGAAGGCGGCGATCCCGCCAGGACGCTCACGGCGCATCTCGAGCAATTGACCGGGCTCAACGTCACCATCGGCTTTCTCTATTCGGTCTACGAAGACAAGAGCGATGGCCGGCAACACATCGTCTATCACGCGCTCGCCAGCGATGGCGCCCCGCGAGAAGGCCGGTTCCTGAGACCGGCGGACGTTGCCGGGGCCAAGTTCAGCAGTACAGCGACCGCCGATATCATCAATCGTTTTGTGCTCGAAAGTTCCATCGGCAATTTCGGCATGTATTTCGGCGATGAGACCGGCGGCACGGTCCATCCGATCGCGAAAAAGGACGCAAACACATGAAGTTCTCACTCTTCGTTCACATGGAGCGTCTGGATGCCTCGCAGGACCACAAGACGCTTTACGAGGAATTCGTCACGCTCTGCGAAATTGCCGACAAAGGCGGCATGCATGCAATCTGGACCGGCGAACACCATGGAATGGAATTCACCATTGCGCCGAACCCCTTTGTGACGATTGCCGATCTTGCCCGCCGCACCAAGACCGCGCGGCTTGGAACCGGCACGGTGATCGCCCCGTTTTGGCATCCGATCAAGCTCGCGGGCGAAGCCGCCATGACGGATCTCATCTGCGATGGCCGCCTCGATATCGGGATTGCCCGCGGCGCCTATTCCTTCGAATACGAACGGCTGTTGCCGGGCCTTGACGCCTGGGGTGCCGGACAGCGCATGCGCGAGCTCATTCCGGCAGTGAAGGGGATCTGGGCGGGCGACTACGCCCATGATGGCGAGTTCTTCAAATTTCCGGCCACGACCTCGGCGCCGAAGCCGCTCCAGGACCCCCATCCTCCGATATGGGTTGCCGCCCGTGATCCCAACTCGCACGAATTTGCAGTTGCGAACGGCTGCAACGTGCAGGTGACGCCGCTCTGGCAGGACGACGAAGAGGTCCGAACCTTGATGAAGCGGTTCAACGATGCCTGCGCCAAAAATCCGCAGGTCGAGCGACCCAAGATCATGCTGCTGCGCCACACCTATGTCGGCTCGGACGAGGCGGACATCGCGCAGGCAGCCCATGAGATGAGCGTCTACTACAATTACTTCTTCGCCTGGTTCAAGAATGAAAAGCCGATCAGGCAAGGCCTCATCGAGCGGATTCCGGAAGAGGAAATTGCCGCCAACGCGATGCTCTCAGGCGAGGCAATGCGGCGTAACAACGTCGTCGGTGCCGCGGACGAGGTTATCGCTCGCCTCAAGAGCTATGAGGCGATGGGGTATGATGAATATTCCTTCTGGATCGATACGGGCATGACCTTCGAGCGCAAGAAGGCTTCGCTCGAGCGCTTCATTGCCGAGGTCATGCCGGCATTTGCGGAGTAGGGCACATGCAGCGCTTTCAATGCTACATCAACGGTGAATTTATAGATGGCGAAGCCCGGTTCGAAAGCATCGATCCTGCCACCGGGCTTGCCTGGGCGGAGATGCCGGAGGCACGGGAAGCGGACGTCGACCGCGCCGTCAAGGCTGCGCGCAATGCCCTTCATGACGGACCGTGGCCCAAGCTTTCCGCCACGCAGAAAGGCAAGCTTCTCTACAGGCTTGCCGATCTCGTTGCCGAGAATGCCGGCAAACTTGCCGAACTGGAGACCCGGGACACGGGCAAGATCATCCGCGAAACCTCGGCGCAGATCGCCTATGTTGCCGATTACTACCGTTATTACGCCGGGATCGCCGACAAGATCGAGGGTTCGTATCTCCCGATCGACAAGCCGGACATGGACGTCTGGCTACGCCGCGAACCGATCGGCGTCGTGGCCATGGTCGTGCCCTGGAACAGCCAGCTTTTCCTGTCGGCCGTGAAGATCGGGCCGGCGCTTGCGGCCGGCTGCAGCATGGTGGTGAAGGCCTCGGAAGACGGGCCGGCGCCACTTCTCGAATTCGCTCGGCTCGTACATGAAGCAGGCTTTCCCGCCGGTGTCGTCAATATCATCACGGGCTTCGGCCCGTCCTGCGGGGCGGCCCTCAGCCGTCATCCGCAGGTGGACCATATCGCCTTTACCGGCGGGCCGGAGACCGCGCGCCACATCGTGCGCAATTCGGCGGAGAACCTCGCCTCGACCTCGCTGGAACTCGGCGGCAAGTCGCCTTTCATCGTCTTTGCCGACGCCGACCTTGAAAGCGCCGCCAATGCACAAGTTGCCGGGATCTTTGCCGCGACCGGCCAGAGCTGTGTCGCAGGCTCGCGACTGATCATCGAAAAAAGCGTCAAGGACCGCTTCCTGCAAATCCTTAAGGCAAAGGCGGAGGCGATCCGGATCGGAAGCCCTCTCGAGATGTCGACGGAGGTCGGCCCGCTCGCAACACTGCGCCAGCGCGACCATGTCGAAGCCCTGGTCGCGGGCTCACTGGCCGCTGGCGCGAAACTGGTGACCGGCGGCACTGCGCCTGAAGGAACCGGCTTCTATTATCGGCCGACCATTCTCGATTGCGACGCCAGCGCATCGCCGTCCCTCGAGAACGAATTCTTCGGTCCGGTCCTTTCGGTCCTGTCTTTCGAGACGGAGGCCGAAGCCCTTCGTCTCGCCAATGACACGCGCTATGGCCTCGCGGCCGGGGTCTTCACCCAGAACCTCACCCGGGCACACCGCCTGATGAAGGGGATCCGCGCCGGGATCGTCTGGGTCAATACCTACCGGGCGGTTTCCCCGATCGCGCCATTCGGCGGTTTCGGGCTTTCGGGCCACGGACGCGAGGGCGGTATGGAGGCCGCACTCGACTACACACGGACCAAGACCGTCTGGCTCAGGACCTCGGATGATCCCATCCCCGATCCATTCATCATGCGGTGACGGCGATGTTCTACGAGATCCGCACCTATCGACTGAAGAACGGCGCGATCCCCGCCTACCTGGAGGTGGTGGAGGAAGAGGGGATCGCCATCCAGAAGAAGCATCTGGGCGAACTTGTCGCCTACTTCTACTCCGAGATCGGGCCGATCAACGAGATCGTCCACATCTGGGGCTATAGGAGCCTCGACGATCGCGAGGAGCGGCGGGCAGCCCTGATGGACGACCCTGACTGGCGAGCGTTCCTCCCCAAGATACGCGATCTCATCGAAGTCGCCGAAAACAAGATCATGAAAGCTGCCCGCTTTTCGCCGACCGGCGGCGGTGCGCCATAGGACAATCAACCAAGCAGAACTCCATCAAGGGAGAAAGGGAACATGAAGAAGATATTCGCATTGGCGGCCGCCGTCGCGGCCATGGCAACATCCCTGCCGGCATCGGCAGCGGATCTTGTTTTCACGAGCTGGGGAGGCACGACGCAGGACGCTCAGAAGGCTGCCTGGGCCGACAAATTTACCGCGAAAACCGGCACCAATGTCCTCCAGGACGGGCCGACCGACTACGGCAAGCTCAAGGCCATGGTCGAGGCGGCGGGTGTCTCCTGGGATGTCGTCGACGTCGAGGGTGACTATGCCGCGCAGGCCGGCAAGAAAGGGCTGCTCGAAAAGCTCGATTTCTCCGTCATCGACAAATCCAAGCTCGATCCGCGCTTCGTCACCGATTATTCGGTCGGCAGCTTCTATTATTCGTTCGTGATCGGCTGCAACAAGGACGCGGTCGACGCCTGCCCGAAAACATGGGCAGATCTGTTTGATACGGAGAAGTTCCCCGGTAAGCGCACCTTCTATAAGTGGTCGGCGCCGGGAGTGATCGAGGCAGCGTTGCTCGCCGATGGCGTTCCCGCCGATAAGCTCTATCCGCTCGATCTCGACCGTGCCTTCAAGAAGCTCGATACGATCAAGAGCGACATCATCTGGTGGTCTGGCGGCGCACAATCTCAGCAGCTCCTTGCCTCCGCCGAGGCGCCCTTCGGCAGTCTGTGGAATGGCCGCATGACGGCGCTCGCGCAAACCGGCGTCAATGTCGAAACATCCTGGGAGCAGAACATCACGGCCGCCGACTCGCTCGTCGTACCCAAGGGCGCGAAGAACAAGGATGCCGCGATGCAATTCATCGCGCTGGCCACTTCCGCCGAGGGGCAAGCCGAACTCGCCAAGGCGACTGGTTACGCGCCGACCAATATCGAGTCACCGAAGCTGATGGACGCGGAGTTGGCCAAGACGTTGCCGGACGCGCAGACGGCGAGCCAGGTCAATGCCGACATGAATTACTGGGCCGAAAACCGCGATGCGATTGGTGAGCGCTGGTACGCCTGGCAGGCGAAGTAACCACCGGGAACGGCCGGGAGGACGTTGCGGCGTTCTCCCGTTTGCTCCGGTGGCCTGAAGGCGGCGCGCCGTCCGTTTCAGACGGCGCCTTGCCTCGATAAGGAGGAGAGAACGATGGTATCGCACACCGAGATCGAAAGACCGTATGCACCTGTGCGTGTCCGGCGGCCGACCAACTTTGATTTGACATTGCCGGCGCTTGGCCTGCTGATCCTGTTTTTCGTGCTGCCGGTTGCCATCCTGTTGACGCGCAGCGTCACGGAGCCGGTGCCGGGTCTTGGCAATTATGTCGAACTTCTGGGCTCTTCGACCTATCTGCGGATATTCGCAAACACATTCATCGTTGCCGGCCTGGTCACGTTCGTTTCCTTGCTGATCGGCTTTCCCGTCGCGTGGGCGCTGGCGATCATGCCCAGCCGTGTCGCTTCGGTCGTCTTCGCCATTCTGCTTCTATCCATGTGGACGAACCTTCTTGCGCGCACCTATGCCTGGATGGTGCTGCTGCAACGAACCGGGGTCATCAACAAGATGCTGATCGGAATGGGCCTCATCGACAAGCCGCTTCCGCTCGTCAACAACCTCACGGGCGTGACGATCGGCATGACCTATATCATGCTGCCCTTCATCATCCTGCCGCTCTATGGCGTCATTCGCAAGATCGACCCGGCTATCCTGCAGGCGGCCGCGCTCTGTGGCGCCAATCGCTGGCAGTCGCTCGTGCACGTCTTGCTGCCGCTTGCCATGCCGGGCATGGCGGCTGGCGCGCTCATGGTCTTTGTCATGTCGCTCGGCTACTTCGTCACCCCGGCGCTGCTCGGCGGCACCGCGAATATGATGCTCGCCGAACTCATCGCCCAGTTCGTGCAGTCTCTCGTCAATTGGGGCATGGGCGGTGCTGCGGCGCTGGTGCTGCTGGTGGTCACACTGGTGCTGTACGCCGTACAGCTCCGCTTCTTCGGTACAGATCGGATGGGAGGGCGCTGAGATGCTTCTGAATTTCGATCGCCTCGGCTGGTGGAAGCACGTTCTCCTCGGCATCACGCTGTTGACGGCCGCATTTCTGCTTCTGCCGATCCTCTTCATTGCGGCACTGTCCTTCGGATCGTCGCAATGGCTGATTTTTCCGCCGCCCGGCTGGACCCTCAAATGGTATCAGGAGCTTCTCGCCGATCCGCGCTGGATCGAGTCCGCCTGGACGAGCTTCCGCATCGCGATCATCGTCACCGTCCTCTCGGTTCTCCTGGGACTGGTGACGTCGTTCGGCCTGACGCGCGGGCGCTTCATCTTCCGGGAGGCGTTGAAGGCGCTTTTCTTCACGCCGATGATCTTGCCGGTCGTCGTGCTTGCGGTCGCGCTCTACGCCTTCTTTCTGAAGATCGGTCTTAACGGAACCCTGACCGGCTTCGTCATTTCCCATCTGGTACTGGCGCTTCCCTTCTCGATCCTGTCGATCACCAGTGCGCTCGAAGGATTCGACAAGTCGATCGAGGACGCTGCCGTACTTTGCGGCGCGTCTCCGCTTGAAGCCAGGATCCGGGTGACTCTGCCGGCGATCAGCCATGGCATTTTCTCCGCGGCGATCTTCTCGTTCCTTACCTCCTGGGACGAGGTGGTCGTCGCGATCTTCATGTCGAGCCCGACGCTTCAGACACTTCCTGTCAAGATCTGGGCGACGTTACGGCAGGATCTAACGCCGGTCGTAGCCGCGGCCTCCACGCTTCTCATCCTCCTGACCGTGTTTTTGATGGTGCTCGCCGCCCTCGTTCGCAAAGGATTTAAGTCATGAGCAAACCATTCCTGCAAATCCGGGGTATCCGCAAGGAATACGGTCCTGTGACTGCCGTGCAAGAGGTCAACCTCGATGTGGCGCAGGGGGAGTTCCTGACCTTTCTCGGACCTTCGGGATCGGGAAAAAGCACGACGCTCTACATCCTGGCCGGCTTTGAGAACCCGACGCGCGGCGACATCCTGCTCAAGGGCGAGTCCCTGCTGGCGACGCCTTCGCACAAGCGCAACATCGGCATGGTGTTCCAGCGCTACACGCTGTTCCCGCATCTTTCCGTCGGCGAGAACATCGCGTTTCCTCTGACGGTCCGCCGACGGCCGAAGGCGGAAATTGACGCCAAGGTGCGCGAGATGCTGAAGCTCGTCCGCCTTGAGGGCTTCGAGGACCGCAAGCCCGTGCAGATGTCCGGCGGCCAGCAGCAGCGCGTCGCGCTGGCGCGCGCACTCGCCTATGACCCGCCCGTATTGTTGATGGACGAGCCGCTCTCTGCCCTCGACAAGAAGCTGCGCGAGGAGATCCAGCACGAAATCCGCCGGATTCACCAGCAGACGGAAGTGACGATCCTCTATGTCACGCATGACCAGGAGGAAGCACTTCGCCTGTCCGATCGCATTGCCGTTTTCTCGAAGGGCGTGATCGACCAGATCGGCACGGGGCCGGAGCTCTATGCCAATCCCGCCACCCGTTTCGTGGCCGAATTTATCGGCGACAGCGATTTTCTGCCCTGCAATGTCGTCTCTGCTGCCAATGGTCGGGCCGAGGTTGCGATCTGCGATACCATGACCGTTTCCAACATCCCCCTGCATGGGACCGCATCCTCCGGCAGCAAAGCCGCGCTCATGCTGAGGCCCGAGCGTCTGCTCCTGTCCAAGACCAAGTCAGATGCGGGGTTGCCTGTCACGATCAGCGACATAACCTTCCTCGGCAACAACGTGCATGTGTCCACGAAGACCAGCAAAGGCAACGACCTGTCGGTCCGCCTGCCATTCGGCCACGAGGCGATCTCTGGGCTCAATCGCGGCGATGCCGTCTGGCTGAGGTTCGATGCCGGATCAGCGCACATCTTTGGTCAATGATTATAGACACCGTGCCGAAGAGACGCCGGTTATCGCGTGAGGAGGCCTGTGAATGACGATTTCGGAAACACTTCTCGTCAAGCTGAAGGATTCCAGCCTCGCGGTCGACAGGGGACTGGTCGGAGCCGAATGGCTCGAGAGGAGCGACAGCGGCAAGACGTTCGACGTTACCAATCCGTCAACCGGCGAGGTTATTGCCACCTTGCCCGACATGAGCCGGGCCGAAACTGCGCGTGCCATCGATAGAGCTCACGCGGCACAAAAGGCGTGGGCAAAGAAGACCGGCAAGGAACGCGCCGCGGTGCTTCGCAAACTCTACGACCTCATGGTTGCCAACGCGGACGACCTCGCCACCATCTTGACCATGGAAATGGGCAAGCCTCTGGCGGAGGCGAGGGGCGAGATCCTCTACGGCGCGTCTTACGTCGAATGGTTCAGCGAGGAGGCGAAGCGCGTCTACGGCGACACCATTCCCGGTCACCAGCCGGACAAGCGCATCATCGTCCTCAAGCAGCCGGTCGGTGTCGTCGCGGCGATAACGCCATGGAATTTCCCGAACGCGATGCTTGCGCGCAAGATGGCGCCTGCCATTGCCGCAGGCTGCGCAATCGTTTCGAAGCCTGCTGCGGAGACGCCTCTGTCGGCGCTGGCGCTTGCACTGCTCGCCGAGCGCGCCGGCCTGCCTGCCGGGATCTTCAACACGATTCTGTCGACCGATTCCGCCGCAGTCGGTATGGAAATGTGCGCTAGTGACAAGGTCCGCAAGCTCACCTTCACGGGCTCCACCAATGTCGGGAAAATATTGATGCGCCAGGGCGCCGACCAGATCATGAAGCTGGGTCTGGAACTCGGAGGCAATGCGCCCTTTATCGTCTTCGATGACGCGGATCTCGATGCCGCGGTCGAAGGCGCCATGGTCGCCAAGTACCGCAACAATGGACAGACCTGTGTCTGCGCCAACAGGCTCTTCGTGCAGGCCGGAATCTATGACGTCTTTGCCGAGAAACTCGCCGCCAGGGTTCGGGAGATGAGGGTCGGCGACGGGTTCGAGCCTGGCATCGATACCGGTCCGCTGATCTCGAAGAAGGCGCTCGCCAAGGTCGAAGAACATATCAGCGACGCTGTGGCGAAGGGGGCGGAAGTGGCTCTCGGCGGCAATAGCCAAGGCGGTCTGTTTTTCGAGCCGACCGTCGTGACGAGGGTCACCATGGACATGAAGATCGCCCGAGAGGAAACCTTCGGGCCCGTTGCGCCACTCTTCAGGTTTGAGACGGAGGAAGAGGTCGTTGAAATGGCCAACAATACCGAGTTCGGACTGGCGTCCTACTTCTACGCGAAGGATGTCAGCAAGATCTTCCGGGTGGCGGAAGCACTGGAATACGGCATGGTCGGCATCAACACGGGCCTGATCTCGACGGAGGTGGCGCCCTTCGGCGGTATCAAGCAGTCCGGGCAGGGGCGCGAAGGCTCCAAATACGGCATCGATGACTATGTGGAAATCAAGTATCTCTGCCTCAGCATCTGAGCATGCGTGACGCGTGTGCGCGCAGACGCATGGCTCCCATGGGCTAGCTTGTGCCCTACGGCGTCTTTCTGAATGTGATCTTAGCCGATCGCAGGACGTTCTTCCGTAACACTTAAATCGGGATCGATTTGATCGTTACGCGATCTTGCGCGCCCGCGCGGATGCATCGCGCAGCAAATCAAACTCGCCCGCATTTTTCATTTTCGCATCATTTCCCGCTCATGTCTGCCTCATCCGCGGTTGCTAAACGCAACTTCAGGATAAGGCGAAAGGACGTTTCATGCAGGTATTCTGCGATTTTGATGGAACCATATCGATCGAAGACGCGACGGATGTGGTGCTAGCGTGCTTCGCCGACCCCGAATGGGAAGACATAGAGCGGCAATGGAAACAAGGACTGATCGGGTCGAGCGAATGCATGCGCCGTCAGATCGCCCTCATCCAGCCAAGACGGCACGAACTCGATGCTCTCCTGGACACGGTGTCAATCGATCCCGGCTTTGAGACCTTCCTTTCCTACTGCCGCCGCAACGACATTCCGTTGGCCATCGTCAGCGACGGCGTCGATTATTTCATTCGCCGTATCCTGGCCAGTCACGGTATCGGCGATCTGCCGATCGTCGCGAATGTTCTGACCCATCGCTTCGCCCATGGCCGAGAGGTCTACTCTCTTTCTGCGTCGCTGACGGCAGCCGGCTGCACATCGGGTTCGGGCGTCTGCAAATGCCGGGTCGTCGATGGCGCTGAACTGCGGATCTATATCGGCGATGGGCGAAGCGACTTCTGTGTCGCCGACAAGATCGATCTTGTCTTCGCAAAGGACAAGCTCGCCGACTACTGCGACAACAGGGGCATCCCGTATGTCCCTTTCGAGAATTTCTTCGATCTCCTCCCCAAGATGAAAACAGCTCTCCCCGATCTCGCGGGGGGACGCCGCACGCTGATGCATTCCAAGATCGCATGAACCAGACCGAGAGGCATAAATGAATATCAATGTTGCTGAAGCCTTCCGCGACGAGAGGCAATTTCCCGTCAGATCAGAGGCTGAATTGCGTATCCTCGAAGAAGCCTATTGCTCCCATGGCGATACCGTCCACTACACCGAGAAGCCGAAATTCTTCGAGGAATGCGACGGTTCCTATCTCTACGATGCCAATGGCACGCCGTTTCTCGATCTGCAGATGTGGTATTCCGCAGTCAATTTCGGCTATCGCAACAAGCGCCTGAACGCGGCTGCGCAACGGCAGCTTGACCGGCTGCCGCAAGTCGCCTCCCAATACCTGCATCGCGAGAAAGTGGAACTTGCGGCCATGATCGCGCAAGACGCCGAACGCAAGTTCGGGCGCAAGGGGCGTGTCCATTTCAACGTCGGCGGCTCTCAGGCCGTCGAGGATTCGCTGAAACTGGTGCGCAACTACACCGGGGGCAAGAGCCTGATGTTCGCCTTCGAAGGCGGCTACCACGGCCGCACCCTCGGCGCTTCGGCGATCACCTCGAGCTATCGCTACCGTCGCCGCTTCGGCCACTTCGGAGAGAGAGCGCAATTCGTTGAATTTCCTTATCATTTCCGTGGTCCGAAAGGCATGTCGAAAGAGGAATACGGCGAGGACTGTGTCCGCAAGTTCGCCCGTCTCTTCGAAAGCGAATATAACGGCGTGTGGGATCCGAAAGCAGGCACTGCCGAATACGCAGCCTTCTATATAGAGCCGATCCAGGGCACCGGCGGCTACGTCATTCCGCCCATGAATTTCTTCACAGGATTGAAGAAGGTTCTGGATGAGCACGGCATCCTGCTTGTCGTCGACGAGATCCAGATGGGCGTCTATCGCACCGGCAAACTCTGGTCGATCGAACACTTCGGCGTGGCACCGGACATTCTCGTCTTCGGCAAGGCGCTCACCAACGGACTCAATCCGCTGTCGGGCGTCTGGGCGAGGGAAGAGATGATCAACCCGACGATCTTCCCGCCGGGCTCGACGCATTCCACCTTCGCAAGCAATCCGATGGGGACTGCCGTGGCTCTCGAAACCATGAAAATGCTGGAAGAGGAAGACTTCAGTGCGTCGATCATGGCCAAAGGCGCCTACTTCCTCGATGGCTTGAAACAGCTCCAGAAGCGCCATGCCATCGTCGGCGATGTCGATGGGCTGGGGTTGGCTCTCCGCGTGGAGATCTGCAAGGAGGATGGCTACACCCCCGACAAGGCCACGATGGATTGGCTCTGCGACGAAGGCATGAAGGGCGACCTGCAGGTCGGCACGAATATGTACGGCCTGGTGCTCGATGTCGGCGGCTACCACAAGAATGTCATTACGCTTGCGCCGAACCTGCTCATCACCCGGGAAGAGATTGATCTGGCCCTTGCCCTGCTTGATCAGCTTCTGACCCGCGCAGCCAGGAGATAGGACGGTGCAGCTCCTTCTTCTTCATCTCGATGATGCGTTGGAGTTGCAGCCTGATTTCGTGCGCGCCTGCCGGCTTGCGGGCGCGCGCCAGCATAGCGATAAGAAAAATGGCGAGGCGGTCAGGCTCTGGAGCAAACAGCAGGCGCTCGATGATCTTGGCCGCGATATCGCAAAGAGCGTGCCGTTCCCAGGCAAGCATCCTCAGCTCTGCTTCCTGGGTTCGGGAGACTTTCACCATGTGACGGCGCTGCTTCTCGATACCGCTCTGGAGCGTCAGCCGGTTTCGACCACTCTCATTCATTTCGATAATCATCCGGACTGGGTCACCTTCGACGGCGGGATGCATTGTGGATCATGGGTCAACAGCGCGCTTGCGCACCGCAACATCCAGAAGGTCATCACTATCGGCGTCTGCAGCCGCGATCTTCGCAACCCGGAGCGCAAGGGGGCCAATCTGCGCTGGCTGAGCGATGGCAGGCTCGAACTCTACCCCTACCGGCATCCGCCGAGCCGCGTGGCTGGCGATTACGGCACCGGCGCCAGCTACCAGCAGGAGAAGGGCGCGCTGCATTGGAAATCCATTTCCGAGATAGGTGAGGAAAACTTCATCGACCACATACTGAGCCGAATTGGCACCCAAGCCGTGTATCTGACGATCGACAAGGACGTATTGGCGGCCGCCGACGCCGTCACGAATTGGGATCAGGGCAGCATGCGGCTGCCCTACCTCCTGACGCTGATCACCGAAATCGGCAGATGCCATCGCATTATCGGCGCGGATGTCACCGGCGACTATTCCGCACCTGTTTATGCCGGTGATCTGAAAACCCTGTTGTTGAAAAGGGCCGAAATCTTCATCGATCAGCCATGGTTCCGGCACGAGGCTGACGAGACGAGAACCATCAACAGCGCCGCAAACCACGCGCTGCTGGAGGTTTTGGCGGAGCACATGCAATGAGCGGCAGCCTGACCCTCCCTATGCTCGGCCTGATCCTCTTCTGTGTGTTGGCGGAAACGGCACGCGAGATCTGCTTCAAGCAGTCGGCAACCGAAGGCCAGCTGCTTTCGACGTTGGCCAGACCGATCACATGGCTGGGCATCGTCTTCTGGGCAGTTGAACTATTGGCATGGACCGCCGTGCTGGAGCGCGTACCGCTCTCCATCGCCTTTCCGCTGATGGCGCTCAGCTACGTGGTCATCGTGTTCGCCGGGGCCGTGATCTTCAAAGAAAACATCAACTTCCGCCACGCGACGGGCGTTCTTCTCGTGACCGCCGGCGTGGCCTGCGTGGGAGTAACCGGACTATGAAAATCTTTGCTCATACCAGATGGGATGCGGCTCCGGTTCTGGCCGCCGTGGCGCATCTTGCGTTTGACATCTATCTGATCGTCGGCTTCCAAAGCCGGCCACTATGGCTCTCCGCGGTTCTCGGCTGCCTCTATGCCGTGTCGATCTCGTGGAATATCAACAGCATATCCCATAATTTCATTCACACGCCCTATTTCAAACCGCGATGGATGAACTATGGCTTCAGCCTGCTGGAATCGGTCGCGATTGGCTTCTCCCAGACCTATTATCATTGGGTGCATATGCGCCACCATTCCGGCAACAGCGACCGGCCGAACGAAAAAGGTAATACGATCGACCTGCTGTCGATCTATCGTCACGGCCGCAACGGCGAGCCGGAGAACGTGTGGTCCTACACTCTGCTGAGCTTTTTCCGCGACAGCCTCGGCGACATCCACAAGGCCATTGCCAGCAAGCGTCCGTTCGATGCCAAGTGGGGTCGGTTCGAGCTCTACTTCTTCCTAGGTCTCGTCGCAGTGGCGCTGATATACGACTGGAAGGCAGTGCTGTTTTTCGTTCCCTTCTATTATTTCGGCAACTGCCTGTCATCGTTGAACGGCTATTACGAACACCTGCACGGCGACCCGGATGAGCCGATCGCCTGGGGTGTGAGCAGCCATAAGCCTTTCTATAACTGGCTCTGGTTCGGCAACGGCTATCACGCCGAACATCACTATCGGCCGCGCACGCACTGGACGAAACTGCAGGCGCTTCACGAACAGATCAAGGACGAGCAGGAGAGGGCCGGCACACATGTGATCAGCACCTGCCACGCGCTCGGCTTCATGGCCAAGGAAAACCGCCAGGCTGATACGGAGCTTTCGCATGAGCTCTGAAGGTCTTTCTTTCTTTCTCGAGGGAGACAACGGCAAAGGTGTGCTTCTCGTCCATGGGCTGACGGGCGCACCGGCGGAAATGAAACTCGTTGCCCGCCAGCTTCATCGCAGGGGCTATAGCGTCTACGCACCGCTGCTGGCAGGGCATGGCGAAGACATCAGGACATTGCGGCGGTCACATTGGCAGGATTGGCTGGAAAGTGTGCTGCTGGCGTCCGAACTTCTGGCCGGGCGAACAGAGCATGTTTTCGCCGCCGGTATCTGCGTTGGCGGCAAGTTGTCGATGCTGGCCGCCAACTGCCGTCCGGAGTTGATCACAGCGGTCGCGATCTATTCGCCGTGCTTCCACTATGATGGTTGGGATGTTCCCTTCCACTATACGCTGCTTGCGTCGCAGATCGGCTGGCTGTCCCGCGTTCCCTTTCTCGACCGGCTCAATTTCAGCGAGACACCGTCACTCGGCATCAAGGACGAGCGCATGCGGCGGATGATCGAGGGGATGGCCGGCAACGGCATTCTTGAGAAATTTCCGGGCAAGGGCCTGGTCGAGATGCATCGGCTGGGCAAGACACTTCGCGACAGGCTGCCGCAGATCCGCACGCCGACGCTGATCCTGCATGCGGAGGACGACGATCTCAGCAGCCCGAAGCATGCGCGCTACATTTCCGACCATATCGGCGGCCCGCACGAGCTCATATGGATCAAGGACAGCTACCACATGATCCATGTCGACCGGCAGCATCGGCAGGTGGCGGATTTCACGGCGGATTTCTTCGAGGCGAGCCATGCAACAGCTCTTGCTTAGACCCGCCCCGGCACCGGCAGGCGATCGCGCCGCAGAGGTGCATTTCAGCATCCGCTCCGTCGGCCGTGACGCCTGGAACGCCTGCTTTCACGATCAGGTCGAGGATTATGATTGCCTGCTGGCCATAGAGGAAGCGGGCATCGAAGGCTTCGAATGGCGTTACATCACCGTCGTCGAAGATGGGAGGGTCAGTGCGGCCATGCCGGCTTTCCTCTGCCCATATGCACTGGACACGACGCTGGAGGACGGCATGCTTCGCCGTCTGGTTCGCCATGTGCGGCAGCATTTCCCACGCTTCCTGACGCTGCGCCTTGCCTGCCTCGGTTCGCCTTGCACCGAAACTGGCGTCGTCGGCTTCCATCCAGAAGTTCCCTCCGATCATCGCGAGTCGCTGTTTGCGGAGCTTCTCTCATCTTTCGAACAGCATGCGGCAAAGGAAGATTGTGCGCTGATGGGCCTCAAGGACATCCCGCGGCCGATTGCCCCGGAGTTGGATGGGTTGCTTCAGGTCCGTGGCTACACCGCGATCGGTGGCCTGCCGACCGCCTGGCTCGATATCGATTTCAAGACAATCGACGATTATCTCGCGCGGCTTTCGAGCGGCACGCGCAAAGATATGCGGCGTAAGCTCAAATCCTTCGATCAGGTCAGGGTGGAGATAAGAACGGACTTCGGAAACCTGCTGCCGCAGGTCATGGCGCTCTACCACGATACCCGCAATCGCAGCGAATGGCAGTTCGAGGAACTCACTGCCGCCTATTTCGAGGGCATTCTCTCCCGCATGCGGGGGCGTTCCTTCTGCGTCTTCTACTTCATCGAGGATGAGCTGCTTGCCGCCAACCTGATCGTCCATGACAAACGCATCGCCATCGACAAATTCTTCTGTATGGATGGCGAGCGGGGACGACCTCACAATCTCTATTTCCTAAGCTGGTTCACCAACCTGCGCTATTGTCTCGATCACGGCTTGAGCCGCTATCAAAGCGGTCAGGCCTATTATGAAAACAAGCTGCGGCTTGGCAGCAAGCTGACCGCCAACGCCATGTTCTTCCGCCATCGCAATCCGGCTCTGCAGGCAATATTGCGGTTGGTCTCCCCGCTGTTTTCAGCAGACGAGGCCGGCCAATGAGCTCGATGCGCCTGTCCTGGCTTGCGGTGCCGGTGTTGAACACGCTGTTCCAATTCTTCATCAAGCACGGAGCCGAGCAATTGGACGGGGCGAGGGCGGACTGGCTGGGGCATGCGCTCGCTTCACATTGGATCCTGGCGGCGATCGCCGTCGAGATCGCCTGCTTTTTCATATGGATGAACGTGCTGGCTGAACTCGATCTGAGCAGGGCCTTTCCCCTTTCCGGTATCAGCTATGTCCTGATCATCGCCACGGGGTGGTTCATCTTCGGCGAACCCATCGTCGGTATCCAGGTCGTCGGCAGCGGGCTGATCCTGATGGGCGTCTGGCTGATCGCCAGGGCATCCCGGGTTTAGAGCGGGATGGGAAAAGTGTGAGCGGCTTTCCGCCCGCATTCCGCTCTAATCTATTGGAATCTAAGCGATACGGGTGAGGAATGGTAATGTCCGAATTGCAAGTCGAGAACCGTCGCCAAACCATCAGCGCGCCAGCAACTGCTTTTACAGACTGGATCCTGAAGCGTGCTTTGTCGTGTATCGTGACGCGGGGCTCGCTGTGCGTGACGACCGCCAGCGGCCACATCCTGACGTTCGGGGACGGCTTCGGCGAACCTGTCCACGTCCGCTTTACCGACAATCGCGCGCAATGGGCCTTTCTGATGGACGCCGACCTGCGGCTCGGCGAACTCTACATGGATGGTCGCTTTCTCGTCGAGCGGGGCTCGCTCTACGATTTCGTGGCAATGATGCTGCGCGAGGCGCAGAACCAGAAGCATCCGCTCATCGCCCGCGTGATCGACCAAATTCGAACCAGATTGCGGATTTTCCGCCATCGCAATCTGCCGGGACGCTCGAAGACGAATGTCGCGCATCACTACGATCTCGATGGCCGGCTCTACGAGCTTTTCCTGGATGCCGACCGCCAATATTCCTGCGCCTATTTCGAACATCCCGATCAGTCCCTCGATGAGGCGCAACTGGCGAAGAAACGGCACCTTGCTGCCAAACTGCTGATAGGGCCGCACAACAGGATCCTCGACATCGGCTGCGGCTGGGGCGGCCTTGCTCTGCACCTGGCCGAGCAGGCGCCGGGCGGCCATGTTCTGGGGATCACTTTGTCCGAGGAACAGCACGATTATGCATTGAAGCGCGTGCCGAGCACCAACGACGTGGCGTCCGCGAAGATTGAATTTGCCCTTAAGGACTACCGCAGCCTGACAGGCCGCTTCGATAGGATCGTTTCCGTTGGCATGTTCGAGCATGTCGGCTTGTCTTCCTACAGAACATTCTTCCGCAAATGCGCTGACTTGCTGCAGGATGACGGGGTCATGGTCCTTCACACGATCGGCTGCTCTGCAACGCCTGGCTTCACCACGCCCTGGCTCGACAAATATATCTTCCCGGGCGGCTATATTCCCGCTTTGTCGGAGATCGTGCCGGAAATCGAAGCGGCGGGATTGACGATCACCGATGTGGAAGTGCTGCGCCTGCACTATGCCTGGACGCTCTCCAACTGGCGCAAACGATTCATGAAGCACCGGGCCGACGTGGCAGAGCTTTATGACGAGCGCTTCTGCCGCATGTGGGAATATTACCTTTCAACCGCGGAAGCCGCGTTTCGTTTTGAGGATCTCGTCGTCTTTCAAATCCAGATGGGCAAGCGCAACGATGTCATCCCAGTGACGCGCGACTATATTGGCCCGCGGGCTATTCCTGGACCAAATCCAGGGAAAATGCCAAGTGAGCTTCCGTTCAAAATTGTGTAGTAACAAAATTCTACAGAGGTTTTCTCTTCTATAAGATGAACTCTCTAGAAGCCGATCTGGAATGATCTGTTGAGCGTAATGCCGATGATGTTCTGATTAGCCGAACCGATATCCGACGTGATCGGACTGTCGGCGGCATCGCCCACGAGACGCCTGTATTGGTTATAGACCTGCACGCTCCAGGCCGGCGTTATCGAATAGGTCGCGGCCACCGTGAAACCGACGGACTTGATGCCGCCGTCGGCATCGAAGGCACCGAGACGGCCGTTCTTTGCCGCTTCTTTCTCGGAAACGCCAAAGTTGTTGTTCATGTAGGTAGAGTTCGCCAGCGTCATGCGCGGGCCTATGGACAGAACCAGCTTGTCGTTGATCGGCTGGAACCAGTCGAGCGACAGATCGGCGACGAAACCGTCGCCGCCCCAGAGTGCCTGACGCATTTCGGCGCGCATGCGCAACTGGTTTTCCATCGGCCAGTATTGCACGAACGCGCCAGCATCGAGATTCCATTGAACCCGATGCAGTCCATGCAGACGAGAATCGTCAAAGACAGAACGGCCACCCCTCAAGCCCACGACCGGACCGATCTCGACGCCACCGAAGTCGAACAGCGTGAAGTCGAAATTGTCGTCCGGGACGTCATATCCCGCAGGTTCGCCGAGGCGGCGGATGTCGAAGGAGGGCAGGCCACTGAACGAGAAGTGTTTCGATCCCTCATAGGATGGCCCGTATTCGGCCGTGCCTCCCAGTGTCACGATCCACTGATTGGTCGAGGGCTTTGCGGCTTCCTGAGCTGACGCCGGCTGAAAACCCACGAGCGACAACGCGAATAAAGCGATTGCGATCCTGGACGAGGTGACAACGTATGAGGATACTTTCATGCCGAAAACCCGATTCAGTTGCGCGTCCGGCCGCCCATATCGAGATATGGGTGCGATCGATCACCTAGAATGTAGCGGGCCCCCAAAGGCCATCCCGATCCCTATCGAGATGGCTGTACTTTTAGGGTAATTCAGGAAAGGTTGAAAGAGGGCAGATGCTTACTGACATATGATCTGTCCGTGGTAGTGGTTATTTCTCCACACTCGTTGCCCGAGAGCCGGATGTCTGCGCTTCTCTCCTTCCTCGTCCCTGTGCTTGTCACAGGGATCCAGCAGCGCCGTGTCCACATTCGCAACTGAGACAAGGTGGATTTTCAAAGGACTCAAGTCGAAGATATATCTCATTGATTATAAATAATAAATAATATGTTGCCTTGATTAAGTCGTTTGTGTAAACGTATACACAATGATATTTGGGAGGAGATTTCATGCCACGGAAATTGCGGCTTGGCGTCATCGGCGCCGGCCTGAAGGCGGCTGAATATGCTGAAAGCTGGGCGAGGATGGCCGAGCTCGAATTCGTCGCGCTCGCCGACACGATCTCCTCCTCCCGCCGGCGCCTGATCGATGTCTGCGTTGCGTCCGGTGCACCGGAGCCGAAGAGCTTCGAGGACTATCGGGAAATGCTTGTTCAGTGCCGCGACGAGCTCGATATCGTCTATGTCTCGACCCCGCACGCCTTCCACGGGGAACAGGCGATCGCGGTTGCTGAGGCCGGTCTCGACCTCTTCCTCGAAAAGCCGATGGTTACCACCGTCGCCGAAGCGGAGGGGCTGATCGCTGCGCAGAAGAAGAGCGGCGTGGCGATCGTCACCGCCTTCCAGGGCGGTCTTTCCCCATTGGTCATCGATACCCGCAGGCGAGCCACGGCCGGCGAATTCGGCGAACTGATCGCGATTTCCGGGATGATCTGGGAAAGCTGGTCGAGCAACTATGACGGCCACTGGAAGCAGCAGCCCGAAATTTCAGGCGGCGGCTTCATGTTCGATACCGGTGCGCACATGATGAACACCGTTTGCCTGCTCGCCAACTCCGATTTTGAAAGCGTTTCGGCCTACATGAACAGTCGCGGCAAGAAGGTCGATATAGCCACCGCTGTCTCGGCGCGCCTCAAGAACGGTGCACTTGCGACACTGACGGCGGCCGGCGAGGGGCCTCCCGGCTGCGCCTCCTACATTACCTTCTTCTATTCCAAGGCGATCGTTCGCATAGACGCCTGGGGCGGCTGGCGCGAATTGAGCACGGGCCGCACCAGCGCGCACCGCGAAGAGGCCGAGATTCTCGGCAACCCGATGAAAAGCTTCCTCACCATTCGTGCCGGAGCTATGGAGAACACCGGCTCTGTTGAAATGGGCCTGCGATTCGCCAGGCTGTGGGACGCAATCAAGGAATCGGCAGCAGCGGACGGCGCGCCCGTCAAAATCGCTGCGTCGTAAGCGCATGGAACGTCTGGGATGAACAAGCGACGGATCACCTCGAAAGAACTGGCAAAGCTTGCCGGGGTGTCCTCCGCTACCATTTCCCGCGCCTTCTCGCCGGATTCCAGGATCGGCAGCGCCACACGCGATCGCATCCTGGCAGTGGCGCGCGAACACGGCTATCAGCCGAATGCGATCGCCCGCTCGCTGAACAGCCAGCGTTCGCGGCTCGTCGCACTTGTCGTCAACGCGATCGGCAACCCCTGTGAAGCCGAGGAGCAGCAGCTTCTCGTCCATCGCTTGCAGGCGCGCCAGCTTCTGCCCATCATCCTCTGCTGCGCCGATCATTCCGACCGGCTGCAGCTCATGCGCCTTGCCTCGACCTATCAGGTCGATCACGTCGTCATCTTCTCCGACATGGTATCGATGAAGGACGCCGTCGATATCTTCCATACGACGAAACCGATCATCGTCTCCTTTGAGCCGCTCGAGAACGAAAGCGTTTCCAATATCCGCATTGACGGCTCGGCTGCCGCCGACGAGATCATCGACAAGATCGTCCGCGACGGCAAAAGGCGTTTCGCCTATCTCGCCGGTACAAAGTCGAGCTGGATCGACAAGCTGCGCCGCAAGTGGTTCGCCGATGCGCTCGCCAAACGCGGCCTCTCGCTGCAGGCGGAAGCCTTCGGCGACTATGGCTATGACTCCGGCTTCAAGGAAGCCGTCCTCCTGCTGCATCGCTCCAAGGTCGACGCCATTATCTGCGGCAATGACGTCATGGCGATCGGTGCCCGCGACGCGGCCCGCCGTGTCCTCGGCAAGAACACGCCCGACGATATCGCCATCGTCGGCCAGGACGGCATCGCCATGGCGGCCTGGGACTGCAACGATCTGACCACGCTGAGCCTCGACCATGTCGCTTTCATCGACGCCGTGATCGAGTTGATCGAGCGTCACGATGCGGGTCTCGAAGGCCCGCACAGCATATTGCTCAGTTGCACGGTCCGTTGGGGCTCGACCGCATAAAAGACTAAGATATTCTCGAGCGACAGCTGCTCCTATTCGCCTGGAACTGCCTCTGCAGAGGATTCCGTGCGCCGCCTGGACAACCAGGCGTTCACCCCGTCGAGATAGAGGTAGACGACCGGCGTCGTGTAGAGAGTCATCGCCTGGCTGAGGATGAGGCCGCCGACGATCGCATAACCCAACGGCTGGCGAAGCTCGGAACCCGTTCCATGTCCGAGCATCAGCGGCACGCCGCCGAGAAGAGCGGACATCGTCGTCATCATGATCGGTCTGAAGCGAAGAAGACAGGCGTGGCGAATAGCCTCCTCGGGACTCATACCGTGATCGCGTTCGGCCACGATCGCGAAATCCACGATCATGATGCCGTTCTTCTTGACGATGCCGATCAGGAGGATCACCCCGATCAGAGCAATGACGGTGAATTCGAAGCCGAAGCTTTCCAGCATCACGAGGGCGCCAAGGCCGGCCGAGGGCAGCGTCGACAGGATGGTCAGCGGATGGATATAGCTCTCATAAAGCATGCCGAGGATGAGGTAGATCACCACGATCGCGGCGAGTACGAGGAGCGGCTCGCTGGCCAATGAATCCTGGAATGCCTGGGCGTTGCCCTGGAACGTGCCGGTCAGCGTCGGGGGTGCACCGATGGCGATCTGGGCCTGCTGTATCGCCGAGACGGCCTGGCTGAGGGCCGCTCCCTTTGCGAGGTTGAACGACAGCGTCACTGACGGGAACTGGCCCTGGTGGTTGATCGCGAGCACCGTGGTCGGTTGCGTTGTCTGCTTGACGAGCAGGCTCAGAGGGACCTGCTCGTTGGTAAGCGGCGATCGGATATAGAGCTGATTGAGCGCAAGCGGCGAATTCTGCGCGTCGGGCGCGACCTCTAGGACAACGTGATAGCTGTTGAGATCGGTGAAATACTGCGTCACCTGACGCTGGCCAAAGGCGTCATCGAGGGTGTCGTCTATAAGCTGGGGCGAGATACCGAAACGCGAGGCCTGGTCGCGGTCGATGGTCAGTGTCAGCGTCGCGCCATTATTCTCCTGGTCGGTAGCCACATCGGTCAACTGAGGCAAAGTCTTCATTTTGGCGAAAAGCTTCGGTGCCCATTCATTGAGTTCTTCGACATTGCCGTCCTGCAGCGTGTATTGAAATTGTGTGCGCGCGAGGCGTCCACCGACCGTGACGTCCTGCGATGGCTGAAGAAAGAGCGCGGCTCCTTCCACCTGCGCGAGCTTCGGACGCAGCCGATCGATGACCTCGCTCGCGGAGGCGTCCCGCTGGTCTCTGGGCTTGAGCGTAATGAACATGCGTCCGTTGTTGAGAGGCTGTCCGCCCGTTGCCCCGACGGCCATGCCAACGGTGTCGACGGCGGGATCGCTCGCGACAATGCGGCCAAGCGCCTTCTGATACTTCACCATCTCTGCAAAAGACGTGTCCTGCGCCGCTTCCGACAAACCAAGGATAAGGCCGTTGTCCTGGATCGGGAAAAACCCTTTCGGGATCGTAACGAACAGATAGCCGGTGGCGGCGAGGGATGCGATGAAGATTGCGAATGTCACCCGATGGTGATGCAGCGCCAGATCGAGCGACCGCCGATAGCCGTTCAGCATGGCGTCGAAAAACCGCTCCGAGGCCATATAAAGCCGACCGTGGCGCATGCGGCTTTCCTCCTTCAGAAAGCGGGCGCACATCATCGGCGTGAGCGTCAGGGAAACGAATGCGGAGACGGCAATCGTCATCGTTATCGTGATTGCCAGCTCGCGAAACAACCTGCCAATGATGCCGCCCATCAGCAGCAGCGGAATGAAAACGGCGATCAGCGACAGACTGATGGATACGATCGTGAACCCGATTTCGCTGGAGCCGTCGATGGCTGCCCGTATCGGCGATTTACCCTCTTCCATGTGCCGGTGGATGTTCTCGAGCATGACGATGGCGTCATCGACGACGAAGCCGACGGAGATGGCAAGCCCCATCAGGGAGAGATTGTCGAGGCTGAAATTCAGCACGTACATGAGCCCGAACGTACCGACGAGAGCGAGTGGCACAGTAATGCTCGGGATCGCCGTCGACCAGAAGTTACGCAGGAACAGGAAGATCACCATCACCACCAGCACGATGGTGATGAGCAGCGTTTCTTCGACGTCCCGAACCGAGGCGCGGATCGTCGTCGTGCGGTCGCTGAGGATCGAGATATGCAGTGCGCGAGGTGCTGTCGCCTGCAAGGCCGGCAGCATGGCCTTGATCTTGTCCACGGTGTCGATGACGTTTGCGCCCGGCAGCTTGAAGATCGGCAGCAGGATCGCCGGCTTGCCGTTTGCCCAGGCCTGCAGTTGCGTGTTTTCCGGGCCGTCGATCGCCTTGCCGATATCGCTCACCCTGACTGGAGCGCCATTGCGGTAGGCGACGATCGCATCATTCCACGGTGCCGCCTCCAGGATCTGGTCGTTGTCATAGACGGTATAGGTATGCGTCGGCGCCTGTATCTCCCCTTTCGGTCCATTCGTCGTGTTTGCGACGATGGCGCTACGAATATCCTCAAGTGAAAGGCCGAGCGCTGCGATCTTGCTCGGATCGATCTGGATGCGCACGGCCGGCTTCTGCTGGCCGAAAATGGTAACCTGCGAGACACCGGAGACTTGGCTGATCTTTTGAGCCAGAACGTTTTCGGCATAATCGTCGACCTGCGTCAGCGGCAGTGTGTCCGATGTCAATGCCAGAGCCAGAATCGGAGAGTCGGCAGGGTTCACCTTGCGATAGGTTGGAGGCGACGGAAGGTCCGTCGGCAATTGGCCGGAGGCAGCGTTGATGGCAGTCTGCACGTCCTGGGCGGCGCCGTCTATGTTGCGGTTGAGATCGAACTGAAGCGTGATGGCGCTGGTGCCCTGCGTGCTGACGGATGTCATCTGGGTCACACCGGGAATCTGGCCGAACTGGTGTTCGAGCGGCTGGGTAACCGAGGAAGCCATCGTCTGCGGACTTGCGCCCGGCAGTTGGGTCGAGACTGAGATCGTGGGAAAGTCCACCTCCGGCAGCGGCGCGACCGGCAGAAGTGGGTAGGCAGCCAAGCCGACGGCAAATATGCCGACCATGAGGAGCGACGTTGCGATTGGACGCTGGATGAATCCGGAGGAGATCGACATCTGTTTTCAACCTTTCGGGCCGCCGGCTGCGAGCTGTTGGGTGTTAGTCTGGGCAGCAATCTTTGTGCCGGGTTCGAGGCGGTATTGGCCGGATGTCACCACGTGTTCTCCGGCCGAAAGTCCGGTTGCCACGCTTGTGCGGTCGTCCGCGACCTGGTCCGTCGTGATAGGCCGCGCCTCCACCGTATCGTCGGCCTTGACGACATAGACGAAGAAGCCGTCCGGTCCTCTCTGCACGGCGGCGGAGGATACGGTGACGGCACCATGCTGCAGTTGCACCCGCACGCGCAGGACGACGAATTCCCCTGGCCATAGCTTTTCGCTCTTGTTGGGAAAGGTCGATTTCAGGCGGATCGTGCCGGTGGTCTGATCGATTTCGTTATCGATCAGCGTCAATGTTCCCTCGCCGAGGACGTCACCGTCCTTTGTCAGGGCCGTAACGTCGACCGGGCCGTTTTTCAATGCGGTCTGCAGTTGCGGGAGATCGTCCTCGGGGAGGGTGGATATCACCGAAATCGGCTGAGTCTGCGTGATGACGACCAATCCCGTCGTATCGGCGGCATGAACGATGTTACCCTGGTCGACCAGCCGTATACCGGTGCGCCCATCGAGGGGAGATGTGATCTGCGTGTAGGAAAGCTGCGTGGCCGCATCGTTCTTGGCGGCCTGGTCCTGCACTATCTGCGCCATCAACTGGTTATAGGTGGCGCGCTGGTTATCCAGCGTCTGCTGCGTCATGCTTTGACCGACGAGCTTCGCGTCCCGATCGAGGGTGACTTTGGCATTTGCAAGATTGACCTGGTCCTGGTTGAGCTTGGCGACAGCCTCGTCATAGGCGTCCTGGAAGGGGCGGGGGTCGACGACCGCCAGAACATCGCCTTTCTTGACCGCCTGGCCTTCCTTGAAGCGCACCTCCTGCAATACGCCATCCACCTGGGTCTTCACGGTGACGGTATTGAATGCCTGGACCGTCCCGAGCCCCGAAAGATAAACCGGAACGTCCGTCTTCGTCGCTGTTTCGATATGCACCGGGACCGCCGGGTCCGCAGGCGGCACGGCAGCGACCGTCTGGTCGTCATGTCTCAGCCACAGGGTAGCGCCACCCGCAACGGCCAAGAGAAGGGCAATAAGCCCGAGACCGGCGCGGCTCATGCGGCGGCGAGGTCTTTTGGGGAGTTCGGTCTCGCTCATGGAAAATAAATCTCCAGGCTGTTGAACAATGTTTCGTAGGAGCGCCAGGCACTTTGGATTTGCGCACAAAGCGTCCTTCCGAGCGGCTCCGCTCGGGGTAAATCTGCCGAATTGCACGGTGGACTTATGAGGGTAAAAGGCTGTTCTGCTATGTCGAGCAGATTGCCCGCGCGCCGAATAAATCCGCGAAACTCATATTCCTACGCATCGAAGTGCCTTGATCTTGAAAAACGACTCGTCCTTCGGTTTACGCAGCAGAAGCAACACGTCCGGCTTTTACTATCGACAGCAAGGTGGTTCGGACGAGCCAGACGCTGACAAGAGCAGACGACTTATGCCGCAAGTGCGTCGATCGGTCCGTCCCGGAAAAAGCCCTTTTCATTGGCGGCCCGATTACCGTTAAAAGGTGGCGTTCCATTTCGACAAGATTGTGTTTTTCAGCAGGTTACACAGAAAAGTGACGCTCGCGCGATCAGCCTCGATTGCGAAGATCCGGGGCTGCACTCAAGCTGCATCTTCTGTGTGTCGCGTAGAGTGTGCAGCGGTTTTGCGGCAGTGCACCATAACAAAATTCTCAAAGTCTGACGCGTGCGCTTTCTCACGCGACAGGCTTCGCTGAGCCAATAATGATCCGACATGGGCAGGTCCTTCTGCCAATCGTCAATGACGATCTGCGCCGGCACGGAATCGTCAATCGAGGTAGGGCCGCAATGCGCCCAGCAGCGGACGTTAGCTCGCCTCGAGTGGGCGACCGATTTGGGGCCGTTAGCCGGCGGGCTGCTTTCGGGGAGCAGGCGCTGAAAGCTGACATTCGTTCCTCAGCGGCTCGAAGGTCCGCTTGACCCGCAGCAGACGATTTTTGCTGCCCGCCGGGGTGCATGACCTCGAATGTCCGGTCTACGGCAGGGAAAGTTCGGGACGCTTGCGTTTCCTGCGCGAGCAGGTTAAATACTGAACTAGATGGTTCAGTATTTAAGTCCTCCCCTCGATCTCTCGTTTGCGGCGCTGTCCGATGCGACCCGCCGCGGGATCATCGATCAGCTTGGGCGAGGGGACGCGTCGATCACCAGTCTCGCGGACAAGTTCCAGATGACGCTGACGGGCATGAAGAAGCACGTCCAGGTTCTCGAGCGGGCGGGGCTCGTCGTCACGCAGAAGGTCGGACGGGTGAGAACCTGCAAGCTTGGGAAACGCGGCCTCAAGGCGGAGGCCGAGTGGATCGAGGCACATCGCAAGCTCTTCGAGGCCCGCTTCGAAGCATTGGACGAAATCATCAGCGAAATGAAACAGGAGGAAAGCGATGACTCAGCAAGTTAACAGTGCAGGTGGTGCGCAGAACCGCACGTCAGTCGAGCGCAGAGGGGATCGCGAACTCGTCGTAACGCGGACATTCAATGCGCCGCCGAGCACGGTTTACAGGGCCTGGAGCCAGCCCGAGCTGTTCCAGCGCTGGTGGGTGCCAAAATCGGTATCCGGCGTTTCGCTCGTATCGTGCGATATGGACGTCCGTACCGGCGGCAAATATCGGCTGGAATTCGGCGCCGGCGGTTCGGACACCATGGCCTTCTATGGCAAGTATCTCGAGGTGGTGCCGAACGAGCGCATCGTCTGGACCAACGACGAGGGCGAAGAGGGCGCGATCACGACGGTGACCTTCGAGGACCAAGGCGGGAGGACACTACTGAATTTCCACGAAGTCTATCCGTCCAAGGAGGCGCTTGAGGAAGCACTACGGGGCTCGGCGGCCGCATTGCCGGAACAGTTGGAGCAGCTCGACGAATTGCTTTCCAGCATAGGCGAATAGCGCGGGTCGGAAAACTCGCCTCGGGGGAACGTCTGCTCTTGGGAAGTGTCTCCACCGGCCTTTCCGGCCGGAGCGGGGCGCAGTATGCGCTCCTCACGACGTGCGGGCTGGAACCAGCAATCTGAGCCGTCGCACGGCGGCTTTTTAGCTGGATGCCGGCCTAACTGTCTAACTGCCGTCGATCGCC
>NZ_JAULLL010000033.1:0-36107 GCF_041357635.1 Sinorhizobium sp. CB7
AGACTCAATGCCACCTTTATAACCCTTGACCACAAACTCCTCATGTGAGGGAGGTTGGGGAGGCTTTCGCCTCACGCAACTGGCTCCGGAATACGGGTGGCTTGGTAAAGGTTCTGCCGTTTCCGAGATCCCCCACGTGGCGCTTCACGGACGCCCTATCTCGTCCATCACGACGGACAACCTGTTGAAAGCTCAAACTAGAGCGTCCTTTGCGCGTTCGTTTGAATGCGCGGCGCCCTAAGAAACATCGAATCTCCTTGGGCGGCCTTCATGTATCCGGCAAGCAACCAAATCAGGCCGGCGGTCTTCATTGAAAAGACCGCGGTGGAGCCGATCATAAGGTTCAAGAACATGAAGAGCGACAGGGCATGGGCGTAGCGGCGCTGGTTCGGGGTCTGGCCCGCCGGAAAGAAGGAGACGAAAAGCCAGAAAAAGATCAAGCCGAAGATGGTGGCAGCATAGATGATGTAGACATAGCCGCTGTCGGCAAATTCCGGCACGTGGGTAATCGACAGGCCGAGTATCGCCGAAAAATCGATGCCGAGCATCTTGTTGACCGTGAAGACGATGCGGCCGACGAAATTGTCGCCGGTGGCGTCGGGCTTCATCGCATGAACGATGAAACCCGCGACAATGATCAGCGGCATCAGGAAAAAATCGAAGATCTTCGGGATCAGAGGATAGATGAAATAGCCGACGAGGCTGACGATCGAGAAGATGAGCATCGTCCGGGTGTTGTTGGTGACCAGGATGAGAACGATGGTCAGGATGAACAACGCCCGTTCCGGCGTTTTAAGACGGTCCCAGAAGCAGATCGCGTACATCACCATGACGCCGCAGAAATTGGCGAGCGACACCTGTTCCAGAAAGATCGACGATGAACGATGGCTGATGATGCCGAAGGAAAAGCGCCCCTGGAAGCCGAGCGCATTTCCGAAGAGACCGGAATTGTCATAGGTCGGCGGCGCAAGCCCGCGGGTATTCTGGAAATATTCCGCCGGATGGAACAGCGCCACATAGGCGGGCACCGAGATCATCTCGATGATGAGGACGATGAGCACCACCGCGCAGCAGATCCTAAAGGTAAGCATCATCGTTTGCCGGTTTGCCCATTTGCCGAGGAGGGCAAAGCAGAAGATGATCAGGATATTGCGCAGATAATCGATGAAGGGCGCCCTGTTGACGACGATCATGTAGATCGTGATCACCACTGTCAGCAGGAGGTAGGTAAGAACCGGAAGATCTTCCTCGTAGATTCCCTTCCTCAGGATGAAGAGGAGGGAGACGCCCATCAGCAGGCCTTCGCTCATGACAATGGCGGCCGTGGAAAGCGGCATGATGTTGTGGTTGATGAAGGCGAGGATGCAGTTGTAGGTGACGGAGAGCACGCCGACGCTCAGGATCAGCCAATCTATGCCTGTCTTGGGGTTGGCTTGCGTGTCGCTCTTCATTTCGCGATCGTCCCACAAGCCTTCGCGTCCGCGGCCGGCTCATTCGCTGCGGCAATCAACGCCGCCATCTGTTTCCGGTCTCTGCCGCCATGAGGCTGTACATTGAGCGGTTCGCTTTCGGCCCACCAGTCTCCGCCCGCCCAATAGGTCCAGCCGAGCCAGACATCGCCGTTTTGTTGAATGGCATCCAGAACCTGCTTCAGCCCCGCAAGGCAGGCATCGTCCTGTGAAACCCCGAATTCGCCGAGGAAGGCGCGCTGTTTGTGTTCCCGCAGCCATACGGTCATCCGGTTGATGGCGTCAAGCGCGCCGTCGGCCTTCGAGCAGGTCGGGTGCGTGCCGGAAAAATCCTCGTCGAAATATTGATGAACGTCGAAGGCGAAATTGTTTCGCGGATCCTTGACATCAAGCATGACCGTCGCATTGGCGCCGCCCGGCATGTCCGTCTGCCAGGAATGTGCCCCGGTCCAGTTGGTGCCGGGCACCAGGATCAGGTTTTTCGCGCCCACCGCCCTTATGCTCCTGATGGCCGCGTTGGCCGCCCGCAGCCAGGCATCCGCCGGCATGTCGTGCGGTTCGTTCATGAGGCCGAAAATGACGCCGTCCTGATTGGCGAATTCGACGGCGAGCCGCGCCCAGAAATCGGCGAATGCCAGCACTGTCACCGGCGCCTTGCCGATCTGGTCCTTGCCGTAGACGGCGTAATTGTGCGGATCGAGCACCACGGTCATCTTGTATTTGCGGATAAGCGCGACTGTGTCCGTCAGTCGTTGCAGCTCATCGCCGTCGAGCCGGTCTTTAAGGCGCGGCTGCAGCCGTTCCCAGCGGAAAGGCAGCCGGACGGTATTCATGCCCTTCTTTGCGAAGTAGCGGACGGTTTCCTCCGACGGATAGATGTAGTTGGTGCCGTAGGCGCCGCCCGGTTCCCCAAACTCCGCACCCGAAAGATTGACGCCGCGATAGCAGACCGGCTGCGCGCCGGATGCGGCCGCACTGTCACCTTCGGCAAGCGGCGCCGCCGTGAGCGCCAGGCCAAGCAGAAACCACCGGACTTCCCGGGCCATCGTCTTTCTCCGTCGTTCCGCTTGCTGGCGCGGGTGTCATCGCTGTGGGGTCTTCACCCTCATGGGGTGAGGCAACTTTAACGGTCCGTTAGCTAAGAATTTCTAAAGTCGAAGCGATCTTCGCACATATTCATCCTTCGCAGACGGCGAAACTCTGACATGACCTCATACATCAACAACAGGGTGAGCCGTCTTCCCGCATGGCGAAGCAACGAACCGCCTGAGGCGGTGTCGGAGGCTGCTCTTCCGCGCGGTCCTTTCATCAAACCTGCCGATTTTGCAAGGGTAGAGGAGCCTGCGGAAGGTCCCGTGCGGGACGCGGCGCCTGTCCTGGAGGAGCGGATCCCTTCTCCGCTGCCCGTGCGCGAACCGGCTGTGCGCGATGTCAGGGAGCATGAAACGGCTGAAACCAAGCCCGCCGCGGACATCACCCCCGCCGTGCCGGACGGAGCGCCGCTTCTCGACACCCGATCGGTCATCTCCGCCATCTGGAGCAGAAGACTGCTTATTCTCGCCCTTGCCGCTGCCGGTGCGGTTCTCGGCGCAGGCGTAATGCCGCTTCTGCCGAAGAAATTCACCGCCGCCAGCACGCTCTATTTCGATCCGCGCCAGGTTGGGCTGTCGGATACGTCCCAGAATTCCGTCTCGCCCGAGATGATCTCGACGATGATCGACAGCCAGGTGCAGATACTGACATCGGGCAAGGTGCTGCGGCGTGTGGCCGATGCGCTGAAGCTGAACGACGATCCGGAATTCGGGGGCGGAAGGGGCGACGCCACCTCCGCCTATCTCGTCGCCGACGCCCTTCAGAAGGCGCTCGTGATCGCGCGCGAGGCCGGTACCTATGTCGTCTCGCTCAAGGCGACCACGAAGGATCCGGCAAAATCGGCGCGGATCGCCAATCAGGTCGTCACATCCTTCCTGCAGGAGGAAAATTCGGCCTCCTCGAACCTCTACGAAAACACATCGAGCGCCCTCGACGGCCGTCTCACCGATCTGCGCCAGAAGGTCCAGGATGCCGAACAGGCGGTCGAGACCTTCCGCGCCGACAACGACATGGTGACGGCGGACGGCAACCTGATATCCGATCAGCGCCTGACCTCGCTCAATGCCCTTCTCGTCGCCGCGCAGGACAAGACTATCCAGGCCAAGACCCGCGCCGATGCCGCCTCGAACCTCAGTTTCGAGGATGTGGTAAGCGGCAACGGCTCGTCGGATACGGCCGTCTCGTCTTCCCTCGTCAGCCTGCGCCAGCAATATGCCGCCCTTGCCGCCACTGTCGGCAGCCTCGAGACCCAGCTCGGCACGCGCCACCCGCGCCTGCTCGCCGCCCGCTCGTCGCTCGAAAGCCTCGCCGACGAAATCCGCAACGAGCTTCGCCGCCGCGCCAGCTCGGCGCGCGCCGAATACGATCAGGCAAAGAAGGCCGAGGATGCGGTCGCCAAGGAACTGGCGGTGCAGAAGGCCCTGCAGGTCAACAGCTCCGACAAGCTCGTTGAACTCAACGAGTTGCAGCGCAAGGCGACCGCTGCCCGCGAGATCTACGAGACGGTGCTGAAGCGCACCAGCCAGACGAGCGAGGAGCAGAACCTCACCCAGAACAACATCCGCGTCATCTCGGAAGCCGAGCCTCCGGTGAAGCCGGACGGCCCCGGCAGAAGCGTCCTAATGATCGCGGGCCTGATGGGCGGCCTTTTCGCGGGCTTCGGCTTTGGGGCAGTCTTCGCGGTCTTTGCAAGCCTCTTCCGCCATCCGGTGATCAGAAGCTATTTTCGCTGATGCGTGCGGAAACGCCTTCGGTAACGCAACTGTCATGACGTCCGCCAGCGCCGCGCTTGATAGGCTGCCGCCACATGCCTAGATAGAAGTATATTGATAGGATTGTTTATTTCGCAGGCGGCCATGCACTCCATTAACCTGAAAATCGCCCTGGGACTTGTTCTCGCCGCGCTTTTTGCCGACGATGCCGCCGCCACGAACTGGAAGCTCCCGCCCGAGGAAACCGCTGTCGAACCGCTCTATCCCTACAAGGATCTGCCGGGCGTGAAAGCCCAGCCTCCGCTGAAGGAAGAGGAGCAATATAGCTGCCGGACGCAAACCGAATTCTTGAGACGCCGTGGCGACATCATTTTCCGCTCCGGCATGCCGACGCTGATGTATGTCTGCGAGCGCGATGGGGTTGTGTCGCATGGGAACAAGGTGCCGTTGCGGGGGCATTTTCAGCCGGTGCGGTGAGCGAATGGTTTTCGCATTCCACGACTCCGAATGTAGCAGATTTCTAAAGGGAAATGCTGCCCAGAAGAGGCGTAGTACGCCAATATGAACTGACTCAACGTCGAGCGCCTGTCGGCCCATCCTTGCGAGTTCGTTGCGTTCGCTGCGCCGCGCGGTTCAAGGATCATGCAGCTGACGGATTCCTCCCGGCGACGTTGCCACTATTGCCCATTAAAAATCAGATACCGACGGAGCTGCATCTTAAGCTTTGGAGGTTTTTGCATCAGCGTCGTCAGCTGTATTCAACCTTCGGTTTACAAATGCTCGGTACAACATCGAAGACATGTGATGAGGAAAAATAATGTCCTTCGAAAGAACGCGCCTTTACTCTGAAGCTTTTTTACAAGATCACCAAGACTTCACGCCTGCGGAGCAGGAGTTTTTCAAGCAGCATTTTTTTTCGATGCGCGAGAGGGTGGAGCCGCTAGTGGCCCGTGTGTTGAAGGATATGCCCGGATACACCGTACATGACATAACTCACCTTGATGCCCTCTGGGAAACCGCAAGCCTCGTAGCGGGCGATGATCTTTCCTTGAATCCTCCAGAGGCATTTGTTTTAGGTGGGGCGATACTGCTACACGACGCTTCGATGACCCTCGCAGCATACCCGGGCGGAATTAACGACCTTAAGAACCTTCCTGAATGGAGAGACTTCGTTGCCATCGCCACGTCTTAAAGAACTGGACCGCCAGACGAGAGTGTAGTTGTAACCAACGTTCTCAGGGCTCTCCATGCGCAAAATGCCGAAAGGCTCGCTCTTCAAGGCTGGCCAAGCCCTGGGGGAACGGGCGTCGAATACCTGATTCAACATAATGACTTAAGGCGATTCTATGGCCCAGCGATCGGGATTATCGCGTATAGCCATTGGTGGCCGCTTTCGGATGTTTCTAACAAACTCAATAGTCATCTCGGCCCCATGCCTCCATACACCAATTGCAGCGTTGACCGACTCAAACTTGCTTCGCTCCTCCGAGTTGCTGACGCGATTCACTTAGATCGTCGCCGTGCTCCACCTTTTGTTCGCGCTCTGGAAAGGCCGCACGGGATTTCAGACTTTCACTGGGCATTCCAAAGCAGATTGAGCTTTCCACGCATTGATGGTGATGCGCTTCAGTTCACCGCGGGCGAGCAATGCCCCATCAATGAATCGCAGAGTTGGTGGTTGGGGTTTGACGCGCTATCTTTAGCTGATCGTGAGTTGCGTGAGACAGATCTACTGCTTCGCGACCAAAGAAAAGTTGGTCTCAGAGTACGGCGAGTAAAGGGCGTGCAGGACCCGCGAGAGTTGGCTCAGGATGTTCCCGTAGCCGGATGGAAGCCAATCAACTCACCTTTCCATGTATCAGATGTACCTAGGATTATTAGTGTACTCGGAGGATCGAAGCTATATGGCAATGATTGGCGTGTGCCACTTCGTGAGCTTCTTCAAAATGCTGTTGATGCAATACAAGCTCGGCGGCGCTTGCAGGGTAGCGATGATATCGGCGTTATCGATGTAAAAATTCGAGAGCGCGAGGGCGCGTTCTGGTTGGAAGTCTCGGACGACGGGGTAGGAATGTCCGAGCAGGTTCTGACCCATAACCTCGTAGACTTTGGAAGTTCGCTGTGGCGATCTACGGTTGTTAGCAGAGAGTTTCCTGGGCTCGCCGCACGGGGTATGGACTCGATTGGGCGGTTTGGGATTGGCTTCTTCTCAGTTTTCATGATCGCGCGGGAAGTAAGGGTAACTACGTGCCGCTACGACCACGCCTCTTCGGACGCACTTGTTTTGCTATTTAACAATGGCGTCCATTCGCGCCCAATCCTTGCCCCGGCAGAGCCTAGTGATGCACCGCCATATGGAGGGACCTGGATCGAGCTGAAGCTGCTTTCCGACCCAATGGGTAAAAAAGGTATAGAGTTCGAGGTGGAGAGTGACGGCAGCAATCCGTCCTTTGCAACCTATCTACCAGAGAACATTCAAGCGAAAGATCTCAATCAATTAATAAGGCAAATTGCACCGTGTTCTGATACCCGAATACGAGTGACAGAGGGCGGCGTCACTTCAGTCGCGGTCGAACGCGATGATTGGACTACATGTACGCCACTGGGTTTAGGTGGCCGTATTAGTGATAGTCTGCCCAAAACACTTACAGAATATCTTCCTACCCTCATGAAACCTATTATCAATGCAGATGGTAAGACCATTGGTAGGGCAGCATTGTGGCCTACGCGCAACTATAAAATGCAATTCGGTGCTTTGGTTTCAGGCGGATTCAAAGTTCAAGGCCTTCCACACTTAGCTGGTGTATTGCTAGGTGATGTGAATACTGCAGTGCGAAACGCGGGTACGTTCAAAATGGACGCAATGGCATTCAAGAACTGGTCAACTGAACAAGCAAAGCTCGCGTCGAAAATGGCTCTTCCAAATGAAACGCTCGCCTTGATGGCAGAAGTAGTACTTGAATTAGGTGGAGACATCGGGCGGTTTCCGATCGCTCAGCGCGATGATGATTGGTATAATAAAACTGAATTGAAGAAATATATTAAAAACGTAGACGAGGTTCGTCTATTTGTCGGGACTCCTACTTATGACGAGGACGATGAAGTTTCGGTAACCTCATTTGATCGAGGTTTTGAACTTGATTCTGAAGTATTTTCTTTGCCAACGCTGAGCTACTCATTTTCTCCTCAAGAGACGGTTGCAATCGGAATTCGGCCCTCGCATCTGCAGAGAGAATTTGAAGAAGTCTTGAACGCTTCATGGCGCGAATGGGAAGAGTATGAGGAATTTGATGTCATAGGCGAGGTTTACGGCAATGAAATTTCTCGGAGCATCACCATATACAAGCGCCTGTGATTGTCATTCAAGCAATCAATCACAGGTTTCTCTTGATCCCCACTATGCGCTTCCGCAAGTTGGCGGGACTACGCCTTCGGAATCGAGAGAACCGTTGGAGCCATCGAGCGGACGAGTCCAGCCGCATCTGCATCTTTACAGTGCGTCAAATCTGCAACTTATTTAAGAAGGCTTAACTATTTGATCTTGGTAGCGATCAAAAGGAAATGGTGCCCAGAAGAGGACTGCGCATTTTGGTCCTCTCCGCGTTGTTTTCATTGCATAAATTCACTGGGAGCGCAAGGGTTGTTACAAGGCTGCGTTTCAAGCGAGGGCTAGGTCCTTTGTCTCTCTGAAGTCGAATCGGGCACGGCGGCAATTATTAACGGTGTCCATGTAGGTTTTCGATTCGCATAGGGGCCTATTTGGTGTATGCGGGGCAAACTCTACGAGAGAGAAGAGCAATATGCCATGACCAGGGGATATGACCCACGGGCTGTAGCAAACCTCATGCTAGATGAAGCGGACAGGCTTGGCATTAGGCTCACCAACCTCTCTCTTCAGAAGTTGCTCTATTTTGCCCACGGCATCTACTTGATGCAAACCAAGCGCCCGCTCGTCTCCGGGTACTTCGAAGCATGGCAATACGGTCCAGTTCATCCGTCCACGTACCGTGCGTTCAAAGATGCAGGCCCCGCGCCTATCACGTTTCGAGCTGCTGGGCAGGACCCCCTCACCGGTCGCCGCCGTGAGATTGAAATCCCAAATGATGCCCGGCTGATAGGTTTGATGCAGCAAGTCCTCAACTCCTACGGGCGCATGCCTGCGGGCCGTCTTGTCGACTTATCGCACGCCAAGGACTCCCCATGGTCGTATGTGGTGGAGAGGGCTAGGGCAGAAGTTGCATTCGGCTTGCGAATCTCTGATAGTGTCATCATCGATCGATTCCGGCATCATAAGATGTCGATTGGTGCCGAGCCACTGTCTGGAGACCCGAGTGACGATACCCCTTTTGCCTGACACAGACCTAGCAAGAATAGCTCCCCTTTCTGAAGACATGAAGCGGGTCTATTTGAAGCAGATGAAGGCAGGCTTCGCCACGTTTTCCTACAAGCACGTTCGTTCTTGCTTCAACGATATCTTCAATGTCCAACCGGAGATGTTCGGCCCTTCTGAGCCGACGCCTTACGCGAAGATCGATGAGCGGCTTGTACGTTCCTGCAAGGCAGGCGACGAGCTAAAGAACAATCGGCAGATCGCAAAGGCGCTCCATGAGTTCGCAGTCTCCGGCGGCATTACGGGCAGACACCACGAGTTTTTCCCGTTGGCCATGGGGATCGGACGGAAGGTGACCTTCTGGCTGCCAATGATTTTGGCGTTTGAAGAACAGCCCTATGCGATCTTCATTGATCCTCGACGCAGCAAAGGATTGACTGAAGCCGGTAGACGCTTTGCGTTCTCCATGATGCATGAGCGCATCCGAGCAGCCGATGAGGACTTTTCAAATATCAACCTCGGTATCATCCGCTTCCAGGACAACGACGAAGGGGAACGGTCGGCTAGGCTGCACACCGATCAAGGCGTTGAGCTCTATTCTCTTGATGAGTTAGAAAGCATGGTGGCATCGACCTACCGCATTTGGCAGGAGATCTATGAAGAGCGTGCGGCGGAGACTCGGCGCAAGGGGACCGGCACGGGCGGCGGGATGTTCTAACCGCCCTGCCTTCAGCCAATCACTAGCTGTTAGACTCGCTTGAGGTCTATGGGTATGCCCTTGCCGTCAATCTCCTTGGCAAGCGGAAGGGCGGCCTCTGAGACATCATTCTTAAACGGGATATAGATGAGCCCCTGGATATCACTGGGGCGCTCCATGTTTTCCTGCTGTTTCATAAGGACGGCCACCCGGTCTCGGCCGAGCTTCGTGAGCATCATGCCGAGCTCCAAGACGACATTCTGCCGCGCTCGATAGGCTTTCTCCTCTCCGTGGCCCGCTCGGTGCCCCTCGTCGTCTGGCGTGGCTAGGACAACGGCGAAACTTGCCTTACCCGCTGCGCTCTCCAGTTTTTCGATGATCGTTTGCCCGCCAGAGGTAAGCTGATCCAGGATAAGCGGATTGAGGCCCCAGCGCCGGAGCATGGCCTCCAGCTCGGTGCGGGCGGTACCATCGTGGCCGTAGACCACAAAGATATCCCGAGCAGGCAACGACGAGTTTGCGGGAGTGGGTGCCGCACCGCCTACTACTGGAGCCGGAACCGGTTGGCCAAGAACGGTCCTGACAGCGGCTTGGTTCTGACCTTGCACCACTACCTTAGAGGTGTCGTAGAGCTGGACAATCTCGCCTCCGGTGCATCGAATATCCCAACCCTTGTCGTTGTTCATCCGGTCAGCCGTCTTGATCTGAAATCCATTCGTTTGAAGCAGGTTTACCAAGTCGTCTTTATTCACTTTGTGCTGTCTCCTCGACTAAAAATAGGGGTCACATATGCGAGACGTGATCACGTAGCAGCGGCGGCGGGCTTTCCCCCCGTGCCCCTCCCATGGGACCCAATGCGGGCATGAAGCCGCCTCCAGGCCCACCTCAAAACCTCATGCAGCCACGCTCGCCAACATTCCTTCGATCCGTAGTAAACCTGAAAGGGCAGCTAGGTCTCTGGTTGGTGCGGGGACCACCACTGTCTGCATTGATCCGCTGACCAACTGTACCAATCCTGTCCGTAGGAGCGCGTGAGCATAGGACGTAGAGGCTGCTGGAATTAACCCGTATTGCTGCTCCAATATTCCAGTGCAGGCTGACCAAAACGCTAGAGCTGGATTTTGTGCTGAGCCTTCTAACGGCGTCTCGTCCATCTGCACACGCTGCATCACCCCCAGCACAATGACCTCTTCGCGCCGCAGGCCCGCAAGCACGTCCGCCCAGCGCAAGAAGTCCTCAGCGTAGAGCCCAAGACCTTCAGCGCTTCCCACGATCACCCTAGCGAGTAGCCGCAGATTGAGCCTTGCCGCTCCCTCTTCGGCGGCTCGCATATAGCGATAAGTTATTGCAGCGGCTTCGTCAGCGTCATGGAATTCAATTGGGGTGCGGCCCTGCTCGATTTCATGGAGCAGAACGTCGCGGGCAGTGCTAGCGCGTTTCTGCATCAAGGCACGCAGGGACAAAGTGCCAATGACGGGCACGGTGGAAGCGAGAGGGTTATCAATAGATGCCATGTAGTCGGCGGCGAGTGCACCAAAAAGCTCTAACATTGTTTGCTCCTGATTCCGGATCGGATACTGGCCACAGCTCCGCTCAGATGCAAGGCGCTTGAATGGTCTCAAAAAGTATACGTTGTGAGAATGTTTCTTGACGTGTCTCAATTCGTGTCTCATAAGTAGCGCATTGAAACGTCTTAGAGGATATGAGACATGACGATGGTTGCCTACATCCGCGTATCGTCCATAGGGCAGAGCCTGGAAGTGCAGCGAGACAAGATGCTGGCCTTGGGTGTTGAGGCTGACCACATCTTCGAAGAGAAGCGCTCAGGGGTCGATAGCAACCGGCCCGCCCTCAAGGAGGCTTTGCGCTTCGCCCGCAAGGGGGACACCTTTGTAGTCACCAAGATTGACCGATTGGCCCGCTCAGCGACAGACCTCCTAAATATCGTCAATGAGCTGAAGGCTAAGGGCGTTGCCTTCAAGGTCCTAGACCAAGACATCGACACCAGCTCACCAGCGGGCCGGGCCATGTTGCAGATGCTTGCTGTGTTCGCTGAGTTCGAGACGGCCATAAGGTCAGAGCGCCAGATGGACGGCATTGCGAAGGCCAAGGCTGACGGCACCAAGTTTGGCAGGAAGCCACAAGCCACAGAGGATGTGGTCTCAGAGATACGCAGGATGCGAGCTGAGGGGCTTCTCATAAAGGATATCATGAAGGCAACCAACCTCAGCAAGGCAACCGTTTACCGGGCATTGGGCGGGGCTGAGGGGGAGACCAGCAGCCCGGCTTAGGGGCTGGGGTCTAATTCCCTTCATATAGGAGAGAAGCTCGCCTTGCTTAACCCATTCGGCGGGCTTTTTGTTTGGCCTCTCGCAATTCCCGCATTATCGGAAAGAACCGGCTGGCAGAGGTAGGCTAATTCCCTCCGTATAGCACACCTATAGATGCAAAAGCTCATCAGAGACCATATCGGTGATTGCCGAATTGGTTCGTTGGTGTGCCGCCTCTTGGAAATTTTTTCGGTAAACTCATGATTGTAGACGTAGGGCAATCCGTTATTTACGAAGGGAATTAGATTTCCCTGCTAAATCAATAAGCCTTCTCCCGCCATGCGTGCATTGATACTCACGCAACACTTGACGGCGAACTTGCCGCTGTGATCTAAACTACCGCTACAGAGAAAATAGTCACACCGAGAACGGCCATTAGGGAAAACCCCTCGTGTCCGGAGGCTTCTCTGTGCCTGCCGTACTGGCTGTTTGCCAGCTTTGCGGTGGTCTCGTCGTGGAAATCTAAACGGGTGCATCTCCACCACCCAGGTGGGCACCTCAAGCTAACCGTGCGGTCACCCTCACGCCTCGCAAGCAACCGGGGAACGCACCGAACACAAGGACGGATACCAATGCACCTACTACGTGTCAACCCACCCACCGGGCAAGGCCCAAGGGGTGATACCTCAGAAGACACCCAGGGAAGCAACAAGGGGCGGATAGCACGATGACCGAAAAGAGACAGCTATCCACCCCCCGGCAAGACACACCGGAGGACAACGAAGAGCTCCAGTTTGACCCCCAAGCGGCAGCTAACCTTATGGGGGCTATCCAGTCCGGCATCCAGGCCGTCCAAGAGCAGCAGCCTCCAGAGAGCCTTGGGGAAGCCCTACAGCAGGGCACCATGCAAGCTCCGGGGGTCTCCACCCCAGAAGGCGCTCCGATCACCGAGGAGCAACGGCTAGATGCTGCGGCTGCCGGTGGCGCTGCGCTGGCTACAGGCGGCTTGAAGTCTGTCTTTGAGACCAAGGACTTCTTGTTTGGCGATACGCCTCGCGAGCAGCAATCCCAGTGGCGGCAGAATGTTGAGGACCTTGATGCCCAGCTCAAAGCCGATCGCCCCATAGTAAACGGTCTGGCCTCAGGCATTGGGCAGTTCACCGTGGCTATGATCGGGCTCGGTAAGCTTGGAGCCGCCGCTAAGGCTCTCCCGTGGGTGGGCGAAACGCTTGCCTCCGGACAGGCAGCTGTGGAGGCCGTGAAGTATGGCAAGGCGGGGCTTGAGGCTGGCAAGGCGGCTCTCGCGGGTGCCATTGCGTTTGACCCCCATGAGGAACGCCTCAGCAATCTCATTCAGGACACCCCGCTGGCCAACCCATTCAATGAGTGGCTAGCAGCCAAGCCGGGGGATAGCGCCGCAATGGGCCGCTTGAAGAATGCCATGGAGAGCCTTGGGATGGATGCGGCCATCATCGGCACATTCACCGGGGGTCTTCGCATTTGGCGGTATCTCAAGGAAGGCAAGACGGCAGAGGCGAGCAGGGCAGTGACCCAGCTTGAGGCTGAACAACATGCCCATATAGCACAGGAGCAGCAGGCCAATGCAGGAGCAGTATCTGAGGTCAAACCGCAAGTGGAACAGGCGGATGGTCTACAGGCAGTACCTCAAGGTGATGGACCCAGTGTCCCAAACAATGAGGCAGATAGACAAATCGCGGCGGAAGCCCAGACCCCAGAGGCATCTCCAGAACAAGCTAATGCGGAGGCTGGCGGCAATCCTTCAGGGCTAGGACAACAAGCCGCCCAAACGGATGACATCCCCGCAGCTCCTCAGAGCGAGATCGCGGTAGAGGTTACAGCCAACCCCACAGCCGCCATGGAGGAGGCCGGGGTAGCCAAGCCCAAGCCGTTCCGCAATAAGGTGGACTTCCAGCCCGCCGAAACCAACAGCATCTTGGATGACATCCCGATGTCCCTTGAGAATGCTGAGAAGGACTGGGACCTCATGGAGAAGGCTGGGGGCTGGATGGGCACCTTGGACAGCGGCCAGAAGCTCTCTCCTGACATGGGCACCTTCTATGACCGGTTCCAGACGGACAACGATGTTGACCAGATGATTGAGCTGGCGGTCAACCACAAGGCCGAGGAGCTGGAGGCCCAAGGCTTCCGCGTAAAGCTCACTGACGCTAAGTTGCAGCGCCAAGTCCACGCATTCGCTGCCATGGTGGGAGAGGACCCGGCTGGACTTCTGGGCATCCTCCAGCAGGCCGGAGAGGCGAGCAAGACGCTTACCGCAAAGATGATCGTGGTGGGCTCCCTCACAGCCAAAGCCTTTCAGGATGCCTCGCTGCTGGCCATGCGCCGGAAGCTCGGGGATTACACCCAGTTTGGCAGTCTGGAGGCTATGGAGGCTGAGATTGCCAAGCGCTTCTCCCTCGCCACCACGCTCCTCAAGGTAACCGATGAGATACGCGCTCAGGGTGGCCGTACGGTGCGAGCCAATAGGGGCAGGCCCTTTGACCCATCTTTGTTCGAGGGTCTCAGCAAGGACCGCTTCTATGACCTGCTAGCCGAGGCACAGGGCAATCCCCAGAAGCTCAAGCAGCTGGCAGACCCATCGTTGTTCCGGAAGATCATGGACACGGTGAACTATATGCGTATCGCCAGCCTTGTGTCCGGCCCAAAGACCCAGCTCATCAACATCATGACGAACGGCTACATGGTCGGCATCAGGCCGATGGAGCGTATCTTGGGGTCTGTCCCCGGTGCCATCTCCGGCAGGGACGCCAGCAAGGCGCTCATCAAGGAGAACCTGCGGCAGTACACCTATATGGGTTCGGCCCTCATGGATGGCTTTGGGCAGGCCGTTAAGGCATTCACCCGCAATGACGGCTTGCTGCGGCCTCATGGTACCGAGGTCACGGGTGGACCTAACACCGCTTGGCAGGTTCCCGGTACGCAGGCCATCAATGGCAACTACTTCAAGCCGTGGGATAGCCTGCCGAATGTCATCCACAATGCCCTCAGCATCCCGCTCACAGCAGCCGGGGTAGCTCCTCGCCTCCTCGGTGGTGTGGACGAGCTGGTCAAGCAGACGGTCTATAGATCGAAGGTGGCAGCTCGGGCCTACATGGAGGGCACGGAGAAGGCCGTTGAGGCTGGGCTCAGTGCGAAAGCCTCCAAGGATTTCGTCAAGAGCTACGTCTCCCAACGGTTGGACAATGCGTTTGACGCAGAGGGGCGTGGTGTTGACCCTGAGGCTTTGCGTGAGGCCAACATTGCGACCTTCCAGCAAGACCTCCTGCCGGGCACGTGGGGGAAGAACGTCCAGACCAGCGTCGGGAATGATTCCACTGGCCTATTAAGGCTCGTTCTTCCCTTCATTAGAACTCCGACAAATATAATTCGGTACGGCTGGAAGATGACTCCAGGCTTGAACAGGCTTCAGGACGAGTATCGCCAGATGCTCAGCGGAAAGCTCGGGCATGAGGCTAAGGCGCAAGCAGTCGGACAGGTTACCATGGGCTACCTGTTCATGGGAGCTGCCGCGTACATCGGGGCTCAGGGCATGGTGACAGGTGGCGGACCTTCGAACCCTGAGCTTAAGGCCCAGCTCCTTGCCACAGGCTGGCAGCCGTACTCCATTGTCACGCATAATGACGATGGCACCAAGTCCTACATCCCGTTCAACCGCTATGACCCTGTGGCCTTGCCGTTCGGTATCATTGCGGACATCCAAGACGCCTATCACGTGATGGCGGACGATGCGGAGAACACCCCGGAGATTATGGACGCCATTGGCGCTCTCTCCATGTCTCTGGCCAAGCAGTTCACCTCCCGCACGTACCTGCTCAGCTTGAACCAAGCGCTTGAGGCTCTGAGTGATCCTGACAGGAATGGCCAGAGGTTTGCGGGAAGCATGGCCCAAAGCTTCGTCCCCTTCAGCGGGGCGACACGCCAGCTCTCTACGGACCCCTACATGAGGGACGCCCGGACGATTGCCGATAAGATGATGCAGGTCATCCCCGGCATGAGTGCAGACCTTCCGCCAAAGTACAACTGGCTGGGGCAACCTGTGCTCAATCGGCAGGGCTTGTGGTCTGACGACAACGGGACGCTCGTGGATCAGGAGACCCCTAGGCTTGGCCTTGAGGGTGGCTCTACGATGAGCCCTCCGTCTCCCAACATGGGCAAGGTGGACCTTAGGGACATCACCTTGGTCAACGGGCAGAACGCCTATGTGGAGTACCAGAAGCTTGCCGGACAGCCCAGCCCTAAGGCCCGCTCTCTGCGGGACACTGTGGCTAAGGCTATGCGGTCTCCATCATACCTCAGGGCTCCAGACGGTGATGTCGGGACGCGAGGCACAAAGCTGTGGCTCCTCAGCCAGTACGTCACGAAGTACCGTGAAGCAGCCGCGAAGCGCATCCGTGCGGACAAGAATGTGCGGGATGCCCTGCTGAAATCCCAGCGCAAGGTCGTGGACCACTACCGGCATCTCAAGGAAGAGCCCACGGAGGAGCAAAAGACAGGCGTACAAGCTATCATCGACGGCTTCGGAGCGGGCAACAAATGAGTGAGGCTGCACTCTTTAAGCTGTTCGTGTCGGTCGCAGGTGTGAACGCGGGCAATCGAAAATATCCGCAACATACGTGGTTGGTCTTTCTTGAGGATCACACGGGGCGGATTGTCTGGACGAACATGGACACGAAGCCGGAGGGCGTGGACGGCAGTCAAAGCCGCGTGCTTCACCTCGCCATTAGAGTGGCTGTGGATCACATTCCGGATAACTCTGAGGTCTTGCTTTTCGCTCCTCAGGAAGAGGTCTGGCATATATACCGAGTCTCCCGTGAGCAACGTCGTCAGGAAGATTACCGTGGATCTGACAAG
This sequence comes from Sinorhizobium sp. CB7, assembly GCF_041357635.1. Classification (NCBI taxonomy): domain Bacteria; kingdom Pseudomonadati; phylum Pseudomonadota; class Alphaproteobacteria; order Hyphomicrobiales; family Rhizobiaceae; genus Sinorhizobium; species Sinorhizobium sp. CB7. The sequence goes on from NZ_JAULLL010000033.1 coordinate 16,461, forward strand.
AAGAGGCGCAAGCAGGCCGATATCATCCGGGATACTGACGATGAAACCGAGCGGCGAGGCATAACGCTGGCCGCAAGGGCCGTCGAACTGCACGATGAAGCCTTTAGGCTAAAAGAAGTCAGGCAGGGTGCACAGGATAGATGGGAAGCGTTGCGAGACACCTATAACACGGACTTCTAAGATGCTGGAGCCACTAGCCATCCGCTCCGGTTCCTCAGCGGAAAAGCCGTCTGTACGGCATTTTGATAGCTGGTTGGTGGCCAGTGGTGAAGCTCTCTCGGGTTTGGTGGCGGAACTGTTCGCTGCCATTCCCCAGCCGCCTACGATGCCCGGAAGGTCTCATAGGGCTGATGGCATTCGACGCCGCGCTGCTTGCCTTGAGACATTGGTGGCAAACCTTGCTGTCCTGGCCCTAAGTCCTTTGCCATATGCCGGGGTAGCCGTCTCTGTCGCCAACGGAAAGGCGAGTCGGTATGACAGGCCGGATTTCAACGTACCAACCCTTCGCACCTACATAGGGCACATGGAGCAACTGGGGGCGCTGAGCACCCTACCGGCAATATTCCGGCAGCAACGGACAATCATCGCGCCCACCCCCATGTTCACCGACATGTTGCAGCGGCATGGCGTCACCGCTGATGACTTCGGTAGGGCAATAGGCAGGGAGACGGTTGAGCTTTGGAGCAAGAGGACACGCATACGGGAGCGGCTAGACGGCACCGAGATAGAAGAGCAGACACGCGGCAAGGAGTTGGTGGACTACCAGGACACTGAAGAAACCCTCCGGCTACGGCGGGAAATGGAAATCATTAACAGGGTCTTGAGCAACGCGGACTTGCGGCTTGACGGCAAGCGAATGCCAGCCGCCCACATGGTCCGCAAATTCCGTATTGAACATCCAACGGACCCGCATGCTTTCAGTCGCCATGGACGGCTTTACGGTGGTTGGTGGCAGGACCTTAGCCGAGAGTACCGACATTTGCTGACCATAAACGGAGAGCCCGCGTGTGACCTCGACTACTCTTCGGCTTTCGTTCGGTTGGGATATCTCCGGCAGGGCATTGAGCCGCCGCCCGGCGATCTTTACGCCATACCCGGCTTGGAGGGGCACCGGGATGCGGTCAAGGAACTGATGGTGTCTCTGTTCTTCCGGCAAAGCGCGGCGAAGAAACTACCTAGAGGTATAGCCGAACGGTTGCCATCAGGCTGGACCATGCAGCGCTTCAAGGCTGCCGCCGTAGCACTCCACCCAGAACTAGCGCCGCTCTTCGATACGGATGTAGGCTTTGAACTCATGCACGCGGAAAGCCGCATGCTGGTCGCTGTGCTGCTGCAATTGGCGGGGCGTGGCATTGTCGCTCTCGGCATGCATGACGGAATCATGGTTGCGCAGTCGGCCCGTGAGGGTGCGATTGCCGCTATGGTTGAGACCAGTCGGGCGCAACTCGGCCATAGCCTTCCGGTTGTGGAGAAGGCGATTATTCGCCCAATGGCTGCTATACCTTCCGCTATGGACCTATAGCTACGGCCAAAGGGTATTGCCATTGTAGGCAGACCACAATCATCATTGGACCAACAGGGTGTAACGTAATGCGCAACATCTCGGTTGCATGGAGCCTACCTTGAGGCTGTTCCTTAAGCCATCTTGTTGACCACTGCACCCAGCAAGCAACACGGCAACCTCAATGCCAAGACCCCCAGCATCCTACCGGTTGCTCACAGTTACAACACTGATGATGGGGTCTAAGCGTGGATAGGGCAGCCACTTGCCAAGCAGCATGCCTACCCCTATGCCCAAGCGCATCGCTATTACCGGTTGACTTCCGCCAAGCTGGGTCTACGCATGTAGCGGCTACCAGCGATGCACCATGCTTGGTCCGTCTTCCAGAACGGGCACCATGCCTGCAACGAGCTTTCCATAGCTCTCACCCTCTCGGCTCGCTGGCTGTTGTGGTCAATGTACCAGCCTGCCGCCAGCAACAAGATGACAATGGGCATATATCCGGGAGCTTGCGCTATGCATCTCCCCATCCGGTAACCAGCCCGAAAGAGGCCCCAACCTTTTGGCTCTTGGTAATCCTTCGTTTCCACTGGAACCGGTTGCCCTTAAACGTTCTGCTCCTCGAAGACCTTCTTATACCAACCGAATGACAACACGTTGCGGCCATAGGGGGATACGGGACGAGCACGGGCTACGGAAGCTCTGCTCCTCTTCAGGCCAGCAATCCACGATCTGGCTTGGCTGATCCTCTGCCCCAAGTCCCCCTTCGGAAAATAGAGGCATTCACTGTCACACCACCACCATGGTTCGCCGTCCTTGCTCTTGTCAACGAGCGTCACCGTAAGCAGCACAGCGCCAGAGCAGCCGGGGACCGCTCCCAGGTACACCTCAATGGCACCTTTCCGCTTCGGCATAGAGCCAAGCATGCGGGTAAGCTCGGGGACGAACTTAAGCCAAGCCTCACGCTCCTCCTCAAAGGAAACCGTCATCTGTCTCCTTACGTCAACCACCTTGCCCATATCTTGGTCTCTGCTCATTGCCCCAAACATCCCTGCATTCTGTGCCAGTCTCTCAGCCACGGCCTTGCGCATCTTCGGCGGGACTTCCCCGGTAGCCAGCACCTCAAGAAATTCCCGTGTCGCCTTCGCTGCTTGCCGTCTCGTGAAGCCGCCCTCTGCGACGTTCTCAGCTCGCTCCCGAAGCAGGCTTAGGGCTGTGGCCGCATGCCCGCGTTTGGCTTCCTCCTCTGAAACTTCGAGATGAATGCTCGGGCGGTCGCTGTCCCAATCGGCCCAGACATCAAGGGAAATCAGATTGTTGCCGAGCGGGAGGGTTAGGCGCTGTGCCCACCGTCTGCCGTCTTTGGACAGCTTTATGTCTTCCAAAAGGTATGCGCCTCTAATTGATATGGCTGATCTGCTGGCACCCATCTTTTTGCTCCAGAACGCTAGGATTTATTCCTAGCAAACTAGGAACATATTAACTTCTTGCAGTCAACATCAAACTATGAAAAATTCATAGCAGGATAGAGATAGGATTGAGGAATGCTTACCACAGGAAATCAACTTCGAGCCGCCAGAGCACTGGCCGACATGGATCAAGGCACCCTTGCCAAGCGGGCGGGGCTAAACATCAACACGATTGGCGCGATGGAGAAGCGCGGCTCGGAGGTCCTCACCAGCGGGCTAGACAAGATACAAGCCGTAATGCGCGTGCTCGAAAGTGAAGGCATTGAGTTCCTAAACCACGGGCAGCCGGGCGTTAGGCTGAGGAAGTCACCATGAAAGTGCCGCCGCTCATTCTTGGACCGCTCTTATGTCCCATCGCGGAAATCTCTTAACGGCTGCCTCTTTGGCCTTGAGCGAGACGGTACCGTACTTTCTGCCCTCGCTTTGTGGCGCATGCCCACAGATCGCATCCAACACCTTCTCCTCAATGCCAGCCTCATTGCCCTTGGTCTTGAAGGTATGCCGCCAGCCGTGATTCGGGGCCACATTAGGGTCAGCCACGATGGTCCGCACGAACCGCCGTATGTTGTCCTTCTGGGTCTTCCATGTCTTCCGCAAGGTGGACTTGGGCTTGATCTTCAGGAAAAGCAAGTCGTCCGGCTCCTTGTAGCCCAGCAGGAAGTCCAAGAAGCCCATCTCGATAAGGTGAGCATGTAGCGGGACCTCCCGGAGCTCCTTGCCCTTCACCGTGCCAGCTTCAGGCGATATCGAGATAACCCACGAGGCTCCCACCTTCCGGAAGTCCTTTCGCCGTAGCTGGACGATCTCACCGACACGAGCCCCAGTGTAGGCACAGAGCCACGGGACCCAACGCTTGGCCCAACGCTGGCCGAGCGCTGCCCTAAGGATCGATAGCGCCTCGGCATCCGTGAAGTCTCGCTCCCGGAGTTTGACCTGCTTGCCTGTCTTTACGCGGAGGTCTCCCACGGGGTTGACGTGAAGCTTCCTATTGGCGACTGCCCAAGAGAATATGGTCTTTAGGGCTGCCAAGTCGCCATGCTTGAAGCTCCGCGCGGAGATGGGCCGCTTGGTCTGTAGGGAGGGAGTGGATAGCCGATGGTCCTTGTACCTCTGGATATCGCCCTCAGTGACCCGAGAGGCATCATCATGCTTCAGGAAGGTGGAGAACGTGCGGAAAGCCGACTTGTAGAGCTCGTAGGTGCCCTCAGCTCCACCGGAAGCGCTGTGCTCGGTCCACCAGCCTTCTAGGAGAGCATTGAGGGAGACCGAGACGCGGGGCTTGGTGGCCTCCTCTGGGGGCTCCCATCTCGGATATTTGGCAAGGTTTACGTCTGGGCTGAAATCACCACCAGCGATTCTAGCTCTGATCTTCAGGGCCTCGGGGAGGCAACGGCTGAGCGCGATAACCAGCCGCAACTTAGCTGCCGCCACTATCGTCGGAATGCCATGCCCGCCCAAGAGCGCATCGGCTACAGCGCCAAAGACAGCCATTGCGAACGTCTCGCCACCCTCTAGGGCCTGACGCTGGATGTCTTCGCTCAGAGCCGTAAGCCTAAAGGCCTCCCGGTCATAATCCTCGACAGGCCCGGAAGTGAGGCTCGCTATGTTGGGCGTGTATGCTGGAGCCACTGGGCTGTCTGGTTCTGCCGCCCACATGGCGTAGAACTCTCCGGCAAGCGCGATGGTCTGCCTATGGGTTAGCTCAAGCGGCTGCGCCGAGCGGACGGCTTCAAAATACCGCCCAAGGAAGAGCGTTGCGGCAACTTCCCTACGCCTTGCCTCTGCTGGGTCGCTGGTTTGAAGGGAGAACCGAATGTTTTGCGTGCTGGGTTTGACCGCACATGTAACCGCATCTCCGCCCTCTCCGAGCGGCACCACGATAACATGGCCTATTAGGGGGCCTCTGACATCAACGGGTATGCGCTGGACAAACTGAGGCACCCGCGAGCCTTTGCGGTAAGTGAGGTGTACCGGGCGTCTGGACATCAGTTGCTTATCTGTCCCGTGCTATACCGTGGGAATATCGCCATGGCGCTCACCTTGGCTTTCAGCGGTACAGTCCCGTAGCTTTCTCCCGTTGTTTCCGGGGCATGCCCGCAAATGGCATCCAGCGTGACGTTCTCAATGCCAGCTCCCCGGCCTCTGGTCTTAAAGGTGTGCCTCCAGCCGTGATTCGGGGCCACATTGGGGTCTTTGACAAACTCTCGGGCGAATTCGGCTAGCCGGTTCTTCTTGCTCTGCCAGACGCCACGGAACGTATTGCCGGGCTTTATGGTCATGAACAGGTAGCCGGGCTTGGCCGCTGCTACAAAATCCAGCAAGCCCATCTCAATAAGGTGCTTATGTACAGGCACCTCGCGGAACTCTTTGCCCTTCACGGTGCCAGCCTCGGGCGTGATATGCATCAGCCAAGACCCACCTTGCTGCCGGAAGTCTTCCTTGCGTAGCTGGACCAGTTCACCCAGTCGGCATCCGGAATAAGCGCAAAGCCACGGCACCCAGCGCTTGGCAAGCTCTGTCTGGTTGCGCAGCTTGGTGTGAGCCAATGAGTTAGCACCACGGAGGATGGCGCTCGCCTCCGCATCGGTGAAGTCCCGCTCCCGAACCTTGACCTTCTTGCCGAGCTTGAGGGTAACGCCCTTTGCGGGGTTGGACGGCACCTTGAGGTTAACCACCGCCCAATCAAAGACGCTCTTAAGGGCCGTCAAATCGCTAGCCTTCACGGTCTTTGCGGAGACAGGCTTCTTGGTCCTCGGATTGATCGCGGATAGGCGATGATCCTTATAGTTCACTACGTCCTGCGGGGTCACCCTCAAGGCGTCATCATGGCCAAGGAAGGTAGAGAAGAGGCGGAACGTGTTGGCATAGCTCTCGTGCGTGCTCTCGGACTTGCCAGCGGCCCTAGCCTCCTGCCACCACCCCTCAACAAGGCCAGTGAGGAAGACCTTTGAGCCGCTTTTGGACTGCGGTTTGTTCGGCTGCTCGGGAGGCTCCCACTTCGGAAATCGCAACAGGTTCTCGTCCGGGCTATAATCGCCCCCCGCCACCCTTGAGTTGGTCTGTATGCCTTCCAGCAGAGCTTTCCCGAAAGAGACTGCAAGCTTTCCCCGTGTTGCTTCGGTAACCTCCGGGATGCCCAGCTTAGCAAGAATATGGTCTATGTCTGGACCGTGGGCCTTTAAGAAGTAGCTCTCATCCGCCCCCTCGGCTTTCTCCCGTAAGCTTGCTGCCGCTGCGGCCAGCATCTCGGCTTCGTCCAAGCCATCGTCATCCCGCGTGGAGAACTCCCCAGTAGAGGGTGTGAGTGTCAGAGACCCTGTGGTATCCGGGCCTGATGCCCACGATTTGTAGAATTCTCCGGCAAGCGCCGTGATTTGCCGATGGGTTAACTGGAGGGGTCTGCTGCTGCGGACGGCTTCAAGGTATTGTTCCACATACGCCAGCGCCTCCGCTTGCCGCACCTTGGCCTCAACAGGGTTGGACGTGCGGAGCGAGAACCGAATGCTTTGTGTGCTGGAGGTCACATTAAAGGTCACCGTGCCATCAGCAAACGGAATGACGAGCGTCCTGCCAACCATTCGGCTGCGCAGATCGGCGGGAATGCGCTTTACGAAATGAGGATTACGGGAACCCTTGGAAGCCATCGGGCGGACGAGCCTTAGACGCATTTGTTACAGGCCTTTGTTACAAGGTACCAAATGCGCAACATATTGGGAAGGCTTAACTATTTGATCTTGGTAGCGATCAAATCGGAATGGTGCCCAGAAGAGGACTCGAACCTCCACGCCTCGCGGCACAGGTACCTGAAACCTGCGCGTCTACCAATTCCGCCATCTGGGCGACGGAGACGCATCTAAGGGGGCGGCGCTGCGCTGTCAACAGCGTTTTTGAAGTTTTCATGGCAATGTTGAAAAAAGCATCGGTGGGAGGCGGATTTGCATCTCCGCGCAAGAGCGGCGGATGTTCGCTTGGCTGAGCGGCTCGCGGCAGGGCTCACGGATTGTTGTCGTCCCCGGCCGTGCAATGGGAGGCTGTAAGTGTTAGATTACCACTTCCAGCGATTTCAGATCGTGAGGGCGGTGCGATTAATCTCCTGAAGAGATGCAAAAGGAGTTCGTCTTGTGACTGTTTTGCGTGGCATGATGCTCGGCTGTCTGATCGCCTCGGCGCCCCTGTTGGCGGAGGCCGCGCCGCCCGTTCCTGCGGTGGCAGGGGAGAGAAATCCCGCCATCGTCAATGCGCAGGTCATGTGCGATTATCGCGGCTGCTTCGGCTTCGGTCCGCAACAGTTTCATCGCCCCGCCTATATCCAGCCAAATTTCCGCCCGCCGGGCAATACGGCGCCGACCTATATCCAGCCGCGCGCCGCAGGCAAGCCGAGGCTCTATTACAACGTGCAGCCGCCGGCCGCGACCACATACCGTCCGCCGGCGCCGAACCTCGACACCCGTCATGTGCACTGGTGCCAATCGAAATATCGCTCCTATGAGCCGTCCCGCGATCGCTACATGACCTATCGCGGCACCTATGCGCGCTGCATGTCGCCCTATCGCTGATCAGCTTTCGAGGGATTGGCGGTCCACATGGCCGAGGTCGCGGCCGGGTTCGATGATGTCGCGCACCCGCTGCTTCAGTTCCTTCGGGCCGGGGAAGCCGCCGTCGCGCTTGCGCTCCCAGATGAGATCGCCATTGACACGAATCTCGAAATTACCGCCGGTGCCGGGAATGAGCGCCATTTCGCCGAGGCTGTCCGAAAAGGTCTGAAGCAGTTCCTGGGCCATCCAGGCCGCCCGGAGCAGCCAGTTGCATTGCGTGCAATAGAGAATGGTGATGCGAGCTTTTTCTGTCATGGCTGAATTCCTTTGTGTTTAGTAACATTTAGGCTGACTGGCCGGTGGCCGCAATTGGCGCTCACGCATCGATCACATAAAAGTCAACTTACCGAATCATGTTTTTATCGAAGAATGCCGGCTGCCCTCTTGTTTCAACGGCAAGGATTGCAGAGAGGATAATATATCGCACCGTACATATAAGAGGATCATCATGACCGACCTGACCACTGCTTCCCGTCCGGCCCTTATCATTCCGGCGCTCGGTTCCGTCTATGCCGCCCTGCAGACAGGGGCCGAGACCCTGATGCGCTTCGTGGCCGGCGCGCTTCTCATCACCCATGGCTATGGCAAGATTCTCAATCCCTTCGGTGCCGTCGGCATGGTCGAAGGGCTCGGCTTCTATCCCGGCGTCTTCTGGTCGCCGCTGCTCTCCGCGACCGAATTCTTCGGCGGCATCTTCCTGGCAATCGGCTTTCTGACCCGTCCGGCCGCGGTCGCCACGACGATCGTGCTGCTGGTTACCGTCTATTTCCACTGGATCGTCCAGGGCCAGGGGCTCGGCGGCGCGGAGAAATCCATCCTCTGGGCGGTCATCACGCTCTTCTTCGCGATCCGCGGCGCCAATGCGCATTCCGTCGACGCAAAGATCGGCAAGCAGTTCTGATCGTTGCTGCACGGATTGACTTAGGCCGTGCGTTCAAACGAGCGCACGGAGCTCTAATTCTTTGATTTCAGATGTGAGCTTTCGGGAGATTGTCTGTGTTGAGATCAGGCGGTTTTCCGTGAAGGGCGGCCTGAGGGCTGGCATAAAGGGCAAGCCCCGCCATGCGCGATTTCAATGCTCGTTGTCTGGCGCGAACGCTTCACCACCCTCCCTCATCTCTGTGCTTGTCACAGAGATCCAGCCGCCGTGCGTCGGCACGGCGAAAGGACTCCTGTCGGATGGCCAATTAGAGGGTTTTGTTTGAGCCTTTTAACGGGCAGAGCTATTCCAACGAGAGGACATCTCCATCCGCGAGCATCGCAAAGCGAGTCTCCCGCGCCGTAGACACGGCGCTGCTGGATCCCTGTGACAAGCACAGGGATGAGGGTGGAAAGAGGCGCATCCCGGTGGTGATGGCGGAGAGAGGTCGTCGCTTGAACGCAGGATGCCCTGCATCGCGTCAATCCGGAAGGCCCGCCTTGCGGAGATCTGCAACGAACCGGTCGACGAAACTCTCCGGCATTGCCGGGATATCGCCGAAATAGAATTCGCGCCTCGCATCGTTCAGGGTCATAGCCGGTCGCAACCGCAGCAACTCGTTGATCGCGCTCCGCGCCTCGGCAGCCTTGCCCTGTCTTCCAAGGATCGTCGCCAGGACCATCGCCGGCCAGAATGTCGTGTTCGCCTGGCGAAGCGAGGCGCGTGCGGCCTCGGTCGCCTCGTCCAGACTGTCGGTCTGGTAATGCGCGATGGCGAGCATGTTGTAGAAGGTCCACAGATGCGGGTCGCGCGGGCTGAGGCGAAACGCTTCCTTGATCTCGAGGATGCCCTCTTCCGGACGCGTGACATAGCAGAGCGCCTGTCCCAGCGCGAAATGCGCCTGGGCGAAACTCGGATTGAGCTTGAGGGCGTTGCGGAGGTTATCGATTCCCCTCTCGGGCTCACCGTTCAAAGCCTGAGCCCGGCCGAGCGCCAGATAGGCGGCAGGTTCGCCTTCGTCGAGCAGGATTGCCCGTTCGGCAAGTGTGATGGCATCGGCTATGCGCGCGGCGCGCTCCTCCATCGGTCCGTACCAGCCGAGCTGGATATGGACATAGGCGAGCCGCGCATAGGCCTGCGCGAAGGAGGGGTCCATGGCGATGGCGCGCTCGAGCAGGTCCCTGGCGATCCGAAGGTCCTCGAGCGTGAACATGTAGAGATGCCAGAGGCCCTTCAGATAGATTTCCCAGGCGCCCATATCGGCTGACATATGCCCTCGGAGTGCAGCAAATTCGATGTTGCCGAGCTCCGGCTCGATCGTGCCGGTAATCTGGCCGGCAATCTTGTCCTGTAATTCGAAAACATCCTCCAACGTGCCGTCGTAGCGCTCGGCCCATAGAAGCGCGCCGTCAGCGCCGTTGAGGAGCTGCGCCGTGATCCTGATCCTGTTTCCCGATCGTCGGACGCTGCCTTCGAGCACATATTTGACTTCGAGATCTTCAGCGACCTGCCTGATATCGATTGGCTTGTCCTTGTAGCTGAAGGAGGAGTTGCGGGCGGCAACCAGCAGCCATCGGCACCGCGCAAGCGTGGCGATGAGCTCGTCGGTGAAGCCGTCGGAGAAATGCTCCTGTTCGGCCACATTCGACCGGTTGACGAAGGGCAGGACAGCGATCGACGGTCGCCGGCGACCCGACGAGGAATTTTCCGCGGAGGCAATGGCATGGGCGACATCCGGCGACCACCGCCAGACGCGAACGGGCTCGTCGCAGTTCTCCACCTTCTGCTGACCGAAGTCAGTCACGGGAAAATCGAGTTTCGATCCGACCTGTTCATAGGCCTGCTGCGACACGCAGATCCCGCCGGGACGCGCGATTTCCTGGAGTTTGGCGGCAACATCAACGGCCTCGCCGAGGAGATCGTCCTCCACCACCACGACGTCTCCGAGGTGAATGCCGATTCGGAATTCCATGCGGTTGCAGGCCACAATGCTTTCATTGCGATGGGGCATGGTTTCCTGGATTTTCATCGCACAGGCAATGGCGTCGACGGCACTTGCAAATTCCGCCAGCGTGCCGTCGCCGACCAGCTTGAAGACCCGTCCGTGATGTTCGGCGATCGCAGGCAGGAGGAGTTCCGAGCGGTGTGCTTTCAACGCCTCGAAGGTGCCGGTTTCGTCCAGCCCCATCAGCCGGCTATAGCCAACCACATCCGCATCCAGGATCGTTGTCCGCCGCCGCATCATGCGCCAACCTCCCAAGGGGTAAGATTAGCGCCGGCAAGGGGAGGTGTCCATTCTGACTGAGGGTTGTGCCATGCTGCATGGTTCCGTAAATCGATTCCGACTTAGGAACAGGCGATAGGGAGGATTGGAATATTGCAGCAGAGCGAACTCAGCAAGATGGCCGCCGGGCAATGGTATTGCTGCCTCGATCCGGAACTCGACGCCTTGCGCAGACAGGCGCGCATTGCCGTTCATCAGCACAATACTCAGCCGCCCGACGAACGCGGCAATATCGCTCCGGCGCTCAGAGCGCTCTTTGCCGAGACGGCTGCCGATGTCTTCATCGAGGCGCCGTTCCATTGCTCCTATGGCATGAATATCGTGCTTGGCGAGCGCGTCTATCTGAACGCCGGCTGTACGATCCTCGATTCCGCCGGCGTCCGCATCGGCAATGCCTCCATGCTCGGCCCTGGGGTGCAGATCTATTGCGCTGAACACCACAAGGACCCCGTCTTGAGAAAGGCGGGCATGGAAATCGCGCGGCCGGTGGAGATCGGCGATCATGTCTGGATCGGCGGCCGCGCGATCATCCTGGGCGGCGTGAAGATCGGCAATTGCGCCATCGTCGGCGCCGGTGCGGTGGTGACGAAGGACGTGCCGGCAGGCGCGACGGTGGTCGGTAGTCCTGCGAGGGTTATGGTGCGCTGATCTGGAGCGTTCGAATCGAATAGGCCGAACGAAGCGCGACAACCAACGCCATCTCTTTCCGCCGCTACCACCGCTTGCTCGATTGTCCCCTCTCCCCGCGTGCGGGGAGAGGGTCAGGGTGAGGGGCAGAATTTTCAGCGAATCCAATAGCTTTTGATCGAAACCGGAGCGCGGTGAAAGCCCCTCATCCGCCCTTGGGGCACCTTCTCCCCGCAGGCGGGGCGAAGGGGGAGTCGCACTCTCCGTCGTCCCTCACGGCGGCACAAACAGCACCGGAACTGTAACCCATGTATCCGGTTAATCTGACACGGACAACGTCCCGAAAGCTTACATCTACGACGCATCCGTCGAGAACTTATGCACCGTCGTCGACTTCAGCGTCTCGCCCGGTTTCAGCACGGTCGTCGGAAAGTCCGGCTTGTTCGGCGAATCCGGGAAGTGCTGCGTCTCGAGGCAGAAGCCGTCGGTCTGGCGGTATTGCTGGCCGGCCGCTCCGACGAGCGTCGCATCGAGGAAGTTCCCGCTGTAGAACTGGACGCCTGGCTCGGTGGTCGATATCTCCATGATCCGGCCCGAACGCGGCTCGTAGACCCGCGCGGCAAGCGAAAGCCCATTTCCTGACCGGTTCAGCACGAAGTTGTGATCATATCCGCGGCCATAGACCATCTGTTCGTCCTTCGCGCGGATGCGTGCGCCGATCGGCGTCCCTTGGCGAAAATCGAATGGTGTGTCGGTCACCGAGGCAAGCTCCCCGGTCGGGATCAATGTCGCATCGACCGGGGTGTAGCGATCGGCGTTGATCGTGAGGATGTGATCGCCGATCCCGCCCACGCCGTCACCGGCGAGATTGAAGTAGGAGTGGCTCGTGAGATTGGCCACGGTTGTTTTGTCCGTTGTCGCCTCGTAATCGATGCGCAGCTCGTTGTCGTTGGTGAGCGTATAGACGACCTGGGCCTTAAGCGTGCCGGGATAGCCTTCCTCGCCGTCCTTGCTCGTGTAGGTGAGCCGCGCCGCGGCGCCGTTCGCGTCTGTCACCGGCTCGACCGTCCAGATGACCTTGTCGAAGCCCTTCTTGCCGCCATGCAGGCTGTTGGGCCCATTATTGGCAGCGAGCTGGTACTCTTTACCATCGAGCGTGAACTTCGCGGCGCCGATGCGGTTGCCGTAGCGCCCGATCAAGGCGCCGAAATAGGGGTTCTTGGATTCGTAGTCGGCGAGTTCCTTGAAGCCGAGCACGATGTTGCCGAGATTGCCCCAGCGGTCGGGCATGTTGATTGCGGTGATGATGCCGCCATAGGTGATGAACTTGACGGACGCGCCCTTGTCGTTGGTGAGGGTGTAGAGATCGACGGCTTTGCCGTCCTGCGTGTTTCCGAATGGGGTCTTGTCCACGGAGCCGGCTCCGGCGCCCGTTGCCGTCATCAGCACGCTCATGCCAAAGGCGGCCGCCCCGAGCACTGACCTATGCCAAGTACGCGATATTTTGTGATCGACCCACGTCATGGTTTCCTCCCCTGATTGGCCTCTTCGCCGGCGGCTTCGGACGAGCCGCGTGGAAGATCGATTGTAAACCCATCGGAATATTAGCGTAAGCGTATATATGCCGAAGCCTGACTAGATGGGAGCTTTCGGGAGCTTGTCCCCCGATCCGGCGAGTAAGGCCGGGGCGACAAGATAGAGGACGGTGGCGATCGTCACGACGCCTGTGAATCCGACATGCATTGCAAGGAGGGCTGCGAGGATCGCACTCAGCACCGACGCGCAGCCATTGATCCCCCAGGCCCAGGGAATAAACGCCTCCGAGCGTGCGCCGACATAGCCGAGGCCGAGGGGAAACGGCATGCCCATGAAGACGGCGAGCGGCGCTATGAGGAGGAGCGCGATTGCGATCTTTCCGGCGTCCGGGAGCGCCTGCAGCCGTTCAAATATCAAGGGCAGCGCGAGCAGGTAGGTGGCAGCCAGCAATGCGATCGCGACGACCGCAAGCGCAATGCCGCGCACAGCCGATCCGCGTCCGACCGCTGCCATCCAGCGTGTGGCCAGGGCGCTGCCGAGACCGGCGAAGGCAAGGAAGCCCGCAAGCACGACAGCTACAGCGTAGAGCGGATGGCCGAGAAACAGCACAAAGCGCTGGATGAAGGCAATCTCGATGAAGAGGAAGGCCAGCCCCAGGGCAAGGAAATAGAGACCGAAGCGCAGCGGGTGTCCGGCTGTCCCGAGTGCGCGCCGGCGAAGCGCGAGCGGTAGCAGGATCAGGACGGCGCTGAGGATCGCGGCCTGGACGAGTGTCGTCACCAGGATCAGGTAGCCCCAGTCGAGCATCGCTGCTCCGCCCTGTGTGCGCAGCGTCAGGAGTTCGGGCAGGGCGCGCCAGCGGAAGAAGTCGAAGAAATAGGGCCGATTGTCCGTGGCCGGTGCAATGTCGAACTTGTAGCGCTCGATGAAATCGGCTCGCGCAGGGCCAAGGAGAGCGAGGGCTCCCTCATAGAAATATTCCCGGTCGAGCTGGTTGTAGCGGTTCATCTCGCTCGCGGAGATGCCCGGCAGCCAAGAAATGTCGAAGAAATTCTCGGCTGCGAAGCTGCGGATGGCAGCGACGTCTTCGCCCGTGAACGGCGACTTGGCGACGAGCAGGGTTGCCGTGTTCCAGCTCCGGATCAGCGCCAGGTGCCGGCTCGGCTCGGCCATGCCGCCCGCTTCAAGCGCAGCGGTAGCAGTGGCAAACAGCTTGAGGATGTCGCGCGGCGGCACTCGCAGCCAACGCGTAATGGCAAGAACTCCATCCGGTCTCAGCACCGCCAGGTAATTCCGAAGAGCCTCCACGGTGTAGGTGTAGTTCTCATTCATGCTCTGCACGCCGGCGGCGGCCGCGCCGAAGGAGTCGAGGAGCGGGATCTGGATCAGGTCGTAACGCTCGTCGGTCGTCGCAGTAAAGGCGCGCGCCTCGGCCAGGTGCAGATGCACGTTCGGTCGGTTGAAGATGCCGCCGGCGAAGTCCGCGAAGCGGACCCGGGCGAAGTCGATCATCTGCGAGTTGATCTCTACGGCATCCACGGTCTCGGCTCCGGCGCTGAGCGCCAGTAGCACCTGCTCGCCGCCGCCGGCACCGAGGATCACCACACGCGGCCGATGAAGGATGCGGTACGGGAGTGCGGCCGTTGTCCGGCCGAGATAAGCGACTGTCGCCGGATCGCCGTCATAGGCGGTGAGCGCCGTAATGCTGTCGCCATCGGTGAAGACGGCGAGTTGTGCGGGCGGCTCCTGGGTGTTGGCGAGGCTGAGGCCCGGCGCGTATCGAAAAGGAATCGTCGGGCTCTCGACGACCGTCAGCAGTCCGAGCGGGCTCGACCGCTCCTCGACCACGCGTGCGTTCGGCACTTCGAGAGCGATGCGGAGGCCCTTGTATTGCGACATGCGTGGGCCAGGGTCTGTCCAGGACGGTGGCAGCCACGCCGCGGTGACCGCGGCTGCAAGCCCGAGGCCGCCCACGACGAGCCATCGATGGTAAGTCATGCCTGTCGCGGCGAGAGCCGCCGCCGCAAATCCTAGCGCTGCGACGATACGTAGCGCCGTAGAGGGAAAGACCAGGAACAGGAGCCCGACGATGCCCAGCGCGCCGATCCCTGCGCCGATGAGGTCGAAGGCATAGACGCGCCCGATCTGGCCAGGATGGCGGCTGAAGGCAAGGCCGATACAGGTAGCCCCGAAAAAGAACGGCAGGATCAGGAGCGCATAGCTGGCCGCAAGCCAACCGAGCTGCCGCGGGTTCCAGACGATCTCGAGTGCATTGAATGGGAGGCGTTCGGCAACGGCGAAGCTGGCAATCGCGGTGATGCCGAACAGGGCTGCAGAAGCTGCGAAAGCAGCCGCGTACCGCTCCACCAGAAGGCGGCGGGCGAACCCGACGAAAGTACCGCTCGCGCCGAAGCCCAGGAGTGCGATGCTTATGATCATATAGGCAAAATGATGCCACTGAATGATCGAAAAGAGCCGCATCAGCAGCACTTCATAGGCAAGGATCGACGCCGATAGGAGACCGACGGGCAGCAGGCGCCCCGCTTTCATTGGCCCCTGCTTTGCCTCAGCGGCACAAAGGCTACCGGCAGCAGCTGCCGGGTTGTGATGCTTCCATCCTGTCGCTTCTCGACCAGCATGAGAAACTGGGTGGCGAAAAGACCTCCCACAGGCACGACCATCCGGCCTCCCTTGGCGAGCTGCTCGACCAGCGGCGGCGGGATGTGGCTGGCGGCGGCAGTCACCACGATGCCGTCGAAAGGCGCATGCGCAGGCCAGCCATAGTAGCCGTCGCCTACCATCGTCTCGACATTGCTGAAGCGGAGCTCGCCAAGTCTGGCGGCCGCTCTTTTGCCCAGTTCCGGTATGATCTCGATCGAGTAAACCTTCGCGGCGAGCGGCGACAGCACGGCTGCCTGATAGCCCGAGCCGGTGCCGATCTCGAGGACGGTGTCACCAGGCCCGACATTGATCAGATCTGTCATGAGCGCGACGATGAAGGGCTGCGAGATCGTCTGACCGTATCCAATCGGCAGTGGCTGATCTCGATAAGCCGCGCCGCGCTGTGCCTCGGGCACGAAAAGGTGGCGCGGCACCTTTCCCATCGTCGTCAGCACTGCCGGATCGATGCCCTGTCCCTCGACCGCCGACGGCGCCGAGCGGGCGTGCCGCTTGATCGTTTCGACCATTGCCGCACGTTCGGCGACACGGTCCTGAGCGTGCGCGGATATCGAAACCATGGCGGCCGCGCTCGCGAAAACCGCGGCCAGTAACACTTGGCACTGGGCTAGTGGACGCATGACCTCTCTCCCCGGCTACAGCGCCAAGTATAGTGGCTGCGCAGGCGATTTTGAAGAAATCTCGCCCCGGCTCTCCGCCGCTCTCGGACTTGAGACTTCACACCAGAGCGACGGCTCCGACGGAAAGAGGTCGCGCCTATAGTGACCGCGCACTCTCACTTGATGATATGTTCGTGGCATTTGCTGCCGAGAAGCGGAAATTCAGGATGAGATTGCCGGCAAGTCCATGATATTTCTAATTCTGCACGCAATCGCCGCTCCCACCATAAGCGGCTTCAGCCGCATTCCCAGGGGTGAGTGAATTCGCGCAGGAAGTCCCTTTTTATTGTATTGTAAGCTGTGTAAGAACTGCTGGAGATGTCCACCTCATGTGACCGAGTCGGATTGAGGCGGGGAATTCGGGAGCGGCAGGATGAGTGTCATCGCGGGAAAATTGGGCGAGCCGATGGGGACGAAATCTCGGCATATCGGGTGCGGACGCCTCGCACGCAAGCTGCCGCTCGTAATACTCTTCGCCCTCGTCCCGGCGGTCCTGGTTTCCACCTTTGCCTATCGTCCCGCGCTGGCGGGGGACTGCGGCAGCACGGCTTCGCCCGGCCTCGACTGGAGCGAATGCAAGAAGAGAAACATCATGCTGCAGGGAAGCAACCTTGAAGGTGCCAACCTGCTCGGCACGGATTTCGATGCGACCGATCTTAGCGGCACCAATCTCAAATCGGCCAACCTGGAAAAGGCTTCCCTGGTGCGCGCCTGGCTGACCGGTGCCCACGCGGAAAATGCGAATTTCGCCAAGATCGAAGCCTATCGGTCCAGTTTCGCCAATGTTTCCGCAACCGGCGCCTCATTCGCCGGTGCAGAGTTGCAACGCGGAAATTTCAGCGCCGCTCGGCTGACGAACGCTAATTTCGAGAAGGCGGAACTGGGGCGCGCCAATTTCCAGAAAGCGGAATTGACGGGCACCCGCTTTAAGCTTGCCAATCTTTCCCGTGCCGATCTCAGAAACGCGACCTTCGCAGGTCCGATCGCGTTCGATCGCGCCTTCATGTACCTGACGCGGATCGAGGGACTGGATCTCTCCGCGGCTACGGGTCTGGAACAGGTGCAGATCGATCTTGCCTGCGGCGATCAGTCGACGAAGCTGCCCGCCGGATTGAAGGCCCCGGCAGACTGGCCTTGCGCTACCGATTGAAGGCAGACAGTTCCTGGATTTGCTTTGCCTTTGACGGCGCCGCTCACTCCGCTACATGATCGTCACAACGGAGGAAAAATCATGAGTAATCCGAGCCTGCCATCCGAAGGCGGATGCCGTTGCGGTCGAGTGCGGCTTCGTATCAACGCAAAACCTTTGCTGACCATGGCCTGCCACTGCACCGGCTGCCAGCGCATGTCATCAAGCGCCTATTCCTTGAGCGTTGCGATTCCAAGCGAAGGATTTGAAGTGACGCAAGGCGAACCCGTCATCGGCGGTCTGCACGGAACGTCGCGGCACTATTTCTGCTCGTATTGCATGAGCTGGATGTTCACGAAGACGGAGGGTCTCGACTGGTTCGTCAATCTCCGTCCGACCATGCTCGACGATCCAAGCTGGTTCACGCCCTTCATCGAGACCTGGACGAGCGAAAAGCTGCCCTGGGCGGCGACGCCGGCGGTCCACAGCTACGCTGGTCTTCCGGCCCTCGATGAATATGAGAGGCTTGTGAAGGAATATATGGAAGGTGGAGCGTCCCGCACGGCTTGAAGGCGATGGCTCGCTTCGCGAGTGCCGTCATTCAAGGTTCCACTCAATGGTTGGTGATCGCGAGCCTGATGATTTCTTCGGAAATCCGCACGCCGAACCTGTCCTCGAGGAATGCCCATTGACCCTCCGGATTAAGGTCCAGGAACCACATCTGTCCCGAATTGTCCTCGATTATGTCGCTCGAGGCGAATTCTATGTTCAACGCCCGACACATTTTGAGGAGATTGCGCGCGACATCCTCCGGGACGGGCGCTGCCTCCCCGTCAATGATCTGGTCGACCTTTCGCGAGTCGATTTCATCGAGCAGTTCCGGACCGGAAAACCTGAATCCCAGGACTTTCGGTCCCACCACGACGACACGCCAGATCGCCTGAGGCACGATCGCTTCCTGAAGCAGGGTCGGGCAGCCTGTAGGATCGTAGCTAAAAAGATCTGTCTCATCTACGAGAGACGTGAAGGCGGAGCGAAGCTTGTCACCGTCGACGAAGAAGGCATTCACGATTCCCTTCGTGACGCACCTGTGACGCCTTGCGAAGGCCTGCAAGCGTGCGGCGTTGGTGCTGATAAGGGTTTCAGGAACGCGTAACCCGGCACTTGCGGCTGTCTTCAGCTGTATGATTTTGTTCTGGGCCAAGGCAGAGCCGTGGAGCGGATTCATGATCCTGGATTGGCCGGAACGAGAGAGCGCATTCTCCACCGCTGTCCACTCGGCATCCAGCAAACGGCCGACCCATGGCTCGACGTCACGCCTGAACTGATGCGAAGGAACCGGCCTTCTGTAAATCAGGAGCCCGACATCTTGCAGATCGCATTGCCGCCCGTCGATTTCCAGCTGGCATCTGTCATTGTCGACGCACCAGTTGAGGTAGCCATATTTGCGAAACCGGTCGGTGTTCAATCGAAAACAGGCGACCTGGAGCCTCTCGCAGGCTTCGATCAGATAGTCACAATGAATATCGCCACTATTCGAAACAAGTAAAACGGCGCCCATCTTCTGACCAATACTGGAATATGATGCAACTACTGACGTTCACTGCAGGTAATCCACACCGTCTACCTTTGCATCGCCATGTGAGGTGGGCGACCATTTATTGCTGGCCATCGGGTCCAGCCATTTGGCGCGTTGTGTTAGTTCATTGTAGATATAATCCTGTCCCTCGACTGGTATAGTCTCGCTGTTCGGGACTACGACATGTCTTTTCATAAATAGAGGGACGCCATGGACATCATTCTCTGCTTCAGTCTGGAAAAATTTCATCGCCCTGCCCTATAAGTTAAACAATAAAGCGATCAGATATTCTCTGAGGTAATTTTATTAGTTATAACTTACATACGGCGACAAGTGATGCTTATCGCCGCCGAGGTTCAGTCTTTCGGATGATTGCGGTTGCCCGAGTGCTAGCAACGGGCGATCCGGCCTTTGGGTGATGTCGACTGGATCTTGTGCTCAGGCGGTCGCATGGTGCGGCGCGATGAAATGGCCGATTTCGCAGATAGGTATGAGCTTTCGGGAGATTGTCCCGTGTTGATGGGCGGAATAGGGTTGCGCGAAGGGTGGTATACAGGGCAATTCCTGCTCATCCACGATATCAATGGCGGATGTCTGGCACGGACGCTGCCCCATTTTCCCTCATTCCTGTGCCTGTCACAGGAATCCAGCCGCCGTGCGTCGGCACGGC
>NZ_JAULLL010000034.1:0-34579 GCF_041357635.1 Sinorhizobium sp. CB7
GTGCTTGTCACAGGGATCCAGCCGCGCCGTGTCCACGGCGCGAATGACTCGCTTCCTCAAGGTGAGGATGCAGATGTAACCCTTCATGGTCGCAGAACAGTGAAAGATCAGGCTTCAGGCAATCGATATCACGGAGTCTCTCGCCGTGCGGACGCACGGCGCCTGGAAGCCGGCTAATTAAATATTGGAAATTTTTCTTCAAGGCCTGCCATCGAGAAGGTTGAGCCCCTGGTCGTCGCCCCAGACCTCGGCAAGGGAAACTTGCCTGCCGGTGCGGCTGCTCTCGAGTGCTGCAACGCCGCAGAGAACGGACATGGCCCCTGCCCGCGACCCGGCACGCTGCCGCAACTCGTCGTTTGGCCCCGCCCTCAGCAGCATGTTGCGCAGCCGGTCGTCACCGCCATAGTGGCCGCCGGAGGAATGGGGCACCCAGATCCGCTCCACGCCGTCGAAATTTTTCATCACCACGATCTCGTCGGCGGGAGGCACTGTCCAGGCCTGTTGCTCGTATTGGCGCAGCTCGATACGGCCCTTGTGCCCGTTGAAGGCGATATGGTGGCCTTCGATCGGCATATAGGTATTGAGCGAATAGGAAACCTGGACGCCGTTCTTATAGCGGATCGAGGCGACCATGGTGTCGGGAATGTCGATGTCCTCGCGGAAGACGCAGGCGTCGCGGACATAGCCGTCGACCGTGGACGGCTCTTCATAGAGTTCCTGAAGGAGGGGCACGGCGCTGATGTCAAGGAAGTAGTCGCACTCCCCCTTGTGGGGACAGGTGCGACAGCGCTTGCCACGGAACGGCCCCTTGCGACCGTAATGGACGAGGTCGGCAAAGGCGGACACCGTGTCCGGGTCGGAATCGAGATACCAATTGAGGAGATCGAAATGGTGCGTCGCCTTGTGCACGAAAAGACTGCCCGAATTCTCCACGAAGGCGTGCCAGCGGCGGAAATAGTCGGCGCCATGGCTGGTGTTGAGATACCAATGGAAATCGACGGAGGTGACGTCGCCGATAACGCCGGAATTGAGGAGTTCCTTGATGCGTGCGGCCGTCGGCGCGAAGCGGTAGTTGAAGGAAACGTCGAGGCGTCGGCCGGTGCGTCTTTCGGCTTCGAGAATGCGCTTGATCTTCTCGGGCGTGGTCGTCAGCGGTTTCTCGCTGATGACGTTGGCGCCGGCCTCCATCGCTTTTACGATCAGGTCGTCATGGGTGGAGTCCCGTGTGCAGACGACGACCAGTTCCGGACGCTCGATCCTCAGAAGCTCATCGAAATCCGTATAGATCGGCACCGAAACGCCGATATAGTTGCGGCTGCTTTCGGCGCGCATGGCATTGAGATCGCAGATGGCAACCAGCTCGACCTCCTTGCTCCACCGTTCGACGAGGTCCCTGCCCCACATGGTCGAGCCGCGATGCCCGGCCCCCACGAGGACGTAGCGTGTTCTTGACGTCTGCATATCTCTCCTCCGGTTTGACGCTTCTCAGCACACGGTTCGGAAACGTTCGACAACGGTATCCAGCACGAGTTCTCCCGGCTTTTTCCACCAGTTCTCGGCCGAGAAGATCTCGACTTCCTGCGGTCCGTGAAATCCCGCCGCTTCGATCATGCGCCTGATGCCGGTCAGGTCGATGACACCGTCACCCATCATGCCGCGATCGAGCAGCAGGTCCGTGGTCGGGACCAGCCAGTCGCAGATATGATGGGCGAAGATGCGCTTCTCCCGACCGGCCCTCGCAATCTGCTCGGCAAGCTCCGGATCCCACCAGACATGATAGACATCGATGGCGACGCCGACATCCGGTCCCAGCCTTCCAGCGAGATCCAGCGCCTGTTTCAGCGTGTTCACGCAGGCGCGATCAGCGGCATACATCGGATGCAGCGGCTCGATCGCGAGTGGCACCCTTGAGGCACGGGCATGCGGCAGGATCGCCGCGAAACCGTCCTCAACCATCTGGCGTGCTGCCGCGATATCCCGCGAGCCCTTGGGGAGACCGCCGACAACGAAAACCAGACAATCGGCGCCAAGTGCTGCCGCCTCGTCGATGGCGCGGCGATTGTCGTCGATCGCAGCCTGCCTGCCCGCGGCGTCGGCTGCGGGAAACATGCCACCGCGGCAGAGACCGGTAAGCCGCAGTCCGTTCGAATGGACGATGCGGGCAGCCTCATCGAGCCCGATTGCAGCCACCTGGTCGCGCCATGGCGAGATTGCCGTGATGCCGCGCGCCAGGCAGCCGTCGACGGCCTCGGCGAAACCCCAGCTTCCGCGGGTCGTCGCCAGATTGATGGAAAGTCCCTCGATCATTACTCTGTCCTTGCCAGCGCTGTCATGAGCTCAGACGATCCCTTGCGCGGCAAGCAGCCGGCTCATGCGTGACGCCGCATCATCCGGATCCGCAAGCACGCGCGCCTTGTCGGCCAGCCGGAAGAGCTCGGAGAGATGGATCAGCGAACGGGCGCTTTCCTGACCGCCGACCATGCGGAAATGATCCTGCAGGCCGTTCAGATAGGCGAGAAAGACAACGCCGGTCTTATAGAAGCGCGTCGGCGCCTTGAAGATATGGCGCGACAGCGGAACGGTCGGTTCGAGAAGCTCGAAGAAGCTATCCGTCTTGCCGTTGCCGAGAGCTGCAAGACCGGCGGACGCCGCCGGCGCGATGGCATCGAAAATGCCGAGCAGGGCATCGGAAAAGCCGCCAGCATCACCGGCGATGAGCTCCGCATAGTTGAAGTCGTCACCGGTATACATCCGCACGCCGACAGGGAGCCGGGCGCGCATGGCGATTTCCTTCTCCTTCGACAGCAGCGACACCTTGATGCCATCGACCTTGTCCGAATGCGCGGTGATTGCCTGCAGACAGGTATCCATCGCCGTCCAATGGCCGGAGGAGCCCCAATAGCCTTCGAGGGCCGGATCGAACATTTCCCCAAGCCAATGGATGATGACCGGCTCGCGCACCTGCGAGAGGATCCGGTCATAGACCTTGAGATAGTCTTCAGGTCCCCTGGCCGAGGCAGCTAGCGCGCGCGACGCCATCAGGATGATGCGCCCGCCCATCGCCTCGACGACATCGATCTGTTCCTCGTAGGCGGCGATGACCTCATCGAGGCCAAGGCCGGGCGCGGGCTGCAGGTGGTCCGTACCCGCCCCGCTTGCAATCAGCGCATCGGGCCGCCCCTTGGCTTCGGCAAGCGAACGACGGATCAGCTCCTTCGCCTCCGGCCAGCCGAGACCCATGCCGCGCTGGGCAGTGTCCATCGCCTCTGCGACCCCGAGCCCGAGGTCCCAAAGACGATGGCGGAAGGCGAGCGTCCGCTCCCAGTCGATTGCCGGCGTCAGCCACGGGTCGTTGTCGGCGAAGGGATCGGCGACCACATGCGCGGCGGCAAAAGCCACGCGCGGAAAATCCGCTGCAGATCGGCGCTCGAGGGGGATCGGAATCCCAGAGGTCGCGTAGGTCTCCAGCCTGCGTTCAGCGGTCGGAAGGCGAAGGGTCGCCATTGTCAGATCTCCAGCGGCTTGACGTCGAGCCAGCGCCGCTCGGCCCAGCTCTGCAGGCCGAGTGCTGCAAGCTGCACGCCCTTGGCCCCTTCATCAAGCGTGAAGCGCCAGGGCGCGTCTTCCAGCACGTGGCGCAGGAACATTTCCCACTGCACTTTGAAGCCGTTGGCGTAGACCTGATTGTCCGGCACCTCGTCCCACGTCCTGTAGAAATCGATCGTCTGCGGCTGATCGGGATTCCAGACCGGCTTCGGGGTGTTCACCCGATGCTGCGTCCAGCAGCGGGTGAGCCCCGCAACCGCCGATCCATGCGTGCCGTCCACCTGGAATGTCACCAGATCATCGCGGCGCACGCGCACGGCCCAGGAAGAATTGATATGGGCGATGACACCGCCTTCGAGTTCGAAGGTTGCGTAAGCCGCATCGTCGGCATCGGCATGATAGCGCCTGCCGGCCTCGTCGACGCGCTCCGGAATATGCGTGGCGCCGAGGCAGCTTACCGCCTTTACCGGCCCGAAGAGGTTGTCGAGGACATAGCGCCAGTGGCACAGCATATCGAGGATGATGCCGCCGCCATCCCCCTTCCGATAGTTCCAGGAGGGACGCTGGGCCGCCTGCCAGTCGCCCTCGAAGACCCAGTAGCCGAACTCCCCGCGCACGGAGAGAATCTGTCCGAAGAAGCCGGAATCGCGCAACATGGCAAGCTTGCGCAGGCCCGGAAGAAACAGCTTGTCCTGCACGACCCCGTTCTTGAGACCGGATGCCTTGGCTTTGCGGGCGAGTGCCACGGCGGCATCGAGGTCATCGGAGATCGGCTTTTCACAATAGACGTGCTTGCCGGCGTCGAGTGCCCGCGAAATCAGGTTCGCGCGCATCTGTGTGGTGGCGGCATCGAAGAAAACCGTATCGTCGGGATTGGCGAGAGCGGCGTCGAGATCGGTCGTCCAGCGCTCGAGCCCATGGTCGCGGGCAAGCTCTTCCAGCCTCGCTCCGTTCCGGCCGACGAGGATCGGATCCGGCATGACCCGCTCGCCGTTCGAAAGGAGCACGCCCCCTTCCGCTCTGATTGCAACGATGGAACGGATGAGGTGCTGATTAAGCCCCATACGCCCCGTGACGCCATGCATGATGAGACCCAGACGTTTCATGAGCATCCTCCCGATTTTTCCGCTGCTTCGCCCTTGCATCTCCCAAAAAACAAAGGGTTAGCCAGCCGCTCGATGTAACTATCTGGTTACAAGATCGCGCAGGAAATTCCGTTTTGTCAATCGCCTTTCGAAATATTTCTTAAGGGGGTCAGATTTTGATCGAGGCAAGCGTCACCGAGACGATGTGCTCGCCCCAGGCCTTGATTGCCGCCGATGCGGTCAGCTCACGATTGAAGATCGTGGACAGCGTATGGCGGTTGGAAAGGTAGAAGAAGCCCAGCGCCGCGATGGTCAGGTAAACCGAAACGGGGTCGATTGCCGGACGGAAGATGCCCGAGCGCTCACCGCGCAAAAGCACGTCCGAGAGTTCTCCGATAAAATGGGAATGCATGGCGGCGATCTTTGCCGAACGCTTCAGGTAGCGGGCCTGATGCAGGTTTTCCGTCACCAGAAGGCTCAGGAATTCCGGGTGCTTGAGGAAGTAGTGCCAGGTGAAGAGCGCCAGCTCGCGCATGCCCTCCTCCGGATCGCGATGCGTCAGGTCGAGGCTTTTTTCGGCATTGCGGATCGACGCATAGGTTGCCTCCAGCACTGCCAGATACAGCGCTTCCTTGTCACCGAAATAGTGGTACAGCATCCGTTTGTTGGTCTTGGCACGCGCCGCAATCGCATCGATCCTGGCGCCGCCAAAGCCGTGGGTTGCGAATTCTGCGGTCGCCGCATCGAGAATCGCCGCATGCGTGCGTTTCGGATTGCGAGAGTTCCGCTTCGGTGCGCCTTTTGCGGCCTTTCCGCCCTCGCCGCTGGCCTCCGGCTGATCCTCCCATTTAACCTGATCGGTTTTCCTGCTCTCCATCACCCATGTCTCGCTTTTCTGATCTATCCCATTGAGATTCTGTATCAAACCAAGCCTCACCCGAAACTGTGGCGATTGCCGCTTGACAGGCGTTCGAATTCTCTCCAACTTGTAACCAAATAGTTATTAGATGCAAAGCAGTCTCGTAAAGTTCATCGGTACTACTGGGAGGAGACCATGACATTCACGATCGACCGCCGCCAATTTCTGGCAGGCACGGTAACCACCTTGGCCCTAAGCACAATCGGGATCAGCCGCGCCAGCGCGGCAACCTCGATGCGCATTCTGTGGTGGGGTTCGAAGGAGCGAAATGACCGCACGATGAATGCGATCAAGCTCTACAGCGGCAAACAGCCAGACGTCTCGATTGCAGGCGAATCCTTCGGTTGGGATAATTATTGGACCCGGCTTGCGACACAGACCGCCGGCGGCAACGCCCCGGATCTGATCCAGATGGACTATCGCTATATCTTCGAATATGCACGCCGCGGAACGCTGCTCGACTTCACCCCCTATATGGGCAAGACACTCGACATCGCGGATTTCGGTGAAGCCAACATCAACTCCGGCAAGGTCGACGGCAAGCTCTATGGCGTCAACCTCGGCGTCAATTCCAGCATGGTGGTCATCAATAAGGATGCCTGGGCCGAGTCCGGGGTCGAGCCGCTCAAGGAAGGCATGACCTGGGATCAATTCGCAGAGGCCTGCGCCAAGGTGACCGCAGCCGGCAAGCGCCGCAATTTCTATGGCAGCGCGGATGCAAGCGGCGTCGAACCGGCGCTGGAATGCTGGCTGCGTCAGCATGGAAAGGCACTTTATGGCGCTGATGGCGGCCTCGGCTTCGACGCAAAGGACATGGCTGGCTGGTTCACCTTCTGGGGCGACATGCGCAAGGCGAAGGGCTGCGTGCCCGCCGACATGCAGGCGCTTGATCAGCTCAACATCGAGACCAGCATGGTATCGCTTGGAAAGTCTGCCGTCGGCTTTGCCCATTCCAACCAGTTCATCGGTTATCAGGCCATCAACAAGGATAAGCTGACGCTCATCAGCTATCCGCTGAACGGAACCGACGGCAAGCCCGGGCAATATCTGAAGCCGTCGATGCTGATGTCGGTGTCGGCAGTGTCGCCGAACAAGGACGCCGCCGTTGCTTTCGTCAATTATCTGGTCAAGGACCCCGACGGCACCAAGGCGCTGGGTGTCGAACGCGGCGTGCCGGCATCGGAGCAGGTCCGCAATGCACTGGCGCCGACGCTCGATGCGCAGTCCAAGGAAGTGGTCGAATATATCGCCCGACTGACGCCGAAGGTCGGCGCGCTTCCGCCGCCGCCGCCGAATGGCGCCGGCGAGAACGCGTTCCTGCTCAAGAAGATCGCCGAAGAGGTCGGCTTCGGCCGGTCCACGCCGGAGGAAGGTGGCGCGAAATTCGTAGAGCAGGCGGCGGCAAACCTGAAACGAGGCTGAAACAGTGGGAACTCAGAGCAGCAGCGTAGCCGGCGGTACCACCGCCGGCATGCGGACGGTATCGCACGTCCAGACCTCCCGTAAGATCCCGGGCGCGCTATCGCGCAATGCGCCCGGTTATCTCTTCCTGTTGCCCTGGTTGATCGGTTTCTTTGGATTGACGCTCGGCCCGGCCGTGGCGTCTCTCTATCTCTCCTTTACCGACTACAATCTTCTTCAGGCCCCCAATCTGGTCGGCCTAGAGAACTACGTTCGTATCGCGACCGCCGACGAGAAGTTCGTCTCATCCATGCGCGTGACGCTCTTCTACGTCATCTGTTCGGTGCCTCTGAAGCTCACTTTCGCGCTTCTGGTAGCGCTCTTGCTCAATCGCGGCATCCGCGGCCTGTCCGTCTATCGCGCGATTTTCTACCTGCCCTCTCTGCTCGGAGCCAGCGTCGCGATCGCCGTGCTCTGGCGCCAGATCTTCGATGGCGACGGCGTCATCAACGTGATGCTCTGGAATTTGTTCGGCATTCAGGGCCCGAGCTGGATCTCCAACCCGGACTATTCGCTTTATACGCTTGTCGTGCTGGCCATCTGGCAGTTCGGCTCGCCGATGATCATCTTCCTGGCCGGCCTTCGGCAGATCCCGCACGACATGTATGAGGCGGCCAGTCTCGACGGAGCCTCCAAGACCAGGATGTTCTTCAAGATCACGCTGCCACTGCTGACGCCGGTGATCTTCTTCAATGCCGTCGTCCAGACGATCGATGCTTTCAAGGCGTTCACGCCGGCCTATGTGATCTCATCCGGTACGGGCGGTCCGATCGACTCGACACTCTTCTATACGCTTTATCTCTACCAGGAAGCCTTCGGATTTTTCCGAATGGGCTATGCGGCGGCGCTTGCCTGGATTCTTGTCGTCATCATCGCGCTGTTCACCGCCTTCTCCTTCCTGTCCTCACGCTATTGGGTCCATTACGATGACTGACACACCGCTCGTCTCCGTAACCGACGATCTGAACCCGCCGCGCGAGCGCTCGCGCCTTCTGTCGATCGCGATTCATGCGGCATTGATCGCCGCATCGATCGTCATGCTCTACCCTCTCCTCTGGATGCTGTCCGGCTCGATCAAGAACCAGAATGAGATCTTCGGCACGGCATCGCTCATTCCGACCGAGTTCGATTTCAGCGCCTATGCGCGCGGCTGGTTCGGCGGCCAGGTCACGTTCGGCACCTTCTTCTGGAACTCCTTCGTCATCGCCGCGCTTTCGGTGATCGGCAACGTCATGTCCTGTTCGCTTGCGGCTTACGCCTTCGCCCGGCTCAATTTCCGGGGTCGCAATTTCTGGTTTGCCTTGATGCTGGGCACGTTGATGCTGCCCTATCACGTCACCCTCATTCCGCAATATATCCTCTTCCTGAAGCTCGGCTGGGTGAAGACGATCCTGCCGCTGGTCGTGCCGAAGTTCCTCGCGGTCGACGCCTTCTTCATCTTCCTGATGGTGCAGTTCTTCCGCGGCATCCCCCGCGAGCTTGACGAAGCCGCAATGATGGACGGCTGCAGCCCTTGGCGCATCTACTGGCGCATCATGCTGCCCCTGTCGCTTCCGGTTCTCGCCACGGCCGCGATCTTTTCCTTCATCTGGACCTGGGACGACTTCTTCGGACCGCTCATCTATCTGAGCGACATCAACACCTACACGGTCCAGCTCGGCCTGCGCTCCTTCGTGGATTCGACCGGCAGTTCAGACTGGAGCAGCCTGTTTGCCATGTCGAGCCTGTCGCTGATCCCCGTCTTCCTGATCTTCCTGTTCTTCCAGCGCCTGCTGATCGAAGGAATCGCAACGGCCGGCCTAAAGCGCTGACGCCAAGGGTGATTTGCCAAAGGTGATTTGAATGTCCAATAGAAAGAAAGTCGGCATCGTCGGTCTCGGCATCGGCCGCTCCCATATCGTGGAAGGCTATCTGCCGAATGCGGACGGCTTCGAGGTTGCCGCTCTCTGCGATCTCAATGTCGAACGCCTGAATGCCGTCGGTGAGGAGTTCGGAATTGTCCAGCGCACGACCGATTTCGGCGACCTCCTCGATATGGCCGAGCTGGACATCATCGATATCTGCACACCGCCGGGCTCGCATTTCGCGTTGATCACAGACGCGCTCGCGGCCGGCAAAAATGTCGTCTGCGAAAAGCCGCTCGTTGGATCGCTTGCCGATGTGGACACGGTCATGGCGGCCGAGAAGACGGCACGCGGCCGCCTGATGCCGATCTTCCAGTATCGATATGGCGACGGCGTTCAGAAGGCCAAGCGCATCATCGATGCCGGCATTGCCGGAAAGGCCTATGTCGCCACCTGCGAGACCCACTGGATGCGTACGCCCGAATACTATGCGGTGCCCTGGCGCGGCAAATGGGCGACCGAGCTCGGCGGCGTGCTGATGACGCATTCGATCCATCTGCACGACATGCTCACCTATCTCATGGGGCCGATCGCCGGCCTGTTTGGCCGCGTGTCGACCCGCGTCAACGACATCGAGGTAGAGGACTGCGTCAGCGCCAGCCTTTTGATGGAGAATGGTGCACTCGCCACGATCAGCGCCACGCTCGGTTCTCCTGAAGAGATCAGCCGGCTGCGCCTCTGCTTCGAGAACGTGCTGTTCGAAAGCAATCACGAAGCCTACAGCCCCGGTCGCGATCCCTGGAAGATCATACCGGCCAATCCTGAAACCGAAGCGAAGATCGATGCGCTTCTTGCCGACTGGACGCCCGTACCGGTGCGCTTCCAGACCCAGATGAAACTCTTTCACGAGGCTCTCATCTCCGGCGGTCCGCTTCCGGTGACGACGGCCGATGCCCGCCGCGCGCTCGAGCTGGTGACAGCGTTCTATCAGTCGTCTGAGACCAGGACCGAGGTCCGATTTCCGGTCGGACCGGAAAGCCCGAAATACAGGAATTGGAGGCCCGCATGAACATGCGCGTGGGAATGCCGGATTCGGAGGAAAGATCCATGGCGACGAGCGTCTCGCTGCAGAAGGTTGTCAAGCGCTACGGTGAACTTCAGGTGGTTCACGGTATCGACCTCGAGATCGAGCCCGGAGAATTCGTGGTCTTTGTGGGGCCCTCCGGCTGCGGCAAGTCGACCTTGCTCAGGATGATCGCGGGGCTCGAACCCATCTCCGGCGGCTCTCTCTATCTCGACGGCGAGCGCATGAACGACGTGCCGGCATCCAAGCGCGGCATCGCCATGGTCTTTCAATCCTATGCGCTCTATCCGCACATGACGGTCTACAAGAACCTCGCTTTCGGTCTGGAAACCGCCGGCATGAAGAAGCATGAAATCCAGCCGCGCGTCGAACGGGCGGCCGAGATCCTGCAGATCAAGCCGCTGCTCCAGCGCAAGCCCAAGCAGCTTTCCGGCGGCCAGCGCCAGCGCGTCGCGATCGGTCGCGCAATCGTGCGCGAGCCGAACATCTTCCTCTTCGATGAACCGCTTTCCAACCTCGATGCCGAACTGCGCGTCCAGATGCGCGTCGAAATCGCCAAGCTTCACCAGAACCTCGGTAATACGATGATCTACGTGACCCACGACCAGGTCGAAGCCATGACCATGGCCGACAAGATCGTCGTGCTCAACGGCGGACACATCGAGCAGGTCGGCCCGCCGCTCGATCTCTACAACAGACCCGTGAACAAGTTTGTTGCCGGGTTCATCGGTTCGCCCAAGATGAATTTTATCGAGACGAAGATGGTACATTCCGGCGACGGCGCCGCCGTCGAGATCAACGGAAAGTCTGTCCGGCTTCCCAGCAGGTTCGGATCGGCAAAGCCCGGTGAGACGGTTACCTTCGGGGCCCGGCCTGAGCATCTGACGGTCCGGGATATCGGCATTGCGCTCGGAGACGCCCGCGTCGATCTCGTCGAGCATCTTGGCGGCCAAACGATCCTCTATGCCTCGATGCAGAGCGGAAAGACGCTGACGGTGGCGCTCGACGACCAGCAGCCCATTCGCGCCGGGGAGACGGTCACCATCCATATCGACCCCGAGCGCTGCCATCTCTTTGGACCGGACGGCAGGGCTCTCTGATTGCTTCTCACGATAATGATCAAGTCGTCGCCATGGCGATAATCGGCGGAAGCGCGAGCGACACTCCGGAGGCGCAGAGCAGCAGGAAGATAATCAGCTTCAGGACCCGCGGCGATAGCGGCAGCGGCAGGCGGCGGCCTAGTTGCGTGCCGAGCGATACAGTAACAATCGCAAGAAAGGCGGGCCAATAGCGCCGTTCCGGAAAGGTGCCGTCGGCGACGACCACCAGAAGGCGGATCAGCGCATTCAGGCTGAAGATCGCAACCAGTGTCTCGCGGATCGCCACAAGCGGCAGCGGCTGGCGATAGAAGTGGTAGACGAGCGGTGGACCGCTTGTGGAGAACAGGCCGCCCATGATGCCCGAGAAAACGCCATAGAAGACAAACGAAGATTTCGTCGCTTCCTTCTGTTCCTTCTTCGGCGGCATGATCAATTGCAGCGCTGAGACGACGATGACCACGCCAAGGATGATGCGCAGATAGACAAGCCCATTGGTCGCCAGGTGGTCGAGCAGGAAATAGCCCGCCACCAGCGTCGGCAAGCTGCTGCACAGCACGAGCACGAGTTCCATACGTAGCACGTCTCGCCAGCCCTTGGTTATCATGATGCCGGCGTTGACGAGTGTCAGCACGCCCGCCACCACGGCTGCATCACGCAGCGGCATCACCGAGGTGAGGCCGACTGCGCCCATCAGCAGCAATCCGAAGGCAAAGCCGGTCAGCGTCTGCACATAGGCCGCAACGCCGGCGATAGCAACGAAACTCAGGATCTCGAGGTAGGTCATCGCGCTGCCGGGCCGCCACGAAGCGGCAGATCATTGCAAACCGAAGACATCAGACATTACCGTCCAGGATCAGCACCAAATTGGCGAGAAGCGCCGTGGGCGGCAGTTCGGCAAGCAAGGCGGCGTCATCGTTATCATCGGCGGAAATGTCGAGGGGCATGGAAGGGGCTCTCGGATGGGGATCAGGCAGGAAGAAGGAAAAGGTGGCTGACGGTTTCTTCGGCTATTTGCCTGTCGCTGTAAAGAAGCGGGACATAGAGCCCCTGCGGTGAGCCACTCCCGCGTACGTAAGAAACCGGTAACATCCCAGGTAGCCTGATCGCCCTCGCCCCACGGTGGCCTGGCCTCGGCGCGGGAACAATTTGGCATCTGCGGCCGTTCGAAAGCATTCCCCCACGATTGGCAGACCCAATGAAGATCCCGACCTCCACCTATCGCCTTCAATTTCGCAATGGGATGAGTTTCGACCGGGCATCGGGGCTCATTCCCTACCTGAAGATGCTCGGCATTAGCCATCTCTACGCATCTCCCATCTTCACGGCCACCAGCGGCTCGACCCATGGTTACGATGTGACCGACGTCAACGAGATCGATCCTGTGCTTGGCGGACGCGCCGGCTTCAACCGCTTGGCGAGTGCACTGAAGGCGGCCGGCATCGGATTGATCGTCGACATCGTGCCGAACCATATGGCAGCCTCAGTGGAAAACGGGTGGTGGCGGAGCGTGCTCGAATGGGGAAAGCAAAGCCCCTATGCCCGGCATTTCGACATTGACTGGAGCGAGCGGCTGACGCTTCCACTGCTCGGCGGAAGCTTCGAGCAGGCGCTTATATCAGGCGAGTTGTCGCTGGCGATCGACGAGGTGCATGGCAATCTGGCGCTCGCCTATTTCGACAGTCTCTTTCCGCTCAATCCGGCAAGCTATGGCGAGATATCATCGAAAATCGATGATCCGGCTGCGACGGCAATCGCGGAGATTGCAGCATCCGAGCAAGGGGAGGACCTGCACAAGACTATCCGGGATCTCCTCTTCGAACGCGGCGATCCTGCATCTCTGAGGCAGGCGCTTTCTGAGCTCGCTCGCGATCACGCCTTCATGTGGCACCTGCACGAGCGCCAGAACTGGCAGCTTCTTCCCTGGCAGGATGCGTCCGGGCATTTGAGCTATCGCCGCTTTTTCGAGGTGACCGGGCTCGTCGGCGTTCGGGTCGAAGATGCCCAGGTCTTCGAGGACACGCACCGTCTGACCCTCGAACTGGTGCATTCCGGCCAGGTCCAGGGCCTGCGCATCGATCATATCGATGGACTCGCTGAGCCGAAAGCCTATCTCGGGCGGCTGCGCAAAGCCACAGGACCGGACATCTATATCCTCGTCGAGAAAATTGTGGAGGCCGACGAAGAGATTCCCGCAGGCTGGCCCGTTTCCGGGACGACCGGCTACGAGTTCATTTCCGCCCTCAGCCACCTCCTTGTCGACGGCGAAGGTCTCGAAAAGCTTGACGAGACCTATCGGGCCGTCGCGGGGTCAACCGCCGATTTCAGCGCGGCTGTGCGGGAGGCGAAGCGGCTGATGGTAGAGCGGAATTTTGCAGGCGAGACCGCGCGGCTGGTGCGTCTTGCCGGACGCATCTCGAAAGCCGTTAGTCATGAGAGCCTTGCTGCCGCCATTCGCGAGCTGCTGATCGCCTTCCCTGTCTATCGCATCTACGGCGCGACCGGCGCGCTCGATGAACAGGATCACAAGGTGCTCGATATCGCGACGGCGAAGGCGGCAGATCATGTGCAGCAACCTGAGTCGCTCGCCTTCGTCCGCTCCATCCTTTCCGGCGAGATCGACAATGCCGATGCCAAAGAGTTCCGCGCACGCTTCCAACAGTTGAGCGGACCCATCATGGCAAAAGCCATGGAGGATACGTTCTTCTATCGCTACGGCCGCCTGATTGCCTTGAACGAAGTCGGCGGCGATCCTCACGAAGAACCGGGCGGTATCGCAAAGTTCCATGCGCTGATGATACGGCGGCTACAACACCAGCCGCACGGCCTCTCCTGCACTTCGACGCACGATACGAAACGTGGCGAGGATGCGCGCGCAAGGCTCTATGCGTTGAGTGAAGGAGCGGATACCTGGTCGCAGGCCGTCGAGCGCTGGCGTGGAATGAACCGAACCTATCTTGCGCATCTGCCGGACGGTGCCGCACCGGGCCCCAATTTCGAGTGGATGCTGTATCAATCGCTTGCCGGCATCTGGCCAGAGAATTTCGGGTCGGCCGACGGCAAGGAAATCGAAAGCCTGCGCGCACGCTTTCTTGCCTATGTCGAAAAGGCGGTTCGCGAGGCGAAACGGCGCACCGATTGGGCGCACGAGAATCCCGACTACGAGAGAGCAGTTCGAGCCTATGCCACGCAGTTGCTCGCGCCCGAAAATGTATCCTTCATCACGGATTTCGAGCGCACGCTGCAGCCATTCGTCCAGGCTGGCTATCTCAACAGCCTGTCGCAAACGCTGATCAAGATGACCGCCCCCGGCATTCCCGATCTCTATCAGGGCGCGGAAGGATTGGATTTCAGTCTCGTCGACCCCGACAACCGCCGGGCCGTGCCTTTCGAGACCTTGGCCACGTGGCTCGATGATCAGCAAACGCCGTTGACGGAACTGAGTGCGGCGGCACTGAAACAAAGGATCATCCGGTTCTGCCTGGCGCTCCGGCAGGAGCATGCGTTTCTTTTTTCAGACGGCGAGTATCTGCCGCTGGCGGTCACCGGAAACCGCAGCGGGAACCTCGTCGCCTTTGCCAGACAGCTCGACGAGCAGTTCGCGATCACCATCGTCCCGCGCCTCATGTACGGCAGGTTGGCCGGCGCGACGCTGTCTGCAGGCGCGGATTTCTGGAAAGGAACGGATATCCTTCTCCCCCAAGCTCTCCAGGAAGCACGCAAGCGCGATGTCCTGACCGGAAAGACGTTGGCCGCAGACGCCAGCCTTTCAGCTGCCGCGCTGCTCGGTGATCAACCCGTGGCACTGGTCACAGCGGAAACGTGGTCCAGCTAAGCAACATCAGGGCCGGTCGTGGCGAACCGTTGTCGCACGAGGCGCAGTTTTCGCATGGGACATATTCCATTGAATATATCGCTATGCCATAGTGCCGTCCGTTCAATGCTTTTCTCGATCGTGGCAGGTCATCCCTATGAATAAATTTGCCATCGCAATCATATTCGCTTTCTTTGGTATTCTGCCCACCATCGCTCAGGCGCGCTCGATCACCGATGCCGCCGGCAGGAAGGTCGAGATCCCCGACAAGGTCACGCGCGTCCTTGCCGCCGGCCCACCGGCCGCGGTCCTGACCTACGTGCTGGCGCCCGACAAGCTGACCGGCTGGGTGCGCGCGCCAAGCGAGGCGGAAAAGGTATATCTCATGCCTTCCGTCCGCGACCTTCCGACATACGGCCGGCTCACCGGCAAGGGCGGTACGGCCAATATGGAGGCTGTGCTCGCAGCCAAGCCCGATATCATCATCGATGTCGGCACAGTGGATGCGACCTATAGCTCGCTTGCCGACAAGGTG
Organism: Sinorhizobium sp. CB7; assembly: GCF_041357635.1. Classification (NCBI taxonomy): domain Bacteria; kingdom Pseudomonadati; phylum Pseudomonadota; class Alphaproteobacteria; order Hyphomicrobiales; family Rhizobiaceae; genus Sinorhizobium; species Sinorhizobium sp. CB7. The sequence continues at coordinate 15,386 of NZ_JAULLL010000034.1, forward strand.
CAGAGCCAGACCGGCATTCCCTATGTGCTGATTGACGGCAGCTTCGCCAAGACCGGCGACACCTTGCGCGTCGCCGGAGACATACTCGGCGTCGGCGACCGGGCAAAGGCGCTCGCCGACCACGCGGATGGCGTGATCAAGGACCTGAACGAAAAGCTTGCCGCCATTCCGGCCGACAAGCGTCCACATGTCTATTATGGCCGCGGGCCGGAAGGCCTCGAAACCGGACTTTCCGGCTCCATCAATCTCGAAATCTTCGAGGCCGCAGGCGCCACGAACGTTGCCGCAGCCGCAGGAAAGGGCGGCCTGACACAGGTGTCGCTGGAGCAGGTCCTTTCCTGGAACCCGGACACCATCCTTGCCGAGAACGGCAAGTTCGCCGCCGCCGTCAAGAGCGACCCGCTCTGGGCGAATGTGCAGGCAGTCAAGAACGGCCGCATCTTCGTCACGCCGAACCTGCCCTTCGGCTGGTTCGATTCTCCGCCCGGCATCAACAGGATGATCGGGATCGCCTGGCTTGAAAAGCTGCTCTATCCGCAGGTTTTCACGGCGGATCTTTCCGGCGAGGTCCGTGACTTCTATAAATTGTTCTACCAGGTCGATCTGACGGACGAACAGTTGGCGACATTGCTGAAAGGCATCGACACAACCCCGAAATGATGACCAGCGAGGAGACTGTCGTCATGGAGACGACATCGCGTAATGGCTGGCTATGGCTTGGCATGGCCGGCCTGTTGCTTTTGTGCCTGATTTCGATGATGGTCGGAAAATACGGCGCCGGGCCGGTGCAGATTTTCGAGGCGGCGCGGGCAGCACTTTCCGGCAGCCAGACCGACCCAATCCTCTCGACGGTCCTCTGGAATGTCCGGTTGCCGCGTGTTGCGGCCGGGCTCTGCGTCGGCGCGGGACTGGCGGCCGCCGGCGCCACCTATCAGGGCCTCTTCCGCAACCCCCTCGTCTCGCCCGATATCCTCGGCGTTTCGGCTGGGGCGAGCCTGGGCGCGGTCCTCGGCATTTTCCTGTCCCTGCCTGTCGCGATCATCCAGTTCATGGGTTTCGCCGGCGGCCTTGCGGCTGTCGCTGCCGTCTATGCTGTCGGCGCCGCCGTGCGCAATCGGGATCCGGTGCTGACGCTCGTACTCGCCGGTGTTGCGGTCGGCGCGCTCGTGGCCGCCGGCATTTCGCTCATCAAGATCCTTGCCGATCCCTATGATCAGTTGCCGGCGATCACCTATTGGCTGCTCGGCAGCCTGACAGCCGTTACCCGCTTCGATGTGCTTTCGATCCTTCCTGCACTCATCATCGGCTTCATACCGCTGGTGCTGCTGCGCTGGCGCATGAACGTCATGACCCTCGGCGACGAGGAGGCCCAGACGATGGGCATCGACACCCACAGGACCCGCACCGTTCTGATTGCCGCAGCCACCCTGATCACCGCGGCCTCGGTCTCCATCACCGGCATCATAGGATGGATCGGCCTCGTCATTCCGCATGTTGCGCGCATGATCGTCGGGCCGGATTTTCGCAAGCTTCTGCCGGCCTCCATGATGTTCGGAGGCGCCTATCTGCTAATCGTCGACATGCTGGCGCGCAGCATCGCCCTGATCGAGGTGCCCCTCGGTATCCTGACGGCCGCTGTCGGCGCACCTTTTTTCCTGTGGCTGCTCGCCTCGGGCAGGAGAGGCTGGCAATGAAGCTCGATGTCCGCGATCTCTCCTTCGGTTATGGCAGCGTCGCGGTGGGACGGAACGTCACCTTGTCGCTGGCGGCGGGCGAGGTCCTCGCTCTTTTCGGCCCGAACGGCGTCGGCAAGACGACGCTCTTCAAAACCGTCCTTGGCCTGCTGCCCTCGATGGCAGGCGAAATCAATCTCGATGGCAGGCCGCTTTCAGGCTGGTCGCGCCGCGAGCGGGCCGAACGGATCGCATATGTGCCGCAGGCCCATGCCGCCCTCTTTCCCTTTTCGGTCCGCGATGTCGTGCTGATGGGGTGCGCCGCGCGGCTTGCTCCCTTCGCGACGCCCGGACGGCACGACATGGAAATCGCCGTCAGGGCATTGGCCGGACTGGGCATGGCGCATCTCGCCAACCGACCCTATACGGAAATCAGCGGCGGCGAGCGCCAGATGGCGCTGATCGCCCGGGCCTTGGCGCAGGAGCCCGCCATCCTCGTCATGGATGAGCCGACGGCCAACCTCGACTACGGCAACCAGATGCGCGTTCTCTCGCATATCCGCAAATTGGCCGAGCAAGGCCTGTCCGTCATCCTTTCGACGCACAATCCGGATCATGCTTTTCTTGTCGCTCGCCGCGTCGCCCTGCTTCATGAGGCGCGTCTTGTCGCGCTCGGATCGCCGGAAGAGGTCATGACACCCGAAGCCTTGAAGCAGCTTTACGATATCGATGTGGTGATCGGTTCGGTCGCGGGCAGTGCGGCTCGCCTCTGCGCTCCACGTCTTGACCATTTCCCTGTTGAGAAAGGTAAAAGCCATGGTCCGGGAGAATGAAATCCGCGAAAACGAGGTGGCGATCGACGCGCCCGAGGCGACCGATGCCGGTCTCGTCTTCATAGGTCGCATTTCGACACCATGGACGTCACGGCTCGAAACGCCGCGGCAGGGCCGACATGACGGCCCGATTTGCCGCATCGAGATTTTCGAACCCTGGGTGCGGGCCCTGCAGGGTGTCGAGGTCTTCGAGAGGCTGGAAGTTCTCTATTGGCTCGACCGCGCGCGCCGCGATCTCGTGCTCCAGAGTCCGGCCAGCAATGGCAAGGTGCACGGCACCTTCTCGCTACGCTCACCGGTCAGGCCCAATCCGATCGGCACGGCAATCGCCAAGCTTGAAGCGGTGGAAGGCGCGACCCTGCTCGTTCGCGGACTTGACTGCCTTGACGGCACTCCGCTCATCGACCTCAAGCCGGATCGCACGTTGTTCAAGCCGATCGCGCCGCCGCAGCCGGGCGACTTCCAGACGGGCGACGGCGGCGGCACTGCCCCCTATTGCCAGAAGGCATAGAGACCCGCCTCGCTACGTTCTTGTGAAGGTCGCTGTCCGAACATCAAGGCTCCAAGCCTTTCGGTAACAAGCACAATCCGCATCCGACTGCCCGCATCGTTCCGGCACAGCCGGTCGCGTCAGGTAGCCGCTGCCGCCGCGTATCTTTGACTTGCAGCCCCCATTATCGCGGGCGTCGCAGACCGCACGACGAGTGGCTGCAGATCCGGCCTTGTCGGGCCAGCTTAGCGCTTGCGGAAGCGATCCGGCATCCGCTTCCTTCCTTTCAACCACAGCTCTTAACGAAAAGAGATGCGGATTCAGCCTTGCCAAGTTAACTTATAAATGAATAATATCTTCAGATAAGAAGATTTGATTTGAGATAGCCTAGGGAGGAGCATCTCTGAAGCATGGTGGAGCAAACCCAGCAATTTGCCGTAACAGTCGGCGTGTCATCGACATATCCGCAGGACATGCCTGAGGATCACGCGCAGCTACCGGTCTGGAATGCGGAAAACTGGTTTTATGAGGATTGGCCGATCGGGCAGAAGATCCGCTCTCTGCGCCGAACGATTGGCAAGGGAGATAGTCATCTTTTCAATACCTTGGTGACAGATATCCACCCCTACGTCCAGGACCGGATGTTCGCCGAGAAAGAAGGTGTCTTCGGTCAGCGGCTGGTGGCGGGGGCTTTCGTCTTCTCCGCGGGCCTCGGCCTCGTCGCCACCAATTGCATCAATGCCTTTTCCTACGGCTACGATCGGCTGCGATTCATAAAGCCTGTCTTCATTGGTGATACTATCTACACGATCCGCACCAATCTGGAAAAGAAGCCGCGCTACCGCGATCTCGGCCTGATCAGGGCGAGCTACGAGGTCTTCAAGAACGAGGGCGAGCTGGTGCTCTACTGCGAGCATCTCCAGACCGTCAAATACAGAAATCCCGCCGATTTTGTCGGCCAGACAGAGAAGTGACAGAGAAATAAGGAATGTCGGAAGAAAATGTTCTGCCGCTGGACGGCCTTGTCGTCGTGGATATGAGTCAGTTCCTGTCCGGCCCCTACTGTTCGCTGCGCCTGCAGGATCTAGGGGCTCGGGTCATCAAGGTCGAGCGTCCGGACGGCGGGGATCTGTCTCGCCGGCTCTATCTGAGCGACACCGAGATCGGTGGTGACTCGACCATCTTCCATGCCATCAACCGCGGCAAGCAGAGCCTGGCGATTGACATGAAGAACGAAGCCGACATGACAGTCCTGAAATCGCTGCTCGCCAAGGCCGATGTGATGATCCAGAACTTCCGGCCCGGTGTCATGGAGCGGCTCGGGCTCGACGACGAAACCGTCCGCAATCTCAATCCGCGCATCGTCTATGGTTCGATCAGCGGTTACGGAGAGGAAGGGCCCTGGGTCAAGCGGCCGGGGCAGGATCTGCTGGCCCAATCACGTTCCGGCGTCATGTGGCTGAATGGCGACGAAAGTCAGGGACCGGTCCCGTTCGGCCTGGCGATCGGCGACATGCTGGCGGGAGCCGCTCTGGCCCAAGGTATCCTGGCCGCCCTGGTGCGGCGCGGCATCACCGGAAAGGGCGGCCTCGTTGAAACAAGCCTTCTGGAAGTTCTCATCGACTTCCAGTTCGAAGTCCTGACGACCTATCTCAACGACGGACGTCGGCTGCCGAAGCGCGCGGACTTCCGCAGCGCACATGCCTATCTCGCAGCGCCCTACGGCGTCTATCCCGCCAAGGATGGTTACCTCGCCATCGCGATGACGCCGATCTCAAGGCTTGCCGATCTGTTGGCGATGCCGGAACTTGATGTCTACCGGGACGATCCCGCCTCCTGGTTCACGTGCCGCGATACCATTAAAGCCCTTATTGCGACGCGGATCGCAATTGGCACGGTTGATGAATGGCTCGCCATCCTCGAACCGGCCGACATCTGGTGCGCCAAGGTATTGGACTGGAACGAGCTTTTGGAGAGCAAGGGTTTCTCCATCCTCGACATGCTGCAGACCGTGACCCGCGATGACGATGTCACCATTCACACCACGCGCTCGCCACTGCGGGTGAACGGCATCCGCCCGAAATTCGATCGCGCTGCGCCTCGTGTGGGCGAGCATAGCGCTTCCATTCGAAAGGAGTTTGGGCTGTGAGCGTCACATTGAAGGGCATGACCTGGAATCATTCACGCGGCTATGACCCGATGGTCGCCTGTTCCCGCATCTGGGCGGAGAAAACCGGCGTCGCCGTGGTCTGGGAAAAGCGATCGCTGCAGGATTTCGAAACCTATCCGGTCGAGGAACTGGCGAAAACCTACGATCTCATCGTGATCGACCATCCGCATGTGGGACAGATCACCAAGGAAGGGTGTCTGGCGCCACTTGACGTGCCGGGTCGGGAAACAGCGCGGCAGGAACTTCGCAACGCCAGCGTCGGCAGCTCTTATCAATCCTATAAATGGCAGGGACGCCAGTGGGCGTTCCCGATCGATGCGGCAACGCAGGTGCAGGCCTTCCGCCCGGACCTCATTCCAGAAGCGCCGTCACGATGGACCGATGTGTTGAGCCTTGCCCGACAGGGCAAGGTGCTCGTTCCGATGCGGCCACCGCACTCGCTGATGACGTTCTACACGCTTGCGGCCAATCTCGGCGCCCCGTGCCGCAGCGATGGCAAGGGTGATCTGGTGGATGCTGACGTCGGTGCGCGCGTCATTGACATGATCCGCGAGCTCGTCGCCCTCATCGATCCAGCCTGCTTCAGCATGGACCCGATCGCTGTCTTCGAGCGGATGTCCGGAGACGGAACGAAGATCGCCTGCTCACCGCTTATCTACGGCTATGTGAGCTACTCGATGGCGGGCTTCAGGCCGAAAACCATCCATTTCACGGATATTGCCGCTGCCGGTAATCTCGGGCCAGCAGGTTCTGCGCTCGGAGGCACCGGGATTGCCGTCTCTGCCTACTCGGAGGCAATTGCTGAGGCGATCGATTTCGCCTACTGGATCGCGAGTGGCGACGTGCAGCGCGCAACTTACGCTGCTGCCGGCGGGCAGCCGGGCCATGGTCAGGCCTGGGAAGACGCGGCGGTCAACGCAGCCACAGCCGATTTCTACCGCGCCACGCGCGCGACGCTCCAGGCCGCCTGGGTCAGGCCGCGACACGACGGCTACATGGCCTTCCAGCAACAGGGATCCGACTGCCTCAATGACGGATTGCGGGCAGGAACGGACGGCAAGAAAATGGTCGCCGAGCTGAACCGGCTTTTCCTCGCAAGTTTCTCCGACTAGGAGGTTGTCCGAGTTGTCTCGCGCGGACGCTTCCCCAATCTCCCTGACCAAGTCAGTTATGAGAGGTGAACAGCGGCCCGTACTCCAATTACCGCCTGAAATCTTGGAAACGGCAGAACCTGGACCAAGTCTCCGGTATTCCGCAGGCAGTTGTTTGGCGCGAAAGCCTCCCCAACCTCATTCCTGTGCCTGTCACAGGAATCCAGCCGCCGTGCGTCGGCACGGCGAAATGACTCCTGTCAACTGCTCGACTTGCTCGCAGGCCGTTATGGTGGAATCAGGCAAAGAGATCTGCCGTCATCGCGAAAAGGCGAGTCTCCCGCGCCGTGGACACGGCGCTGCTGGATTCCTGTGACAAGCACAGGAAAGGGGGAGGATGTGGCGATAGCGGTGCTAGACAACCCACAATGAGATCGTGGATTGGCAGGATTGCCCTGTGGGCTCCCTCACGGAAATCTCCACCTCACCGATCAGCACAGAGCTTGTGAAAGATCCTCGAGACCGACCTCGTGGATCGGTCAGAGGGACCAGAGACGCGTGGCATTGCCGGAAAGCAGTTTCGTCCGCTCATCGATGCTTGCTCCGGCAATCAAAGCTTGAGTTGCCGCCACCCATGTGGACAGGCCGCCTCCGAGCGTGCAGACCGGCCAATCGCTGCCCCAGACGACACGATCCCAACCGAAGACTGCGATCGTATGTTCGACATAAGGCCGCAGGGTCTGGACGTCCCACTTGTCGGAATCGGCATAGGCGACCACACCCGAGATCTTGGCGGTGACGTTCGGACGCCGGGCAATTTCGGTCATGTGCTCGCGCCAGGGGTGCTCGCTCTGTCCGCGGATATCCGGAACTCCGCAGTGATCGAGGACGAAGCGGACATCGGGTGCCAGATCGGCAAGGGCCATGGCCTTTGGAATCTGGTGCGGCAGGACGCAGAGATCGAAGGTCAGGCCGGTACCGCCAAGCCGTCTGATGTTCTCGCGGAAAAGCCGATCTTCCGACAAGCTGTCTGGAACGACATGCAGAACACGGCGAAAGCCCTTGACGACCGTGTTCTTCAGCTGCCTTTCCAGGTAGGCTGGAAAATCCGTTTCTTCAGGGCGGCAGGAAGCGATCGCGCCGACGATAAGGCTGTCCCGCCGGTTCTTGAGCGTCGCAACTTCAGCGGTCTCCTTTTCGATCTGCGAAGGCTCGACATCCACTTCCATATGCAAGGCCATGGAGATGCCGGTCCGGCGTGCCTCCCGGGCATAGGTCTCATAGAGAAAATCACGATCAAGCGCCGGGACCGACGAAAGCCACGGATAGCTCAGCCGCGATTTGTCGATGAGATGCAGGTGAGTGTCGACGATCATGATGTTGCTCCTCCCGGACACTGTTGGCACTTCACAAAAGAATTGCCTCTTCATATACGAGTTTATTGATGCGGATGCGACTCCAAACGGAAGCTGCGGCCGATAAAGAGCCTCATTCATTCCTGGGCGGGAGAGATATCCGATCCCGCCAGCAACGAAAGTTGACGGGCTGTCTCGACCAGCAACGAGATCGTCTTCGTGATGTCGGGGGCGGTCGGATTGTTGACCAGCGTGATGTAAGGCACGGTCAGCGCCGCGATCCCGCGCCCATCCGGGCCGAGCACGGGAGCAGAGAGATTGTAGACCCCCGCGGTCTGGGCGCTCGCCATCATTTCATAGCCGCGCTCTCGGATGTTATCGAGCCGCGAGTAGAAGTCGGGACCGAGTGAAACATCCATGCGGTTGCGCACATGTTCGGAGATCATCATCTCACGCTCTTCCGGCGAGCGGAAAGCAAGCAGGACATGTCCCGAACCGGTGTCGAACAGGCTGATATGCGAGCCGACGCGGATGGATATTCCCCAGTAATCGGGGGCTTCCTGCTGGGCGACGACCACCGCCGAGCCACGATCGAAGACGGCGAGCTGATTGGCCTGTTTGGAGTCCTGCGCAAGGTCGCGCATCAGCGGCGTCGCATAGGAAACGAGACGCCGCACGGGCGGGTGAAGCTGGGCGAGGCCGAAAAGCTTGAGCGTCAGCGCGTAGCGGTCGCCGTCGATGCGCGTCACGTAGCCGCGCCGCACCAGACGGTCCAGCATGCGGTAGAACTCATTCGGGCTGCGGTTGAGTTTCTTTGAAATTTCCGCCTGCGTCAGGCCTCCGTCGACGCTGGCCAGCAGTTCCAGGATGTCGAGCCCCTTGTCCAGCGCCGGGGCGCGATAGCGATCGGACTCGTCATTTTCCATGGCCATTGGTTCTCCGTGAATAATTGCATGCATATACGAATATTTCTTTCAGTTCAAAGGAACTTCTCGCTTGACGGTCGGCGGAAATGTTGTTTGTATATAAATCAATTTCTCACAAGTGAGAATACGCCGCACCAAGGAGATGTGCGGCCAGCCAGGAGGAGGTTCCATGAAAAGGCTGCTTTCCGGTGTGTCTGCCGGCGTGATTGCATTGACGGGAGCGCTGGGAACGGCAACCGCAGCCGAGTTGCCCGGTAAATTCGAGGGCGTCACCATCGACGCCAAGCTGATCGGCGGTCAGCAGTACGAAAAGCTCTACCAGCGGATCGGCGAATGGGAGAAGGCGACCGGCGCCAAGGTCAACATCCTCTCCAAGAAGAACCACTTCGAACTCGACAAGGAGATCAAGTCGGATATCGCCACCGGCGGTCTCAACTGGTGCGTCGGCTCGAACCATTCGTCCTTCGCCCCGCAGTATCCGGACATCTATACGGATCTCTCCAAGCTCATACCGGCCGAAGAGATCAGCGCCTTCGTGCCCTCCGTCATCAAGGCCTCGACGCTCGACGGCAAGCTGGTCATGCTGCCACGTGCGCAGTTCGACGTCTCGGCGCTCTACTATCAGAAGAGCCTCTATCAGGACGACGCCAAGAAGGCCGCCTTCAAGCAGAAATACGGCTATGACCTCGCGCCGCCGGACACCTGGCAGCAGGTCTCCGACCAGGCACAGTTCTTCTCCTCCCCGCCGAATTTCTACGGCACGCAGTTCGCCGGCAAGGAAGAGGCGATCAACGGCCGCTTCTATGAGATGCTGATCGCCGAAGGTGGCGAATATCTCGACAAGGATGGTCGTCCGGCCTTCAATTCCGAGGCCGGAGTGCGTGCGCTCGACTGGTTCGTCAACCTCTACAAGGCCAAGGCGGTACCGCCGGGCACGACCAACTACCTGTGGGACGATCTCGGCCAGGGTTTTGCCTCCGGCTCGATTGCCGTCAATCTCGACTGGCCCGGCTGGGCGAGCTTCTTCAACGATCCGGCATCCTCCAAGATCGCCGGCAATGTCGGGGTCAAGGTGCAGCCCGCCGGTTCCTCCGGCAAGCGCACCGGCTGGTCGGGACATCACGGCTTCTCGGTGACGGAAAGCTGCGCCAACAAGGAGGCGGCAGCCTCGCTCGTCTGGTGGCTGACCAACGAGGACAGCCAGAAGCTCGAATCGGCGGCCGGGCCGCTGCCGACGCGCACCGCCGTCTGGGACTACAACATCAAGGCTGCCGAGGGCGACGCCTACAAGACCGAGGTCCTGAAGGCCTTCCAGGAAGCGTCGAAATACGCCTTCCCCGTGCCGCAGACGCCGGAATGGATCGAGATTTCCAACGCGGTCTATCCGGAACTTCAGGCAGCCATCCTGGGCGACAAGACCTCCAAGGAGGCCCTCGACGAAGCAGCCGAAAAGGCAACGGCAATCCTCGAAGATGCCGGCAAGCTCTGAACAGCGCATTGAAGGGCGGCGCCACGAAGCGCGCGGCTGCCGCCCTCACGTCTTTATGGATTTGCGAGAAGACCTTTGATGAAGATATCGAGACTTTCGGCGCCGGCCCTGCTGCTAACGCCTGCCTTCATCGTCCTTGCGATCGTCATCGTCCTGCCGCTTCTTTTCTCGCTCTATTCCAGTTTCACCCCCTTCCGGCTGACCAAGCCGGAATCGCTTTTCGTCTTCATCGGCTTTCGCAACTATGTGAGCGTGCTGACCAACCAGGAATTCTGGATCGCCTTCGGCCGCACCGTGCTGGTGCTGACGATCGCACTCAATGCGGAGATGGCACTCGGCCTCGGCCTTGCCCTTCTCGTCAACAAGGCGACGAAGGGGCAACGGCTGCTGCGCACCACGATGATGTTTCCGATGATGTTTTCACCGGTTCTGGTGGGCTTCCAGTTCAAGTTCCTGTTCAACGACAACATCGGCTTCGTCAACAACGCGCTGCAATCCCTTGGCATCACCGATCAGGCGATCCCCTGGCTGATCGACGGAAACCTCGCACTCATCGCAATCCTGATCGCGGAAATCTGGTCGTCGACCGCCGTCTTTGCAATTCTCATTCTGGCGGGTCTGCTCGCCATGCCGAAGGATCCGGTGGAGGCCGCCCATGTGGACGGCTGCTCCCCGTGGCAGACATTCCGCTACGTCACATGGCCCTATCTGATGCCGTTCGCCTTCATCGCCATGACAATCCGCTCGCTCGACGTCGCGCGGGCCTACGACATCGTCAGGATCATGACCGACGGCGGTCCTGCCAAGCGCACCGAACTCCTCTGGACGCTCATCGGACGCACGGCCTATAGCGACGCCCGCATGGGTATGGCAAACGCCATGGCCTATGTCGCGATCCTGCTGTCGATCCTGTTCACCGTCTATTTCTTCAGAAAGCTTGCGGCGGCCCGCCAGCAGATTGGAGCAGAATGGTGAAGGATATCAACGCGTCCCATCGGTTGCGCCGCCGGCTGCTGAAGGCCGCCCACCTGATCGGCCTTTTCCTGGCGATGGCGATCATCTGCCTCCCAGGCCTCTGGATCGTGCTGTCGTCGCTGCGGCCGACGGTGGAGATCATGGCCAAGCCGCCAATCTGGATCCCCCAAAGCATCTCGCTCGACGCCTACCGCGCCATGTTCTCCGGGGCTGGAGAGGGAGGCGTGCCCGTTTGGGACTATTTCCGAAATTCGCTGATCATTTCCGTCACCTCCACGGTCATCGCGTTGGCGATCGGCACGGCTGGCGGCTACGCCTTTGCGCGCTATCGGTTCAAGGCCAAGTCGGCAATCTTCCTCGGCTTCATGCTGACGCGGGCGGTACCCGGCATCGCACTGTCGCTGCCGCTCTTCATGATCTATGCGCGCGCCGGGATGATCGACACGCATTTTTCGCTGATCCTCACCTATGTGGCGCTGAACGTACCCTTCACCATCTGGCTCATCGACGGCTTCTTCCGGCAGGTGCCGAAAGATCTTGCAGAGGCGGCCCAGATTGACGGGTGCACGCCATGGCAGGCCTTCTGGCAGGTGGAGTTCCCTCTGGCGGGTCCCGGCATCGCGTCCGCCGGCATCTTCGCCTTTCTCACCTCCTGGAACGAATATGCGCTGGCCTCGCAGATCACCCGCTCGGTCAACTCCAAGACCCTGCCGGTCGGCCTGCTCGACTACACCGCCGAGTTCACCATCGACTGGCGAGGCATGTGCGCGCTGGCGGTCGTCATGATCATCCCGGCGCTGACGCTCACCTTCATCATTCAAAAACACCTTGTCTCCGGCCTCACCTTCGGCGCGGTCAAAGGATAGTTCATGGCTCCTGTCACGCTCAAGAATCTCGTCAAACGCTACGGCGCCCTTGACGTCGTCCATGGCATCGATCTGGAGGTAAAGGATCGCGAGTTCATCGCACTCGTCGGGCCGTCCGGTTGCGGCAAGTCGACGACGCTGCGCATGATCGCGGGCCTCGAAGACGTGAGCGGCGGCGCAATCGAGATCGGCGGCAACGTGGTAAACGATCTGCCGCCCCGCGCGCGCAATATTTCCATGGTTTTCCAGTCCTATGCGCTCTATCCGCATATGACGGTTGCGGAGAACATGGGCTTCTCGCTGAAGATCGCCGGACGTTCCGCCGACGAGATCAAGACCCGTGTGGCCGAGGCGGCGGCAATCCTCGACCTGAGCCACCTGCTCGAGCGGCGACCCTCGCAGCTTTCCGGCGGCCAGCGCCAGCGCGTCGCGATGGGCCGCGCGATCGTCCGCCAGCCGGACGTGTTTCTATTCGACGAACCTCTGTCCAACCTCGACGCAAAGCTAAGGACCCAGGTCCGCACCGAGATCAAGAAGCTTCATGCGCGCATGCAGGCCACGATGATCTATGTTACCCACGATCAGGTCGAGGCGATGACGCTCTCCGACCGCATCGTCATCATGCGTGACGGCCACATCGAGCAGGTGGGCACGCCCGAGGAGGTGTTCAGCAAACCGGCGACCAAGTTCGTCGCGGGCTTCATCGGATCACCGCCGATGAACATGGCGGATGCCGTCGTCGCGGGCCGCGATCTCGTCCTCTCCTCCGGCGCTCGCCTGCCGGTTCCGCCGCGTTTCTCCACTCGGCTGAAGGAAGGGCAGAAGGTAACCTTCGGTCTGCGTCCCGACGATCTCTACCCGACTGGCCACGGCCTGCACGCCGGAGACGCTAGCGCCGTCTTTGAGACCGAGCTTGCCGTTTCGATCACTGAACCGCTTGGTAACGAGACGCTGGTGTTCGTCCAGTTCAATGGCCGCGACTGGGTTTCCCGCATGCTCAATCCGCGACCGCTTTCTTCAAGCGCAAAGGTGCGCATGAGCCTCGATCTTTCGAAGGCGCATCTCTTCGACGTCGAGACCGGCAGGACCTTGGACATCTGATATGGCGAAAATCGAGAAAATCGAATTGCGGATGGTGGATCTGCCGCCGAAGGTGAAGCGGACCGACGCCATCCAGAGCTTCGTCAGCCAAGAGACGCCGATCGTCACGATTACGGACGCCGACGGCGCGATCGGCACCGGCTATTCCTATACGATCGGAACGGGCGGCTCTTCCGTGATGCGGCTGCTTTCCGACCACCTTGCACCGCTCCTGATCGGGGAGGACGCCGATTGCATCGAAGCGATCTGGCATAGGATAGAGTTCGCCACACATGCAACGACGATCGGCGCGATCACCGCGCTGGCGCTTGCCGCCGTGGACACCGCCCTCTGGGACCTGCGCGCCAAGAAGCAGAAGCTGCCGCTCTGGAAGCTCGCCGGCGGCGCCCGAGAAAGCTGCCCGCTCTACACCACGGAAGGCGGATGGCTGCACATCGAGAAGGAGGCGCTGGTCGAGGATGCATTGGCCGCAAAGGCCAAGGGGTTTGCGGGCTCCAAGGTCAAGATCGGCAAGCCGCACGGCTCGCAGGACTACGATCGGCTCGCGGCGATGCGCAAGGCGCTCGGCGACGGTTTCGAGATCATGACGGACTGCAATCAGGGTTTTTCAGTCGACGAAGCGATCCGCCGCGCAGCAGGGCTGCGCGAGCTCGACCTTGCCTGGATCGAGGAGCCGCTGCCGGCCGACGATCTCGACGGCCATATCCGCCTGACGCGTTCCACTCCGACGCCGATCGCCGTTGGCGAATCCATGTATTCGATCCGCCATTTCCGCGAATACATGCAAAAGGGCGCGTGCTCCATCGTTCAGGTCGACGTGGCACGCATCGGCGGCATCACCCCTTGGCTCAAGGTGGCGCATGCGGCGGAGAGCTTCGACATACCGGTCTGCCCGCACTTCCTGATGGAGTTGCATGTCAGCCTCGTCTGCGCCATCCAGAACGGCAGATACGTCGAATACATTCCGCAGCTCGACGACCTGACGACCAAGGGTATGGAAATCCGCGACGGCCGGGCGGTGGCGCCGTCCGAACCCGGCATCGGTATTTCGTGGGACTGGGACGCCGTCAGGGCGCGCAGCATCGACGAGTTCACCACCGAGATTCTCAGGTCCTAAGGAGCACGACGATGCAGCGAATGGGCATGGTCATCGGCCTGGAAGCAGACAAGGTTGCCGAGTACAAGGCTTTGCACGCGGCCGTCTGGCCGGAGATCCTGGCGCTGATCAGCGAGTGCAACATCACCAACTACTCGATCTTCCTCAAGGAGCCGGAAAATCTGCTGTTCGGCTACTGGGAATATGTGGGCAGCGATTTCGAGGCCGACATGGCCAGGATGGCAGCCAATCCGAAGAACCAGGAGTGGTGGTCCGTCTGCATGCCCTGCCAGAAACCGCTCGATACGCGCAAGGATGGCGAATGGTGGGCGATGATGGAGGAGGTATTCCATCTTGACTGAGGCTTTCGATCCTAAATCCCTACGGCAATGGTGGCCGAAGCCGTCGAAGCCGCGCCCGATCGTCATCTTCGGCGCCGGGTCGATCGTCGGGGATGCGCATCTGCCCGCATACCGAAAGGCCGGCTTTCCGGTTGCCGGGCTGTACGATCCTGATCGCGGGAAGGCCGAGGCGCTCGCCAGCGCCTGGGGCATCCGCGCCTTCACATCCCCGGAGGAGGCCCTTGCCGTCGACGGCGCGATCTTCGACCTTGCAACGCCGCCCGCCGCCCATGCTTCAATCCTGCGCACACTGCCCAAGGGCAGTTTCGCGCTGATCCAGAAGCCGATGGGAAGCGATCTTTCCGGCGCCACCGAAATTCTTGGCATCTGCCGCGAACGCGATATCAAGGCAGCCGTCAACTTCCAGCTCCGCTTCGCACCGATGATGCTGGCGCTCCAGGATGCCGTAGCGAAGGGCCTGCTCGGAGAGATCGTCGATTTCGACGCATGGCTCGCGCTCGCCACACCCTGGGGGCTCTGGCCGTTCCTCAAGGGACTGCCGCGCATCGAGATCGCCATGCATTCGATCCACTACCTCGATTTCATCCGCGGCATGCTCGGCGATCCGCAAGGCGTGCACGCCAGGACGCTCGGCCATCCCAACCATGAGGTCGCGCAGACGCGCACAGCCGCGATCCTCGACTATGGACCCAGGGTGCGTTGCGTGCTTTCCGTCAATCACGACCATGATTTCGGCAGGAAATTCCAGGCCTGCGAGTTTCGCATCTGCGGCACCAGGGGAGCAGCCTATGTGAAGCTCGGGGTCAATCTCGACTATCCGTGCGGCGAGCCGGACGAACTCTGGATCCACCCTGACGGAGGCAAGGACTGGATGGCGGTGTCGCTCGAGGGAACCTGGTTTCCGGATGCCTTCGAAAACCGCATGGCGAACCTGCAGCGTTTTGCCGCCGGCGAAGACAGCGAGCTCATAGGTTCTGTCGAGGACGCCTGGCACACAATGGCGCTCGTCGAGGCGGCCTACGAATCCAGCGCCCGGCCGGCGACGCCGCTTGCGAAGAAACCGGAGGCATGAGGCATGGCCGAACTAACCATCCATTACGAGGACTATGAGCTCGGACATGTGCGCACGACGACCGGCCGCACGATCACGGAGACGGATTTCGTCGTGCATGCCGGGCATACGGGGGACTTCTTTCCGCATCACATGGATGCGGAATTCGCCAAGACACTGCCGGGCGGCCAGCGCATCGCGCATGGAACCATGGTCTTCTCGATCGGCGTCGGCCTGACCGCCTCGCTCATCAACCCGGTCGCCTTCTCCTACGGCTATGATCGCCTGCGCTTTGTCCGCCCCGTGCATATCGGCGACACGATCCGCACGCGCGTGACGATCTCGTCCAAGGAGGATGATCCAAAACGGCCGGAAATGGGTCGCGTCGTCGAACGGTGCGAAGTGCTCAACCAGCGAAACGAGGTCGTTCTGGCAGCGGATCACATCCTGCTTGTCGAGCGCAAACAGAAGTAAGGAAAGAGACATGACGGATAATCTGGCGGGCAAGACGGTTCTGATCACTGCGGCGGCCCAGGGAATCGGCCGGGCGTCGGCACTCGCCTTCGCAAAGGCGGGCGCAAAGGTGATCGCCACAGACATCAACATGGATGTGCTGTCGGAAATCGCAGGCGAGCCTGGCATCACCATCAGGAAGCTTGACGTTCTGGACGACGGCGCGGTCAAGGCCCTGGTGGCGGAAATCGGTGGCGTGCATGTGCTCTTCAATTGTGCCGGCGTCGTGCATGGCGGCACAATCCTTGACATGCCGGACAAGGATCTGGAATTCGCCTTCGACCTCAACGTCAAGGCGATGATCCGCACCATCCGCGCCGTGCTGCCCGGTATGCTGGAGCGCAAGGACGGCGCGATCATCAACATGGCGTCGGTCGCCTCCAGCGTGAAGGGCGTACCGAACCGCTTCGCCTATGGTGTCACCAAGGCGGCGGTCATCGGCCTCACCAAGTCCGTCGCCGCCGATTACGTCTCCCAGGGCATTCGCTGCAATGCCATCTGCCCCGGTACGGTCGAAAGTCCCTCACTGCAGCAGCGCCTGCGCGCCCAGGGCGATTATGAGACCACCCGGGCCGCCTTCATTGCGCGCCAACCGATTGGACGCATCGGCACGGCGGAAGAAATTGCCGACCTCGCCGTCTACCTTGCCAGTGCTACCTATACGACCGGTCAGGCCTATGCCATCGACGGCGGCTGGACCATCTGATCCACGAAAGGAATTCTCGCCATGAAATTGCTTCGCTACGGCGCTCCCGGCTGGGAAAAGCCCGGCCTCCTCGATGCAGATGGACGCATCCGTGATCTTTCCGGCCATATTTCCGACGTCGCCGGAACAGCGATCGACCCCGGCACGCTCGCCCGGCTGTCGTCCATCGATCCCGCGAGCCTGCCGCTTGTCGAAGGCACGCCGCGGCTCGGGCCTTGCGTCGCCGGGACTGGCAAGTTCATCTGCATCGGACTAAACTATTCCGATCACGCCGCCGAGACCGGTGCTACCGTGCCGCCCGAACCGATCATTTTCATGAAGGCCACTTCGGCGATTGTCGGTCCCGACGACGACCTGCTCATTCCGCGCGGCTCGCAAAAGACCGACTGGGAGGTGGAGCTTGGCGTGGTGATCGGCCGCAAGGCGAAGTATGTCGGCGAGGCCGAGGCGCTGGACTACGTAGCCGGCTACTGCACGGTGCACGATGTGAGCGAGCGAGCTTTCCAGATCGAACGCTCAGGCCAGTGGACCAAGGGTAAATCGTGCGACACCTTCGGTCCGACCGGCCCGTGGCTGGTAACGAAGGACGAAGTGCCGGATCCCCAGAACCTGCGGCTCTGGCTCAAGGTGAACGGCGAGACCATGCAGGATGGTTCGACCAGGACGATGGTCTATGGCGCTGCCTTCCTTGTCTCCTATCTGTCGCAGTTCATGTCGCTTCAGCCTGGCGACATCATTTCGACCGGTACGCCTCCCGGCGTCGGCATGGGTATGAAGCCGCCGCGCTTTCTGAAGCCCGGCGACGTGATCGAACTCGGCATCGACGGCCTTGGCACGCAGCGTCAGACCGCCCGCGAGGACGTCTGATCCGCTGGCTTTGGATAGTTGTTTTCATGCAGGTCGTTATCGCAAAACCGCTGTGCACTTTTGCGCGACATGCATCAGGAGGTTCTCATGACCCGCATAACCGATCTTCGCGTCTTTGACCTGCGCTTCCCCACGTCCCAGAGCCTCGACGGATCGGACGCGATGAACCCCGATCCGGACTATTCCGCGGCCTATGTCATCCTCGACACGGACGGCGACGGTCTTTCCGGCCACGGGCTCACCTTCACCATCGGCAGGGGCAATGACATCTGCTGCATGGCGATCGAGGCGATGCGGCATCTGGTGGTTGGTCAGGATCTCGAGACGTTCAGCCGTAATCCGGGCGCGTTCTGGCGACATCTGACAAGCGACAGCCAGCTCCGATGGATCGGGCCGGAAAAGGGCGTCATCCACCTCGCGACCGGCGCGGTTGTCAATGCTTTCTGGGACCTGCTTGCCAAACAGCAGGCAAAGCCGGTCTGGCAGCTCGTCTGCGAACGCTCCGCAGACGAAATCGCCGACATCATCGATTTCCGATACCTGACGGACGTTCTGACGCGCGAGGAGGCCGTGACCATCCTCAAGCGTGCCGAAGCCGGCAAGGCCGAGCGCATCGAAACCCTGCGGCGGGAGGGCTATGCCTGCTATACCACCTCCGCCGGGTGGCTCGGCTACCCCGAGGAAAAGCTTCGCCGCCTCTGCCAGGAGGCGGTGGATGCCGGCTTCCGGCATATCAAGATGAAGGTGGGACGCGATCTCCAGGATGACATCAGGCGTCTAACCATTGCCCGCGAAGTGATCGGCCCAGATCGCTTTCTGATGATCGATGCCAACCAGGTCTGGGACGTCGGGCAGGCGATCGACTGGGTCAAGGCACTGGCCTTCGCCAATCCCTTCTTCATCGAGGAACCGACCAGCCCTGACGACGTCGCGGGCCATCGCAAGATCCGCGAGGCCATCGCCCCGATCAAGGTGGCGACCGGCGAGATGTGCCAGAACCGCATCATGTTCAAGCAGTTCATAGCCGAGGGCGCGATCGATATCGTGCAGATCGACAGCTGCCGTATGGGCGGATTGAACGAGGTCCTCGCGGTGCTCCTGATCGCCGCCAAATATGGCAAGCCGGTCTGGCCGCATGCGGGCGGCGTCGGGCTTTGCGAATATGTTCAGCACCTGTCGATGGTCGACTACATCGCCGTTTCCGGAACGAAGGAAGGCAGGGTGATCGAATATGTCGACCACCTGCACGAACATTTCGTCGATCCCTGCATCATCAGGAATGCCGCTTATATGCCGCCGACGCGGCCCGGCTTTTCGATCGAGATGAAACCGCAGTCGATCGAAACCTACACGTTCCGAGGTTAGGGCGATTCCAGCAAAAGGGCGCAGCGGTTTTCTGCACGGAATTGCTTAGTTAGATGTGAGTTTTCGCGAACTTATCCATGCTTGATGGCAAGGGCGATATGCAGGGCACATTCCGCCGATCTCACGATCTCATAGATCGGGCCTCAGGCAATCGGTATGAAGGAGTCTTTTCGCCGTGCGGGCGCACGGCGGCTGGATCCCTGTGACAAGCACAGGGAAGAGATTCCATGAGGAGTGGATAGCGGCCTGCACCGTGGCAGAGTGG
>NZ_JAULLL010000035.1:0-33006 GCF_041357635.1 Sinorhizobium sp. CB7
CACAGGGATCCAGCCGCGCCGTGTCCACGGCGCGAATGACTCGCTTCTTCGAGGCGAGGAAGCAGATGTAATCTTCATGGCTTCCCACAAGTAATCGTATTATTCATATGAGAATGCCCTTCTGCGTTGATCAGGAGGAGGTCGGATCTATGTCTTTCCCCTCTCTCCCCTCGGATTCCCGTATATCCCACAAAATCCAAAGGCCAGCTTCCCAATGGACTTGACCGATGTGTGTTATTCTTTAATAATTGAAACATTCGCATATGAATGCACACCCGGAGGAACTTGGGGTGCTTGAGGAGGAACCATTGAAGACGCTTTTCGCCGCCGCGGCTGTCGCCGCCCTCTCGCTCTGTGGCATCGCATCCGCGCAGGATTACAATCTGCGCTTTTCGACCTCGCAGGTTAATCCCAACGAACCCATCGTCAAAGCGATGAAGCTCTATGCGGAGCGAGTGGGCGAACGCTCCGGCGGGCGCATCGCCATCACGGTGATGACCGGCGATCAGCTCGGTGCGCAGAAGAAGGTCAATGAAATGGTCATGAGCGGCGCCAGCCTCATGAGCGCCACCGATTACGGCCAGCTCGGACAGTTCGAGCCTGATCTTTCCATCCTCGCCGGACCCTATGTCTATCCCAATCTGGAGGCGAGCGATCGGCTGTTTGCCTCCGACGTTTTCAAGGAGTTGTCCGGCAAGCTGGAAGCGAGGGGGCTGAAGATCTTCATGCCGAACGGGCTGTTCGGCTATCGCCACGTCATTTCGGACAAGCCGGTCCGTTCGCCTGCCGACCTCTCCGGCGTTACGATCCGCGTTCCGGCCTCGCCGATCATGATGGCGACCTTCACGGGTTACGGCGCCCGTCCGACGGAGCTGCCATGGGGCGATGTCTACAATGCGCTGCAGACCGGCGTTGTCGATGCCGCCGAAGGCCCGTTTGGCTCGATTGCCGGTGCCAAGCTCAACGAAACCCGCAAGGTGATCTCGAAAACGGGCCATCAGGTGATGTTCACGGCGTGGGTATTGCCGGCCTCTGTCTATAACGCCATGCCGGCGGATCTGCAGAAGATCGTCACGGAGGAAGGCCAGAAGATCGCTGCCGACCTTACCAAGATGACCCTCGACACCGATGACTCCTATGCCAAGCAGCTTTCCGACTCCGGCGTCCAGATCGTGACCGACGTCGACATCCCGGCCTTCATGGAAGCCTCGAAGGCAGCCTACGCGAAGGTGCCGAACCTGACGCCCGGGATGTTCGAGCGCGTTCAGGACGCAATGAAATAGGCGCTAACAGTCTCGGCCTTTCAGTATTTGCGGAGCCTTCTCATGGAATCTCATCAAACTGATGACGGGCCGCTGTTCAGCCTGAAACGGATCGACGAGGCGATCGGAGTGCTCGCGCTCCTCGGCATCCTCGGCGCAATCCTGTGGGGCGTGATCAGCCGCTACGTCTTTCCGCAGCCGGCGGCCTGGACGTATGAGCTGGCGATGCTGTCGTTCAGCTACCTGGTGTTCTTCGGGGCGGTCGCCGGTGTCCGCCTCGGCTCCCACGCGGCAATCGACGTCGTGGTCGCCGCTCTGCCACAGACCTTGCAAAAATGGGTCGCCTGGTTCAACTACCTCCTGCTCATAGCGTTTTTTGCGCTCATGACGGTGCTCTTCATCTGGCAGACCTGGACGTCACGCAACGTCCATAGCGTCGCGCTCGATCTCTCCCGCAGCTTTGCCTATGCGCCGCTTGCGGTGGCGTCGGCAGCGATGCTCGTCCAGCACCTGATCGTCGAGCGTCCCTGGATCGAGCGGACTCATCGCAACGTGGATTCCATTATATGACGTTTCTCAACCTCGCCGGCCCCTCGCTGGTGGTCGTCGTCCTGTTCCTGCTCTCCACGCCGATCACCTGGGCGATGGCGATCGGAGCCCTGACGTTCTTCCTGCTCAACATGGACATGATTCCCCTGTCCAATTTCGCGCAGGAGATCGCCGAGGGCAGCCAGTCGGTATCGCTCCTGGCCCTGCCGCTCTTCGTGCTGGCGGGCTGCATCATGAATGCATCGGGCATCACCCGGCGGCTGCTCAATCTGGCAGACGTCCTCGTCGGCCATCTGACAGGGGCGCTGGCGCAGATGTGCACGGTGCTCGCCACGCTGCTCGGCGGGCTGACTGCCTCGGCCAATGCGGACGCGGCGATGCTCGCCAAGACGCTCGGGATCGAAATGGCCGAGCGAGGCTACAGCCGCGCCTTCGCGGCGGTCATCACCTCGTCGGCGGCGATCATCACGGCACTGATCCCGCCGTCGATCGGCCTTATCGTCTACGGCTTCCTCGCGGAAACCTCGATCGGACGGCTCTTTGCGGCCGGCGTCGTTCCGGGCCTCCTGCTCGCGGTCGGGCTGATGCTGACCACCTATTTCATTGCCAAGAAACGCGGCTACAAGCCGCTGCGCAAACAGCGGGCATCGCGGGAGGAGGGCATGAAGGCGCTTGTCGACGGCCTCTGGGCGCTCTCCATTCCGGTTGTGATCTTCGTGGGCACGCGCTACGGCCTGTTCACGACGACGGAGGCAGGCGCCGTTGTCGTCGTCTATGTCCTGATCGTCGCCGTCTTCGGTTATCGCGAATTCACGATCCGGCAGATACCCGAAGTGCTCGCCGAGGCGGTCAGGGATTCGGCCGTCGTGATGGTCATGATCTGCGCTGCAGCCGCCTTCGGCTTCTATCTCGCCTGGCAACAGGTGCCGCAGGCGATGTCCGGCTGGCTGAACGGCGTAACCGATAGCCCGCTCATGATGCTGCTGCTCATCAACGTGGTTCTGATCATCATCGGCACGGCGATCGAGGGTTCGGCCGCACTCATCATCCTGACGCCGATGCTGCTGCCGATTATCGACGGCGTGCATATCGACCGGGTGCATTTCGGCGTGGTCTTCATCACCAATCTGACGATCGCCGGCATCACGCCGCCCGTCGGCGGGTTGATGTACATCTCATCGATGGTATTGAAGGTGCCGATGATGGCTTATGCCCGTGAGGTGCTGCCCTACCTGCTGACGATGATGCTCCTGCTCGTTCTGCTCAGCGCGTTTCCACAGCTTTCACTCTGGCTCCCGGATGTCATCTACGGCAATACTGCAGTCAGGTAAGGGCGGGTGGCAGCTTCCTTGTTCGGTTCATGACAGCGCGTCGGTCGGTCGCTGCATCTCTTGTGGATGCACGCGGCGAGCCTGCGATGAATATGAACCATCGATGCTATTGAGGGAGCTGCTCAAGCGATAGAGGCACGAATGCGTTTAGGGAACTGCCACAACTTTCATGATTTCCGGCGGATGGCAAAGCAGCGCCTGCCGGGGCCGATCTTCAACTACATCGATGGCGCAGCCGATGATGAAATCACCTATCGACACAACACAGCCGCCTTCGACCGCTGTGACCTGATCCCTAACGTCCTGCGCGGTGTAGGAAGCGTCGACATGTCGGTTACGGTGATGGGCCAGAAACTGGCGATGCCCGTCTACTGTTCGCCAACGGCACTTCAACGCCTCTTTCACCATCAGGGCGAACGCGCGGTAGCAGCGGCGGCGGCGAAGTTCGGAACCATGTTCGGTGTTTCCTCGCTCGGTACCGTCAGCCTGGAAGAGGCACGTCAGATCAGCAGCGGACCACAGGTCTACCAGTTTTACTTTCACAAGGATCGTGGACTGAACCGCGAAATGATGGCGCGCGCCAAGCAAGCGGGGATAGAGGTGATGATGCTGACGGTGGATAGCATCACCGGCGGCAACCGTGAACGCGACAAGCGGACAGGCTTCGCCATCCCCTTTCGGCTTAATCTCGCCGGCATGACCCAGTTCGCGGTCAAGCCGTCATGGGCGATCAACTATTTTATGCATGAATCTTTCCGGCTGCCGCAGCTGGAGAGCCATGTTGATATGGGGAGCGGCGTGATGTCCATCAGTCGCTACTTCACCGAGATGCTGGAACCCTCGATGTCGTGGGATGACGTCGCCGAAATGGTGCAGCAGTGGGGCGGGCAATTCTGCCTGAAGGGCGTCATGTCCGTGGAGGACGCCAAGCATGCAGCAGAGATTGGCTGCACCGGAATTGTGCTCTCCAACCACGGCGGCCGGCAGCTCGACGGCTCATGCACGGGATTCGACCAGCTTGCGGATGTTGTCGATGCCGTGGGAGATCGGATCGATGTCATGATGGACGGCGGAGTGCAGCGCGGCACCCACGTGCTCAAGGCGCTCTCCCTCGGAGCCAAGGCGGTCGGACTTGGCCGCTACTATCTGTTTCCGCTTGCTGCCGCCGGACAAGCCGGCGTCGAACGCGCCCTGGAGTTGATGCGTGTCGAGATCGAGCGCGGCATGAAGCTGATGGGCTGCTCCTCGGTCGACAAACTCGGGCGCCAGAACCTCCGCTTCAGTTGAAGAAATCAGGTTGCAGCCTGCCGGGCCTACCTCGTGCCTGTTGAATTGTATGAGCACGTGCATGTAAAATGAAAGGAGGGTGGTCAACGCCGCCCGCCATTTGAGAAGCATCAGGAAGACACGGTATGAACGGTAGATCGGTTGGCCCAACCTGCCGCCACCGGCACGATAGACGATCTTCCCTGCTGGGTGCGGTATTGATTGCTGCCACCGCTCTTACCGCCTGCAACGGAAGCTCGGAACAAGGGTCCGCAGCTACGGGAGCACCACAGCCTCCCGAAGCCGGGTACCTGGTTGTCCATCCGCAACCTGTCGTGCTGTCAACCAATGTTGCAGGCCGCGTTGTCGCCTTTAAGCTGGCGGAAATTCGCCCCCAGGTTGGTGGTATCATTCAAGAGCGCGTTTTCACGGAAGGCACAGAGGTGAAGCGGGGAGACGTCCTCTATCGCCTGGATTCCGAGAGCTACGAAGCCGCGGTTGCGTCGGCGGAAGCCACTCTGAAAAAAAACGAGGCCGCACTTCCCAGCGCAAAATCGAAGCTCGACCGCTACAGGACGCTCTCCACCACAAGCGCCGTCAGCCAGCAGGACCGCGATGACGCGGAGTCGAGCTATCTTCAGGCACAGGCGGCTATCGCTGTCGCACAGGCCGATCTCCAAACCGCTAAAATCAATCTTGGCTATGCGACGATCACAGCCCCGATCGATGGCCGGATTGGCACATCTTCAGTCAGTACAGGATCGCTGGTGACGGCGTCACAATCCGACCCACTTGCTACTATCCGCCAGCTCGATCCCGTTTATGTGGACCTGACGGAGTCCTCCGCCAATCTGATCAAGTTCCGAAATCAGCTTCGGATGGGCGGTTTCAGGCCCATTGTCGGCGGGCCTGAAACCAAGGCAGAGGTACATCTCTCATTCGCTGACGGTACACCTTATGACCTTGTCGGTGAGATCAAATCGGCCGATCAGTTCGTTGCGCAAACGACAAGCACGTTCACCATCCGCAGCCGTTTCGACAATCCGGAGCGGCGCCTTCTGCCCGGCATGTATGTGTTGGGGACGATCAGTCTGGCGCGTGACAACAACGGTATTCTGCTGCCGCAGCGTAGCGTTTCCCGGAATGCAAACGGCGAGGCGACGGCGCGCTTCATCAAGACCGACGACACGGTCGAAACGCGGGTGCTCGAAGTTGCCATAGATATCGGACCGAACTGGCTCGTGACGAAGGGGGTATCGGACGGGGACAGGCTGATCGTCGACGGGCTTCAAAACGCCCAGGACGGCAAGCCAGTCAAGCCGGTTGAGGTCAAGCTTGACGCCAACGGCGTCGAAGTGACGGTGGCGCGTGTTTCAAGTGACAACGGCAAGCAAGCAGCATCGATTGGCAAGTGAGCGGAGCGGCCAATGTCTCAGTTCTTCATCCAAAGGCCGATTTTTGCCTGGGTCATCGCCATCGTCATCATGCTGGGCGGCCTTCTCGGGCTCAACCAGCTACCCATCTCGCAATATCCGGAGATCGCGCCGCCGACGATCCGTATCAGTGCGACCTATCCTGGCGCCAGCGCCCAGACCGTCGAAAACTCGGTGACGAAGATTATCGAAGAGAACATGACAGGCCTCGACGGCCTGCTCTATATCTCATCGACCAGCAGCTCGCAGGGATCTGCGTCGATCTCGCTGACCTTCCAGAACGGCACCAATGCCGACACGGCTCAAGTCCAGGTGCAAAACAAGCTGTCTCAGGTCGAATCCAGGCTCCCGGACTCAGTGACGCAGCAGGGTGTGACAGTCAGCAAGTCGACCT
This sequence comes from Sinorhizobium sp. CB7, assembly GCF_041357635.1. Lineage (NCBI taxonomy): Bacteria > Pseudomonadati > Pseudomonadota > Alphaproteobacteria > Hyphomicrobiales > Rhizobiaceae > Sinorhizobium > Sinorhizobium sp. CB7. The sequence continues at coordinate 6,236 of NZ_JAULLL010000035.1, forward strand.
CGGGAATCCTGCTGATTGCTGCCCTTACCTCCGAGAACCCCAAATACACGTCAACGGATCTTGCCGACCTCGTGTCGAGCAACATTGAGGACACGATCCGGCGCGTCGAAGGCGTCGGCGACCTGAACATTTTCGGCGCCGGCTACGCCATGCGCGTGTGGCTTGACCCAAACAAGCTCGAGCAGTTCCAGCTCACGCCCTCCGACGTTACATCGGCGATCTCGGCGCAGAACAGACAGGTTTCGGCGGGCCAACTGGGGGACCTTCCCGCAACGGCCGATGCCCAAATGAACTTCACCGTCACGTCGCAATCTCAGCTCCAGACCGCAGAGCAGTTCAACTCGATCATCCTCAAGACCGAAACGGATGGATCGATGGTGACGATCGGAGACGTCGCAAGGGTCGAAATCGGTTCGGCAGACTATTCCTCCGCAGGCCGTTACAATGGCCGGGCAGCCGCCGGTTTCGGTGTCAACCTGGCGGCCGGGGCCAACGCCATCGATACCGCCGAGAGCGTGAAAAACGCGCTCACCGCCTTGAAGCCATCGCTGCCTGCCGATGTGGACATCGTCTATCCCTACGACACGACCCCGTTCGTGCGGGCATCGATCGAGAAGGTCGAGCACACCCTGTTCGAAGCAGTCATCCTCGTCTTTGTTGTGATGTTCGTTTTCTTGCAGAACTGGCGCGCCACGATCATCCCGACCATCGCCGTCCCAATCGTGTTGCTCGGGACCTTCGGAGTTCTGTCGGTGGCGGGCTATTCCATCAACACCCTGACGATGTTCGCCATGGTGCTTGCGATCGGTCTGCTTGTCGACGATGCGATCGTCGTCGTCGAGAATGTCGAGCGCGTGATGGAGGAGGAGAAACTCGGACCGAAGGAAGCGACCGTAAAGTCGATGAACGAGATTACCGGCGCGCTTGTCGGGATCGGCCTCGTGCTGTCCGCGGTGTTCTTGCCGATGGCCTTCTTCGGCGGCTCGGTGGGCATCATCTACCGGCAGTTCTCGATCACCATCGTCACGGCGATGGCGTTGTCGGTCCTTGTCGCTCTGATTCTGACGCCTGCCCTTTGCGCATCGCTTCTCAGGCCGTCCCATACAGAGCCGAAGAACTGGTTCTTCCGCAAGTTCAACGACGGTTTTGCGACGGTCACAGACGGCTATGTCAACGGGGTCGGCGGGATCATCAAGCGGTCCGTCCGCGTGGTCGCCCTCTACCTGATCCTTGGCGGCGGCAGCTACTGGATGTTCGCCCACCTGCCATCGTCCTTCTTCCCCCAGGAAGACCAGGGCGCTCTCATGACGATGGTCGAACTGCCAACAGGCGCGACGCGCGCTCGCACGCTCGCAGTCGTGAAGCAGGTCGAGACGTTTTATCTGGAAAACGAGGCAGACAGCGTCGACAGCGTGTTTGCAGCACTGGGCTTCAGTTTTTCGGGTACCGGCCAGAACAATGCGATGGTTTTCGTGAAGCTGAAGCCCTTCGCCGATCGCACGAAGGCCAGTCAATCGGCGGACGCGGTTGCGGGGCGCGCGATGGGCGCATTCAGCGGGATTCGCGACGCCCGGGTTCTCGCTCTGCAACCCCCGGCGATCCAGGGCCTCGGCCAATCCAGCGGGTTCGACATGTATCTGAAGGATGTGTCCGGAAAGGGTCGTGATGCCCTGATCGCTGCGCAGAGCCAGCTGCTCGCCAAAGCCAACAGCGATCCGGAGCTTCTGGGCGTAAGGCGAAACGGCGCCGCCGAACAGCCGCAGTTCAGCGTCAACGTCGACCATCGTCTGGCGGGCGCCCTGGGGGTTACAGTCTCGGATCTGAACAACGCACTCTCGGTTGCCTGGGCAGGCGACTACGTGAATGACTTTGATCACAACGGGCGCATCAAGCGCGTCTACGTGCAGGCCGACGCACCCTTCCGTATGTATCCGAGCGACATCGACAGATGGTACGTTCGCAATTCTTCCGGCGAGATGGTCCCTTTCTCGGCCTTCGCAAAGACGAGTTGGAACCAGGGCTCTCCGCGGCTGGAGCGCTATAACGGATCGTCGGCCGTCAACATCCAGGGTTCTGCGGCAAACGGTATCAGCTCTGGGACGGCGATGGACAGGATGGAGCAATTGGTATCGGAGATCGGCGGCGGATTCAGTGTCGAATGGACCGGCCTTTCTTACCAGGAACGGCTTTCAGGCGCGCAGGCGGCATCGCTCTATGCCTTCTCCCTGCTTATCGTCTTTCTTTGCCTCGCGGCGCTCTACGAAAGCTGGTCAATCCCCTTTGCGGTGATCCTCGCGGTTCCGATCGGCGTCTTTGGTGCATTGGCAGCGGCCAAACTCACAGGTCAGGAAAACGATATTTACTTCAAGGTGGGCTTGATCGCCACGATCGGGCTCGCGGCGAAGAACGCCATCCTGATCGTGGAGTTCGCCAAGGACCTTCAAGCTCAAGGCCAGCCTCTGCTAGACGCCACGCTGCGTGCCGCGCGAATGCGCCTGCGTCCGATCCTCATGACGTCGTTCGCCTTCATCTTTGGAGTTCTTCCGTTGGCGGTCGCCTCGGGGGCAGGCTCCGGCGCGCAGCGTGCTATCGGCATCGGCGTCATGGGCGGCATGCTCTCGGCCACCGCCCTCGGTATCTTCTTCGTGCCTCTCTTCTATATACTGGTCATGCGGCTGACATCCCTATTCGCCGGTCGCAACAAGGCGGGATCGACGAATGTCGATCCTGGCGCAGTGAACGCTTCGGAGTAAGGAGCCGATCAGCACGAACCATTAAGGCGATGCCGCCTGGCAAAGACAACCGGGCTGTCTAGCCGATGATAACCGTGGGAAATCGCGTCGGCGAGAAGGTAGCTTTCAGCTGGGCATTCGCCCCGAAGATATCGTGGTCGACGAGCAAGGTGCCGCCTTGACACTCAAGGCCCATGTTCAACGGCTCTCCTGGGAGCAACTATTCCCGACGACAGTTGTTTATCGCCCGTGGCCGCCAGGCGGGTGCGACCGTTCTGCAGATCTGGAGCAGATGTTGGAATCGACGATCGTGATGATCAACCTCTTCGGAGCGGTGGCCTTGCTGCTGTTTGGTCTCGCGCAGGTGAAGGACGGCATGTCGCGGGCGTTTGGCGCGAAGCTGAGGGCCGGGCTCGCCACCGGCACGCATAATCCTGGCCAGGCTCGCGGTCGCGCGCGGAGAAAGCTGAAGCAGGCGACCGGGAATGATCCGGGCCTCGGTCAGCAGGAATCAGCAAATCTGCGCGACATGCGTTCCGGATCCTGAATACCATATCGAATGCTCAGCGCGCAGCCTCTCGTGCAGGCTGCGAAGTCTTGGTGAGGAGCATGAGGCCGACCCCCTGGAGCGCCCCGCCGGCGAGCCAGACGGCGCCGGAGAAGGTTGCGGCAGTAACGGCATAGAGCGAGGTAGCGGCAAGCGGCGCGATGATGCTGACAAGGCTCGCCAACCCCGCCAGCGAGCCCTGCAGCTCCCCCTGCTCGCTCTCCGCGACCGTAAATGACATCAGCGCCTGCAGCGCGGGCTGTGTGACGCCGCCAAGAGCGAGCAAAGGCAGGGCTCGCGTCGCGAGCGACACCAGAAGATAACCGCCGCAATCGGTGATAAGCCCGAAGACAAGGCCACGCCTTTCGCCAAAACGCTTCGTCGCCGGGCCGGTGGCGAAGGCCTGCATCAGAGCGGACAGGGCGCCGAAGGCGGCGAGCGACAGACCGACGGTTCTCGTGTTCCAGCCGAACCGCCCCTCCCCCCAAAAGCACCCAGAGCGTGGCTGGAATCTGCCCGGCAATTTGCAGGATCACGTACAGGCATAGAAGCCGTCGCAGGGTCTTCCGGCGGGCGAGCGCAGTAAGCGAGGCAAAGGCGTTGAGGTCGCTGAGGCGGATCGACTTGCGCACGCCGCGATGCGATTCCGGCAGGATAAAGAACGCCAGAGCCAAATTGAGGCCGGTAAGCGCCGCCGCGGCAAGGAATGGCGCGCGCAGCGACAGCCCGCCAAGAAGGCCGCCGAGTGCTGGACCGACGATCAGACCCAAGCCGAAGCAGGCGCTCATATAGCCATAGGCCGTCGCCCGCTGCTTCTCGCTCGTCGTGTCAGCGATATAGGCAGTGGCCACCGCCATATTGGCTGCGGTGACGCCCGCAATGATGCGGCCTATGGCGAGCATCCACAGGGCTGGGGCAGTGGCCATGAGCAGATAGTCGAGCGCGCTGCCAAAGAGGGACACAAGCAGGTGTGGCTGCGCGACAATGCGCTGAGCTTTCGCCGGGCATTGCTCTCCCATCGCGACGGCGCGCGTGTCCATGCCGGCACGGGGCCGGAACCCGGCGAGTACGACTGCGCCGAGGTGCAGATCCGTCATCTATGCGAGGGGGGCTTTGCCCCGGGTGAGGCGCTGACCATCATGATCGCTCTCAGCCGCTTCATCGTCGGCTGGGTGCTGGAGGAGCAGGCGGAAGCTCAGGATGCTGCCGAGCGTGACGCAACCGTCCCCTCCCCTTCGCCGATGAAACACCCCCTCTTCGCGGCAGCGCTCGAGGCAAGACGCGACGAGACGATGGACGGCGCCTTCGAGAAGGCCATCGGCTTCTTCATCGCAGGGCTCAAGCCTACGGACAGAAGGGCGGCTGGCCCGTGACACCGGGTCTGACCGATCTTGCCGAAATGCGGCACCCCAAGACCGCGTGTCCGGACGTTGGAAAGTGGATACCTCCAGTTCGTTTGAGTCCGAAGGCCTCGGGAGCAGCTCAATCAATCGGTGACCTTGAGGGCATCTGCCCCCTGTTCAGGATGCAGCGCGCAGTTGAGATCATGCAGCGCGACCATCAGCATCATTGGGTCGGACGGCGAAGGCAGGAATCCGACCGCCTCATAGAAGGCTCGCGCATCATCGGCTGCCGGAGCCGGCTGGCCGTTCAATTGAGCGCTCGCATCGCGGAGGTCCACCTTGGTGACGATACCGGCACAAAAAAGTCCGCCAGCTCACTGGATCGCCCTCGAAGCACCACGGTACAATGCCTCCGCCTTGTTGAGCGCACGAGTGACGATCGCCTTGTAGGGAGAAGCAACGTGCCGAACCACAGCCACGCACAAACAATTTCCGTATCGGGTGGTTCGATATTCACCACCATTACTGGAAGCGGCCCGCCGGTTCTATTGCTGCATGGCTTCCCGGAGACCCATCTCATGTGGCGCGACGTCGCTGCTCTGCTTGCCTCCGAGTTCACTGTCATCTGTTCCGACCTGCGCGGATACGGCGCCAGCGCTTGTCCCCCGTCCACCCCGGATCACCTGCCCTATTCAAAACGAGCGATGGCCGCCGAGATGGTCGAGGTTATGGCAAAGCTCGGCTTTGGCGAGTTCATGGTCGCCGGCCATGACCGCGGCGGCCGTGTCGCTTACCGCATGGCGCTCGATCATCCTGCTATGATTACAAAGCTTGCCGTTCTCGATATCGTCCCTACCGCGACCGTCTGGGATCGAGCGGATGACCGATTTGCGTTAGGCTTCTGGCCCTGGGTCTTGCTGGCGCAAGCCGAGCCTTTGCCGGAAAGACTTATTGCTGGCGAACCGGAGGCTGTCGTCGACGACGCGCTCGCCGGCTGGGGATCTTCCGCCGCGGCATTCCCGGCAGCAATCAGAGAGGCCTATGTTGAGGCGCTCGGAAATGCAGACCATGTTCACGCGATCTGCGAGGAGTATCGTGCTGCAGCAGGCGTCGATCGCCAGCATGACATGCACGACCAAGTCTCGGGGCGCCGGATTGGTTGTCCCCTGATGGCTCTCTGGAGCGGAACCGGCGCACTGGCTACATGGTATGCCGACGAAGGAGGACCGTTGGCGTTATGGCGAGAACTGGCTGACATTGTCGTCGGTCATCCGATGCCGGGCGGCCACTTCTTTCCTGAAGAGTATCCCACGGAAACGGCCGAGGCGTTGGCCCAATTTTTCAGCGACGCAGCGTCTTTTTCCCGCTAGTCTTCGCGAGCCGGAAACGCCCGATCAGAAGCGTCTGACGTCCTGCACGAACTCTATCCTTCCAAGGAAGCTCTCGACGAAGCGATCGCCCGGGATGGAGGGTGTGATGTCGGAGCAGTTCGAGCAGTTGGACGAGCTTCTCGTCACCCTGGGCGCCAGCGCGGGAGGGTCATGAAATCGGCGATCCGGCCGCGTGGTCTTCACGACTTCGTCTCTGCACAAGCCAGCGCTGTCGCGGTGCAGTTGAAAGGAATCGAACCGGAGACCAGTCGACTCTGATTTCGGCACGAACCCGTCCTGATTGACAGCGGCGAAAACCAATTTTCTAGGGGATGCGAATTGTAACCCGGGATTTCACGCTTCTCTGGGAACAGTTCCAGAGCGTGATGGCGTGTTGCCTGCCGAAATTTCTCAGCTCACGGGTAATCGCTTGCGATCGCGTCGAGGATGAGAGGTCCTTCCGCCTCCAGCCGGACGCGGCCTCTGCCGACGCGGACGAGGCGTATGGGCGCCTGCTTTTCTTCGAGCCGGCGACGCAACAGTAGCAACCGGGTTTCAAGGTTGTCCTTGATCTCTGGCATGCGTGCGCCAGCCGTCAGCCGCATTTCCCGGTTCGTGAACTCGCTCCTGCCGTCGCTCAGATGCCAATCGACCATCAGGCGCAGCAGGGTGCCAGCAACACCCTTCACTATATAGGTGCCATCGATGAACACACTGTCATCGAAGCGGTGATGGACGACGCGGACTTCCCGGCCGTCGGCAGCAGGCTCGGGCGTGCGGATCGAAGCTCTCTGTCCGGCGGCTGCCGCTGCCCGTTCGCTGGCCCGGAGAGCGCTGGCAGCCTGTCCCGCCAATATTTCGAGAGCAGCCTCGTCCTCTTCACGGAAGGCGAGCCGCTCCGTGCTCTCGATGAAGAGCACGCCCGTCACCATGCCGCCGGCGGTCATGGGAACGGCAATCTGGCTCATAGCCGTCGGCAAATGCGGGAAAGCGACGGTGCGCGTAGCATTTTCAGCCCCTCCCGCCTCCAGGCCGATCGCTTCGCCAAACCGGCGCACGCGACTCATGTCACTGACCTTGATCGTCTGGCCACTCGTTGCCGCGGCGCCGATCATTCCTTCGCTGCCTGCGATTTCAGATCCGAGGCCCGAGCGCTCGTAGCCGATGCTGCCGGTGGTGATCAGACAGCCGCAATGGCTGTCGTGGATGAGCACGAGCGCATTGCCGTATCCGAGAACGTGCTGGATGCCGTCGAGCAGGCTGTCGATGATCTCATCGGCCTCCGCCTGTCGCTCGATAGCCTTGATCGCCTTAGAAAGGTCGGGAAGGCTGACAGGCGCACGGCTGCTCATGGGCGGCGCCATTTCCACCGGCGAGGGAACCTTTTCAATTCCGTGCACCCGGAAAATATCGGCGCTCCTGAGCCGCATGATATCCGACATGCCGACCTGCGCACTGCTCGCCTTGAGCTGGCGGGCGATCTTGTCGAAGAGCGCGCCAGCATCGACTGAACGAACGAAACCGATGTCGAGCAGGAACTGATCGCCGGTGAACCCGTCGACCAGGATCAGCGTGACCTTCGGATTAGCGCGCACATTCGCGGCCGTCTTGGCGAAGAACTGGTTGGAAAGCGCGACATGTTCCTCATCGACCCGTACCACATGGGAGAGATAGGATATGTTCGGCATGCCGTCGGCCGATGCCGTGGCGATGATGGAGGGGATGACACCTTCGAAGCAGGCGGAAAGATCGGAAAGCCGCAGCTTCATTGGGACCGCGCGCCGACATGGGTGCCCGCCAGCATGCCGGCGAGCGGGCCGGGCGTCTGGACATATATTTCGCTGATGACCAGCCGGGCGACCCGCGCCTCGCGCGCCGTCAGCCATGGCGCGATGAGGCGCCGGGGCACACCGAGGGATTCGAGCTCGTCCGTCGCCGCTGTCATGAAGCGGTCGGCGCGATCGAGGTCGGGCGTTTCCGTGTCCCGCATCGTGGCGGTGCCTTTCAGCTGGAAGCTCACATAGTCCGACGGGCTGACGAAGGTGGCGGCGATCCGCCCGTTCTGCCGGATGCCGATTTCGAGCCGTGGCCACTGCCAGGCTGAAAAGATGACGTCGATTGTCTCGCGGTCTTCCAGGAGATGGAAGCCGACGCCGCGTCCCGCCGAAGGGCGGCCGGTCTCGTCAGCCACAGCGATGATGCACATCAGCGGCCGATTGAGAAAATCGAGAAGCCTGTCGTCAAGCCTCACTGCCGTCCCCCTTTGCTTGCCCCAAGCCTTCTTTAGCAAACTTTTAGGATATCCGGTATGGCTTGCACATTCATTTAGGAACGCCGGTTTTCATGCTGCGCTATAGAAGTGACGTACCGGCTGGACGGCCTGCGACAATCATCATCCGGCCGTCTTCGGCGGCCTCGTGCCACTAGGCGAAAGAACATGGCCCCGCCCCGCATCCCGGAGCGCGGCACGGATTTCTGCGTCCTGCCGCAAGAGCAGAACCTCGACGGTCGATGCAGCTCGAACCTGGAGAAAGAGAAATGGAGAAGTTTACCCATGCGGCGGTTTCGCCGCCGGGGCATGGGACGCCGGCAATGGCGTTCGGTAAGCATGTCATCCGCGTGATGGCGGACAACACTGCCGGTTCGCTCGGCATGTTCGAGGCCTGCGTGCTGCCCGGCGAAGGTCCGCCACTGCACGTGCACGAGCGCGAGGACGAGTTCTTCCGCGTCCTTTCCGGTCGCTTCGGCTTCTGGTGCGCCGGCGATTATGTCGAACTCACGGAAGGCGGCTGCATCGCTTTGCCGCGCGGCGTGCCGCACCGCTTCCGCAATGTGGGGAAGACGGAGGGCCGCCTCATGGTTGTCGTCACACCGGGCGGGCTCGAAAGCTTCTTTCCGATCGTAGAACTCTGCAAACCCGAAACGCCCGAGCAGATCGCCTCGGTCGCCAGGAGCTTCGGGCTGACCTTCCCAGCCGAGGACGACCGCAAGGTCGCTTGACCCACCCGAACACACCCACGGAACCTGACAACGGTCCATCGAAAGGAGACCGAACGATGACACATGTACCTTCGAACGAAAACGCAATGACTCTGACAGCCACTCAGCTCGATGCCTATCTGGCCCGGATCGGGGTCGAGCGGCCGTCGCGCCTCGACATCGGCAGCCTGTCGCAGCTGCATCGCGCCCATCTCATGAGTTTTACGTGGGAGGCACTGGACGCCTTCATGGGATGGCGCTCCGCGATCACCCCGGCTGCAGCATTCGCCAAGATGGTCGAGAGACGGCGCGGCGGCTGGTGCTATGAGATGAATGGTCTCTTCGGCGCTGCGCTTTTAGCAATGGGCTTCCGTGTGACCCGTCTTTGCGGCGCCGTCGACCGGGAAAAGCTTGGAGACATCGCCATCGGCAATCATCTGACGCTGCGTGTCGACCTCGATCGTGCCTACCTCGCCGAAGTCGGTGTAGCGGACGCCATCGTCGAGCCGGTGCCGCTTATCGCCGGGCCGATCAGCCAACGCGGCTTCGATTTCTCCATTATGCCGGCGGACGGGAACTGGCTGCGCTTCAATAATCATGTGCGCGGCATCGCGAAAAGCTTCGATTTCCGGGCCGACCACAGCGACGAAACCGCGATGGTCGCAACGCATGGCTGGCTGATGCAAGATCCCGGCTCCCCGTTCACCAATGCGCTCGTGGTCCTGCGGCACACGGCAGACGGTTATGTCGCCCTCCAGAACGACCGCCTGCGCCGCGTAACGGCGAACAGCTTCAGCGAAGAGCGCATTGCGAGCGCCGACCACCTCGGCAACACGTTCGAAACCGTATTCGACCTCGACATTCCCCTGCCCGGCCGTGTCTGGGAGCGCCTCCAGGCGATCCGCCGCGACAAGGCGGCCTGAGCCGCTTCCCACATCATTTCACATCTGAGGAACTATCAATGCTTCGCATAACTGCATTCGCCCTTGCTCTTGCCTTGAGCACGACCTTCGCCCTTGCCGCCGCCACCGATCCTGCGCCGGGTGGGGCCTATAAGACCGATCCCTCACATTCGAGTTTCAACTGGTCGTTTAACCATTCCGGCTTGTCGCACTACACGGCGCGCTTCACCAGAGTCGATGCGCGGCTCAACTGGAAGCCGGAAAAGCCAGAAACCTCCACGCTCTCGGTCACGATCGATCCGTTTTCGGTCCGCACCGACTATCCCTGGCCGGAAAAGGTCAATTTCGATGCGGAGATCGGCGGAGAGCAGACCTTCCTTGCAGCCAAGCCGATCACCTTCGTTTCCAGGACGATCCACGTAACCGGCGAGAAGACCGGCACCGTCGAAGGCCTCCTTACCTTCCGCGGCGAGACACACCCGGCAAAGCTCGACGTCACCTTCAACGGCTCAATGGCCGAGCACCCGATGATGGGCGTCCCGAAGATCGGCTTCTCGGCGACCGGCAGCATCCGTCGCAGCGATTGGGGACTGGATTTCGCAATCCCCGAACTCGGTGACGTCGTCACCTTCGCTATAGAGACGCAGATGGTGCCTGCTGATTACTCATTCCGATGAGAGCGAAATGAGCGGCAGGTCCGGCCGGATCAGTTGAATTGGTGAGCGTCTCCAACTTCTGCTTAGATCGGCTATAAAATTGGCTCGTACTGAGGCAACGCATCAGAAAGCCCAGCCAGTGCGATGGCGATCAATACAGCGGCCTTCAAATGGATGAAACCGAGTGCGATTGCTTTCGCGACTTCCTGGGCAGCGTGGTCACGCACTTCCACCACTCTCCCTTTGAATTGCTGCATGGTTTTATCCTTAAATCGGTCCCGACCTAGGGAACTAAGCAGTAGTCAATTCGCCCCACATCATAAGCAACCCGAAATCCGGTATTGCTGGATGCGCTGTCCGGCGACAGGCCCATTCTGGCGGCGACCCTGTATCGATAGCAATAGCTCTTGTGGCATAGGAACGAACCGCCCTTGAGCACCTTGTCGGCATGGCGCTTGGCCTGTTCGTTGCGGTTCTTCGCCGGACGCGAAAGTGATCGCACGCGAAACGGGTCACCGGACCATTCCCAGACGTTGCCCGCGAGATTGTAAAAACCGTCTTCGGTCGGCGCGAAACTGCGCGCCGGTGCCGTGCCGTAGTGGCCGTCCTTTTCCGTATTGTGATGGGGAAACCGGCCCTGCCAGATATTGCAGAAGATCTCTTCGTCCGTGGGTTCCTCATCGCCCCACGGATAGCGGCGACGGCGATTGCCACCGCGCGCGGCATGTTCCCATTCCGCTTCCGTCGGAAGGCGGCCGCCCACCCAGTGCGCGAACGCCATGGCATCATTCCACGAAACCTGCGTGACCGGATGATCCATCCGCTGATCGACCGTACTTTCTGGTCCTTCGGGCGTCTTCCAGGTCGCACCGTCGACCCTTGCCCACCAGGGGGTTCCGCCGACATGCTCTGCCGCGAGCCTCTTGTCTGCCAGCAATCCGATAAACACAGCCGAGCAACCGTATTTCTCAGCTTCCGTGACGTAGCCCGTCGCTGCCACGAACTCGGCAAAGCGCTTTGTCGTTACCGTCTCAGCCTCGAGAAGAAAGTCGTTAATCGTTGTCTTGCGTTCGGGCCCCTCGCCGTCCACCGTCAGCACCGGATTGTTGGTGCCGACGAATGTATCTCCGCCCTTGACGAAGATGGCTTCGCCCGGCCGGCCACGCGACGTCACGTCCATGGTTTCGACTGGTATATCATTTCCCTTGTCACGACCGACCGCTGAACAGCATCCGCTCATCGCATTTTCCTGAATGACTCATCTTGACGGACAACCCCGATGCAGAACACGTTTACCCCTTCGCCGGCGTCATGCAAGTTTTGCAGAAAAGGTAACGCGCCCCCGCCATGTTCGGCTGGAGCCCCGATTTCTTCAGCGCCTGCTCAATCGCCTGTGCGTCTTTTGGCGCACCGGGGGTCGGATCATTGAAATATTTGGAGACGGTGGGACGAGACAGGCCGACGAATTTCGAAAAGTCCTCCATGGTCTTGTTCGTCTTTGCCACCACCTGGTCTGAAACACCGCTCTCGATGGTCTTCTGGATGACTCATCGCCGGACGAAAAGCGGCCAGACCCGACCGCTATCGATCCCGGCAAAGGTCTGTCCGCCTGAAATCATCCGGCTCCAGGACGATCAGCTCATCCAGTTGCCGCCGTCGACATTATAGGTCTGGGCCAGGATGTAGTCGCTGTCGGCGGACGCGAGAAAGACGGCCAGTCCCTTGATGTCATCAGGGGTCGCGAAGCGGCCGATCGGAACGGACTTGGCCACCGCAGCCTTCTTCTCGCCCGGCTTCAGACCTTCCCATTTGGCGAAATACGCATCGACGAGGTCCCAATGTTCGCCGTCCACCACGCCGGGAGCAATGGCGTTGACATTGATGCCGTATTTGACGAGGGCAAGGGCTGCCGATTGCGTTGCCGAAATGATGGCAGCCTTCGAGGCGCAGTAGAGCGTCACCAATGCCTCGCCCCGCCGGCCCGCCTGGCTTGCCATGTTGATGATCTTGCCACCCCTGCCCCGCGCGATCATCACGTTCGAAACGGCCTTCATCATGAAGAGCGGACCCTTCAGATTGATGGAGAAGATCCGCTCGTAGCTCTCTTCGGAGATCGCGTTGATCGGCGCCATGTCGAAGATGGCGGCATTGTTGATCAGGATATCGATGCCGCCAAATTCCTCGTCGACGGCTTTGACCACCGCATCGATCGCGGCAAGGTCGGTCACGTCGAGCTTCATCGCCTTGACGGCTGGGCCGATTGCCGCGGCGGACTTGGTGGCGCGCTCTATGTCTATATCCGCGATAACAACCTTGGCGCCTTCCTTCACGAAGGCTTCGGCGAAGCCGAGGCCTATGCCACGGGCGCCTCCTGTAATCAGGGCAATCTTGTCTTTCAATTTCATGTCGTTCTCCATCTCATCCGGTTCTGCGGCGCTCGTCTCATCGCGTCGTATAGCCCCCGTCTATCACCAGCACTTCGCCAGTAATATAGCTCGCCGCGGCTGAGCAGAGGAACAATGCGGCGCCGGCCACCTCCTCCGGCTGTCCGACGCGTCCCATCGGCGTCATGGTGCGCCAGATCGGGAACCAGTCTGGATTGGCAATGCCACCGCGCGACAGATCGGTTTCGATATAGCCCGGTGCAATGGCGTTGACGCGGATGTTCTCGGCGGCAACCTCGCTGGCGAGGCTCTTCGTCATCATGTGGACCGCCGCCTTGGAGCTGTTATAGGCGACCTGGTTCTGCGGAATGTTGGAAACAATGCCCGACATTGAGCCGATATTGAGGATGACGCCGCCGCCCTGACGACGCATGGGTGCAAGTGCTGCACGGCACCCGCGAAAGACGGCGTCGAGGTTGATGGTCATGATCTCGCGCCAGGTGGCATCGGAGAACTCGCCGCTGTCGCCATGGATCGCGATACCGGCATTGTTGACGAGGATATCCAGCCGGCCGGTTCTGCCAAGGGTTTCCGTGACGAGCTCGTCGGCAGCACGCTCCTTCGTAAGGTCTGCGGCGATGAAATCGCAATTGATCCCTGCCATGGAAAGCAGCTGTTCCGCCTCGGCAACGCGCGTGCGCGCGCTGATGACGACCCTGGCTCCGGCCTCGCCCAAGGCCTTTGCGATCGCAAGCCCGATGCCGCGCGTGCCGCCGGTGACAAGCGCCACCTGCCCATTCAGCCGAAATCTGTCGAAGATCATGTCCGTTTCCTTTGAATATCCGTTCTGCCGATGGCGGAATCTCGGGCATGCCGCTGTCAGATGTCGATGCTCTGCGGCAGGATGACGAGATCGCGGATCGTGATGTTGCGCGGGCGCGTCAACATGAAGAGTACCGCTTCGGCCACGTCGTTCGCCTCCATGAGGGCGCCTGCCGCCCGCGCCTCGTCCAATTTCTCCTGCGGCCAGTCGCTGAGGAGGGCGGTGATCACGGGGCCGGGAGCGATGGCGCCGACGCGCAGCCCGTGCTTGGCAACCTGCCGCCGAAGTGTGTGGACGAAAGCCTGAACCGCATGCTTGGAGGCCGTGTAGATCGGCTCCCAAACGACCGGGATCATCCCGGCGACCGAACTGGTCATGATGATGTCGCCGGTCTTTCGCTCCACCATGTGCGGCAGCACGGCATGAACGGAGCGGAATGCCGCGTTGACGTTCAGGTTGAGCATCCGGTCCCAGGCGTCGGGATCGCCGTCGAGCACCTCGCCGCCGATATAGGCGCCGGCATTGGCGTGAAAGATATCCAGATGGCCGGTCCTCTCGAGGATCTGCGGCATCATGCGCCCGACGCTTCTGGCGTCCGTGAGATCGACGACCAGGGGGATGGCGTCGGCCCCGAGCGCGGCGCAGATCTCCTTCAAGCCTTCCTCGTTGCGGTCGATCAGGACGACCCGGGCGCCCGCTGCCAGGAATGTCCTTGCGCATTCCAGGCCGATACCCGACGCGGCCCCGGTAACGGCCGCGACTTTTCCAGACAGATCCTGCCTCATGTTCTTCCTCTAGTTTGCTGCTTGGGTTTAGGCCCGGCCGTGCGAAATCCGCGATCGGCGTGCCAGGGAGTCGACGATGACGGCGATCGCAAGAACGGCGCCCGTGATCATGTATCGAAGCGACGACGACAGATCGAGAAGCGTCAGCCCGCTGGCGATCGACTGGATCACGATGATGCCGAGCAGGGCCGAGTAGGCGCTGCCGCGCCCGCCGAACAGGCTCGTCCCGCCGATGACCGCCGCCGCTATGGCGTTGAGATTGACGTCGCCCGTGCCGGCCTGCTGGCTTGACGAGGCGAGACGTGCAGCCGAGAGCACACCGCCTGTTGCCGCAAGCAGCGAGCACATGACGAAGGCGCTGGCATAGATACGGGGCACGTTGATGCCGGAGCGGCGAGCCGCTTCGCGATTGCCGCCGACTGCCTGCATGGAGCGGCCCCATTTTGTCCGCTTCAGCGCATAGTTCATGGCGACGACAAGTCCGACGAAAAGGCCGAACATCCAGGGGATGCCGCGCGACTGATTGAGATAGAAGACCACCGCCTCCAGCGCGACGGTCAGGATCGCAGCCCGCAGAAGCAGCCCGCCGAGCGACTTCGACGAGAGGCCGGCAACCCTGCGGCGCGCCGCCGTGCGGTAGCCCGCCAGGAAAAAGGCAATACCTGCGATTGCGGCGAGCACATAGGCGACGGGATCCGGCATGACCATGATTTGCCCGAAATTGACGAGCCAGGAGCCGTAGGGAAGATTGATCGAGCCGGTCGATCCCAGGAAATAGAGCTGCAGGCCGAGAACCGCGAGCAGTCCGGACAGAGTGGAAACGAAGCTCGGCATCCCAAAACGGTTGAAGAGGAACGCGTAGATCGTGCCAATGAAAGCTCCGACCGCCATGGCCGCGAGAATTGCCAATGCCACCGGCCAGCCCTGGTTGACCCAGAAGACGCCGAGCAGCGCCGAGGCGAATCCGCTGACCGAGCCAACGGAAAGATCGATTTCGCCCACCATCAGGATGCAGACGATCCCGAGCGAGATGACGCCAACCGTCGAGCAGTCGAACAGCATATTGACGAGGTTGTTGCTGGACAGGAATACCGGATTGAGCGCCTGGAACACAGTCCAGATGATCAGCAGGCCGACGATGACGGGCAACGATCCGAGGTCACCGGAGCGGATGCGGTCCCCGAAGGCACGGATCGAGCCACTGAGGGTGTCGTCATGGCGCACCCTTTCGTCCCGCCGGTCGAGGAGCGTTGGAGCCGCGGGATCGTTTTGGATTGAGGATTTCATCATGGCCTGCCCTCCCGGTTCTCTTCGCCTTGCGACCTGCGGCGCATTGCGCGGCGGGAGACGGAATTGTTGGATGCGCCGGTGATGGCGCTGACGAGCTGTTCGTTGGAGGCATCCGGCGGGAAGATGCCGTTGTTGCGGCCAAGCCGCAGCACGACGATGCGGTCCGCGACGGCGCGAACATCCTCCATGTTGTGGCTGATCATGATGACGCCGAGGCCACGGTCGCGCACGCGCTCGATGAGATCCAGCACCTCGGCCGTCTGGGCGACGCCGAGCGCTGCCGTCGGCTCGTCGAGCATGATCAGCTTGGGCTCGAGCAGCAGCGAGCGTGCGATCGCGACGGTCTGACGCTGCCCGCCCGAAAGCGAGGCGACCGGCTCGCGGACGCTCGGAATGCGCGCCGAAAGCTCGTTCAGCAGCTTCCAGGCGCGGATCTCCATGGCGACCTCGTCGAGCTGGAGGGGATTGAGTTCCTTGCCGAGGAAGATATTGGCGACGACATCAAGGTTTTCGCAGAGCGCGAGATCCTGGAAGACGGTCGCAATACCGAGATCAAGAGCGGTGCTGGGGCTCGCCAGGTTCACCGGCTGGCCCTCGAAGAGGATCGTTCCGAACGTGGGCTGGTGCACGCCGGCAAGGATCTTGACCAGTGTCGACTTCCCCGCGCCGTTGTCGCCCACGAGCGCCACGACCTCGCCCGGATGGACATCGAGCTCGATATCGCTCAGCGCCGAAACGGCTCCGAAGTTCTTCGATATACCGCGCAAGCTAAGCACGGGCTGACGCGAAGACTCGGAAATGGGAGAGATGCTAGTCATCGACTTGCCTTTCGAGAAGCAGCCCAAACTGCAAGCGCGGCCGGTTCGGACCGACCGCGCATTACCTGGTGGATCACTTTATGATGCCGAGCTTCTTGCAGCCGTCGGCATAGCGACCGGTGCACAATTCCTCCGCCGTGTTGATCTTCTTGTCGATGATCTCGGCCTTGAGGTTTTCCGCCGTCACGACCGCCGGGACGAAGAGCTGCGCCGGGGTATTGTAGAGCGTCATCTCGGCCTTCGGCGTCTCTCCGCCTAAAAGCTTCACGGCGACATTGGCCGCTGCCGCGGCGACGATCTCGCTCGGCTTCGAAATCGTGTTGTACTGATCGCCCGCGATGATGAGCTGCAATGCTGCAATCGTCGCGTCGTTACCGGTTACCGGCGGCACCGGATCGACGCCCGCCGCCTTGAAGGCAGCAATCGCGCCGCCGGCGGTGCCGTCATTGGCTGCAACGACGCCGACGATCTGCTTGCCGAAGCGGGTGACCTGGCCGGTCGCCCATTGCTGGGCATTCGAGGGCAGCCAGTTCGGCGTGTCGAATTCGGCAAGTGTCTTGTATCCGCCGGTCGCCAGACCTTCGTGAATGCCGTCCCTGATCAGCCCTGCGGCCGCGTCCGTCGGCGATCCGTTGATCTGCAGGACGCCGCCGCTATCGGTCGGTACGTTCTGGTCCTTCAGATGCTTGACGAGCGATTCCGCGATCGCCTTGCCGATCGCCTTATTGTCAAAGGAGACGTAGAAATCCGCCTTCGCATTCGGAATCGGCCGGTCATAGGCGATGACCTTGACCCCCTGGCTCTGGGCAAGCTGCACGAGCGAGGCGGCTGCAGCCGAATCCACCGGATCGAGCACGATCACCTTGGCGCCCTGGGTGATGGCGGAATTGAACTGCTGCTGCTGTTTGGCGATGTCGGCGTCGGCGTTCTGATAGATGACCTTGCACGAGGCGCAGAGCTTCTTCATCTCCGCGACGAAGCCCGGATGGTCGTGCTCCTCATAGCGGGTCGAACCCTGGTCGGGCATCAGAAACGCGATCGTCGCATCCGAAACGGCGTTTTGCGCGAAGGCGCTTGTACCGCCTAGTAATGATAAAGCAAGAACGGCGCCGGCCGCCTTCATTGAGAATTTCGTCATGTCCATCTCCTCCCTTTGAAAAATCGTGTGGTGGTCGAACTTGTTTTGTTGTCGCCGCTTCGTCAGATGGAGCGGCATTGTCTGTCCTGCATCCTTGAGGACAGACGTCCCCCTTCGCGAACCGCCTGCTGGGCGCTCACGTTCTATACGTATCCGTGGTTGTTCCTCCCTTTACTTCTCCCTATGGCTTCCTGAGCGGCCTTCGACAAAAGAGTGTGACAGCTCCAGTTTGCTTGCTCGTTGCAGTTCCTCGTGCCTTGTTCTATGCGGCCTTTGCCGCGCTGATGTTGTCACCCAGCAGCCGCCGGAAGCGAGAGGGCGTCATGCCCTTCTCCGCCAGGAACTGCCGGTTGAAATTGGACAGATTGTTGAACCCGACCTCGAAGCAGATATCGGTGATCGAAGCCTGCTCGTCGCTCATCAGGATCTGGCAGGCGAGATTGATACGCAGGCGCTTCACATATTGCACCAACGACATGCCGGTATGGCGACGGAAGGCGCGCGAGAAGGCGCCGGTCGACTGCTCTGCAATGGCCGCGAGGTCGGCTTCGTCGAAGGACTTGGTCAGGTTTTCCCTGATATAGGCGAGCGCCTTGTTGATACCGACTGACATATAGCCGGATGGATCAGGCAGATAGCTTGGGCTTGCAAGCGGCTTTGCGTCCTGATCTCGGCTGAGCAATCCGACAATCATCATGAAGAGCTCGATACGGCGCGCGCCTTTGGCATCCATGACTTCCGCCATAAGGGGGGCAACCTGCCGGCTGGTTTCCATGCTGAAGAGAACGCCGCGGCGTGAGGCCTCCAGTACCTGCTCGAAGGCACTCAGCTCGGCAAACAGCTTAATAAGGCCGCTGGTGAAGCTCTCGTTGAACTGGATGAGCTGGCACCGCAGGGATATACTCGAATCCTTCGGGACGTCGCTGATCCAGTTATGGGGGAGATTCGGCCCCGCCAGCACGAGATTGCCGGGCGCGAACTCTCCGATAAAGTCCCCGACAAAATAGCGTCCCGTGGTCGCCACGATCAGGTGAAGCTCATATTCCGGATGGAAGTGCCAACGAACCGTGTGATAGGGATAGCCATGCGCCTTCGTCGCGAAGGACTCGCCTGGCCTAATCTGAATGACTTCCAAGTCGGGTTCCATTCCTGCCTCCTCCAGGCGGTGCGGCCCTCACGCACCGGCAGCCAATCTCCCTTTGGCTTCCTTATTTAAGTGCAGTGTAATGAGCGAAATCTGAGCTCGCCACCACGATTCCTTCACAAAACTGATACTTTTTTGACATCTCCGGCTCCGCAAATGGCGCGCCTACTGCTGCATCGCCAGCTGATCATGGCAGAGATAGGAGTGTTGACAAGACTAGGACGATTGCCCTAATCCTTTCATTAGGACAATTGACCTAGTTCTCGTTGGGGGAAATCCTGGTCAATGGCAAAGAGGCCTCTGCGGCCAGAAACACGCTGAAAGATTCAACAAGGAAGCAATGCCCATGGGAAATCGGGCGACACGCGAGGAGATTGTCGGCGTAGCGGATGATCTCTTCTACCGCAGAGGATATGAGCACACTTCCTTTGCGGACATCGCTGAAATCGTGAAGATTTCACGCGGCAACTTCTACCACCACTTCAAGACCAAGGACGACATCCTGGACGCGGTGATCCAGAAGCGCCTGGCTGATCGGCAGGCGATGCTCGACCGATGGGAAATGGAGGGCAAGACCGCCGAGGAGCGGATCAGTCGCTTCATCGATATTCTCATCGTAAATGGTGACAAGATCAAACGATATGGATGTCCGATCGGCACGCTGACAAGCGAGCTTGCCAAGCTGAACCATGTAGCGCAATCGGACGCCAGCAGGCTGTTCATGCTGTTTCGGACGTGGCTTCGCCGCCAGTTTGTCGCACTCGGCCGGGAAGTCGATGCGGATGCGCTTGCAATGCATCTTCTCTCTCGAAGCCAGGGCGCCGCGACTCTTTTCAATGCCTTCCAGGATTCGGACTTCCTCCAGTGCGAGGTAGACCAGATGAAGGACTGGCTGAGAGATATCGCAGCCGGAAGCTCCAAAACTGAACGCGCATAGTCCGACCCCGAACAACCTTGTCGATGCGTATAGCGCCGCGACGCCTCCCCTCCTTTAAAGATCAGAATGGAGCAGTTCATGTTTATCGTATTTCTCAGGTTTTCGGACAACAGGACCCAGGCCGCCCAGTTCATGGAAGGTCACAATGCCTGGATCAAAAGAGGCTTTGACAGCGGGACCTTTCTTCTTGCGGGCAGTCTCCAACCGAACGTGGGCGGGACAGTCTTCGCCCACAATATTGATCGGGAAGATCTTGATGCGCTGGTGCAGGAAGATCCTTTCGTGGCGGAGCGCGTGGTCAGCGCAGAAATCCACGAAATCACGCCAGGCCGCGTTGATGAGCGACTTGCTTTTCTGAAAGGATGATCAATGGCCGAGACCTTTCTGGGGCAGGACGGGCGACTGCGTTGCCGCTGGTGCGCGGCGGCACCCGACTTCCTTCATTACCATGATACCGAGTGGGGCTTTCCGGTCTGCGACGATTTTCGCCTCTTCGAAAAGCTCTGCCTTGAAGGCTTTCAATCGGGCTTGAGCTGGCGAACGATCCTCGCCAAGCGCGAGAACTTCAGGTCCGCCTTTCATGGCTCGATTTCAATCTCATCGCGCAGTTCAACGATGCCGACATCGAACGACTCTTGGAGGACGAAGGAATCGTACGCCATCGTGGCAAGATCAATGCCGTCATCAACAATGCAAAGCGCGCGCAAGAGCTTGTCAAGCTGGAGGGTTCGCTCGCCTCTTACGTCTGGCGCTTCGAGCCGAAGCCGGAAGAATGCGCCGAGCCACAGCCTGCTTCGACTTCCGCAGCTTCAATCGCGCTGTCGGCAGATTTGAAAAGGCGTGGGTGGTCCTTCGTCGGGCCGACCACGATCTATGCGTTCATGCAGGCCATGGGGCTCATCAACGACCATGTCAGAGAATGCGAGATCAGGACTTCGGTCGAAAAAGCTGGGGCAGAGTTCCTGCGGCCGGTGAGGTGAACGGGTTCCTTGCCGCTCAGGATTGCTTCGGAGACGCGTGCCGCTTCGGGCTCACTCCACGAAAGTACAACGATCGCGCAGAAAAAGCCGGCTTGCCCAACAAGTAGGATCAAAGCCGGCGCCACACGCGAACTTGCGTTGTCACGCGAGGATCTGAAGGGCGGCGGCGCACGACCGTCGGCATGAGCTGTAATCAGCCTCAGGCAAAAGGATCCGAGCGCGCGGCCGCCGCAACAGGAAGCTAGTCGACGGCGACCATCACATCCGAGGCCTTGACGACGGCATAGGCGTCGGATCCGGCCTTGAGTCCCAGTTCGTCTACGGCCTCGTTGGTGATCGAAGCGGTGACGATCGTACCGTTGCCGATGTCGATGCGGACATGGGCAGTGGTTGCCCCTTTGACGACATCGACGACCTTGCCCTTGAGACGATTGCGCGCGCTGATTTCATGGAAACTCCTCTTGCTTGGCGCCATTGTCAAAATCGCATTCCGACGCGGTCGGTTGCAAGAGGGGAAAATCAGATCGGATATCTCACGCGGTCTGCAGCGGGGCAGGCGTTGACATGGCGGGAAAGCCGAAAAGTTCCACCGCTTCCGCAAAACCCTTGAGCCTGCGCTTACCGACGGAAACCGCATCGACAGAACCGGCATGCTTCCGGAACGGTTCGGACATCAGGAGCCCCATGCCTTCCTCGCTACAGACAGTCTGGATGCGGCTCAGGAGATTGACGTCGCGGCCGATGAGAGTGAAATCCAGCCGGCGCCCGGAACCGATATTGCCGTAGTTCACTTCACCGTAATGGAGCGCAATTCCAGCCTTCAGGCGAATGCCGTCGACATCGATGTGCCTCATCTCGTCCAGTATGGATTGCGCGGCGGCGAGCGCAGACGCGCATGCCTGCGTGGCATCAAAGCCGGGAAAGAAGGCAAGCACGGCATCACCCATGAATTTCAGCACCTCGCCGCCCTCGCGAGTGATCGCAGGCACGGCCTTGTCGAAATAGGCGTTCAGGAGCTTCAGCACGTCGCTTCCCGGCAGCCGGTTGGACAGTTCGGTGAAGCCCCTGAGATCGCAGAGAAGCAGGGCGGCCTCCATGGATTCGATCTCTCCTTGACGGATGCGGCCTGCCAGGATGCGCTGCGCGGTCACGGGTCCGATGTAAGTGTCAAGCAGGCTGAGCTCGGCGTGCCGCAGGACTCGCAGTTCGCAGGCATTGCGGAGCGACGGCAGGATCCGCTCGATCAGCTGGCGTTCCGAGTCGGCGAAGCCTCCGGGACGCCTGGTGCAGAAAGCAGCCGCGCCGATTGCGCCGTCGGCATTGCAAAGCGGCGCGATGAGCAATTCGACCAGCGATCGTCCCGCATAGACATCGATATTCTGCCAGCTGCCGTGTCCCGTATCACCGGGACCGACGATCAACAGCTCCCGTGTTTCCATTACCTTGCGGAACGGACTGTTTGCAAAGGCAGGCCTTGCGCCGTGTTCGCGGTCGTGGATCTCCACCGGCTCGCCCGGCGCCCAGGCGACGGTGCGTCCGATGAATTCCGGATGCAGCGTCGTGAGATGGAGCGTCAGCCGATCGATTGGCAGGCCAAGCGCCTGAAGACGACGGCCGAGGCAGCTGAGCAGTCCGGGCTCGTCCAGGGCGTGGCATTCATCACTGGAGAGCCATTCTATCAGTCCAAGGATTGCGCCGGCGTCGATGCCCCTGCGGACAGGTTTTTCCGTCTTGTCCCCGGCAAATCTCATTTCGCCCGCGGATCTCATCTCATTTTCTCCTCTTGTTCCTAGTGAGCACCGCCGCCGGACAGATGGCCGGGCTTCTTCAGGAGCAGCGTGGCGATGAGAGCGATGACCAGCGCGACGCCGAGCAGATAGAAGGTGTCGCTGAAGGCCATGATGTTGGCCTGCTTGCGCACCTTGAGTGCGATCGCGACAACAGCCTTGTGGGTCGCAACCGCCTGGTCGCTGACGCCGTGGCTCATGAAATAGGCGGTCATGCGGGCGATGCGGTCGCGGGTGGCTTCCTCGAAGACGGAGACCGAATTGGTGAGGATGTTCGAATGGAACTGCTCACGCTTCGTCAGGAAGGTTTGCAGCATTGCGATACCGACGGCGCCGCCGAGATTGCGCATCATGTTGAAGAGGGCTGAAGCGGACCCCGCATTTTCCTGTTCGATGCCTGCGGTCGCAATTGCCGAGAGCGGCGTGAAGACCAGGGCCTGGCCAACGGCGCGCACGATATTCGGCCAGAAGAGCTGATCGCTGGCATAGTCGCCGGTCATCTCCACGTTCATGAAATTGCTGACGGCAAAGAGGGCAAAGCCGATGACAATCAGGATACGGACGTCGAAGCGCTTCATCAGGCGCGGCACCAGCGGGATCAACAGCAATTGCGGAAGACCGGTCCAGGCAAGCACCATGCCGATCTGTTCGGAATTATAGCCCTGGATACGGCTCAGATAGATCGGCAGCACGAAGACCGAACCATAGAGCGCAATCCCAAGCAGGAAATTCGCGACGATGCCGAAACCGAAGTTGCGGCGGAGGAGCAGGCGCAGGTTCAGGAGCGGATGGGCGGTCTTCAGCTCGATGATCAGGAACAGCGTCAGTGAGACCGCTGCAATGATCGTGAGGCGAACGATGAACTCGGAACCGAACCAGTCCTCCTTGTTGCCCTCTTCCAATACGGTCTGCAGCGCTGCCAGGCCGATCGCCATGGTGACGATGCCGGGCCAGTCGCCCTTGGCAAGCAGGCCAAGGTTCATCGGCGCGCGGTCCAGCGACGCCCACAGCATGGCGACCATGATCCCGCCCGGGACCAGGTTGACGTAGAAGATATATTCCCAGCCCCAGTTCTCGGTCAGGTAGCCACCGATCGTCGGGCCGATCGCGGGGGCAAATGTTGCCGAAAGGGCAAAGAGCGCAAGGCCGACCGGCTGCTTGGGCTTGGGCAGCAATGTGATGATGATGGTGAAGGCCATCGGGATCAGCACGCCGCCGGAAAAGCCCTGGATGGCGCGCAGGATGATCATCTGCTGCAGGTTGGCGGCAAAAGCACAGGCAACCGAGAAGAGAAGAAAGAGGATCGCGTTCACGAGCAGGTAGGTGCGGACCGAGAAGACCCTGGCGAGCCAGCCGGTCAACGGGATCACGACGATCTCGGCGATCAGGTAGGAGGTCGAGATCCAGCCGCCGTCATCGGTGCCCGCGCCGATGGCGCCCTGAATGTCGGCAAGCGAGGCATTGACGATCTGGATGTTCAGGATCGCCATGAACGCGCCAAGCGTGGAGCCGACGACGGCGCACCACATCCGAAGCGGGCTCATAGCAACGGCGGGCTTGTCGGCTGTAGCGCTGGGCCGTGCGGCCGAATTGCTGTTTGCTGCAATCTGAGGCGTAGCCATGACGTCTCTCCTTCTGGCTGTCCAGAAAATGGTCTCATGACCGGGTGCGGCTGATAATTGCGGAAAGGAGGGAAGGATCATCCAGCGTGACTGGATAATCCTTCGTGCGAAGCCTCGGAGGTGGCGGCAGCCTTGGTATCGACCTCCGGTACAACCGACATGCCGGAACGTAAGAGACCGCTGAGGCGCTCGTCATCGATGACGATCTTCACCGGAACGCGCTGGACGATCTTCGTGAAGTTGCCGGTGGCGTTGTCGGGCGGCAGCAGCGAGAATTCGAGCCCGCTTGCGGGTGAAAGGCTATCGACATGGCCCTTGATGGCCACATCCGGAAAGCTGTCCACCTTGATCTCGACCGGTTGGCCCGGACGGATATCGGTGAGCTGGGTTTCCTTGAAGTTGGCGACGACATAGACCGAATGCAGCGGCACGACCGCCATGAGCTGTGTGCCGGACGTCACGAACTGGCCGACGCGAAGGCTGCGCGCGCCGACGGTGCCGTCGACCGGCGCTATGATCTGAGTATAGGAGAGGTTCAGCTCAGCCTGATGCGCGGCAGCGGCGGCGCGCTCACGCTGCGCAATCGCCTGGTCGCGCTGCGTCTCAAGGACCGGAACCTTCTTTTCGGCGGCGACGAGTGCCGCCTGGTCCCGCTGGAGTGCCGCCGCCGCTTGGTCGCGAAGCGACTGGCTCTGCTCGGCACGGGACTGTGTTCCTGCGCCATTGCTGATCAGCCGTTGCGAGCGGGCCGCATCCGATTGCGCAAAGGTGAGCGAAGCCTGCGATGCAGCGATCGTCGCCTTGGCCTGTCCGATGATCGACTGCTGCAGGGCGATCTGGGCGTCGAGATTGGTGATGGCTGCTTCTGCGGCCTTTACATCAGCCTTCGCCTGGGAGAGGGCGGCCTGGTAGTCGCGATCATCGATGCGGGCGAGCACCTGGCCGGCTTTGACGGTATCGTTGTCGTTGACCAGCACATCGGCGATGTAGCCGGAGACCTTCGGAGCAATCGTCGTGTAATCCGACTTCACATAGGCATCGTCGGTGGACTCGATGAAACGACCGACTGTCCAGTAGCGATGGCCGAAATCGGCACCGAAGACGACGCCGGCAAGAAGTGCTGCGGCCATGATGCTCCGCTTGACGATCTTGCGCCCCGTCTTCCTGGGAGCTTCCGCAGCCCGCGCTTCGCCAACCGGCGGCGCCTCGTTGACCGGAGCTTTCGGGGCTTCGGCAACCGGGGCGATTTCAGTGTGCTCAACCGCCTCAAAGGCTTCCTTGCGCGGCAACTCAACCATTGTCCTTCTCCTTCATGGGGCCGCTGCGTGCGGCCGTATTCGATGGGAAGGAGAATGCCCCGGGACATTCATTCTGATAATGTGCTTAAATCGGGAAGGATCATCAACTCTCAGCGGATAATCCGAGGGCAATATGGATCGGCTGACAAGCATCACAGTGTTTGGCCGCGTCGTGGAATGCGGCGGTTTTTCTGCGGCCGCGCGCCGCCTCAACATGTCGGTCACTATGGTCGGCAATCATGTGCAATCCTTGGAGGATCGCCTTGGCGTCAGGCTTTTGAACCGCACGACGCGCAAGGTGAGCCTCACGGAAACCGGCAAATATTACTACGAGCGGTCCGTGCAGATTCTTGCCGATCTCGAGGAAGCGGACCGCGCGGCGGGTGCCTTGAGCTCGACTCCGCGCGGCACACTCCGGCTTTATACCAGCACGCATATCATCCGTTTTCTGATGCCCGCGATCAGCGAATATCTGGCGCTCTATCCCTCGGTTTCGCTCGATCTCGACATCGGCGAACGCATGATCGACATGATCGAAGACGGCTACGATCTCGCGATCCGCACGGTTCCACCGCCGGATTCGACGCTAGTCGTCAAGAGGCTGACGCCATGGCGGCACATTCTTTGCTGTTCGCCCGCCTATCTGGAAAACCATCCGATGCCGGAAAGCTTAGCCGACGTCGCCGCCCACAACTGCCTGCAATACGCCTATTATCCCTATGGCGACGAATGGCGCTTCCAGCGGCCGGACGGTGAGCAGGAAAGCGTCAAGATCGGCGGCAATGTCGTCTCGAACAGCGCCGAAACCCTGCGTCATCTGACCTTGAACGCGCAAGGGATCTTCCTTGCTCCGAGCTTCGTGGTCTTCGAGGATCTCGCCGCAGGAAAGCTGGTTCGCATGATGCCCGGCTACAGGGCCGTCGAATTCAGCATCAACGCCATCTATCCGAACCGGAGCCATCTGCCGACAAAGGTGCGCCTGCTCATCGACCTTCTGGTCGAGCATTTCGCCGAACATCGCAAGTGGATGACATAGGCTCTGTTCTTGAACGGCCTGAAATCCTGGAAATGGCGGGCCCCGTGCCAAGCTCCGATATTTCGGAAGCCGTTGTTTGACGTGGGGGCCTCACCAACCTCCCTCTTCCCCGTGCCTGTCACAGGAATGAGTGTGAGGGATCGCACGTGCCGCAATAGCCCTCGAGTTCGCGGAAATGCCAGTATCACTTCGGTAGTCCG
>NZ_JAULLL010000036.1:0-31878 GCF_041357635.1 Sinorhizobium sp. CB7
CAAATGGTGCAGGACCGATATTCAGAATACGCTGTGTTTCTGATTGAACGGCTTTTTCTGCTCGTCTTCCTGACGGAGCGCCGAGACGGTAGAAGCCACAGACACGATGAACATGATACTGATGAGAGCAGTAAGCAGTGTTAGGATCGTGAACATGTGTACTCCTTTCCTTGTCTCCGGCGCTAGCTTAATTCCTAGTATTGCCTGGCAATTACCGACTTAGCCGAAGCATAAGGGCCGTATATTTTGGCCTCTTCTGGCTTTTTATTATAGAGGGTAATCGTTGCAGTTAACATGCCTGTAATCATTGCCATCCAAACTACGTTAATCATGGTAATTTTATCAGGCATATTCTTTATTCCTTCTTATAAAGAGCTGAAGCCCTAGTTAGTTGACGGGTTAACGCGGCTGCTCGCAAATGGTTCCCCCGAATGTTCACGGGGGGTTTACCAACGTCGATCTGAAGCAACCTTGAATGTTCTGTTCATCTGGCGTTCAGATTCGCGCCCTTGGCCCCGAGGGTTGGTCCACTCGATTTCATAGTTGTCGGCAAGGTGTACGACCGCCAGTTCGATGCAGATGGAAGCAACGATGGCGAATGCAACGAGAACGACCAGCATGTCCGTATGTCCCTTCAAGTCGAGGCGTTCTGTGCGCCTCATGATGAAAGCCATTAAGCCAGATGCCATCTGAAACGGCCTTGAACGCAGCGTTCATTCCCCATTCAGAAGGGCAGGCGATCCGCCGCCTTCGGCCTTGCAAATCACTTGCGATACAGCCACATCCGTGACAAAAGGCGGGAAACTACGGTCGGGCGCGATGACGACAGCTTTCTATCCAGGGTCCTTCGACCCGATCACCAACGGGCATGTGGATGTTCTCGTCCAGGCGCTGAACGTCGCCTCCACGGTCATTGTCGCAATCGGCATCCACCCCGGCAAATCGCCGCTGTTTTCCTTCGAGGAGAAGGCCGATCTCATTCGCCAATCGCTGGCGGAAGCGCTGCCAGAGAAAGTGGGGAACATTTCGGTCGTCGCGTTCGACAATCTCGTGGTCGATGCAGCGCGATCCTACGGCGCAACCCTACTCGTGCGCGGCCTGCGCGACGGTACCGATCTCGACTACGAAATGCAGATGGCGGGCATGAACCGGCAGATGGCGCCCGACATCCAGACGATATTTCTTCCCGCCGGCACGGCTTCGCGGCCCATAACGGCCACATTGGTCCGTCAAATCGCAGCTATGGGCGGCGATGTCAGCGCCTTTGTGCCGACGGCCGTGCTGCAGGCGCTCAAATCCAAGATGAAAAGCCAGGCGAAACATTCGCCCTGATGGAGCTCACATGAAACTCTTCTACCTTGCTTTTGCAGGCGTTCTCTATCTTGCCTCCTTCGCGGGCGACGCCTTCGCCCAGTCGAACGACGACTATCTGACGATCCAGCTCAAGGACGGTCCGGTCGTCATCCAGCTCATGCCGGACGTCGCCCCGAAGCATGTGGCGCAGATCAAGGCGCTCGCCAGCAAGGGCGAGTATGACAATGTCGCCTTCCATCGCGTGATCGAGGGCTTCATGGCCCAGACCGGCGACGTCAAGTACGGCAATATGGAAAAGGGTTATGATCCGAGCCTTGCGGGCACGGGCGGTTCCGATCTTCCGGATCTTCCCGCCGAATTCTCGAAGGTGCCGTTTGCGCGCGGCACTGTCGGCATGGCGCGCTCGCAGGATCCCAATTCCGCCAATTCGCAATTCTTCATCATGTTCGCCGACGGTTCCTTCCTGAACGGCCAGTATACCGTCGTCGGCAAGGTTGTTTCGGGCATGGAGAATGTCGACAAGATCAAGCGGGGCAAGGGCGACAACGGCGAAGTCACCGATCCCGACCGGATGATCAAGGTCACCGTCGGCAAGAAGTAGAAACGGGCGCAGGCCCAAGACAGGAGAATAAGAAATGGCCGAGATCAAAGATCCTGAGAACACCATCATCTTGGAAACCACCAAGGGCAAGATCGTCATTCAGTTGCTTCCCCAAGTGGCCCCCGAGCACGTTTCCCGTATCAAGGAACTGGCGCGCGAGAAGGCCTATGACGGTGTTGTCTTCCACCGGGTTATCGAGGACTTCATGGCGCAGACTGGCGACGTCCAATATGGCAAGCAGGGTGCCGAAAGTTTCAACCCAGGCCGGGCCGGAATGGGCGGCTCCTCGAAGCCCGACCTGAAGGCAGAATTCTCCGCAACGCCTCATGTTCGCGGCACCTGCTCGATGGCGCGCTCGCAGAACCCGAATTCCGCCAATTCGCAGTTCTTCATCTGCTTCGGTGATGCGCCCTGGCTGAACAAGCAATATTCGGTCTGGGGTCAGGTCATCGAAGGCATGGACAACGTCGACAAGATCAAGCGCGGCGAGCCGGTGCGCGATCCCGATTCCATCGTCTCAATGCGGGTTGCCGCCGACGTCTGATTGTGATTTCTGCTGAAACCCGCCCCACGCTCGCGGCGTGGGGCGGGTTTCGCTTTGTTTGAAAGTGCCCTATGCGCGTCGACCTTTTCGATTTCGAGCTGCCGGATGAACGGATTGCGCTCAGGCCCGCCGAGCCGCGCGACAGCGCGCGCCTGCTGGTCGTCGATCCCTCGGCTGCCCATGTCCTCTCGGATCATCGGGTGAGCGATCTTCCGTCCTTCCTCAGGGCGGGAGATGTTTTGGTCTTCAACGATACCAAAGTCATCCCGGCGCAACTCGAAGGCATCCGTCATCGCGACGGCGCTCCCGGCCAGCAAGTTTCGGCAACCCTGCACATGCGCACCAGTCCGAACCGCTGGAAGGCTTTCGCGAAGCCCGGGAAGCGCATAAAGGTCGGCGATCGCATCGGTTTCGGCCACAGCGGAACGAGCTGTTTCCTCGGATCGCTCGATGCGACAGTCGAGGAAAAGAGTGTGGGCGGCGAGATCACGCTGGCGTTCGATCTATCAGGCCCGGCCCTGGATGAGGCGATCGCTGCCGTCGGCCATGTCCCGCTGCCGCCCTATATTGCCGCCAAACGCGCCGAGGACGAGCGCGACCGCACGGATTATCAGACGATCTATGCCCGCGAGGAGGGCGCTGTCGCCGCTCCGACGGCCGGATTGCATTTTACGCAGGCGTTGTTTGAGGCGCTGGACAAGGCGGGGATTGAGCGGCATTTCGTGACGTTGCATGTCGGTGCAGGAACCTTCCTGCCGGTCAAGGCGGACGACACGGACGATCACAAGATGCATCTGGAAATCGGCCACGTGAGCGCTGAGACCGCCGCCAGGCTGAACACCGTGAGGGCGAGGGGCGGGCGCATCGTCTGCGTCGGCACGACGTCGCTCCGTCTTCTTGAAAGCGCAGCGGAAGAGGGCGGTACGATCAAGGCGTGGTCGGGCCCCACCGGTATTTTCATCACGCCCGGCTATCGCTTCAAGGCTGTTGATATGCTGATGACCAATTTCCATCTGCCGCGCTCGACGCTCTTCATGCTCGTCTCGGCCTTTGCCGGCCTCGACACCATGCGGGCCGCCTATCATCATGCAGTCGAGACCGGTTACCGCTTCTATTCCTACGGCGATGCCAGCCTGCTTTTCCGGAAAGACCAATGACAGAGACTTTTCAATTCACGCTGAAGAAGACCGATGGCGGGGCGCGCCTTGGCGAAATCTCGATGCCGCGCGGCACGATTCGCACACCGGCCTTCATGCCCGTCGGCACCGTTGGCACCGTGAAGGCGATGTATCTCGACCAGGTGCGCGAAACCGGCGCCGATATCATTCTTGGCAATACCTATCATCTGATGCTGCGGCCCACGGCCGAGCGCGTCGCAAGGCTTGGCGGCCTGCATAAGCTTATCCGCTGGCCGCTGCCGATCCTGACCGATTCCGGCGGCTTCCAGGTGATGTCGCTCGCCGGCCTGCGCAAGCTCGATGAAGAGGGCGTAACCTTCAAGTCGCATGTCGACGGCAGTCTGCATCACATGTCGCCGGAGCGCTCGATCGAGATACAGGGGCTGCTCGATTCCGATATTCAGATGCAGCTCGATGAATGCGTGGCTTTGCCCGCCGAGCCGAAAGAAATCGAGCGCGCCATGGAGCTTTCTCTGCGCTGGGCGGAGCGTTGCAAGGTTGCCTTCGGTGATCAGCCCGGCAAGGCGATGTTCGGCATCGTGCAGGGCGGCGACGTTCCAGAGCTGCGCATCCGTTCGGCGGAAGGCTTGAAGGAGCTCGACCTCAAGGGTTACGCGGTCGGCGGGCTTGCCGTCGGCGAGCCGCAGGACGTGATGCTCAAAATGCTGGAGATCACCCTTCCAGTGCTGCCATCGGACAGACCGCGCTATCTCATGGGCGTCGGTACGCCAGAGGATATTCTGAAATCGGTTGCGCGCGGCATCGACATGTTCGACTGCGTGATGCCGACGCGCTCCGGCCGTCACGGTCTCGCCTTCACGCGCCGCGGCAAGGTCAATATCCGTAATGCCCGTCACGCCGAGGATCTGCGGCCGCTCGATGAGGAATCGAGTTGCCCCGCCTCGCGTGACTATTCGCGCGCCTACCTGCACCACCTCGTTCGCTCCAACGAGGCACTCGGCGGCATGCTGCTGTCGTGGAACAATCTCGCCTATTATCAGGAGCTGATGCAGGGCATTCGTAAGGCGATCGCCGAGGGCCGCTTCTCCGATTTCATGGCCGAGACTCAGGAAATGTGGGCAAGAGGCGATCTCGAGCCGGCCTGATCCTCAGATCCCCTTGCTCTGCGTGTTCGGCACGATTTCGACGCCGTTGATCTTGTAGTCGCCGCCCGGCTGGCGGGCGAGCTGATAAAGCGCCGTCCAGTCCTTGCCATCGCGACCGGTGATCAGCACCTCGTGATAGATGATGGCGCCGTCATCGATCGATTTGCTACGGCCGAACGCGTAGTTACCAGGATGATAGACTGGCTCGTAACTTTTCTTCACCATCGCGAAGAAGCTTTCCTTGTCAGGATAGAGGGCCTTGATCGCCGGCGCAGCGAAGGAATAGGCCTTTTCCGCATCATCGTGAAGAAAAGCGTTGATCTGTTCCTCGATCAGGGTTCGCGTGGTCTCTAGCGGATCCTCCGCCGATGCGAAAACCGCAAATCCGATAAATGCGGCACACAGGACGAGAACTGCGAGTAAGGCGCGCATGGGCGACCTCCGGAAGTCGATCCAGAAAAGTGTAGCGCGCTTTTTGCCGATGGAAAGTGGGATTGTCGTGGGCCATCAGCACATAGGTCAGATGAGATATGTGCGGACTAATACCAACGGCGGAAGAGGGCGCTCGCATTGACGCCACCGAAGCCGAAGCCGTTGGATATGGCATGTTCCATGGCCATCGGGCGTGCTTCTGTGCCGACCAGATCGATGCCGTCTGCCGCAGGATCCGGTTCCTGCAGATTGCGCGTCGGCGGGGCGATTTGATCGCGCAGCGCCATGATGGTGAAGACCGCTTCGAGGCCGCCGGCAGCACCCAGCAGATGGCCGGTCGCCGATTTCGTGGCGCTGACGGCAATTGCGCCATCACGACCGAAAACGGTCTTGATCGCCTCGATCTCACCGCGGTCGCCGACCGGCGTCGAGGTGGCATGGGCGTTGAGATGCTGGACATCGCGCGGTGAAAGACGCGCTTGCACCAGCGCTGCCTGCATCGCACGGCGCGCACCGTCGCCATCCTCCGGACCGGACGTCATGTGATAGGCATCGGCGGCCGTGCCGTAGCCCACGAGTTCGGCGAGCGGCGTGGCGCCACGCGCAAGCGCATGTTCAAGCGTCTCGATGACGATCACGCCTGCGCCTTCGCCCATCACGAAACCGTCACGCTGCGTGTCGAAAGGACGGGAGGCCTGATCCGGGCGATCGTTGAAGCCGGTCGATAGCGCCCGGGCGGCCGCGAAACCTCCAAGGCTCACCTTGTCTATGCAAGCTTCGGCGCCGCCGCAGATGGCGACATCGGCCTCACCGGAGCGAATGAGCCGCGCTGCATCGCCGATCGCCTGAACGCTTGCCGCACAGGCGGTCACCGGAGCGCCGAGCGGCCCCTTGTAGCCGTAGCGGATGCTGACCTGACCCGCCGCGAGATTGACGAGAAAGGAGGGAACGGTGAAGGGCGATAGGCGGCGGACACCCCGGGTCTCAGCCGTGCGCACCGCGTCGGCGATCGCTGGGAATCCGCCGATTCCGGAAGCAATGATTGTGGCCGTGCGCTCGAGACCGCGGGTATCGGTCGGCTGCCATCCGGCCTGCTTCACAGCCTCTTCGGTCGCCGCAAGCGCAAAGAGGATGAAGCGGTCCATCTTCTTCTGATCCTTGACCGGCACGATACCGCTTGCATCAAAGCCCGCCACAGCATCTTCGGTGATAGAGGGCACAAGGCCGCCCACTTTGGCGGGAAGATCCGACACCATGTCATCGGGGAGGGCGACAAGGCCAGAATGCCCTTCGACAAGTCTGCTCCAGGCCGCGGTCACTCCGACGCCCAGGGGCGAAACCAATCCCATGCCGGTAACGACAATACGGTCCATCTTGTGCTCCTCTGTCCTTTCAGGCGTTCATGGTCAGGCGTCGCGCCCGTATATGCGCAATGCGCCGCTGAATCCCCTCATCGGCTGCCGGTCCTGGCAGCAAGATCGTGTTCTCAATAAGAATCGGTTTCCCGCTCACGGCGTCGATCAGAACCGCGTTGCGCTCCTTGCCGGTCGCCAGATCGCCGAGCCGCATCGCAACTTCGTCCTCGGGAAGGTGTCGGTTGCCCCAGGCAAAGAGCGCCATCAGCACCGGAAAGAAGTCGCGGCCTTTTTCAGTCAGGATATATTCATGGCGGCGCGGACGCTCGCTATAGCAACGACGTTCGAACAGCCCTTCGCTCGTCAGATGTTTCAGCCGCCGCGTCAGAATATTGGGCGCCACACCCAGGCTCCTTTGAAACTCATCGAAGCGGCTCAGTCCCTGAAACGCATCGCGCAGAATCAGAATGCTCCACCAGTCACCAACGCTCTCAAGCGCGCGGGCGGCGGGGCATTTGAAACCAATGAAACTCGTTCTTTGCATAGGATGGCGCTAGCACGGGTTACTATCATCATGCAAGTCACAATCGGAGGCGCCGTTGTCGGCTATCCTTGACTTTGTGTGCCCGCGCGTGAATTGAGCTGATGAAACAGGTCTTCCAGATGACAAGGGGATAGGATCATGGCCGATGTCACGGCGCGCGTGACGCAGCTCGAGGAGTTGGCTGCTCATCAGGCGAAAGCGATCGAGGAACTTTCGGATCAGGTCGCTCGGCAATGGAAGGTGATTGATCAGATGCGAGCCAAGCTCGATCATCTGGCGGAGCGCTTTCTCACGATGGAAGAGCAAGTGCGTGAAGCGCCGCCGGTGACGCGCCCGCCGCATTATTGAAACGGTGAGCCGTGTTCCATCGGCGGCAATTATCTTAGAGGATTCGGGCGGCACGATGCTGGCCCGATCTCGGCGTCAACACGTCTGGCGCAATACTCCAGTCTATGCGGCCTGCGCGAAGAGGCCGAGTTCTTCGGCCCTCAGGCGTGCGAGCCCGAGGACGCTGTCGATGAAGGGCGTCGGGATCGATACCATCAGGCCGATGTCATGCAGGACGGTCAGCAGCGCATCGATCTCGACCATGCTGCCACGTTCGAGATCCTGCAGCATCGACGTCTTGAAGGGGCCGATGCCTCTGGCGATGTCGATGATTTGCTCGGGGGTGGCGAGCTGCTTCAGTCCGAGTGCCTGGGCGATCCGACTTGCCTCTTCCATCATGTTGACGCACAACCTGTGCACGAGCGGATCGTTGATGATCTTGTCGCTGGTGCTCGTCGTCAGCAGGCTGATAGGATTGAGACTCAGATTACCGAGCAGCTTGAACCAGATGGCGCTGCGGATGTCGTCGGTAATGGCACATTCGAATTCGGCGCGCTCGAGCCATTGGGACAGCGTTTCGAGTCGTCGGCTCCATTTGACATGGGGTTCACCGATGATCAGCTTGCGACCACCATTGTGGCGTATGACACCCGGCGCAATCAGCGTAGCGGACAACTGCACGACGCAGCCGATCGCCTTGTCGGCGGGGATCGCGCGGCTGATGAGGCCGGCCGGGTCGAGCGTCGTCAGCGTCTGGCCGGCAAGCGGGCCAGAGGCGCCGGAGAAGAACCACCAGGGAAGACCGTTCATCGCCGTGACGACGGCGGTCTCAGGGCCGAGCAGTGGGCTGATCGCGGCTGCCACCGCCGGAAGCGATGGTTCCTTGACCGCGATGATCACATAGTCCTGTGGCCCGAGCATCGCCGGATCGTCGGTCGCATGGACGAAGGCCTGCAGGTCGCGGCCGCCCATCGTCAGGCGCAATCCGTCCTCCCTAAGGGCGGCGAGCGTCGCACCGCGGGCGACGACACTGACATCGGCACCGGCCCTTGCAAGTAAGGTGGCCATCATGCCGCCGACGGAACCGGCGCCATATATGCAGAATTTTGGTTTAGTCATCTTGAAATTACTCGCAATCTGAATTGACCAATCCTGGAGGTGAAGATCTCTCCGCGGAGATTGCTGTTCGCGCAGGACGCGCGATCAAAGATTTCATGCAGGGCGGGCATTACAGTTCAATTTCGAGAAGGGTGTTCAATGTTACAAATGCAATGCGCTTCATCTTCGAGCTCGGGTGCACCCGGCATGCAGCGGAGATCCTGCCGCAGGAGGAAAGGCCACCCTGTCCCATGGATGGCCAGTCCAGAACTCGTGATGCTTGCTCAGACCAGCTTCGCTGGCTTCAGGAGATTAGAGAAGCCGACGCGATGCAGCATCTCGGCTCTCAATCGATCGAGTACCGTGAAGCCGACATCGGCGCCGTCCTCGGTTGGATCAACGTGAACCCGGAACGGCCTTGCGCCAAAGGGAGCATCCACGATCTGCACGATCGCATCGGCAACTGCCGATGCATCGGCGTCAGGAGGGACGATCGCCGCAAAGGCTTCCTGTATTTTCGACGCGTATCCTGCGTAGGGGCCTGCATCGTATTCATCCGCGCGCCGCTGGTCCGCCGGTACGCCCGAATGTGCAAAATGATTGGTTCCGCTGGTGAAGGCGCCGGGCACGATGATCGATGTTTCAATGCCCCACAGGGCGAGCTCGCGCGCATACTGAACCGCCATTGCGTCCATTGCCGCCTTTGCCGCGAAATAGGGGGCCAGATAGGGCGGTGTCCCACCGGCAGAACTGCTGCTGGAAATCCAGACGAGCAAGCCTTGCCTCCGGTTGCGCAAATGCGGCAGGACCGCACGATTGACGCGCTGGGCACCGAGAACATTGATGTCATAGAGGTGCGCAAACTGCTCGGCAGTGAAAGCTTCGGCCGGGCCAAACGCCATATGCCCTGCATTGTGCATGACAACATCGATGTGGCCAGCTTCCCTGAGCACCTGTTCGACCGCGCTATCGGCAGAGGATTGGGACTGCACGTCCAGTTCGACGGTGCGCAGATCGACGCCATTGCCCTTCGAAAACTCGGCGATTTCCTCGACTTGGGCAGCGTTTCGGCCCTTGGTATCACGCATTGAGGCATAAACAATGTGGCCGGCCCTTGCGAGCGCCTCGGAGGTCAGGCGGCCGAAACCGCTCGACGCACCAGTGATGAGAATGACTTTGGACACGGGAAAAGCTCCTGTGAATGGAGGGGTGTGGACAGTGAAGAAATCGAATGCGAAACGATTTCAGAGAACGCCGCCGTTGACACGGATGATCTGGCCGTTGATCCAGGACCCATCCGGACCGGCAAGCAGCGAGATGACATTGGCGACATCGTCAGGCTGACCAAGTCGTTCGAGCGGCGAGAGCTTGACGAACCGGTCGATCACCTCTTCGGTCTTACCCTGCAGGAAGAGATCCGTGGCGATCGGGCCGGGTGCAACCGCGTTCACGGTGACACTACGCCCCCGCAGTTCCTTGACGAGGATGTGGGTAATCGCCTCGACGCCAGCCTTGGTCGCCACATAGCCGGCATAGGTGGGATGATAAAGACCCACCTGGCTCGATGAGAGATTGATGATCCTGCCGCCCGAGCGCAGGCGTACGGCGGCCTGACGCAGCGTGTTGAAGGTCCCTTTCAGATTGATGGCGACCATGCTGTCGAACATCTCGTCATCGGTCTCTGCGAGGGGCGCAAGCTTCATTATGCCGGCATTGTTGATCAGGACATCGATGCCCCCGAAGAGGGTTCCGGCCACGCTAAACAGGCGTTCGACATCCGCCTTGCTCGTGACATCAGCCTGGACGGCGACAGCATTCCCGCCGCTCATTTTAATCTGATCGACCAGAGAATCTGCAGTAGCAGCGTTTCCGGCATAGTTTACGACAACATTGAAACCATCCGCTGCCAGACGCTTGGATATGGCGGCGCCGATACCTCGCGAGCCGCCGGTGACAATTGCAGTTTTGTTGCTCATGGAATCCTCCAAAATCCTGATCCCTGCAAAGCCTGGAACCGGATGATTTCAGGTCGTACCGACCGGAAAATCTGGGCGGGATGTCGCCGAAAACCACGCACATTTTTCGGTGTCACGCTCCAGGCACCGCAGGGGGTAGACTGGCGGCGAGCAGAGACCGTTTCCATCGAACTGAGGTGCAGTCGGACTAGATACTGGTAGGAGGCTTCCTATACCTTCGTCTAGGTCGCCGACAGACGCGAAAGATAACAGACTTCGCCGCTCGAAGCCGGCCGGGATGCATAACCGCTATTGTATGCGCGGCAGTCCAGCTCACCCCTTTGGTCAAGCAGGAACGGCGAAGGTGAAATAGCAAAATCAAACGAACAAACAGCAAGCTTCTTCTAACGGGGCGATTGTCAATTGCGAGGGCAGATGAACAATCAAGGGTAATGATCGCATGAGCGAGGAAAGGACGATTGATGAACAATACGTCACAGATCAGAGGAAACCTCCCGGAAGATAGGATTTCAGCAAATACGGGAGGTTACGTCGCAGGCAGTTCGCCGGCGGCCGGCAAAAATTCTCTCACTTCCGTTGCATTCACGAGCGAGGTCGCGACCAATTTCACGTTGAATGGCAAGGCGTTGTCCCTCAGGCACGATCCGCGCGTCTCGCTGCTCGATACCTTGCGCGAAACGCTAGCGCTTTTCGGCGCCAAGAAAGGCTGCGATCACGGCCAATGTGGCGCATGTACAGTCCATGTCGATGGTCGGCGTGTTGCGTCCTGTTTGACCCCGATGGCGCAGATCGAGGGCAAGGATGTCGTCACCATAGAGGGCATCGCCGGCGCCGACGGTACGCTCCATCCGATGCAGCAGGCCTTCATCGATCACGATGCGCTGCAGTGCGGTTATTGCACGCCGGGCCAGATTATGGCTGCCATTGCCTGTGTGAAGGAGGGACATGCTCAATCCCGCGAGCAGATTCGCGAGTACATGAGCGGCAATCTCTGTCGCTGCGGTGCCTATGTGGGCATAGTTTCAGCAATCGAGGCCGTCGCTCAAAAATGGAGGCCCGAGCAATGAGGCCTTTTGATTATTTTCGAGCAACGACCCCGGCGGATGCCATTGCCGCGCTTGCGAGCGGAGGCGAGGGGACGCGTTTACTGGCAGGCGGAACGACACTCTATGATCTGATGAAACTCGATATCGAGCAACCGCAGAGGATCGTCGACATCAACGGGCTGGACCTGCGTCAGATAGAGGTTTCCAGCGATGAACTCATCTTTGGCGCCCTGTCGCGAATGAGCGATGTTGCCGAGGATCCGCATGTGACCTCGAACTATCCCGCACTTTCAGAGTCTTTATGGAAAGCCGCCTCGCAACAATTGCGCAATATGGCGAGCCTTGGCGGCAACCTCCTCCAGCGAACCCGCTGTGCCTATTTTCGACATGGTGCTCCGTATGCCTGCAACAAGCGCGAGCCCGGTTCCGGTTGCGCAGCCTTGGAAGGATTGAATCGAGGCCATGCCTTGTTTGGCGGCAGCGAAAGCTGCATCGCTACCTACGCTGGCGATTTCGCCGTCGCCCTGCTTGCGTTCGATGCCAATATCGATGTGATCGGTCCGAGGGGCGCTAGAAGCATTCCCCTGGCGGATTTTCATGTCTCTCCCGGCGCCGATCCGGCACGTGAAACCAGTCTCGAACATGACGAGCTCATTATGCAAATACGTGTTCCCGCGACTCCGGCTGGCCGAAACTCAACCTATCACAAGATCAGGGACAGGGAATCCTATGCGTTCGCGACAGTATCGGTGGCTGCCGCCATTCTGATGGAAGGCGGCTCAGTCTCGGAAGCTCGCCTGGCATTGGGCGGCGTTGCGACCAAGCCGTTGAGGGCAACGGCCGCCGAAGCATTTTTGCTCGGGAAACCGTTGACCTTGGAGACAGCTCGCGCGGCCGGAGAGCTCGCTTTCGAGGGGGCGCATGTCACTCATCATAACGCGTTCAAAATCGAATTGGGCGCGCGTGCCGTGGCGGACGCTTTGATGATCGCGAAGGGGAGAGCATGACCATGACAAGCAACGCTATTACCGACTTCCCGAGAGTGGACGCCAGGGACAAAGTTACCGGAGCGCCAATCTACGCAGCAGACCGAGTTCTGCCTGGCATGCTTCACGGCGCCTTCGCAGTGTCGACAATCACCAAGGGAAGACTCGAGAAGCTCGATCTTGCCGCCGCCAGCGCCGTACCCGGAGTCCGCCTGATCATCACGCATGAGACGGTCAAGGACAAAATGAAAAGGGTAGGCTTCTTGCTTGCAGGCAGCTATGCCTTCCAAAGCTTTCAGCCAATGTTATCCGACGCCATAGCCTATCGAGGTCAACCCGTTGCGCTCATTGTAGCAGAGACGCTCGATGCAGCGGTTCATGCGGCCTCGCTCGTGGAGGGGGTATATCAGGCGGAGCCCTTTTCGCCCTGCCTTGGCAGCGAGGGTGCCGTCGTCATTCCGCAGGCGCAATCGCCATTGCCGCAGCAACTTTTCGGCGACATAACCGTTGGAGATGCACAGGGCGCTTGGGACGAGGCTCTTACAACAACTGATCTGACCTTCCACAGCCCACCTCAGCATCAGAACCCGATGGAACTGGTCGCCACTGTGGCTACTTGGGATGACGATCATCTGACAATCTATGAGGGCACGCAGAACTCCGGCAGCTTGCGCCACGGCGTGGCGGAGATTTTGGGATTGGATCCGAGCCAAGTCACCGTTATCTCACCCCAGGTCGGGGGCGGTTTCGGCCAAAAGAACTCGCTTCAGATGCAAACCGCCTTCGCAGCCTTGGTCGCCCGGGAAACGGGAGCGCCCGTAAAGATCGTTGTGCCACGGCGGCAGCTCTTTCTTGATGCGAGCTTCCGTCCCGAGAGCTCACATCGCGTTCGGCTCGGTGCCGATTCTACCGGCCGCGTGACCTCTGCGATCTACGAAATCGATGCGCAAACGTCTCGTCATGACCTGTTTCCGCTCGATTACACCTCCAGCGGCGCCCGTCTTTTCGGAATCCCGAATTTCCAGGGACGCCAGCGGCTCGTTCAAACTGACGTGCAAACGCCAGGATATATGCGCGCACCATACGAGCACTTTTCGTCATTTGCGATCGATTCAAGCATCGATGACATGGCCCACAAGTTGGGCCGCGATCCGGTCGAATATCGGCTTGCTCACGACATCGCGACAGATTACGTCACGGGCCGACCACACTCGTCTCGATATCTGTCGGCCTGCCTCGAGCGGGGAGCCAGCCTATTTGGATGGAGCCGGCGAAAATCGGCGCCTGGATCAATGATCGCCGACAACGGCGATCTGATGGGATGGGGCGTGGGCGTTGGATGCTACAAGGCGGCCACCGCAGCGGCTATCGCGCGACTGCAAGTTTCGGTCGATGGCGGCGTCATGCTTACCGTTGGCGTGCATGAAATGGGCCAAGGCATTCGCAGCGCCCTGACACGCATAGTCGCCGAGAAGCTTAGCGTGCCTATGGAGAGCATCGTTGTCGTCATCGGAGATACCCGTGGCGCGCCGCAACACCTTACGGCGGGCTCATGGGGTACCGCAACCGCGGTGCCCGCTGCCGCTTCGGCGGCCGACAAGATGATGGAGGCGCTCTCGGCCCTGAATGCCGGCGGAATAAATTCGTCGCCCGCGGAGATCCTCAAGGCAGCCGGAAGGACTGATCTGTCCGTTGAAATCGAGCGTCCCGCGCCGGGCCTTCCGAAAGAGACATTGGCAAATCTCATGCGCGGCAGTGTTTCGGTAAGGGGCCCCGTTTATGACGCTTTCGTAAGCTACAGCCATATCGCACATTTCGTGGAGGTGCGCATCGAGCACTCGACACGCCGCATCAGAGTACCACGGGTCGTCAGCGTCGCCGATTGCGGCCGCGTCATTAGTCCGAGGACTGCCGCAAGCCAGGTACGCGGAGGTGTGGTCTGGGGCATCGGGGCTTCTCTGCGAGAGTCATCCGAAGTCGACATAAGATATGGCGGGTTTCTCAATACCGACATTGCTGAATATGTTATTCCGGTCAATGCCGATATCGGGTCGATCGAGGTTGACTTTGTCAATGAGCCGGACCCCCAGCTCAATGAAAGCGGCGTTAAAAGTCTCGGGGAAGTGGCCATGACCGGCGTAGCCTCCGCCATTGCAAACGCGGTCTTTCACGCCACCGGCCAGCGCATTAGAGATCTGCCGATCCGAATTGAACACACTTTATAAGCGCCGGGATATCGAGCATTGATCGAGTTGAGTTGACGTAGCCTCGAACACAACACCGCAACCGAAGCCGGTTTGAGATCTCGTTGGAACGCGAGGGGAGCGCTTCGCCCCTCGCGCCGGCCATAGAACAGGCGCGTCAGCGATCTAACCCGATCGTGATTGCGCCGTGGCACGGAACTGGCTTGGCGACATTCCGTAACGTCGGCGAAAGGCAGATCCAAAATGATCAATTCTGGGATAGCCGCATTGCCGGGCGACCTCGTCGACGCGTAGTGACGTCGTCGCCAGCCATTTGCAAGCGGCCTTCAGGCGAATCTGGACGAGTGCGGCGTGAGGGGTGCACCCAAAAGCCTTCCTGAAAACCCTTACGAAGTGGAATTTGCTGATGGCAGCCTCC
Source organism: Sinorhizobium sp. CB7 (assembly GCF_041357635.1). NCBI lineage: Bacteria > Pseudomonadati > Pseudomonadota > Alphaproteobacteria > Hyphomicrobiales > Rhizobiaceae > Sinorhizobium > Sinorhizobium sp. CB7. The sequence goes on from NZ_JAULLL010000036.1 coordinate 15,130, forward strand.
TTCGCCAGCGCTTCAAGGCTAAGGTCTTCCGTGTAACAAGCCTCCATGAATTCAATCACACGCGCCAGTCGTGCATCGGACGCAGCAACGGCACTATATGAATCCCTTCGAGCAAAGCCTTCGGAATGATTGAGCAGAAGATGGGCCGCAAGCCAATGGATGACAGAGGCAACGTAAAGGTCGGGGGCGCCGGCCTCCATGGCGCGCAAGAGCACCATCATGCCGCTGGAAAGAGTGGGGTCATCTGAAGAAAGCGCCGATATCGGGCTCTCACAATAACGAGTGCCGGTCTGGCGGAATTCTTCGGCCGCTTCCACGAGAATACGATTGGGGAAATACAAATGAGCCGTGCGGTGCGGCCGGCGGCTGCCGCAAGAAGATAGCCGCAGCCGGGACGTCTCGCCGGACGGGGTCAGGCCGATTGAGCCTGGGATATAGATCGCCCCTCTCCATGCATTGCCGGCAAACGATTCTACCTTCCATGTCCCGTCGAGAGCCATGACCATAGTCTGATCGCTTGTCGGCAGTGTTTCGAACTGATCGCCGTCATAGAGTGCTTCGTGGACTTCAAGAAGCGCGGATTTCCACCCAACATCGGCGCTCGTCGATTTTTTCGCTGTGGGCAGTACATTTGCGCATAATAGGCTCGCATTATCGAAGGAATGATCTTTCAACTTTTACCTGTCCGTTCAGACTGTCGCGGGATATGGGGGAGGGAAACCAGCCGCTTGGCAATATCGATTTCATATCAGAGCTCATCGGAAGCAACCGTTGTGTCAGCAAGCCCCGCACGGTCGCATAACTCTATCTAACGATCCAATCTTTATGCTCAAAGCAATCGGCCGGTGTTGCGGCGGTCAATTTCCCGTGTGTGAATTACAGGATTGTTACAACACCGCTACGCACATGGTTTCCCTTGAAATAAAGGGCTAGAGCAATTCCAGGAAAAGTGCGAAGCGGTTTTCCGTCCGAAATTGCGTAAAAACAAAAAGTTGGAGCAGTTCTGCGCTTCCATGAAAAGCTGAAACGCTCTAACGACAGCGCAGCAGGGACGGGGCACCATCGCTCGCAGGTATCCAAAGGGCGCCTTGTCTCTGTCTAGTGACATTGTCGCGCCGGATTGGCATTGGGAAAGAGGCCGGCTGCGAGGGCAGCCGGCGGAACTATGTCAAGACCTATTTCATCATAGAATAACCGAGCTTACCGTCGGCGCCGGCCTTCCAGACGTACATGGTATAATCTTCGTCGCGGCGATCGCCTTTCTCGTCGAAGCGAAGCGTACCGACAACCGTGTCGATGCCTTCGTCCGTGTTCTTGAGAGCGTCGGCCACGTTCTCAGGATCGACGGAACCGCTGCGCTCCATACCAGCTTTCAGAACCTGCAATGCCGCGTATGCATAAAGCGTGTAGGTTTCGGGCTCGAAGCCATCCTTGCGGAACGCCTCGACGATGTCGTGCGCGCGCGGATTGAGCCGCGGATCGGGCGCGAAGGTCATCAGCGTACCATCGCCAGCCTTGCCGGTGATCTGGCCGAATTCGCTCGAGGTGATACCGTCACCGCCGATCAGAACGGCCTTGAGCCCTTGGTCCGCCGCCTGACGGACGATCAGGCCGCCTTCTGTATAGAGGCCACCGAAATAGATCACCTGGACGCCTGCTTCCTTCATCTTTGAGATGAGAGCCGAATAGTCCTTGTCCCCGACGGTGATGCCCTCATTGATAACTTCGGAGATGCCCGCCGCGTTGACGGCCTTCTTGACTTCGTTGGCAATCCCGCTGCCGTAAGCCGTCTTGTCATTGATGATGGCAAGCGGCTTTCCCTTGAGATTCTGGACAATGTATTTCGCGGCAACAGCACCCTGCTGGTCGTCGCGGCCGCAGACGCGAAATGTATTCCAGAGCCCTTGTTCGGTGAAGTCAGGATTTGTCGAGCCCGGCGTTATCTCCAGAATGCCGTTTTCAGCATAGACCTGCGAGGCCGGGATGGAGATGCCGGAATTATAATGACCAATCACGAATCTGACGCCGTCGGCGACGAATTTGTTCGCAACGGAAATCCCCTGCTTCGGATCCGACGCATCGTCGCCAAAACTCAGCACTATCTTTTCACCATTGATCCCGCCCTTGGCGTTGATATCCGCCACGGCTTTCTCCGCGCCTTTCCGGAATTGTTCACCGACGGCCGCATTGGGTCCGGTCAGCGGACCAGCGAGACCGACGGCGATATCCGCATGGGCAATGCCGGCAACGGCCAGAAACATGCCGAGGGCCAGCGGGAAGCTAGTTTTTATTTGCATAATAAGACTCTCCTGTTCTTGATCAAACAGGGTGTCTTATGTTGGCGTATTATGTCGGCGGGATTTCCAAATTAGGCGGGTAAATTTCAGCCGCAACATGTCTGCGCGGAAGCAGTGGAAATTTGATGAACCATGTCCTCCAAGACAAACTTTAGCAAGGCTATGTCATACGTGGTTCAATGGCCAAAAACGGACCAACCGGTTCGCGTCGCCAACATTTCGAGCGCCAACGAACCTATAAGCGAATTGCCGTTGTGATTGAGCCCCGGTGACCAGACGGCCATGGATGCCCGACCCGGCGCCACGGCCAGGATGCCGCCACCGACGCCGCTTTTCCCAGGAAGGCCAACTCGATAGGCGAAATCTCCCGAGCCGTCATAGTGACCGCAGGTCAGCATCAGCGCGTTGATGCGTCGCGCGCGCTGTTTAGAAACGACCGTGTGTCCTGTCAGCGGATTGCTGCCCGATGCCGCCAGGAAAAGGCCGGACTTGGCAAGCTGAATGCAGGTCATAGCCAGCGCGCAGTGGTGGAAATAGACGCCGAGCACATGTTCGACCGGGTGGTCCAGCTTGCCGAAGGAGCGCATGAAATTGGCGAGCGCGAAATTGCGATAGCCGGTGGCCTGTTCCGATTTGGCGACAGCAGGGTCGATCGCGATGGACTCGTCGTCGGCGAGAAAACGCACGAAGCGCACGATCTCGCCGATAGCCTCCCGTGGCGTATGTCCAGCCAAAACCAGATCGCTCACGGCTATCGCACCGGCATTGATGAATGGATTGCGCGGTTTGCCTTCCTCATGTTCGAGCTGAACGATCGAATTGAAAGCAGACCCGGACGGCTCCCGACCGACGCGATTCCAGGTTGCCTCGCCGTGCTTGCCGAGCGCTAACGTCAGGGTGAAGACCTTGGAAATACTCTGGATGGAGAAGGGGATATCAGCATCACCGGCCTTGAAGACTTCTCCGTCCACAGTCACGACTGCCATGCCAAATTTCTTCGCATCGACATGGGCGAGCTGGGGAATGTAGTCGGCAACCTTGCCCTCGCCGAGCCGCGGGGAAAGTTGCTCGTGAATCTCCTCAATGATTGCCTGCAGGTCTGCCATTGCTCACCCCGAATTCCATACGATAATTCGGTCTTACTATTCGAAGGCGTTGCCGGAAAGATGGTCGCTGGGCAGTACGTTCTTCAGCAACTTATATCCGCGCTATCGATCCTGTAGATCGGCCGTCATGGCAGCAGACTGCTGCGACCGGCTGGTCCAGTTTACACGGCCACATGCGGCGGGCGAGGCTATACATGCTTGAGCTTTGACAAGCCGCAGCAACACGATAACGAAAGGCAAGGTGCGATCCACTCCGGTCGTACAGGCGTGACAACACGACAACACGGCACAACGGTCAATTGGAAGGTGTTTGGCTTCAGCTTGCGATGCTTAAACCATGGCGACCGAGCTGCCGGGCGATTACGTCGGCGGGCGTTCGGCCCCGTGAAATGGGCCGTTATAGCGCTACGGCCTGAAGTGCTTCCGCAGGATCTCGGCCTTCTCGGGCCGAGCGGCGAGCTGCTCATATTGCAACGCCACGATGGCGGCGGGGTTGCTGTTGCGGGCCTGTGTCAATTCGGCGTCGAATTGCTCGACCGTGATATTGCCGGCCCGATACAGGGCCTCCGCCTGAACATAGAAACAAACAGGTTTGCCTGTGCTCGCCCGGACGTGTGCGAGCAATTGCTCTTTCCATCTCGTCGTCTGGCCGAGCATCTGCGTGAAGGCCATGGGGGCCACCATGTCCGCTTGCTGGGCTAGCCCCGGGACATCCTGGCCAGCCCGGCTCCGGATGGCGCCGTCGAGGTCTGTTTCTCGCCAGGGAAGGGTCTGGACGGCAAGCGCGATACCGGGCGCAAGGGCACCGATCTCGCCGAAGATCCGCTCAGCCACCTCGAGGATGCGCCGGCATTTCCAGTCTGCCCATGGCTGCAGCAGGTGGCGATGGATGTACGCCGATGGGTCCTTCCGGTCGATGATCTCCCCGCATGCCTTCTCGAAGCGCGACAGGCAGATCGGGCAATAACAGCCGTCTTCGATGCCAGCGGATGGACCATCGAGAGCGACCCGTTCCCAGAACACGAAGTCCCGGATGAAATCGAGGCTGACCACCGCCGGCGACAGCCTAGCTAGGTTCCCGCGCAGTCCCTCGATGGCGCCGTCGAGGTAATCGTCTCGGCTCGGGCACACGAAGTGGAGCCAGTCCTGGGCCGCACGCCTCCCGAGGCTGGTGACGGCGTAGGCGTCTGGATGGCGCTCGAGATACTTGAGATCGCAGAAGACCGGGATATTGAGCCATGAGCGCAGTCCGTGTCTGTCGAGCGCCTGGGCCATCCGCTCGTCTTCCAGGAAACCCGGGTGCAGGCAAGGTGTGTCGACGCCCCAATCCCTGCACGACCTGGCAAAAGCGTCCGCGTCGATCGCGGTGTCGAAGACCATCAGGCTGCGAAAGGGAGTCATGGGTTTAAAAGGTCGGTGTCGAACAGGAATATGAGTTCCATGTCGAAATATACTATGTTGCTTGTTGTCGACGTAAAAGATCCGATCGCCAAGATTATGACTGCGCATGAAGGTCCGGTTTCAAGCGTGGGCGTGTCGAACCTGTTTAGAGGCGCTGCATCTCCAGCCTCATCGAAACGCGACACTCAGCATTTCAATTTGCTCTGAAAGAAGCCCCCATCCGAGCGACTGGGCCGGATTGCAAGAGAGGAGCGGGGGAGGGTGGGGTACCCGGCTCTAGCTTCCTTGATCGCTATCCCCGAAACGAACAGTCAAGCCACGCCGGACTATGCTATCTGAACAGTTGCAACAGATTCTGAGGGGCGGAGTTGGCTATTCCCAACGACGAGATCGCGAGTTGCTGCTGGGTCTGAAGTGCCGCCAGACGTGCGGAGGCTTCCTCCATGTCCGTGTCGACCAGTTTTCCGACACCGCTGGTTATGGAATCTTGAAGTCGTTCCGTGAATTCGGACTGGATGCCGACCCGCGCTTGAAGCGCCCCGAGCGTGGAGCCGGCAGCGGCCATCTTCTGCAACATACTGTCCACCCCGCTGATGTAGGTGTCGAGGCCTATCGCGTCGGACGTAATGTCGAGGTCCAGAATGTTGAAGATCGCCACGTCGCCAAGGTTGTCCGTGGCGGGCCCCACTTCTATGGAAGCCTTTGAGCCGGCCTCCGGGTGTACGGCCCCGTCCGCCTCGAACTTAAGTCCAGATCCCGTGCTGGTCACCTTCACCCCCACGCCCTGTGCCGTGATTGCCGCATTCAGAACCGCCGCAAGATCTCCGGCAGAGGTGACTTCGCCCGTTGTTGTTCCAAGCGTGCTGTCGACCATATCCTTGTCGATGACGAGCGTCTTCGTGACATCGTTGACGGTGATGGGAACATGGATCACCACGGTGCGGACGATCCTGAACGGCCCCTCCCAGTCCGTCACCACGGCGGGCCGCGGGCCGTAGTTTGGCGACGTACTATCGAAAAGGCCTCCGGTACTTCCGTCTGCAAGAGTGGAAGCGACATTCGTCAGATACATGGAAGAGCCGGGTTTCCCCGAAGTCTCGCTTGTCCCGATCGAGTATTCGTCCGGGGTGAGGACACTGTGGCCCGCCGGAATTGCTCCATGAGGAACGAGCGCCTCCTGCAGCACACGGACAAACTGATCCCTGTTGCTTATGACTCCGTTTAGCGTCGGGAAGACCGAATCGACGAGAGAACGGTTGATCGTCACCGAGACCGTTGTTCCGGGATTGGGTGAAGGCGTTGTCGATGGATCGTCTGCATCGACGGTCATGTCGAACGTGATCGCCGTCGTGTCATCGGCAAAGATCAGCGGTCCGGTGAATTTGAACCCGGACTGCCAGGCATTATTACCAATCGAGTACACGTCGGCGTTTCTGAGACCGCCTATCGCTCCTGGACTCCTGCCGTCCTGCTGCAGGATTCCGCCGCCGGTCGAGTTGAAAAGGGAAATAGACGACAAGTCCACGCGGGAGCTTGTCACCCCGACCGAACCGTCTTCGTATCGCACGAAAGAGGACATGAACGCAGTGTCGTTCTTTGCGGTGTCGTAAATGTCCGCGATGCTCGTCGTGAACCAATTCTGCCCTGAGAAGCTCGACGATTGTGATATCGACACGAGCTGGCTCTTCAACTGTTCGAGCTCGGTCTGGATCTTCGCCTTGTCGACGCCGTCTTCCTTGGCAGCGACGAGCTTCGCCTTGAACTCGCTCATCACGTCGATGGCCGAATCCATTCCGGCATAGAACGTCTCTATCTTCGCCTGCGCCAGGCCGAGCGCGTCCGAAACCGCCGCAACGGCTTTTTCATCCGAGCGCATGGTCGTGGCGATCGACCAGTACGCGGCGTTGTCGGCAGCACTCTCCACACGCAAGCCTGACGAAACCTGGGATTGATTTTCACTCAGGTTAGAAGAGACCGAACGCAACGTGGCTAGAGCAGCCATTGCCGATGTGTTCGTCAATATGCTTGCCATGACTCTACCATTTGAAATCTATAGATAAAATGGCATCTTCATGAGCCGGAGGTACGGTCACGCCGCGTGACTGATTATGAGCAGTGCCGGTTAAAAAAACACGAATATGGTCCAGGAGAAGTTGTAATCCTGGAAGCATTCTGTACTAAATCTCTCAACCTGCGGAGGAGGTTATCCTCGTTCGTGGTTATCTACCACAATGCCAGAACCGCGCGTGATGCAGAACGAGACAGAGAATCATTTTCAGACCAGAGATTTAAAGGGCGACGCCGAAAAAGGTTATAAAAAGGCGGGCAGCGTTATTTCGAAGGAAGCTGCCAAGCGGGCAGCGCGAGGCAAATTTGTTCATTTTGCTAACGCTAATGGCACTTTTGCTACTCCTGACGTGGATGCTCGGAGGAATTTAGCTAAGGCCTCGGCACGATCAGATATCCGCTAGCTTTAAGAGCCTGGAAACGACATCGACGTGAGAGTCGTGAATCGTACCCAATTCGGTGCGCCGTTCGAATTGGGAGATCTTGGGCGGTCATGCTGGCTCCCTTGGTGGAACCCGGCATCCACATGGATGCAGCACGCGCCAAGTGCTTCGATCATCTCCGCCGTCTCTCCGCCATCAAAAACACCGCCAGTACGCAGCACAGCAGGCCAAGGGACGATGGCAGCCCCTGATGTCCGATCAGTTGCATCGCCAGCCCTGTTGCGGGCGAGCCCACGATGCCGCCGATGCCCCATACGAAGGCGAAGGCCGCGTTACCGGCGATCAAGGCTTGACCGGTGAAACGCTCGCCGAGTTGGATCAGCGACATGGTGTAGATCCCGAACGAGACCCCGCCCCAGACGAAAACGAGCGGCCAGATGAGCCACGAGTTGAAGATCCACGGCAGCAGCAGACAGCCGGTCAGCGAAGCCAGGACACAGAATAAGAGGGTCCACCTCGAGCCAAACTGTTCGGCCACGCGCCCGAGCAGAATCTGCAGCATGGCATTGCCTGCGATGAAGCAGGTGATGAGCGATGCGATGCGCTCCTCGGTGCTGCCGAGGACGGCGCCATAGACGGCGAACAAGGAAAGCAGGATCTGTTCGAAGGCGGCTGCGGCGAAAACCGCGAAAAGTAGGAGCGGCGCCAGCATGAAGAAGCCGCCGACCGATGTTGCCCCACCTTCATGCGGCATCTTCGGCAGTCGCGGCACGACCGCAAGCACGATTAGGCCGCAGAGAAGAAAGGCCACGATGCCGATCATGAAGGGCGGCCAACCCTGCGTGCCGACCAGACCGAGCGACAGCGGGCCGATTGCGAAACCACCTGAAACGATCGATGAATAGAGGCCCATGATGCGGCCCCGGCGTCGCGCGGGCGCGATCGCGATCAGCCAGGTTTCACTGATCACATAAAGCGGATTGGCGAAGAAGCCGAGCAGGAAGCGCAGCGGCATCCAGGCCCAGACTTCCTGCGTCCAGGCAATCGCGATCAGGGCGAGAGCGGCCAGAACCGAACACCGGATCGCAAGCCGCGCCCCGCCCACGCGCCGCGTCAGTGCTGGAATGAAGGGGGCGGATATAATGAAACCCAGCGGCGTCATCGCTGCCGACAGGCCGATTAGACCAGGCGTCGTCCCCTGCCGCTCGAGGATGAAGCTGAGCAGCGGATAGGTCAGCCCCTGTGCCACGGCGAACACCGTGACGGTCGCGATGATGCCCACCATCGCGCCCCATGGGATCCGATCCTCTCGCAGTGGTGTCGCGCTGGGCAAGTGCCGGCGAACCTCTGCGGCACACGAAAACTGGCGATCCTGTGTCATTGCAGCATTCGCCTTATGCTTGCCAGAAGGGCTTGGCGATCTCTGCCTCGCGAGACGTTCGCCGCCCCCGGGGTGAGTATCGTTCATCGCAACTCCATATGGTTTGAGAGCCACAGGCCTCGACCTGAAAGAGGATGAATTCTGCAGGATACGAACAGCGTCGTAATTAAGCGCTTCCAAAAAGTTCTCAAAAAGCTCCAAACCGACTATAGATGCGCCGCATGCAGGGATCGCGCTTTGCCTTTGGTCCGTTCGTGCTTGATCCGGGTGCGGGAACGCTCCTTCGGGATGATGATCCCGTTGCCGTTGGCTATCGCGGGCTAAAGCTGCTTGCGGCGCTTGTCGGACGTCCGGGCGAAATCCTGGGCAAGGCCGAGTTGATGGACGCGGCCTGGCCGGGCACGGCAGTCGAGGAAGGCAACCTCACAGTCCAGATCTCCCAGCTGCGGAAGCTGCTTGGTCCGGCCGCCGACGGCGGTGAATGGATCGCAACGGTTCCGCGCGTCGGTTACCGCTTTACGGGAGCCATCGAACAGCTCAATGGCGCGAAGCGAAAACCCTTGCCGCTGCCCGACAAACCATCGATAGCCGTGCTGCCCTTCGTGAATATCAGCAACGATCCTGAGCAGGAATCCTTCGCGGATGGGTTGACGGAAGACCTAATCACCGACCTGTCCAGGATCTCAGGCCTGTTCGTCATCGCACGCAACTCGGCCTTTGCCTACAAGGGAAAGACGATGGACGTGCGCGTCATCGCTGAGGACCTTGGCGTGCGCTACCTGCTGGAGGGCAGCGCAAGACGCGCCGCGGGACGCGTACGCATAAACGCCCAGCTGGTCGACGCGGTGAGCGGCAATCATCTATGGGCGGAACGCTTCGATCGCAGGCTCGAAGAAATCTTTGTCGTTCAGGACGAGGTCACCGGCAAGATCGTGGAGGCGTTGCTCGGCCGGCTGCGCGCACCGCCGCCGCGCAATCGGCCCAGAAATCTCGAAGCTTACGATCTCTGCGTGCGGGCACGCAAGCTTATGGACGATTCGCCGCAGACGGCGCGGGAAGCGCATCTGATGCTCACGCGAGCGGTTTCTCTCGATCCGGAATACGCCGAGGCCTATCGCTGGCTCGCCATGAACCACTGGATGGGATGGGTACATAGCGGCGGACCAACGGAATCCGACCGCAGCGTTGCCTTGGAACTGGCGCGCAAAGCTGTGGCGATCGATCCCAACGATGCTGCCAGTCGCTGGATTCTGGCTTACTTGCTTGCCTATGAGCGCTGCTTCGCCGAGGCCGATGCGGAATTCGCCAAAGCGATCGAGCTCGATCCCAATGAGGCCGACACCTGGGCGGCATTATCCGACATCGCGGTCCTGGCCGGGCGGGTCGAGGAGGGCCTTGAGCTCATTCGCAAGGCATTCCGGCTGAATCCGTTTCCGGCAAGCTGGTACTATCTGACGCTCGGCCAGGCGCAATATGCGGCCGGCGAGTACGAAGCCGCTGTCGAAACACTGCGCAGGGACGAGACCTATCGCACAAGCTCACGCCGTTTTCTGGCGGCAAGCCTTGCCAAACTGGGCCGGCTCGACGAGGCGCGCGCAGAGGTCGAACTGTTCCTCGTCGGCAACCCGCATTTCACAATCCGTCACTGGGCCGCGACGGAGCCATTCCGCGACGCTGCGATGCTTGAGCATTTCGTCGATGGCTACCGCAAGGCCGGTCTTCCGGAGTGACGCGCCGGCGTGACCTCCCAAGTGACCATTCGGTCCAAAAGATGCCGGTCGCCCGACCCCGTGATGCTCTCTTGCTGCAACGCGAACCCCAGTCCCTGACCGGGCTGAGGCAAGGGAAGGGGGCGTTATTGGCACTGTTCGGCTTTGGCGTTTGTAATGTGCCACTGTGTTCTAATGCGGTGATTGCGCGAAGTCCCTATTCGATGACATCGCGAAATCAGATGCAAAACCGTCGCTTTAATCGACGGTTTCGCGAGAGAAAATCACGCTTTCGAAGGGATGCGGGCGATGACCTTGATCTCGAAATTGAAGCCCGCGAGCCAGTTCACACCGATTGCCGTCCAATTGGGGTAGGGCGGTTTCCTGAAAATCTTTTGCTTGACGGCCATGATGGTTCCGAACTGGTTCTCGGGATCCGTGTGGAACGTCGTTATATCCACGATGTCATCGAGCGTGCAGCCCGCGGCGTCCAGCGTCGCTTTGAGGTTTTCGAAGGCAAGTTCAACCTGACGTTCAAAATCAGGTTCGGGTGTTCCGTCGGAACGGCTGCCGACCTGGCCGGAGACGAACAAAAGATCACCTGATCGGATAGCGGCCGAATAGCCGTGTTCCTCGTAAAGAGCATGCCTGTTTGCAGGAAAGATTGCTTCGCGTTGAGTCATTCTTGATCTTCCTTCATCGTCGTTGAGCGGCCACCGATGAGCGCAGTGCGGCACTCCAAAGAGCTTCACAAGCTGCCGCATCATCTTGCATACGGCGCGTATGTGAAATAACCCCCATACGTGCCGTATGTCAATTTCATATACGGTGCGTATGTGAAATTGAGGATAGGATGGCGGCGCGCCCAGACGATGAAGGAGAACAGCGTCTGCTGATCGCGGCCTCCAAGGGCCTCCGCCGGAAAGGGATACTCAGCGCGGCATCGAGACGAGAGAGCACCGCGTGATCGGTTCTTCGGCAACAAATGGCACGTTGATTCTAGCCCGGCATGGTGGATGGTACTATTGTGCCACAATGACGACGATGTCTCCGCGCCGCGTTCACTCTGCGGTGCTCCATGCTTGCGGAGGACAATCCATGGCTGAAGAACACGCTCCAAGCGGCCCTGATCTGACGAAGGGCGTTCCCGCCAGCGCTCTTGATGATGGCAAGCTGCTCGGCCATGTCGGTGACAAGGACGTCCTGATATTGCGAGCGGGAGGCGACCTCTTCGCGATTGATGCCCTGTGCAGCCACTATCATGGCCCGCTCAATGAGGGGTTGGTCGTGGGCAGGACGATACGCTGTCCTTGGCATCATGCCTGTTTTGACCTTCGAAGCGGCGAAGCGATCCGAGCACCCGCCTTGAGTTCCCTGTCTGTCTGGCGCGTGGACGAACGCGATGGCCTTCTATTCGTTCAGGACAAACGCACGGACGCGAAGGACACTCGGCCGAATCCCTCGGGCGGGCCGGAAAGCATCGTCATCGTCGGTGGAGGGGCCGCGGGTTTCGCAGCGGCGGAAATGCTTCGTCGATGCAACTATCAGGGCAGCCTGGTTATGTTAAGCGCCGACACGGCCCCACCAGTCGACCGCCCGAACCTTTCAAAGGACTATCTCGCGGGAAGCGCGCCGGAGGCATGGCTGCCGCTGCGCTCGGCGAAATACTATGAGAAGGCGAACATTGACCTTCGGCTTGGAATGGAGGTTACGTCGATCGATGCGGCCGCGCGCGAGGTGGTAACTGCAAGCGGCGAGAAATTCACCTATGATTGCTTACTCCTTGCAACAGGTGCCGAGCCGGTGCGGCTGACCATTCCGGGCGCGGATCAGCCGAATGTTCATACGCTGCGTTCACTCGACGACAGCCGTGCCATTATAGCCGCAGCTGACGGGGGACAGCGCGCCATCGTGATCGGTGCGAGCTTTATCGGGCTTGAGGTAGCTGCTTCTTTGCGTACGCGCAATGTCGATGTTCATGTTGTCGCCCCGGACAAGTGCCCGATGCAACGGGTGCTAGGGCCGGCAATGGGCGACTTCATCCGGCGGCTCCACGAGGAGCATGGCGTGGTCTTCCACCTTGAGGAGACTGTCACTGCGATTGAAGGCACCAAGGTCAGGCTCGCGGGTGGAGCCGTCCTCGAAGCCGACTTTGTTGTGGCCGGCATAGGCGTCAGACCGCGCCTTGCCTTAGCCGAACAGGCAGGCCTGGCCATCGACAAGGGCGTCGTCGTCAATGCCTATCTGGAAACGAGCGTACCGGGAATTTATGCAGCGGGCGACATTGCGCGCTGGCCAGATCCCCATACGGGACAGAACATCCGAGTCGAGCATTGGGTCGTCGCGCTGCGCCTGGGGCAGGTGGCGGCGCGCAATATGCTTGGGCACCAGGAGAAATTCGAGTTCGTGCCCTTCTTCTGGAGTCAGCATTATGACGTGCCCATCAACTATGTCGGCCACGCAGAGCGATGGGATGAGATCGTCGTTGATGGCGACATCCAGGCAAAGGACTGCATGCTGCAATATATGAGCGCAGGGCGGCCGCTGGCAGCGGCTTCCATCTACAGGGACCTCGAGAGCCTCGAAGCCGAGGCAAGAATGGAGAAGGAGAAGGCCTAGCATTGGCCATCGGTGGTCTCCTTCACTTGAGGTTGATCCGAGATCTGGCCGCGTGCGTCCAGGCAATATATGGCAGCGATGTTGAACTGTCCGCGGTTGCACAAAGTAGAAATGTCATTTTGAACCGCCATACGGCACGACGACCAGCCCCGATCTGAGCGGCTGATCCGGTTGCAAGAACAGATCGGGGCGGGTGAGGGGCACCCCCTTCGGCTTTAGCTTTCTCACTGGCAATCGTTTCGCCGCCGGTCGATACTGGCTGGCACCTGCATGGCGCAGGGTAGGGAACAAGACCGCACGATGCTTCCGGAAATCAAGCTGCAGGGTGATGTCGACGTCGCTGCGCTCTCACCACTTCTTCGCGGGATGATCCTTTCGGTTTCCTACGCCGACAGTCAGGGAGGCATCGGGTTGACAGCGACCGGCGCCATGAACCGTAAGTTCGTGCATTGGGCTGCCCTTCACTTCCAATGGCCCGGCTTCACAGCCGACAACCTGTACAGCATGAACAAGGTGCTCAATGAAAGCGACATGCCGCCACTTTGGCCCGTGCGCGACATGGCCCGCCATCTGAAACTTCTTCGCAAAAACAAAGACGCGCTGCTGCCAACCAAACGCGGCCGAGAATTTTTGGCAAAACCGCAAGCCTTCTTCGATCTGATCGCCATGGATTATCTCTATTCGTATGTCCACGACACCGAACGGGAAAAGGAGGTGCGCGAGCGGTTACGCTGGTGGCGCCTGTTACTCAATCTTCTGAACATCAAGGCTAGAGAAGGCTGCTCACCGATCGACTTGGTGAAAGTCCTTTATCCAGACTTGGCGCCTCTGTCGGACACCGAAATAACCCTGGAAGCCTGGACGTTGAAATCCGATCTCCAGTATGGCGTCTTTCAACGCTTATGCTGGCTCGGCTTGCTCTATGAGGCGCGAGAAGGGCTCACTCTTCTGCAGGATGGAACCTTCCACAAGACGCCACTTTGGCCTGCTTGCCTGCAGTTGGAGTCGGATGCGCAAAGTGACATCGGCGTGCATTGACGATTTTTATTCCGCAGCTGGCTGTCTCAACAGTGCTTTCTCATGCCGCGCAATGACCGCCGGATCGTTCATGAAATCCTTTCGACGACCCGGTCCACGAGCGCGTTTGACGTAACCGTTTTTGTCGCTGTTGCTCTTTACGATCGGCTTCGTCTGCTGCTCCTGTCGTTCCTTGATATAGGCCAGAGCATCACCGAGCCGCTTGTTCTCGGTGATCGCGGCGTGCGTAACCCGCTGGTCCTTGTCGAACACCGTATAGGGCAGGGAATAGCCTTTCCAACGCACGTCCAGTCGACCGTCCGCATAAGCATAGGTCTCGACATAGCGACCAACCAGACCGCGCGTCACCTCGGTCTCCTCCAGCATGATCCGCTGGCGTTCAAACGAAAACGTCAACTGCGATCCGACATAGCGCTGCTCGCGCTTGCACAGGATCTCAGTCAACCGATCCGGCGCCAGGTTTATCGGCCGATGCAGGTCGTCTGGCCGGGCAGGGATGATCGCAAAGCGCTCATTGTAGTCCTCCACGAAGCTCGGCAAAAACGCATTGCCTGCCTCCATATTGTCGATGCCAGCCAGCCTTAATTCCTTGACCAGCCGATCCTGCAGCGTCCGGTTCATCCGCTCGACACGGCCCTTGGCCTGGCTGGCATTTGCACAAAGAATCTCGATGTTTAGTTCGCAAAGCGCACGCCCGAACTGGGTCATGCCCTGGCCGCCCTTGGCGTCCTTCTTCGCCACCCGGAACACTGAATGCTTGTCCGAGTAGAAGGCAACCGGTGCGCCATGACGCTTGAGATAGAGCGCCAATGCCTCGAAGTAGGTGAAGGCGCTTTCCGAACGCACGAAGCGCAATTGCATCAACTTGCCGGTCGCATCGTCGACGAACACCAGCAGCGAGCAAGGCGGTCCGCGATCCTCAAACCAGCGATGCTCCGACCCATCGATCTGCACCAACTCACCATAGGCCTCGCGTCGCAGCCGCGGCTGATGAAACGTCCGTCGCTGCTTTCGCGACAGCCAAAGGCCGGCATCGACCATCCAGTTGCGCACAGTCTCGCGTGACACACGCAAGCCATCGCGCTCGGCAAGCTTCTCGGCCGCCAATGTTGGACCAAAATCCGCATAGCGTTCGCAAACCAGCGTCACCGCGTAGTCGCGAATACCGTCGCTAATCCGGTTGTTCGACGGCCGCCCGATCGCCTTGTGGCGGATCGATGCCGCGCCGCCAGTTCGTATCCGCTCCAGCAGCCGACGCACCTGGCGCGCGCTCAGATCAAGCACATGTGCCGCCGACACCAGCGTCATCCGGCCGGCGATCACTTTCGATAGAATCTCGATCCGCTGCAGGTCGCGCTCGCTCATCGCAATCAATCCCATCCGCAATCTCCCACGTCATCAAAACGCGGGGAGAGTGACATTCCAACTTTGCAGAAACAGGACACTTCAACTTTGCGGCTACATACAATGTCACAGCTATTTAAAGAATAGACAAGGTAATCAATTTAGAAACGCGACACCATACTATCGATTATTACTGCGGTTTCAAGTGAACATATTTGCATAATACGCAGACGCAAGCCGCCGTCCGGGTGGAGCTGGTCAGGTTGCGCAGCCCGGTCGGCGGCGGATGGCTCCTGCCGCAAAATAAACTTTAGCTTTGACAACCCGATCACTCCGCCGCCTTCAGTTGCGCAAGGGCTTGCTGGCGCTTTGCGATAACCACGGGATCCTTGGTAAAATCGGTCTTTCTGCCAGGCCTGGTGCCACGCTTCTGGTAGCCATTGCCTTGGCTGCCGTCGCGAATACCGAACATATGATCCGTCTGGCCGGTGCGGCGCGGTCCGCCTTTGCTGCGCTGCTGTTGACGCCCCGCCTGCAGCTCAGCCACGATCGAAAGCATGTCATCGAGCCGCTTGTTCTCGACCACCTCAGGGCGATGCACGGAACGTAACGTGTCGAACGTCCTGTAGGGCAGGGTGGCTTCCCCGTCTGTGATCTCCAGGCGTCCGTCGGGATAGTCGCAAACGACAACCTTCTTACCCGCCAGCGCCGCTGCGCGAGCCGTCGGATCGAGAATGAACATCACCTTGTCATAGCGCAGCGTCAACGAATTCGACAGCTTCCGAACCTCCTTGCGGCACATCGCACCATCGAGGTTCTCATGCGCGGCAAACGGCCGATGCATGTCCTTCGGATTACGCGGTGCCTTGCCAAAGCGACGATTGAAGTCGGCCATGAACTCCGGCGCATAGGCGTTCGCCACCGCGATCGTGTCAATGCCGCGCAGCCGCAGCTCCTTGACGAGTCGATCCTGCAGCGTCTGGTTGGCGCGCTCGACGCGGCCTTTCGCCTGCGGGGTGTTGGCGCAGATGATGTCGATGTTGAGTTCGTAAAGCGCTCGCCCGAACTGCGTCAGACCACTGGTTCTGTCCTTCTCCGACGCATGCGTGCTGCGGAAGACGCCATGCTTGTCGCTGTAGAACGCGATCGGCTTGCCCCATTGCTGCAGATACGCCTTCGTCGCGTGCAGATAGTCGAAGGTGTTCTCTGAAGTCGCAAAGCGCAGATGCAACAGCTTGCCGGTGGCATCGTCGATATAGACGAGCAGGGCGCATTTCGGACCGCGGTTCTCGAACCACCAATGATGCGAGCCATCAATCTGGACCAGTTCGCCGAAACAATCGCGTCGGCCGCGCGGCTGGAAAACCCGCTTCTTGCGCTCGCGTCGCGACACCCAGATGCCGG
>NZ_JAULLL010000037.1:0-30913 GCF_041357635.1 Sinorhizobium sp. CB7
CCAGACGCAGTCGGACCAGTTCAACGCCGACGTTCTCGCTTTCCTCCAGGCTTGAAATCAAAGTCATGCTGCGCGCCGGTGGCGCGCAGCAATCCCAGGAGGAATTGAAAAACACGGGCGATAAGGTGGCCCTTGGAAATCCCTTCCACCCTCTTTAGACTTGGCGCGCCAAAAGTTGTGCTTCCGGGGGAGTGGAGGCCAGGGGATGGAGGAATCCGGGCTGCTTTCAAAATATCGTTTCCTGCTGGCCTTCTGCCTGTTGCCGGTCGTTGCCGTCGGCCTCTTCTTTTATGGCGGGACCTTTGCGACGCGCGCCTATATGAACGAGGCTGCCGGCCAGGCCGGTACGGCGCTTCGCCTCGCGGTCTCTGCGCTCAGCGGCCATCTCAACCGATACGAGGCGCTGCCGGCACTGATCGCCGACCACGAGAACATCAAGGATCTCGTCCGCTTCCCCGATGACCGCCGCCTGCGCGATGCGGCCAACATTTATCTCAAAGAGATCAACGCGCTGCTGAAATCCTCCGACATCTATGTCATCCGTCCGGACGGCGAGACCATCGCGGCAAGCAACTACGACCAGCCGAGCAGTTTCGTCGGCGAGAATTTCAGTTACCGGCCCTATTTCCAGGACGCCGTCGAGGGGCGGCAATCGCGCTTCTATGCGCTTGGTACGACATCGCTGAAGCGCGGCTATTATTTCGCCTCGCCGGTTCTGGTGGAGGAGGACATTCGTGGTGTCATCGTCTTCAAGGTGGATATCGACGCGATCGAGGCCTCGTGGAGCGGCGGCGAATACAAGATCTTCGTTTCCGATCCGGAAGGGATTATTTTCATGACCGGCAGTCCAGAATGGCTCTATGGCGCCATCCTGCCGCTGACACCGGACCGCCTGACGCGCACTGCCGCCTCGCGCCGCTATGCCAATGCGGAATTGACGGCCCTGCCGGTCACGCGCGGCCGGTTCGAGGACCACACGGTGATGACGATTGCCGATGGCGGTGTTCAGAAGGAATATCTCGTCCTTTCCCATTACATGCCGGCCGAAGACTGGACGGTGAACGTGCTGATGGACACGGGATCGATCCGCACACAGGCGCGCACCGCACTTGCCGCGGCCTTCCTCTTCCTTTGCATCGCTGGACTGGCGATCGCCGTCATCCGGCAGCGCCGCATGCGGCTCAACGAACGCATGTTGCTGCAGGCTGAAGCGCGCAACGAGCTGGAACGCCGCGTCGAGGAGCGCACTGCCGATCTCGCCCGTGTCAACAGCCGCATCGAGGAGGAGATCGCCGAACGGCGTCAGACGGAACAGCAATTGCGCCGGACGCAGGCCGATCTCATCCAGGCCGGCAAGCTTGCCGGTCTCGGACAGATGTCGGCGGCACTCTCGCATGAATTCAATCAGCCCCTCGCGGCGGCGAAGACCTATTCCGACAATGCGGCGATCCTGATCGACCGCGGCCGGCTCGGAGAGGCGCGCGACAATATCCAGCGGATATCCGGGCTGATCGACCGCATGGCGCAGATCAGCCGGCATCTGCGCAATTTTGCCCGCAAGCCCAATGAAAAACTTGGACCGGTGCCGCTTGACGAGGCGATCCGCGATACGCTGGAGATCATCGCCTGGAGGCTGACGGCGGCGGATGCGGAACTGACGCTGGATCTCGGCGACAAGCCGCCCGTAGTGCGCGCCGGCTCGGTTCGTCTGCAGCAGGTCCTGGTCAATGTGATCTCCAATGCCGCCGACGCGGTCGAGGGGCTCGATGATCGGCGCGTCGAGATGAAGGCGCATGAGGAGGATGGCAAGGTGATACTGACCGTGCGGGATCATGGGCCCGGCGTGCCGGCGGCAATTGCCGAGCGTATCTTTGATCCCTTCTTCACGACGAAGGGCGTCGGCAAGGGCCTCGGTCTCGGGCTTTCGATTTCCTATAACATCATCAAGGATTTCGGCGGAAACCTTAGCGTATCGAATCATCCAGACGGCGGCGCCGTCTTCCGCATCGAGCTCGATGCCGAGCGTGATGCCATGCCGGAGGCGGCAGAATGAACGGGCAGAAGATCCTGCTGGTCGACGACGAGGAGGAATTGCGCCGGTCGACCGCCCAGGCGCTGGAGCTTTCCGGTTTCGATGTCGAGACCTTTTCCAATGCCGACCATGTGCTCGAGCTTATCGGCTACAGCTTCGCGGGTGTCGTTGTCAGCGATATCCGCATGCCCGGCATGGATGGCATGACCCTGCTGCAGAAGATCCGCGAGGTCGATTCCGAGGTGCCGGTCATTCTCGTCACGGGCCATGGGGACGTGCAACTCGCGGTCAAGGCGATGCGCGAGGGTGCTTACGACTTCATCGAGAAGCCTTTCACGCCGCAACTGCTGGCGGGCGTTATCCGCCGTGCACAGGATAGGCGCAATCTCGTTCTTGAAAACCGGTTGCTGCGGGCGGTTGCCGGCAAGCGCGATGATATCGAGGCGCGGTTGCCCGGGCGCACGCAGATCATGGTCGATCTGCGCTACCGCATCCGGGCGATCGGAGCGAGCGACGCCGACACCCTGATCGTCGGCGAGACGGGGGCGGGCAAGGAGGTGGTGGCGCGTGCGCTGCACGACATCAGCGGCCGGGCGAGCCGGCCGTTCATCGCGATCAACTGCGCCGCCCTTCCGGAAAACCTGATCGAGAGCGAGCTTTTCGGCCACGAGGCGGGCGCCTTTCCCGGGGCGCTGCGACCACGATACGGCAAGTTCGAGCATGGCCGCGGCGGCACGATCCTGCTGGACGAGATCGGCTCCATGCCGATCGACCTGCAAGCGAAGTTCCTGCGGGTGCTGCAGGAGAGGGTGATCACACGCCTCGGCTCCAACGAAACCGTGCCGCTCGACGTGCGCTTCATTGCAACCAGCAAGGTCGATCTCGAGGCGGAGGTCGCGGTCGGCCGCTTCCGTGCGGATCTTCTCTATCGACTGAATGTGGTGACGCTGCATGTGCCATCGCTGGCGCAGCGCCGTGCCGATATTCCGCTTCTCTTTCTCCAGCTCGTACGCGAAGCCGTCGCTCGCTACGGTCGTGACGACATGAAGGTGCCGCCAGAGCTGATCTCGGACATCGCCCAGAGGGACTGGCCGGGCAATGTTCGCGAGCTGCGCAACGCTGCCGACCGCTTCGTGCTGGGTCTTGATGGCGGTAACGGCCGGCTTACGGCATCCGGCGACCGCGAGGCTATGGGTCTTGCCGACCGGGTCGCGGAATTCGAGCGCGGCGTGATCGCCAGCGCGCTGATCGCCCATGGAGGCAGTCTGCGTCCTGTCTATGAATCGCTCGGCATCTCGCGAAAGACGCTCTACGAGAAGATGCAGAAATACGGGCTGGACAAGAAAGTCATGGCAGCGGAGCTTTCAGCCGGGGAGGAGGGCGGCGAGCCTTGAGCCGCCTATGGGTGGATTTCCACCCATCGATTGCTGCCTTTGTTTCCCAATCCACCCATGCTGCGCTGCACTTTGTCATAAAAAGGAAGCGTCGCGGCTTGCCGTGATTGCGATGCTTTTCATGGCGTGCCGCTAATGGCTCATTCCGACCGGCGCGAAGGAGTGCGCCGGCGAGTTCTTGTATTTTCATCAGGGAGGAATCGATGAAAATTCTGAAAGCCATGCTTGGCGTGACGGCTGTTGCTGCCGTTTCGCTCTTTGCCGCCGCTGCATCCGCCCAGACCTATCCCGAGCGTACGATTACCATGGTCGTGCCCTTTTCCGCCGGTGGGCCAACGGATACCGTCGCACGCCTCGTCGCTGAATCCATGTCGAAGGATCTTGGCCAGCAAATCATCGTCGAGAATGTCGGCGGTGCCGGCGGCACACTCGGTGCAGGCCGCGTTGCTTCCGCCGATCCGGATGGCTATACCGTCCTTCTGCATCATATCGGCATGGCAACCAGCGCCACGCTCTATCGCAAGCTTGCCTATGACACGCTGAACGCCTTCGAATATGTCGGCCTCGTCACCGAGGTGCCGATGACGATCATCGCTCGCAAGGATTTCGAGCCCAACGATCTCAAGGGCCTGATCGACTATGTCAAGGCGAACAAGGACACCGTGACCGTCGCCAACGCAGGCATCGGTGCTGCCTCGCATCTCTGCGGCATGATGCTCATGAGCGCTATCCAGACGCAGCTCACCACCGTTCCATACAAGGGAACGGGACCGGCCATGACCGATCTTCTCGGTGGCCAGGTCGATATCATGTGCGACCAGACGACCAACACGACGAAGCAGATCCAGGGCGGCACGGTCAAGGCCTATGCCGTGACCTCGCCCAAGCGGCTCGACGTCCTGAAGGATATCCCGACAGCGGTCGAAGCCGGTCTCCCGGGCTTTGAGGTCGGCATTTGGCACGGCATCTATACGCCGAAGGGTACGCCGGCTGAGATCAACGAGCGCCTGTCGAAATCGCTGCAGCTCGCCCTCAAGGATCCGAACGTCGTTGCACGTTTCGCCGAACTCGGCACAGCGCCCTCGTCGGAAGCCGATGCGACACCGGCAGCCCTGAAAGCCAAGCTCGAAAGCGAGATCGCGCGCTGGAAGCCGGTGATCGACGCTGCCGGGGAATATGCGGACTGAGTTTACGACAGGATTCGCCCCTCACCCTAACCCTCTCCCCGCCTGCGGGGAGAGGGGACGTGCCCCAAGCCTGCAATCGGATTTTTTGTCACATCGTAGTATGCTGAACGGTTACGAGCTGGTGCCGCGAGTCTCCTTCTCCCCGTTTGCGGGGAGAAGGTGCCCGACAGGGCGGATGAGGGGCCTGCGCGCCTGGATCAAATCTCCAGCTCTACGGAGACAACATGAAATCCATCACATTCGACACCACCAATGCGATCTGCGGGGCCCTCTTCGTCGCGACCGGCCTCTTTTTTGCCATTCAATCGCTGGGACTTGACCTCGGCACAACGCTGCGCATGGGGCCCGGTTATTTTCCGCTGCTGCTCTCGGGCGTGCTCGTTCTTCTCGGCGCGATCATTCTCGTTCAGGCCGTCCGCGTCGAGGGCGAGCCGATCGAGCCGTTCGCCTGGCGCGGCATGCTCTTCATCCTGCCGGCGCCGGTTTTCTTCGGGCTGACGGTGCGCGGCCTCGGTTTCGCGCCGGCTCTGTTCGTGACCGCTTTCATCGCCTGCTTCGCATCGCGCAGGATGAACGTGATCTATGCGATCATTCTGTCGCTGCTGCTGACGGTCTTCTCGATCGCGGTCTTCAGCTACGGTCTCGGCCTGCCGTTCGAGCGCTTCGGACCCTGGGTGCGGTTCTAGATTAGGAGATCGCCATGGACCTTTTCAGTAATCTCGCGCTCGGCTTTGCCACGGCGGCTACTCCGGCAAACTTGCTCTTCTGCCTGATCGGCGTTCTGCTCGGCACGCTGATCGGCGTTCTGCCCGGCATCGGCGCGACTGCGACGATCGCGATGCTGCTGCCGATCACCTTCCAGCTCGAACCGGTCTCGTCCTTGATCATGCTGGCCGGCATCTATTACGGCGCACAATATGGCGGCTCGACGACCGCGATCCTGATCAACATGCCGGGCGAATCCTCGTCCGCCGTGACGGCGATCGACGGCTACCAGATGGCCCGCAAGGGAAGGGCCGGCGCGGCGCTCGCCATCGCCGCGCTAGGCTCGTTCTTTGCCGGCACGGTCTCGACCTTTCTCGTCGCGATTTTCGCGCCGCCCTTGACCGAGATCGCATTGAAATTCGGATCGGCGGAATATTTCTCGCTGATGGTCGTCGGGCTGGTCTCGTCCGTCGCGCTCGCCCACGGCTCGGTCGTCAAGGCGTTGGCGATGGTGGCACTTGGCCTGCTGCTCGGCCTCGTCGGCACGGATATCTATACCGGGACACCGCGCTTCACGCTCGGCATCCGCGAATATGCGGACGGGCTGAATTTCGTGGCGCTCGCCGTCGGCGTCTTCGGCATCGCCGAAATCCTGCGCAATCTCGAAGGCGAGAAGACCCGCACCGTGCTGATGGCGAAAGTCAGCGGGTTGATGCCGTCGCGGGAGGAGTTCAAGCGCATGATCGCGCCGATCGTGCGCGGCACGGTCATAGGCTCTGCGCTCGGGATCCTGCCGGGCGGCGGCGCGATTCTTGCTTCCTTCGCCTCATATACGGTCGAAAAGCGCATGTCGAAGACACCCGAGGAATTCGGCAAGGGTGCGATCGCGGGCGTCGCCGGTCCGGAATCGGCCAATAATGCCGGGGCGCAGACGTCCTTCATTCCGCTGCTGACGCTCGGCATTCCCGCCAATCCCGTCATGGCGCTGATGATCGGAGCAATGATCATTCAGGGCATCGTGCCGGGACCGAACGTCGCTTCGGAACAGCCGGCGCTCTTCTGGGGCATCATCGCCTCGATGTGGATCGGCAATCTGATGCTGGTCGTCCTCAACCTGCCGCTGATCGGGCTCTGGGTGAAGCTTCTGACGGTGCCTTACTATGTGCTCTTCCCGATCATCATGGCCTTCTGCTCGATCGGGGTCTACAGCGTCAACGCGAACGTCTATGATCTCTACGCTGTCGCCTTCTTCGGCCTCATCGGCTACGTGCTGGTGAAGCTCAGATGCGAGCCGGCGCCGCTGCTGCTCGGTTTCGTGCTCGGGCCGCTGCTCGAGGAAAACCTCCGACGCGCCATGATCCTGTCCCGCGGCGATCCGACGACCTTCGTCACACGGCCGATCAGCGCCATCCTTCTCGCGATCGCCGCCGCCGTGCTGGTCATCGTCTTCCTGCCGAGCGTCAGGGCGAAGCGCGAAGAGGTTTTTGTGGAGGAGGCGTGAGAAGGGGAGTTCGCGGCGAATGTTCGAAGCGCAAGCGAAGGACAGTGCCGTTCGGCGAAACCCCCTCATCCGACCCCGCTGGGGAGAAGGGGAGTTTGCGGCTGGCTCCGTCGCTCCCTCTCCCCCTCGGGGAGAGGGCAGGGTGAGGGGGCTCTCTCGGGGCTAAAGCACTCCCAAAACAGGACTTTCCAGCAATCTACCCGTAACTGCATCGGCAATGCCGCGATCGGTCTGGTGTGGTCCCGCATTGCAGGCGAGGGTGGCGCCGAAGCAGGCCTTGAAGACGAGATAGGGCGGTTTCCAATCGACGACCTTGTCCATCGCCGTACGGATGGATTGGAAGGCGGAAGCGGCCTCGGCAAGCGATGCATCGGTGACCAGGCCTGAAACCGGCAGCGGCAGGATGGCGTCGATTTTGCCATCGGAGGCGACCGCCATCCCGCCACCGGCGGCGATCACGGCATTGGCGGCAACGGCCATATCGCGCGGGTTGCCGCCGAAGACGGTCAGATTGTGGCTGTCATGGGAGACCGTCGTACAGAAGGCGCCGTGCCATTTGCCCCAACCGGTGAGAAAGCCGACGCGCGGCTGGCCATCGGCCCGACCATGGCGGTGGGCGACGGCGATCATTGTTGTTCCCACCGGTGGAATGACAAACCCACCGCTTGCCACCGCATCGATTTCGCCCCATTGCGTGAAGCGCGGGCGGTCGATCGTTGCTACCCGTACCCGGCCATCCTTGGCGGGAACGCGAAAATCATTTTCCGAAAGCTGCGACAGCTTCACGGAATTGCGCAAGGGGTCCGGATCCAGACGGGGCAGCGGTATCCGCAGTTCGCCGTCTTCAGCAATCAGGCGGCCGTTTGCGATGACCTTTCGGGTCTTGAATTCCTTCAGGTCTTCGAAGAGCACGATATCGGCGCGCCGGCCGGGGGCGATCAGGCCGAGATCTGTTCGCCCCAGCCGCTGCGCCGCATTCAAGGTAGCGGCCCGGAGCGCCCATTCCGGACGCATGCCATAGCGGATGAGGCGGCGGACCACGTCATCGAGGCCGCCCTGGTGGTGAAGCTCGTCGGGAAAGACGTCGTCGGTGCAGAGCGTTATCGTGGAGGGCAGGTGGCCGAGCGCGTTCAGCACCTCGACGAACTCCTGCAGCAGATGATCATGCGAGCCGCGCAGTTCGATCGTCAGGCCGGCCGAGAGCTTTGCCAGGAGATCGGCGCCGGAGGTCAATTCGTGGTCCGATGTAATGCCGGTTGCAATGAAGGCCTGCAGATCGGCGCCTTCGAGACCCCGCGCATGGCCGCAGACGAGCTTTCCGGAGGCGAGACCGGCATTGACGATGGCGCGCATGCGCGGATCGCCGTCGATGACGCCGCGCATGTTCATCACCTCGGCAATGCCGCCGATTTCGGGCCATCGAAGCATTTTGGTCATTGCTGAAGTGTCGAAATCGGCGCCCGCGCATTCCAGGCCAGGTGCCGAAGGCACGCAGGAGGGCGCTAGCAGGATGGTTCGCAGCGGCAGGAGCGCGGCCGCTTCGGCGGCCCAGCGAACGCCGTCCAGCCCATGGACATTGCCGAATTCATGCGGATCCCAGACGATCGTCGTCACGCCGCGTGCCAGCACGGCTTCTGCGTATGCGGCCGGGGTGACGAGGGAACTTTCGACATGCATATGGGTATCGATCAGGCCCGGAGTTATGATGCAGCCGGCGGCATCGATCGTCTGCAGCGCATTCCGCCTTTCGCCTTGCGGATGGACGCTGGCGATGAGCGGCCCGACAAGGCCGATGTCGGCTGTACGGATCTGTCCGGTCACCATATCGGCCAGGAGGCCGCCGGTGATCAGCACATCAAAGGGTTGATCGCCTCTGGCTGCCTCGACAGCACGGCTTCTGAGCTGCGGATCATGGAGATCGGAGGGTTCCGGGAGAGCTTTCATGATCATCGGCTGGCCTCTTTCACAAGCGCTCCAAGAATGATGGCGTGCGCCCTGTCCGCGTCGATATCGGCGGCAAATTGCGCATTGAAGGTTCCATGGCTGGCGCGGGTTTCGATCACCGTGCGTCCGCGCGTGTGCTGTCCGTAGAGCTCCACATCGATGCGCGCGGAGCGGTAGGTGACGAGATCCGGCATGGTGAAGGCAGCGGCTGCCGTCGGGTCGTAAAGGGCCATGGCTGGTCGGCCCCGGCTCGTCGCGATCTGGATATATCCTGCGAGCATGTCTGCCAGCATCTCCGCGTTCGGCCCGCCCGCCTGTCGGACCGGTTCGATATCCGCAGGTGCTGCCTGTACCTTGCGGCAGATGTCGAGATCGACCATGCGCAGCGGCAGGCCATGGGCAAGCACGATTGCCAGCGCTTCCGGATCGGCAAAGGCATTGAATTCCGCGGAAGCCGTGTGGTTCCCGAAAGTGACGCCGCCACCCATCCAGGTGAGATCGGTGATGCGGGCGGCAAGATCCGGTCGGGCAAGTGCGAGTGCTGCGATATTCGTCAAGGGGCCGAGCGCGAGGATCCGGTGCGCGCCGTCCTCTTCCAGCCATTCGCAGAGCGCGGAAAAAGCGTCGCTTTCCACCTGTTCCGGCGCGTCCGGCAGGCTTTTTCCGATGGTCGCGATACCGCTTTCACCGAGAATGGCCTGCGCCGTTTCCATCCGGCCGAGGACGGGCATGGCGCGGCCGGTGTGAAACGGAAAGCGCCAATTGAAGGCCTTTGCGGCTCCCGCGGCGTTCGCGCGTACCTGCGGTAACGGCGCATTGCCGAAGACGAGTGAGACGCCGTCTATTGCGAGGGCCGAATGCGTGACCACCAGAATGGCCGCGATATCGTCGAACCCCATGTCGGTGTCGATCCAGATGCCCATGCCGTCACCCGAACCTTGAGAGCGATGCGGCGGCGCCGACGGGAAGATCGAAGGCGAGCGTGCTGCCGATGCCATGGGGCGGCAGCCCAGCGTCGACCTCGGCCTTGATCGGCCCGAGCGGTGTGTCGAGGAGATATTCGCGGCTGTTGCCGGCAAAGGAAGTGCCGCGCACTGTACCCTGGAAGGGACCTGAGCCAAGGTTGACCATGCGTGGCCGCCAGGCGAGGCCCGCCGCATCTGGTGGCGCCGGCACTGCCAGCTCGACCGGTCCGCCCGTTGTCCGCAGCCTGCCGCCCTCCAGCGCGAACACATTCTCGAAACCGACGAAATCGGCGACGAAGGCGGAAACCGGCCGATTGTAGATATCCTCCGGCGTGCCGATCTGTTCGATGCGACCGTTGAGCATGACGACGATGCGGTCGGCGAGCGCAAGTGCTTCGACCTGGTCGTGGGTCACGAAGATCATGGTGACGCCGCTTTCCTTCTGCACGCGCTGAAGCTCGGTGCGCATCTCCAGCCGCAGCCGCGCATCGAGATTGGAGAGCGGCTCGTCGAGCAGCAGCACCTTCGGTTCCATCACCATAGAGCGGGCGAGCGCTACGCGCTGTTGCTGACCGCCGGACAATTCGCCCGGCTTGCGCGCTGCGAAAGCCGAAAGGCCAACCGATTTGAGGCCGGAGCCGACGCGGGTTTCAAGATCGCTTCCGCCGATGCCCTTGAGCCGCAGCCCGAAGGCGACATTTTCGAAGACGGTAAGATGCGGGAAGAGTGCGTAGGACTGAAAGACCAGGCCGACGGCGCGCCTGTTGGCCGGGACGCGGGTGATATCGGCGCCGTCGAGACGGATGCGGCCGGAAGCCGGACGCATCAGACCGGCGATCGAGCGCATCGTCGTCGTCTTGCCGCAGCCGGAAGGGCCGAGCAGGGCGATCAGCTCACCCCTGCCGATCGCAAGATCGAGATCCTTGACAGCAACCGTGTCGCCATAGGCGAGCGTCAGCTTGTCGAGGCTGAGATAGGACGCATCAGACATAACGAGAAAATCCAAGAAAGCGTTCGGCGAGGAAAACGACGCCGATCGACAGGAAGGCGAGCAGCGCCGAAAGGGCTGCGACGGAGGGGTCGTAGGTGGTTTCCATGTAGCCCAGCATGTCGATCGGCAGCGTGCGGACCCCAGGACCGGACAGGAAGAGCGAGACCGGCACCTGATTGAAGCTGGTGACGAAGCCGAGAATAAAGGCGGCGAGGATGCCGCCGCGTATATTCGGCATGACCACGCGGAAGAAGGCGCCAAGTCGCGATGAGCCGAGCAGCACGGCAGCCTCCTCCATGTCGGAGCGCAGATTGGCGAGGCTTGCCGAGACGACCCGGACCGCATAGGGCAGGACCAGCGCGGTATGGGCGAGAAAGAGCGCAAGCGTCATATCGAAACCGAGGGGAACGACAAGATAGCGCAGGAGCGCTAGGCCCACGATGATTCCCGGGACGATGACCGGCAGGGAGACGACAGTGCTGACTGCATTGCCGAAAGGCAGCCGGTAGCGCGAGAGCGCATAGGAGGCGGGTATGCCGAGGATGAGCGCGGCGGCCGTCCCACCCACTGCAAGGAACATCGACATGACGAAGCTGTCACGGAAGCTTTCGATGGTGAAGACCTTGGCGATCCACTTCAGCGAGAGACCCTGCGGCGGGAAGGCGAGTGTGTCGCCGGCCGAAAGCGCCGCCGCGACGATGATCAGGAAAGGACCGATCAGGAAGCCGATGACGAGAAGAAGTACGAGCGGCGAAAAAATGCGTGAACTCATCGCCGGTTCCTCGCGGTAGCAAGCCGTTTGAGCAGAATGTTGGCGGCAAAGCTCATCACGATCAGGATGAAAGCGATGACGCTCGCCGAAATGAAGTCGCTCTTGACCGAGACCTGCTGATAGAGCAGCGTCTCCAGCATCAGCACCTTGGAGCCGCCAAGGATTGCGGGCGTGATATAGGCCGTCAGCGAGCCGGTGAAGACCAGAGTGCCGCCGATCACCAGTCCTTCTCTCGTCAGGGGCAAGATCACCTTCCAGAAGACCTGGAGCCAGTTTGCGCCGAGCACGCGCGCCGCCGGCACCGCATCCTTTGGCATGTTCTCAAGCGCGCTGATCAGCGAGAGGATCATCAACGGCAGAAAGAGCTGTAGAAGACCGATGAAGACGGCGATTTCGGTAAAGAGCAGGCGGACCGGTTCGTCGCTGAGACCGAGCCCCGTCAGCGCCTTGTTGACGATGCCGGTACGGCCGAGAATGACGATCCAGGCATAGGTGCGGGCGACCGGCGATATCATCAGCGGTAGGACTACAAGACCGATGATGCGCCCCTTGCCCCTGGGTGGCAGATTGACGATCGCGAGCGCTGCAGCATAGCCGACGATCGCGGAAACGGCGGTCACCTCCAAGGCGAGACGCAGGCTACGCAGGAAGACGGTCCTGTTAAGGGCGTGCGAGAAGAAGTCGACATAGGCCGACAGGCTCCAGCCGGTGCTGGAGCGAAAGCCTTCCGAAAGCAGAATGACGACAGGCGCCAGAAACACCACGCTGGCGAAAGCTGCGGCCGGCAGCGCGAGTGCCAAGGCTTCAGCACGGTTCTGAAACATGAAATCGCCTTTCGGGCGTATTGGAATGTCGGGGTTACGATATTGATGCGCTATTGGGCGACCTTGGCGTTCCATTCCGAAAGCCATGCCTCGCGGTTGTCGAGCGCGACAGCGGAGGGAATGAGCTTCAGGCTCTTGGCTGTATCCTGACCGTAGGTCAGGCTTTCGGCAATCTCGGGCGAGAGTTTGACCTCCTTGTTGGCGGGGCTGTCGATCAGCTTTTCGGCGAGCCTGGTCTGGACTTCCGTCGATAGCCAGAAATCCATGAATTGCAGCGCCAGATCCTGGTTCTTCGAACCCTTGGTGATGACCATCACGTTCATGCCGCCGGTCTGGCCTTCCTTTGGCGTGGCCCAGGCGACGGGGACATCGAGCTTCTTGAAACCCGACCAGGAGAAGCGGCCGATGGGTGCTGCCCAGATTTCCTCCTGCTGCATCAGCTGAACGAGCTGGGAGGACTTTTCATAGAAGGTGACGATGTCGTCCCTTTTCTCGCCGAGCGCTGCAAGGGGGGCGCCGAGATCCGGCGTATCCTTGCCGAGCGCCAGGCCGAGCATGTAGAGCGCGGGCGGACCCTGGGTGGTGGTGACATTCGGGAAGGCGACGTGGCCGATGATATCGGGCTTGAGCAGATCGCCCCAGGAATCAATCTTCATCTTGTCGGGGCGATAGACGATCGAGGTCGCATAGAAGGTATAGCCGACGCTCATGCCGTCGCCATTCGGATCCTTGGCAATATCGTAGAGCTTGTCGAAATTGCCGAGCTTGCCAGTGTCGATTTTTTCGATCAGGCCCTTGCGCGACGCGGAAAGCGCATCCGCCATGGAAACCACTGCCATGTCGACGACCGGATTGGCCTTGTTTTCTTGCATCTTGGCGAGACGCTCGACGCTGTTGCCGGTTTCGACAACGATCTTGCAGCCGCACTTCGCCTCGAAAGGGTCATAGACCAGCGTCTTGAAGTCATCCTGAGCGAAGCTGTAGACGGAGATCGTCAATGTCCGTTCTTCCGCCTGTGCGCCGAAAGCCGGGAGCAAAGTCACTGC
Organism: Sinorhizobium sp. CB7; assembly: GCF_041357635.1. NCBI lineage: Bacteria > Pseudomonadati > Pseudomonadota > Alphaproteobacteria > Hyphomicrobiales > Rhizobiaceae > Sinorhizobium > Sinorhizobium sp. CB7. The sequence goes on from NZ_JAULLL010000037.1 coordinate 13,362, forward strand.
GGCCGAGATCAGTAGAATTTTCTTCATTCAGCGTGTTCCATTTTTTGTTGTGTCTGCCTTGTCTGAGGGAGCGCGTCCCGACGATTGGCGGATGATGAGCTGCATCGGCACCTTGGAGACGCCGGCGGTAACAATCGACGGATCCTTGCCCTTTGTCGTCACAGCACCCCGGTTTGCGATCGCACGCAGGAGCGCCGAGACCGCGATTTCGGCGATAACAGCCACATCCATGCGCATCGTCGTCAATGCCGGTGTGACGACGGGGGACCAGATGAGATCGTCGAAACCGGTAACGCTTGCACAATCCGGCACGCTGATGCCGGCCTGCTGCAGGTCGGTCAGCGCACGGAGTGCCTGGAGGTCGGAAAGCGCGGCAAAGGCCGTAAATCCTTCTCGCGCCTTTTGCGCAAGCCCGAGCGGGCATCCGCAACCAAGTCGTTGTTCAAGCTTCTCGATCCAGAGTGTTTCGGAGCGCATGCCGGGGCGCAATGCGGATTTGATGCCGCCGATGCGGTCGTTCTGAACGTTCGATTCCGGATTGTTGCCGATCAGAAGGATCCGCTTATGGCCGAGGTCCGCCAGATGATTGGCGATCTGCTGTCCGGCCTGCCAATGATCAGCGGAAACGGTGTTTCCGGGTGTCGAGGGCGTGTCGATCACCGCGACCGGGCAACCAACGTCGGCGATGCGCGTGCCGCGTCGTGGTACGACCACCATGCCGTCCACATCACGCTCCAGCAGGCGATGGATTGCTTCGGTCTGCATGGTGATGTCGCCGCGGGAATCGGCGATGAGCACGCCGTAGCCTGACGTTGCCGCCGCAAATTCAATGGCCTGTGCAATCTTCGGAAAGAGCGGGTTGGCTATGTCGGGCAGGACGAGGCCGAGGACTCCGCTACGACCTGTGCGTAGTGCGCGTCCGGCCTGGCTTGGCACATAGCCGAGCTCGGCCGCATGATTGCGGATCTTTTCCACGAGTTCGGCCGAAACGCGGCCCTTGCCGGAAAGCGCGTTGGACACAGTCGCAATCGACACGCCGAGCGAGTTCGCAATCCTGCTGAGGTTGGGGCCAGGGCGGGTAATAGCCATTGATCAAGAATTGATTAATCGTTTAATCAAGATCTACAACAGTCGTTCCCGCTTGTCGAATCGAAACTGGCCGAGACCTGACTTTTCTCGCTACAGCCACCGCCTGACACGGGCCTTGTAGGAGAGATAGACGTCACCGAACTTCCGCTCGAGATAGGCCTCCTCGCGGGCGACCACGCCGTAGCGGATGATGAGATAGAACGGCACCAACAGGATGATGAGCCACAGGCTGTTGAAGGCGATGGCAAAACCGATGAGGCCGAGGAACATGCCGGTGTAGATAGGGTTACGCGTGAAGCGGTAGGGGCCTTCGTCCACGATCGTCGTCGTCGGCTGGGTGGTCGGGATCTGCGTCCCGGCGCGGCGGAAGGTCGTCGCGGCCCAGATCAGCAGCGCCAGGCCGGCGAGGAACACGATGCCACCAAGCCAGCGGGCCGACATCGACGCCGGCAGGAGCGGCAGGGGATAGAGCCGGTCGAGGACGAGCCCGGCGATGACTGCCAGCGCCCATACGATCGGCGGCCGGACAACCGCTCCTGAACTGTCGCGCAAATTTCCGGACGCCCCGTTCATGCCACCGTCGTCCAATCCGCTCCACACGGCGGGAGTTTACGTCCCTTCGAAAGAGATTTGAAGGCAGGCAGGCGCGAAAGGCGGATTCAGATTTCGGGCCGATCCGACCTGAAATCTCGGCCGACACTGCTCGTCATGCTGATTTTTGCGCCGAACAAACAAAAACGCCGCGACGGATCGCGGCGTTGGTAACGAGACTAAGGATTAGCTCAGGATTTGACCGGCATGACGGCTGCGCCCCTTGGTGCCGCATAGGGAACGGGAACCGGAACCTGGTTCGGCGTGACCGGAGAGTAGCCGCCGCCGATTGCAACCATGAGCGAGACATAGTCCTTCGCCTGCTGCTGCACGGCCTGGGCAAGGCTTGCCTGCGCATCGGAAACGTTGCGCTGGGCATCCAGGACGTCGAGCAGGGAGGAGGCGCCATCGCGGTAGCTTGCCGTCGAGAGCTCAAGCGCTTCCTGGCTGGACTTGACCTGCGAGCGAAGCGCATCGACGGTCGCCTGATCGCGGCGGAGAGCCGAAAGGGCGTTTTCCGTTTCTTCGATGCCGTTCAGCACCGTGGCCTTCCAGGCGAGATACTGCGTGCGGGCGTCCGAATTCGCGATATCGACATTGGCCCTCAGGCGTCCGCCGTCGAAGATCGGCAGCGTGAGGGTCGGGCCGAACGACCATGATGTCAGGCCGCCGGCGGGGCTACCAGCCCGGTTGACGATGGAGGGCGAAATTGCGCCGCTGAGCGAAATGCTCGGATAGAGCTGGGATTCAGCGACGCCGATATTGGCGACGGCAGCCGCAAGATTACGCTCGGCCTGGCGGATGTCCGGCCGGTTGCGAATGAGGTCGGCGGGAACGCCGGACTTCGGATTGATGCGAGCCACAGGCTGAGGCGCACCCTTCAGCAACTCGGCCACCAGCGTGTCGGCGGGCAATCCGAGCAAGGTCGCGATGTGGTGGGCGGCCACACGGAAATTCGTTTCGAGACCCGGAATTTCCGAGAGGGTCTGATAGACGAGGCCCTCGGCCTGAACGACATCCAGTCGCGAAGCGGCGCCCGCGTCGAGCTGGAACTGGGTCAACTGGAGCGTTTCACGCCGAGATTTCAGGTTGTCTCGCGAAAGTTGTATGCGTTCCTGGAAGAAACGGGCGTCGATATAGCTCGACGCGAGATCCTGAAGGAAGGCGAGCTTTGCTACATCTGCGGATGCATAAGCGGCATCCAGCGAGTAGATAGCGCTTTCCTTGGAGCGCCTGAATTGGCCGAAGAGATCGAGCAACCAGGAGACATTGACGTCGCCAGCCGTCGTGTTCGTTGCGCCGACCGTCGTCCTGAGGTTGCCCATCTGTCCGCTTACGGTATGCGAACCGCCGACGACGAGGCTCGGCAGCCCGCCAGCGCCGGCGACCGTCACGTTCGAATTGGCGGCGTTGATCCGCTCTAGCGCCTGCTGGATGTCGAGGTTCTGTCCGATACCCGTATTGACATATCCATTCAGCATTCTGTCGTTGAACGCCGTCCACCATTGAACATTGGTGACATCACCGGCGCTATTCTTGCCCCCTTCGCCGAACTTCGCGGGCAAGGCCATTTCGGGAGGCGTATGGTTGGGCCCGCTTACGCAGCCTGCAAGGAGCAGCAAGAGAGCGGGAGCAGCAATACGAATGGACACCATCATTCTATCCTATATTCGCCAAGTTTCATCAGGGTCGTCCCACACCATCATGGTGTGGCGGCGATCGGCTTTTTATTTGCCAAAAACACAGACCCCAAATTCCGAAGCAGTGCGCGGCAATGTAGCAACGAGTCTATTAATTTCACAGAGGATCTTGCACTTTCTGACGGCCAAATACCCGTCGGATGATGACAAAAAACGATGGAACGAAGAAAATTCCGAGGAGTGTTGCAGAAAACATACCACCCAGAACGCCTATACCGATCGCATTCTGGGCAGCCGAACCTGCTCCGGTAGCAATCGCAAGAGGTACGACACCCAGGATAAAGGCGAGCGAAGTCATGATAATCGGACGAAGTCGAAGGCGTGCCGCCTCCAGTGTGGCCTCGATAATACCCATGCCGCTGGCAGCTCTTTCCCTTGCGAATTCCACGATCAGAATCGCGTTTTTCGCAGCCAGGCCGATGGTTGTCAGCAGGCCCACCTTGAAATAAACGTCGTTGGCCTGGCCGAAGAGCGTGGCGGCCCCCAAGGCGCCCAGTACACCGACCGGAACCGCCATGATGACGGAGAAGGGGATCGACCAGCTCTCATAGAGGGCTGCGAGGCAAAGGAAGACGACAAGGACCGAAATCGCATAGAGCATCGGTGCCTGCGAACCGGAGAGGCGCTCCTGATAGGAGATGCCCTGCCAGGCGACGGAATAGCCGCCGCCGAGTTCATCGGTCAGCCTCTCGATCTCGTTCATCGCATCGCCCGAACTGACGCCGGGGGCGGCGGCACCATCCAAGGGAACCGCGCTGGTGGCATTGAAACGCGCGAGAGAAGGCGCTCCCTTCATCCAGGTGACATTCGTGAAAGACGAGAAGGGGACCATCTCACCCTGGCTGTTGCGTATATACCAGCGGTTGAGATCGTCCGGCTGCATCCGGAAGGGGGCATCGGCCTGCACGTAAACCGGCTTGATCTCGCCGTTCAACGTAAAGTCGTTGACGTCGCGGCCGGTGAAGATCGTTGCGAGCATGAAATTGACCGCCGAGAGGTCGACGCCCATGGCGCCGATCTTCTCCTGGTCGATCAGGATCTTCATCTGCGGCTCGACCTCCTTGTTGTTGGAGCGCAGGGCAACGATCTTGCCGCTGGAATTGCCGAGCTGGATCAGCCGCTTCGATGCATCGGTAAGAGCATCCGTGCCATGATTGCCGGTATCGACGAGATACATCGAGAAGCCGCTGGAGACGCCGAGACCCTGGATCGCCGGTGGCCGCAGAGCGAAGACCTGCGCTTCGCGGATGGTCGAGAAATAACCGAGGGCCCGGCTGACGATCGCCTGCGCGTGCAATTGCGGCGCAGTGCGCTCCCCGAAATCCCTCAGCTTCACGAAAACCATGGCGCTGTTCTGGCCTGATCCGCTGAAGCTGAAGCCGAGCGCGCCGAAGACCGAGAGAACCGCATCCTTTTCATTGTCGCGATAATAGCGCTCCACTTTTTCGACCACCGCCTGCGTCTGTTGCGTCGTGGAGCCTGGCGGCGTGGTGATGATGGTCAGAAGGACGCCCTGGTCCTCTTGAGGCAGGAACGAACTCGGCAACCGGTTGAACATGTAGGCGCAGCCCACACCGACCAGCAGGAAGAGCACCATGACGCGAATCGGACGTTTCAGGAGATAGGCAATGCTGCGGACATAGCCTTTGGTGGAACGCGCGAAATTGCGGTTGAACCAGCCGCCGAGGAGGCTCTTGCGATGTTGGTCGACGGGCTTCAGCATCGTCGCGCAGAGCGCCGGCGTCAGTACGACTGCGACCAGGGCCGACAGCAGCATCGCGGAGACGATCGTCACCGAAAATTGACGATAGATGACGCCGGTGGATCCGCCGAAGAAGGCCATCGGAATGAATACTGCGGTGAGCACCAGGGCGATGCCGATGATGGCGCCGGTGATCTCGCCCATCGATTTTTCGGTCGCTTCGAGCGGTGAGAGCTTCTCTTCCGACATGATGCGCTCGACGTTTTCAACGACCACGATGGCGTCGTCGACGAGCAGACCGATCGCCAGCACCATGGCGAACATGGTGAGCGTATTGATCGAATAGCCGGCGAGCGCCAGGATTGCGAAGGTTCCGAGCAGAACGACCGGCACCGCGATGGTCGGAATGAAGGTGGCGCGCAGGTTCTGCAGGAAGATCAGCATCACGAAAAAGACCAGCACGATGGCTTCGATCAGCGTATGGACCACCTTCTCAATCGACAGTTCGACGAAGGGCGTGGTGTCATAGGGATAGGTGATCTCGACGCCTTCCGGCAGGCCCTTCGCGATGACGTCGAGTGCGGCCCGGACACGCGCCGCGGTATCGATGGCGTTCGCGCCGGTCGCCAGATTGATGGCGAAGCCGGAGGAGGGAAGGCCGTTATAGCGCGACGAGCCGCCATAGCTCTCCTGGCCGATTTCGATGCGGGAAACATCGCCGAGGCGCACGGTCGAGCCGTCCTTTTCCACCTTCAGGATGATCGCCTCGAAATCGGCGACCGTCGTAAGCTGGCTCTGCGCGGTGATCGTCACGTTCAGCTGCTGGCCCTTGGTCACCGGCTGCGCACCGAGAGAACCGACGGAAACCTGCGTATTCTGGGCCTCGATCGCCGATGTCACGTCGCTCGTCGTAAGCTGGTATTTCGCCAGCCTGTTAGGGTTGAGCCAGACCCGCATCGCATAGCCCGAGCCGAAAACGTTGATGCTGCCGACGCCTTCGATGCGCTGGATCTGGTCCTCTATCGCGGTCGACAGGATGTTGCCGAGATCGACCGATGTGCGTTTCCCATCGGTTGAAACGAGCGATCCGACCATGAGGATACTGGTGGTGGAGCGCGTCACGCGCACGCCCTGATCCTGTACGTCATCAGGGAGTTTCGATAGCACCAGCTGCAGCTTGTTCTGTACCTGCACCTGCGCGATATCAGGATTGACGTTGTTGCCGAAGGTCAGCGACACGCTTGCCGAACCCGTCGAGGAGGTCGACGTCATATAGGTGAGATCGTCCAGCCCGGTCATCCCATCTTCGATGATGGTAGTGACCGATTTTTCGATTGTCTCGGCGCTGGCGCCGCGATAGGTGGCGCTGATGCGCACGGTCGTGGGCGCAATGTCGGGATACTGCGAGATCGACAGCGTGAAGATGGCGAGCGAGCCCGCCAGCATGATCGTGATGGCGATGACCCACGCGAAAATCGGGCGTCTGATAAAGAACTTAGCCATTGTCGATCCCCGTGCGCCTCACACCATTAATTCATCCCCCTCCCGCTGTGCTACTGCTTCGCCGCGGGCTGGGTAGGCGTTTGGGTTCCGGACTGTTCCTGAGCGACGACCACTCCATTATCGTTGATCCGCATCTCTACGGGCTTCGCCGTCATTCCGGGCGTAATCGACTGAAGGCCGGAAATGATCAGCTGGTCGCCATCCTTGATGCCGTCGGTGACGATCCAGGCATTGTTGGAGGCGGCGGCCGTCTTGAAGGTGCGAAGCTCCACCTTGTTGTCGGCTGATACGAACAGGGCCGTCAGGTTTCCATCCGCGTCGCGGCTCGAGGCGAGCTGGGGAATGGCAAAGCCTTTTTCCTCACCAAGCGCAACTGTCGCCCGGACATACATGCCGGGCAGAACCAGATGATCCGGATTCGGAAAGACGACACGCAGGAAGAAGCTGCCGGTGGTTTCGCTGACCATTACCTGCGACATGTCCAGCTTGCCGAGCTGATCGTAGTCTCGGCCATCCTCAAGCGTCAGCCGGAAGGAGAGGGCTTCACTTTTAACGCCGGCGGCGGCCATCGCGGCACGGATCCGCAACAGGTTCATGCTCGACTCCGTCACCTTTATGTAGATCGGGTCGAGCTGCCTGATCGTCGTCAGAGCCGTCTCCTGGTTAGCGGTGACGACATTGCCGATATTGAAGGCCGTCTGGTCGATGATGCCCTCGAAAGGCGCGACGATCCGGGTGTGGCCAAGATCGATCTCAGCAGACGCGAGCGTTGCCTTCGCCGATTCGACATCGGCCTTCGCCTGCAGCAGTGTCACCTTGGCGTTTTCATATTCGATCTGTGTCGCGCCGCTGTTTACCAGCCGCTCGTAGCGGGTAAGGTTCGCTTGCGCGCTCGGAACGCTTGCCTCGGCTTTCGCGAGCGTCGCTTTTGCCTGTGCGACCGCGGCGACATAGGATGCGTCATCGATCTGGTAAAGCAGATCTCCCTGCTTGACGTCGCCACCTTCCTTGAACGCGATTTCCTTGATGATGCCGCTGACCTGCGGGCGAATATCGGCCGTCTGATAGGCTTCGGCCCGTCCGGGAAGAACCGTTGTCATCGGCAGCGTTTCCTGCCGCAGTGTCTTGACGCCGACCTGCACTGCGGCGGGCACCTTGGCAGCTCCGCCGGCGGCCTTGCCGCTGTCGTTGCAGGCCGCGAGACAAGCGGCTAGCGCAAGAGCGCCGGTAGCGAAAAACACGCGCCGTAACATGTTGCAAACATTCCCTTTGGTGAAAGCAGGTGCGGATCGATCGAACTGCCTGGCATGTCAGCCTCCCAAGCGCCGTTCAGACGAAGCAATGATCGACCCAGGTCAAAAAGCTTTCAACCTGAATTTAATAAATCGTTGATGAAGTGACGTAATCGAACAACCGTCACCTAGCAAGCGCTATTTCGCAATGCGCAATGGATAAAATCTACGATTTCATGCGCTCGTAACGTCAATGTTTCTCTGTCGTCGCGCATAATGATGACGGGATGGAGAACGCAGGCGAGCACATCGGTCACGGTTCTCGCGGAAGCCTCGGAATCCCTGCAATGGTAGATGCCTTCGGCGATGCCCTGCCTGATGATTCCGTTTAGTTTTTCCGTAATCCTTTGCCGATAGCGTTGCCCGGCTTCGAGCTTCGTCTGCACTGTCGTCAGCACCATTTCGAAGATGTAGGGATTGTCGCAAATATCCTGCAGATGGCTGTCGAGAAGGCGCAGCACCAAGGTCAGAAGCTGCTCCTCTGGCGGCATGCTTTCGTCGATCTTGGCGAATCGCTCCGCACAGCGTTTAAGATGCCGTTCGGCGATCGCATCGACGAGCGTGACCTTGGAATGGAAATGCTTGAACACATTGGCCGGCGACATCCCCAGTGCGGCGGCGATGTCGGCGATCGATACCGCGGCGTAGCCGCGCTCCCTGAACAGGAGTTCGGCCATGGAGAGAATGTCTTCGCGCGTTTCTTCCGCTTTTCGCCTTGGCCTGCGTGCCATTGTCCCCCCGATTCGCAGCACGCGTCCCGATGAACCGGGATCGATCTGACGGGCTGCGCACGGTATTTTCGCGGTTGCTAAGGCTATTGAGCGCGAAAGTCAAAGTCGAGAGGTAAGGAAGCAGCAGCCTGCGACGGCTGCCTCAAGCTTGCGTAAAATAGGGCTCCAGATTTCGACGCACCCTGGCAAGCGGAGTTTCGCCGCTGTCGTCGGGAACGAAGGTTTGAGCCGTGATGGCTTCATAGGCGCTGATATAGACCTTGGAGGTCTGCTCGACCAGCGTGGTGGGAATTTCCGGAATGGCGCCCTTATAAGGGTCACAGCGTTCCGCCACCCAGGTGCGGATGAAATCCTTGTCGAAGCTGACGGGGCGCTCGCCCTTTTCGAAATTCTCCTGATAGCTTCCGGCCAGCCAATAGCGGCTGCTGTCGGGCGTATGGATCTCGTCGGCCAGAATGATTCTGCCCGTTTCATCGGTGCCGAACTCATATTTGGTGTCGACGAGGATGAGCCCGCGCTTGCTCGCCAGTTCCTGGCCGCGTGCAAACAGCGCCAGGGCATAGTCGGAGAGCGTGTCCCATTGTGTCTTGGACAGAAGGCCGCGACCGACGATTTCGTCGGGTGTCAGGGGTTCGTCGTGGCCGCCATCGAAGGCCTTGCTGGTCGGCGTGATGACCGGCTGCGGCAGGATCTCGTTGTCGCGCATGCCGTCCGGCAGGCGCATGCCGTACATCTCTCGCTCACCCTTCTTGTAAAGAGTGAGGATCGAGGTCCCGGTCGTGCCGGCAAGATAGCCGCGTACCACGATTTCGACGGGCAGGATGTCGAGGCGCTTGCCGACCACCACATTCGAATCCGGATAGTCGAGGACATGGTTTGGGCAGATGTCCTTCGTCGCCTCGAACCAGTAGCGGGCGGTCTCGGTCAACACCTGGCCCTTGTATGGGATGCAGGTGAGGATCCGATCGAAGGCGCTTAGCCGGTCGGTGCTGATAATGATCCGGCGACCATCCGGCAGGTCGTAGTTTTCTCGCACCTTGCCGCGGTAGTAGTTGGGAAGTTCCGGGAAATAGGCTTCGGATAGAATTCGCAACGGCGTCCACCACAGTCTCGTGTGCATCCGGTCGACGGATGCTTCATGGATCGACCCTTAGTTTGCTCACCGCCGATGTCAAGCAAAGGCGGCCGTCATATTCATATCCAGACAACATAGAGGATTAGGAGGGTGCAGACATATCCGAAAAGGGTGAGCAGCCATCCGCTCCGCAGAAAATCGGCGAAGCGGTAGCCGCCGATGCTCATTGTCAGCGTGTTGTTGTGATGGCCGAAGGGGGTGAGGAAATCGAGCGAAGCCCCCGCGGCAACGGCCAGGAGATAGGCCTGTGGAGCGTGACCCGCCGCCTTTGCCAGTTCGAAGGCGATGGGCGTCAGCACGATTGCAACGGTCGCGTTGTTGACAAAGGGGGTGATGCCGGTTCCCAGCGCAAGTATGAGTCCTAAGCCGACAGCCGGGTGTGCGACGGGCAGATACTGGCTGAGCCATGCGGCGAGATTGGCGGCGGTCCCGGTCGTGGCGACGGCTGTGCCGAGCGGTATCATCGCGGCGAGCATGATGATGATCGGCCAGTTGAGATCGGCCAAGGCCTGGCGGATGTTGAGATGGTTGAGCAAAGTGAGCACAAGAATGACGCCGGCAAAGGCGATCTCGGGCGGAAACAATCCGGTCGCCGAGGCCGCAATGCCGGCGATGAAGACGAGGAGCGGCCGCAGCGAATGAGACGGCGCGGCGTGGATCGCTTCCGTTGCTGCGAGCGGCAGGCATTCGCATTCCTCAAGCGCCTCGTCGATCGCCTGCCGTCGGCCCTCGAGTCGCAGGATGTCGCCGATCGAAAGACGGAGGTCCGCGAAGCGTCCTTCGATGCGCGGCGAACGCGTGGAAAGGCCGGTAACGGCAACTCCGCGGGAGCGAAACACTTCGAGGGAACGGATATACGAACCAACGAGTGTGCTTTCCGGCATCACGACGGCATCGAGACGCGTGAAGTCCTTGTCGCTCATGTCGAAATGCACTTCGGGCAGTAATGCTGCCGTATACGACAAACGTTCGAAGGTGGTTTCGTCTGCCTCCACAAGAAGAAGATCCCCGGCGGCAATCATGGTCTTCTCGGGCGCGCCGAATACGAATTGTCCATTGCGGATCAAGGCATGCGGTTGAATGCCGAAGGCGGAGATGCAATCGGCAAGTACGCGGCCGACAAGGGGAGATCCGGACGGAACTGAACGCTCGGTGACGATGCGGCGCGCTGCGGCTGGTGGGGGAGAGGCAGAGATTTCGTCGGGTGCCGGAAAGAGGCGCTGGACCACGAAGGCGATGATCAGGACGCCTCCGACCGCCACCGGCAGGCCGGTGAAGGCGAAATCGAAAAATGCGAAACCTTTACCCGTTGCCTGCGCCAAGGCATCGCTGACGAGGAGATTGGCAGGCGTGCCGATCAGAGAGACAAGGCCGCCGAGAAGGGCTGCGAAGGATATCGGCATGATGAGCTGCTTGCGCGGGATTCCGGTGATCTCGTTCAGCCGCAGGGCTGCGGGAAGTGCGATCGCATAGGCGCCGATATTGTTCATGAAAACCGAAATGAAGGCAGTCAGGCCGGAAAGCCCGGCAATGACCGTGAAGGCACCGTGTTTGGCGACGGCGAAGCGTTCGGCGAGCGCTCCGAAAAGCCGGCCACGAGCGAGAACTTGCACGATCAGCAGGACCTCGATGACGGTGATGACGGCGGGATTGGCAACGCCGGAAAAGACATCCGCTGCCCGATAGAGGCCAAGCGCATAGCCCGCGAGCACGCCGGCAATCGAGACGATCTCGATGCGAAAACGATCCAAGGAAAAGAGCGTAAGCATCACCACCAGAAGGATCAGGAGTGCTGCTTGCTCAAAGGACATAGGCAGATCCGCAGTTAGGGCAATTCCAGGAAAAGTTCCGTTCGGAATTGCGTAAGTAAAAAAGATGGAGCGGTTCTGCGTTTCCATGAAGAGCTGAGCCGCCCTAGCTCATCAGCGTTCGAATTTAGCTGGTCCGCGGGCGCTGTATAGAGCCGTAATGAGCCGGAGGCACCGCCGTCCACATCGAGCCGGTCGTAAGCGTCCCGGGTCCGCGGCTCATTTCGTTCGTTTCTAGCGGTCCCGCCTCGGCTTCTCGAAACCTGCGCGCCGGCGCAGTTGCTGCAGCTCCGCTTCGCTAAGCGCTCGCACCGAACCCTTCGGCAGGTCGCCAAGGGAGACATCGCCGATCGCGATGCGTATCAGCCGGAGACATTCCATATCCAGCGCTTCCAGCATGCGGCGGATCTGCCTGTTCCTGCCTTCGTCCAGCTCGACTTCGATCCAGGCATTCTTCTCGCCGCTGCGCAGCAGACGCGCCGATGTGGCCTTCAGGATCTCGCCATCGGCGCGAATCCCTGATGTCATCTGAGCCAGCGCCTCTGCGTCGACCATCCGGTTGACCTGCACATGATAGGTCTTCGTCACGTGAGTAATCGGATCGAGGAGCGCCTGCGCGAATTCGGTGTCGTTCGTGAAGAGAAGCAGACCTTCGCTCGCCTTGTCGAGGCGTCCGACCGGTGAAAGATGCGGCCCGTCGAAATCCTTGAGGCAATCATAGACGGTCGGCCGCCCCTCCGGGTCGTGTCGTGTGGTGACAAGGCCGCGGGGCTTGTTGAGCATGAGATAGATTTTCTTCTCCGCGGCTATCGCAACGCCGTCGACCTCGATCCTGGCGCTATCGACGTCGACCCAGGCGGACAGATCGGTGACGATGCGGCCATCGACGGCGACGCGGCCTTCTGCAATCAGTTTTTCGGCCTGCGTTCGCGAGCAGAAGCCGAGCTTCGACAATGCGCGCGGCAGGATGGCGCGTTTTGCCGATGCTTCATCGCCGGCTTTCGCGCGTATGGCCGTCTTCTGCGGAGGGCGCCGTTGTCTCAAATTCATTTGTGCTCTTCACGCGGTCGCTTGCCGTTGTTTGGCACGGCTGACGGCCCGAAGCCAGAGCATAATCCTTTGTCCTCTGTAAATTGGAATGTCGGATTGAAGCGCGCTCGGCCCGCGCTGAAGCTCGTGGATGTGAAAATCCTACCGACGTTCTGGAGAGATCAGTACCGGATACTTCGTCTTGGCGGAGCCGAGCGAAGCCGAACTCACACGCCGCGAGAAGATGAGCGGGAAGAACTACAGAGCTCGACAATAAAACCGAGGCGGGCGTTTTTCACTTGGGGATAAATGAATCCGCCCGCCTCGACTGCGGAGGCATCATTGCTGTTGGGGTCGGGAAGAGGCAATGGTGCTCATCGCAGATCTACAGCCTTGCGATAGCTGATCGGATTTTTTCTCGACGCATTGCGCCAGCCTTCCGCCACCGGGCCTTATACCGGAACAGAGCTTGCGGATGTCGGCGGCACAAGCGCTACGCAGCGCGGCTCTCTGTTCGGTCGTCAGTTGCGCAGCGGAAGCGCTTGTCGCGGCAAGAAGTATGACGGCGAGGGCGAAATTCCTCATGATCACCACCAGACGCCGCCGCGACGATGGACGGTTCCGCCATAGGGACCGGTCGTTGTGCGCGAATAGGTGTAATAGTGCGGGGCGACGCGTGTGACGGAACCCGACCGGCTGATGGAGTAGCCGTCCGGTCCAGTGACTGTTCCGGCGCGGCTGCAGGCGCGGCCCGAGCAACCGCCGCTGCCGCTGTAGGAATAGGTGCCGCGTTCAGTCGTAACGCTGCCCTCGCGCGTCCAGGCATTGGCCGCTCCGGTGGAAAAAGCGGTGACGACAAGGGCGGCAAGTCCCACCGAAAGGAAGGTCTTCATCGGATGATCCTTTTTAGTCCTCATTGCAAAGATCTGCTCGTGTCGCTGTGACGATCGAAGGATCGGGTGCGGGCTTTGCTGGGATTTTTCAGGAAGAGCCAATTTTGTTACAGTTTGTAACTGGCACTTCTTCCCTATTGTCAGAACGGCGGCACGCCGCGCATTCATGGGTACCATGGTTTCAGCAACACTTCTCCTGGTCGAGGACGACCGCGAAATAAGGGCTCTGCTCGATGAGTTTCTGAGCAGGGAGGGTTTTTCCGTGGAGACGGCCGAGAGCGCGGCAGCGATGGACCGCGCGTTATCGCGTGGCTTTCCCGATCTCGTCATTCTGGATCTAATGCTTCCCGGAGAGGACGGGCTGTCGGCCTGCCGACGGCTCAGAGCCCGCAGCAGCGTCCCGATCCTGATGCTGACGGCGCGGAGCGAGGACATCGATCGTATCGTCGGGCTCGAGATGGGAGCCGACGACTATCTCGGCAAACCCTTCAACCCGCGCGAACTGCTCGCGCGCATCAAGGCGATCCTGCGCCGTTCCGGAAACCAGGGTCGCGAAGAAGCCTGCGTCCGCCGTCGCAAGACCTTCGCCGGTCTCGTCGTCGATCTCGACGGTAGGGCGATCGAAATCGAAGGCGAGGGGCCGGTTCGGCTGACGACAGCCGAGTTCGACCTTCTCACCTGCTTTCTGGAGCGCCCACGCCGGGTTCTGTCGCGCGACCAGCTTCTCGACTGGACGCGCGGACGCGAAGCCGATCCCTTCGATCGCACCATCGATGTCACGGTTTCCCGCTTGCGCAACAAGCTGGCGCAGTTCCTGCCGGCCGGCACGCAGCTGATCACAACCGTGCGCAACGCCGGTTATCTCTTCACCGCGGACGTGAAGGATATATGAGCCATGGCGAAACTCGGACTGGTCACCCGCATCATCCTCATTGTCGCCCTCGCGCTCTTCACCATCCAGCTTGTCGCGATCTTCGCGGTTGGCATAAAGCATGAGGCGCCTCTCAGGCGTGAATTATCGCCGGTCGCCCAGGTCGCTACCGCCGTGCGACTGCTCGATACCATTCCGAGGGAAGCGCAGGGTGCGGCAGTCCGGGCACTGAACGCCAATGGTTTGAGGCTGCGTATCGAGGATCGGTCTTCACCGACCGCCCCTGACATCGAAGCCGACCGTGCCTTCGGCCACAAGCTCATCCACGAACTTGCAACTGCGGCGCTGGGCGACCCCTACATCGGTCTGCGCTCACTTCCGGAGCGACCGCGGCGCTTCTTTTCGGTCGGCGCGCCGGATCGCACCATAGAGGTCACGATCGGGATTGGCGGCGGCCGGCTGGCGATCTTTGAGCTTGCCGATACGCCGACGGTGAGGGTGCGTGGGGTGCCTGTCGGCTTCCTGACAGGTCTGCTCGGCGTTCTTGTCGCCGTTATCGCAATCGCCGCGGTGGCCCGGGAAACCCGTCCGCTGACGCGACTGTCGCGCACCGTCAATTCGCTCGGCAACGGGTTGCAGCCGATAAAGATCATGGAGGAGGGGGCCTGCGAGCTGCGCACCCTCATTCGCGCGATCAACGACATGCAGCTGCGCATCGCAAATCTGGTCAACAATCGCACGCTGATCCTCGGAGCGATTTCCCACGATCTCAGAACCTATCTGACCCGTTTCCGGCTGCGCATGGAAATGATGCCGGACGCTCCGCATCGCGAGCGCGCCATTGCCGATGTCGAAGCCATGCAGCAGCTTGTCGAGGATGCCCTCGGCTTTGCGCGCAGCACCGCCATCTCGGGAGAGCGCGAAGAGACGGATCTCAATGCGGCCGTCAAGGCGGCGCTGGAAGAGCGCCACGACGATCCGTCCCATGTTTCGATCCGGCTTGCCGGGGAGGGGCCGAGGGCTGCGATCGGCCAGACGGCGCTGCGGCGGATCCTCGACAACTTGATGGAGAACGCACTGCGTTACGGGGAGAGAGCGGACGTTTCCATCGAAAGCAACGGCGATCGTGCTCTTCTCGTAATCGCCGATCGCGGACCGGGAATACCGGAAGGGCGGCGAAAGGATGTGCTCGAACCATTCTTCCGGCTCGAGGAATCGCGCAATCGCGATCTCGGCGGCAGCGGGTTGGGGCTCACCATCGTCAAGCAGATCCTCGATGCCCATAACGGATCGATCTCCTTCGAGGATCGTTCCGGGGGCGGCTTGCGGGTCGTGGTCTCGTTGCCGATGGTTGGGGTGATAAAGGCGGCAGCCTGATCGCCTGTTACATTTCGTTACGCGGCTGAACGATTGGCGAAACAGAGATCCTCGATCCTCATGCGATCAAATCCGAGAATGAGGATCGATCATGAAAATCAGCAAAGCCGCCGCCGGGCTTCTGTCCACGGGCATTTTTCTTCTGCCTCCGGCTCTTCATGCCCAGCAGGGTGGGTCCCGGCAGCCGGACGGGACGCCTGCCGCGCAGACCGGAGAAATGCCGATGGATTTGCTGCCGCCTTTTCCCAGGGGCTTTCATGGAGGGCATTTTACCGGGGAAAGGCTTGCCTTCCTGCGCGATCATTACGATCCCGCACGGCTGAGGCTTCGCATTGCCGGGCTGCTTGCCGCGCAGGAAACCGTGATCGGTATCCGCAGCGACCAGCATGATGTCTGGCAGGCCTACAGCCAGGCCATTCTCGCCATGATACCGGAAAAGGCTCAGCTGGACGCGGTCATGGTCAAACCAGGTGAGCGGTCCGAGGCTTTCGGGCATCCCGAGGCGATCGCGGACGCACTGATCGCCTATGCCGACAAAGCCGCGAGCCTGAAACAGGCGATTGCTAACCTCCGCAGCCGGCTGTCCCCGGAACAGCTTGAACGTGCTCGTTTTCCTGAGTGAACATTAAATCGTTGGGAGAAGGAGGCGTCATCCTTCGGCGCGCAATCGTTCTGGCCGTCGGTGTCGGCGTCGTGGCCTTCAACGAAGCTTATTGGAATCGTTACTATCTGGTGCGGCCTTGGTATCGGCCCTATGTCTATCACCCGCGCCAGCATGTCTGGGTCGTGCGTTGTGACCCAGATGGCAAATATCAATGATAGGTCAGGAAGCTTTCAAGCTCCTGACGGCTTATGACAATTCCTGCGGCGGCTTTCACCGGATCAGGGTGAGAATAGGACAGACGAGGCATTCCCCGCGGCAGATCGAGCGCCTGGCGCATGTTCATGATGCCGACAGCGCGCCGTCCTTTTGCATCGTCGACGCTTACTTCCACGATTAAATTGGACTTGTTATCGTCCATTAGCGACCTCCCCTTTTTTTAATGGCATTAATATTTCGAATGATCTTGGTTTTTCTAAGACCTTAGTCGTATGCGCCGCGTCAAAATGATATTCGACGCGGTGCAAGAGCATGGCCGGCGAAAAGGGAGGGGCCCTCAGCGCCACCAATGGCGCGGCTGCGGTTCGGAACTGCTGGCGAGGAGATAGCCGGCGAGGAAGCCGATGGCACCGACGAGCGCAAGCGCAGTCGTCGTGGCGGCGGGATGCTCGCGGGCGGCACCGGCGACGGCGGCTCCTTCCGCTCTGATCTGGGCGACGGCACTTCTGGCTCGCGGCTCGGCGGCATCATAAGCTTTCCCGGCGCGGTCGCGGACTTCATAATAGGCCTGCGCGCTCTGGGCGGAGACCATTTTCTGCAGTCGAGAGACCTCCTGCTGGAGCGCGGCGATGTCCTTGCTGACCGTTGCTTTGATATCATCGATGTTGGTGGCCATGGCTATCTCCTTCGGTTGCTATCGAGGGAACACGAAAAGCCTGCTTTAGGTTCCAGATCGAAATCCGAGAAAATGAACAAGTCATCTCTTTGCGGTTGTATCGCAGTGACATTTGACCTTCTGTTAACCATAAAATGTGCGCAGGATGCTGTTTTTCAAATATTTTCCGTTCGTGAGAAGCCGCTCGCAGTCGATTTTTGACCGGCTGATAAAGAATTTTCCTGTCCGGCGGTGCTGAAAAGGGGCGCCTGTGAATAAAATTTCTAAAAAAACAAAGTCGAATCAGCCTGTTACAAAATTGTCAAAAAAGTTTGTTGTGGTGGAGTTGACTTGGT
>NZ_JAULLL010000038.1:0-30650 GCF_041357635.1 Sinorhizobium sp. CB7
GGGTGCGCCGCACGAAGACCATGGCGCCGGCCGGCGTGCAGGAGATCAGGCCGGTGGCGAGATCGCCGGTGGCAAGCTTGCCGGCATTGACGACATTGAGGCCGTCGACGTCCTTTTCCGGCAGGATCGCCTGGATGATCGGTTCGGCATTCAGGTGCTTCGGCAGCGGCAGCTGCACGAGGATGCCGTGCACAGCGGGATCGGCGTTGAGTGATGCGACGAGGGCGGCGAGCTCTTCCTGGCTGGTCTCGGCCGGCAGCGTGTGCTGGATCGAGTTGAAGCCGCATTCCTTGGCCATGCGGCTCTTGGCGCCGACATAGGTGTGGCTGGCCGGATCGTCGCCGACGATCACCACCGCCAGTCCTGTCCGCACGCCGGTTTCCCTCTCCAGCTTCGCCGTTGCCGACTTGACCGTCTCGATGACCGATGCGGCTACCGCCTTGCCGTCGATAACTTCCGCCACGCGCTTCTCCCGCTTTCAATCGCGCCGAACTTATAAGCCGAGCGCGCATCAAGTTTGCCTGACAACGCCCTATCCTGTCTAAAAGCGGTATTGCAAGGAGAATTCGACAAGCATCGTTCGACGGAAGGACGCAGGGTCAGGCCGCATTGCCCTCTCGCCGCTCGGCATAGGAGTGCATCTTCATTCGAAGCAGCGCCATCTCCCGACGCAGAAGCTCGATATTTTCCTGCCGCGCAGTCGATGGCCGTATGTCCAGTTCGACATTTTTGAGCTCGCGATCAAGGGCAGCAAGCGGATCGGATGGCACATCCGCGGCTCGGGATAATATGGCCGGTTCCGTCTCGGAAACTTCCGGTTCGTGATGCGACCGGAAGAGCCTCCGCAGCAGGACAAGGCCAAGTCCAATCTCAAAGCCAGCGAGACCACCTGCGGCATAAGGAGCAATCTTGCCTCTTTCCACGGCTGCTGCCGGGCTTGCCGATGAAGCCGTCAGGGTGGGAATCGTCTTCACATCATTCCGGCCCGTTTGCTGCAGGGCCTCATCGAGCCGCGCGCGGGCGGCCTGCGCCCGATCCTCAAGCTGGCGGAGCTGTGCCATATCCACACCGACCTTTCCCGCCTGCCCGCCAAGGTCAACCCGTCTGGCCGCAAGCTCGTTCTGTCTGCCGGTCGCCGCCTTCAGATCGGCCTCGCCCGCTTCCGCCAGCCTTCGTATCTCTTTCTCAATATCCGCGCGCAAATCATCCACGACGACCTGCTGGGCGAGCATGCGCGGATGGCGGGGACCGAGGTCTGTCGACAATTGGATAAGGGCTGCTTTCGCAGCCACGTACCTGTCGCGCAACCCCTGGAGTGCGCTCGACATGAGATCGGGCGGCAGAGTGCCATTCAGGACATCAGTCAATTTTGCCGATTTGACAGCCTCGGCTTTTTCTCGCGCGAGCTGAAGCGCGTTATCGGCGGCAGCCAGCTCGGTATCCAGTTCGCGTTCCTGCTGTTCGAGATCGAGTGCTGCCTTGATCTTGTCGCCACCGCTGTGCTTGCGGAATTCCGCAAGGTCAGTTTGCGCTTTCTCGAAGGCGTCGCGCAACGACTGCACCTTGTCGACGCCGGCTTTTGCAAGAGGGGCATCCTTGATCACCGCATCCGCCAGATATTCGGCAATCGTTCTGGATTTGCGAGCATCAGAGGTGGTGACGGCGAGGACTATCCTACCGGACGGATCGTCCACCGCAGCCTTGACGGCCTCCCTCAGAGCCGCCTCGGCCCGCGACGCCGGATCGGAGGCGCCACCATACGCCCAAAGCAGATCCATCACGACATTCCATGGCGTTGCCTTGCCGCCTGTGAAATCCGGGTCGCGGTCGAGCTTGAGCGCAACAACGGCCGCCGAAAGAAGGGCTCCAGATTCGAGCTTTCGCAAACTCGCCTGCAGCGACGGCGCCCGCATCCCGGTTCCCTGCTGCGCGGAGATGCTGACCTTAGAGGTATAATGCAATGACGGCGCCGATAGGAGCACGCCCGCGGTGAGCCCTGCGATCGTCAAAGACACTATTATCACGAGTGATCTGAGCGCGGGCAGGAAAGGCGAACGTGCCGGACGAGGCTCCGTTCCAAGCCAATTGTGCTCGGAATGGTCGGCGACCGCCTGAACGCTTTCGATCTCCTGCCGTCCTTCCTTCGGCCATTCTTCTTTTGGAGGAATTGCGGCCTCATCCGACGAAGATTGATACATCGGATCTGCGGAATGTTCCCGCTGAAGGATTCCGAGGATGCGCGCCGCCAAAGGCGGCACTTTTTCCGACATATCGGCATGCTGCAGTGGCACGGGCGGCTCGCTCTCGAGCGCTCTCTGAAGTGCTTTCAGCAGCCGAGCCTCCGGAGATGTCCGGCTTAGCGTAGCCGGATCATCCTTCGGATAGGCCTGCCTGACGACAGTCCCATTGTGAAGGTCGATCATCCTTCGAGCATTGACGTCGTACATGGATCTGGCCGCGCTTCTGCAACAGCAGTATCGTCATGGCACATTGCCGGCGACGACTGGGTTCCGGAAAATAAATCCAGTCTAAATTTTTATGGCAAACAAATCGTTAACGTGGCGCTCACCTGGTCGGTTGGTCCTGTTTACGGGGCGCAGGTGCCGGCAGAGAAAGCGCTTCCGAGCGGCTCGGCAGCAGCTTGCGCGCTACGACGCGATAGCGCAGCACCTGAAAAAGAAATGCCGGAATGCCCAGGATATAACGCCGCCAGAGACGCGAGGGTTCCTGGACAAGGCGATAGGCCCATTCGAGGCGCAGGGCGCGAACGATCTTGGGCGCACGCGGTACGCTGCCAGAGACAAAATCGAACAATGCACCGACGGTCAGAACCAGGCGCGCATGGCTGGCGTCTATGTTTTTGCAGACCCATTTTTCCTGCAGGGGCGTACCCATGCCGACAATCAGAATATCAAGCTTCTGCCGTGCGATCTCATTGACGACCGTACGGCTCTTGTCCTTGTCGAAATAGCCATCCGAGATGGGAATGAATTCATGCCAGGGCGTATGCTCTGCAAAATTCCTGGCCGCTGCCTTCAGGACCTCCGGCCGGCTGCCGATCAAGCCGACACGCCTCGGCGCCTCCAGATAAGTGAGGAGAGCGGGCACGAAATCCGTACCGTTCAAATTGGCCGGGAACGCCGATCCATGGGCAACCCGGGAGGCGATATCGAGACCGATGCCATCGGGGAGCACCAGATTATGGGCGAGCAGATCGCCATATTCCGCGTCTTTGGTGGCAAGCAGCATGTTGTGCGCGTTGACGAATGAAATCACGGTCTGGCCAACCGGCACGCATGCGAGCGCACCGATAAATGACAGAGCTTCTTCCCAGCCGAGATCGCAGACCGGCACATCGAAGATCATCCGACGGGAAGCATGCACGGCAAAATCCGCAATCAAATTCATACGCAACTCCTCCAACGAACGCCTCATGCGCCACCGGATCCGAACACCCGCCGCGCATCGCGCGGCCTTTTTTGAAAATTGGCAGGCATTGCGGCTCCTCCAATTGCCTGTTCGCGAGGAAATACAGCCGCGCCGCGAGCCGCACTGCCTCGTCCATTCGGCGCGATCGCAAGAATTCACACGTCGCTCAGGCATCCAGAAGACCACATTGGTGGTTATATCAGGCCTATGCGAAATAAAGCTTAGGGAAACCCGTAGGACTTTCCTGCCAATGGAAGCGGTCTCTTAACCATTTTCGACGCCGCGTCCTCGATATGCTCGATGACGACAACAAATAAAAGGCCGCCTCAATAAAGCCCAGCCCTAACCGAAATGTGGAATCCAAGTAGATACTGGTGCCGAATCCCCTTGTGGCATGGGTGTTTGGGGCGGTTTATCTTGCTGGAAATATCTTCGTGAAACATTCTGCGCACTCACCTGTCGCAAAACTATCGCTTTAATTGAGGTTTTTTGCGACAAGAGGGGGACCGCAATATGGAATCGATTGTTGAGATTGGGACTATAAAAGATGTTGAGCCATGGGCGCAGCTTCGCGTTGCGCTGTGGCCGCATCACTCGCTTGAAGATCATCGAGCTGAGTTGGGCCGAGCGTTTCTTTCAGAAAGTGGAGAAGCCGTCGCGTTCATCGCTCGAAATGCTGCGAATGAAGCTGTCGGGTTTGCTGAGGCCACTTTGCGACATGATTATGTGAATGGATGCAGCAGCTCGCCCGTTCTATTCCTCGAAGGGATTTATGTTCGGCCCGTTGACAGGCGAAAGGGTATCGCACGATTGCTTTGCAATGCCGTTGCCGATTGGGGGAAGTCGCTTGGGTGTGTTGAGTTTGGCTCTGACGCGCTGCTTGAGAATTCAGCCAGCCATGCGCTCCATGCCGCTTTAGGATTTGAGGAGACGCAGCGCGTCGTGTTCTTCCGAAAGCCACTGTAGGCCGGTGCTGCCCTTCCACGAGGATGGCTTGTCGCGAAACTCATTCGCAAAAGTTGGAGTTTCGCGACAGATATTTGCTACAGAAAGTATTCCACATTTTAGTTAGGGGCTGGTCAATAAAGCCTGTCGCGTGAAAAGAGATTCACGCGATAGGCTTTAGCTTATTGTTTTCATGCATGTCGTTGCCGCAAAACCGCTGCACACTTTTGCGCGACATGCATTAAGGCGGCTCTGGAAACCTCTTCTGCTTGAGGCTTAATGCCCCCCAGCCGCTTCCGGTTGCGTCTCCCCTCCAGACACGATCCTTACGGGGGTCACGGTCTTCTTCGCTCCACCGGAATTGGTGTCGCGAACCTCCTCCTTGGAGAGATAGTCGAGTTGTTCCACCAGCACGTCGGCAACATAATCGCCGCCCAATCGCTCATTCATGTTCTTCTTGATCTGATCGCGAAAAGCACCGAGATCGAAGGAAGAGACGTGGGCGATATCGATCATCTTGTTGCCGACGAGAAGCGTGAAGAGCTCGTCCGTCGTCATTTCGGTCAAGGGAAGCTTGATATCCTTGACCAAATCCTTGTTCATCATGAAGGAGACACGGCCCAGGAAATAGCCCGTAACCTCTCCATTCCCGATGATAGGCACCGTTATGGTTTCGCCTTTTACGAGTTCAGTGGTCGCCTCCTTCCCGGCATTTGGATCACTTGCGGGAGCGGTCGCCAGATGAACCGAAAAATAGACCGCGGCGAGCGTGACCGCGCAAACCCAAAGGCCGGTAAGGACGAGTTTAACCATCAAGCTTCACGCGCGACGAATTGCTCTTGGGAATAGGTGCCGTCCGCATCAGCATCCTGCACCGCATTCTTCAGCAGATCGGCGACCGCGCGAACTGCCTCGAGATGCGCCTCAACGCGGCGGGCGTTCAGAACCAGCTTCTTCTTCAATCCGTGCAGCTGCTCGATATGCGCAGTCGCAAGATCGGTCGGCTTCATATCCCGGAAGAGCATGGAGAGCTCATACAGGCAACGGCTCTTGTGCGCATTCGAGACCTTGAGATCGAACTGTGGATCCCGGCCAATGCGATCGTTCTCGTTGTCGATGATCATTTCCAGGCGGCCGAGAACGGATTTGATCCGGTAGTCATTAGAAATTATTTCCATTTCGTTCCCTCCCTCTTACGCATTCGTCGAAGATTTCGTATCCGCGGTCGGCGTACCGAATGTCTCGCGCTGGAAATTCTCAATCATGCTGAGAGCTATCTTTCGGTCGTTCTCGTCCGTGGACGCGTTAAGAGCTCCACGGCTTTGGGCCTTCTTGACCTCATCGGAATACATCTGTTCGGCAATACCGACACCGCCGTTTTGCGCGAGTACGTTACCGAGCTGCTCAGCCATCATCCCTTTCCAGATTTCTCCGGTCGCACCCTTGCCGTAGACCGTCTCGCTGTCCGGTAGCATCGATTTGACGAAGTTCTGCAGGACCATCGCCTCGAACTTGTGATAGGCTGGCGGGATTTCCTGGCTCTTCGTGCGGTTCTTCACGCTATCCAGCGCCGATTTCGAGCCAGTGCGGTCGAGCACGTCGACCGTCGAGGCGAAGCCGTTGCCGTTCTCCGCAAGACTGGTGGCGGCAAATGCCGCCCGGTTCGCCTTAAGCTTCTCCTGAGCCGCCTGGACCTCGGTCGGATCAGCGGCCTTTACGACATCCAGGACCAAATCGCTTGGAGGTGAAATCGCCACGTCTTTTTCCTTTCATTGAAAATCGCGGCGATTATGGTTTTTGAAGCTTGCTGGAGGCTGGCGTGGCAAACTGCTGATCGATGATGTCGTAGACGGCGTTGTCGTCCGCCTCCCGCCGCTCCAACTCCCGGGCGTCCTTCATGTTGTCCTCGAGGCGATCTCCTTTGGTGCGCTCCCGCAGCACCCTCGTCTCATGGAGCTTCTGCATGCCGGACAACTGCTGGTCCTTGAGTGTCAGCCGGCCGAAACGTTCGGCATAGTTCTGCGAGAATATGCGATGCACCGGATCGACCGAACCGATCGCGTCGATGACGCGCTCGATGGATTGGTTTACTTCCTCGCGCGCCCGCGTTGTTTCCGCCAGGTCGTTTTCGGCCATCTTTTCCAGATGACGCTGCACCATGACGAGGCGCTTCAATTTCTCGGAGCGGCTTCGTTCAACCATTCCGGCCTCCCGCGTCGATCTTCATGCCGCTCTACCTGCCGATGAAGACGTTGCTGAAGGAGTCTGCGAACTGGCTGACCAGTTCCGCTATCGAAAGATAGAACATGAACAATCCGCCCATGACGAGGTAAGGCGTCGAAATGAAATAGACCGGGATCTGCGGCGCCAGCTTGTTGATGAAGCCGATCGAAATGTTGAACATCAAACCGTAGAGAATGAACGGGCTGACAAGGCGCAGCATGATATAGCTCGTCGTCTCCAGCGTATCGGTGATGGAAATCAGATTGCCCCGCGCCTGGATGTCAGCTCCGAGCGGCATCACCGCATAGGACTCCACGAGGGCGCGGAGCACGATATGGTGGAAGTCCAGGATGAAGAGAACCATCGTGCCCGCGAAGGTGATGAAGTTGGTCATCGCCGTTTCGGAGGTATCTTCGAACAAATCCGTGGTGCCCGGCGTAGAGAGGCCTACCATCGTCGACAGAATGGTTCCGGCGAACTGTAGTCCCAGCGTATAGAGCCGGGCAAGCATCCCGTACATAAGGCCGACGAGCGTTTCGGCGAAGATGAGGCCGATATAACTGGCTCCGCCAGCCGAGGCGCGTGGATAGATCGTGTCCCACAGGATCGGCAGGATGGCCATGGAGATCGCCAGAGCGACAAAGAACCGAATCTGCACCGGGATGCGGGAAGAAGAGAAACCCGGAAGGACCATCACACAGCCGCCGATTCGGCAGAAGGCAAGAAACAGGGCGAGGATGGTCCCCTGGGGATCTGAAATCATGAAATCGAGCCTAGAATCTTTATTTCGATGCCCTTGGCCAGTTCCACATGGGACAGAACCGGAAGCGTCGCGAACAAACGTTCGATGATCATGCGGACATAGGAGCGTGTTTCAGGCGACGTGACAAGGACAAAGGGTAGCCCGCGATCCATGAATTCACGGATAACTTGGGTTGCCTGCTCGCTGAACTCCTCAAGACTGCGCGGATCGATGTCGAATTCGATGACCTCGCCCTTGGGATCACGCTTGAGCGCCTGGTGGAAAGCCAGATCCCACTTGCTGCCGAGTCGAAGTACGCGCAGGACGCCGTTGTCTGCAAGGTCGCCGCAGAGCTGCTGCGCCATGCGGACACGAACATGTTCGACGATCTGTTCGGTCTTGCGCACATGTGGCGCAAGTTCGGCCACGGCTTCGAGGATGAGATGAAGGTTGCGGATCGAGACGCGCTCGGCCAGCAGCAATTTCAACACCGCCTGCAGGCCCGAATAGGACATGTGCGAGGAGCAGATCTCGTCGGCAAGCTTCTTGTATTCCGGGTCGAGCCGTTCGATGAGCGTCTTGACGTCCTTATAGGAGAGAAGCTGCGGAAGATTGTTGCGGATGACCTCGCTCATATGGGTGAGCACGACCGAGACGTTGTCGATCGGCTGGAAGCCTTCGCGCTTGAGATCTTCCGTGAAGGTTTCCAGAACCGAGACCGCCGGCATGCCGAAGGCGGGTTCGCGGATTTCATCCCCGGGCACACTCGGCCTGCGGCCGGAACCGGTGACCACAAGAACCTCGCCGACGCGAAGATTGTTGGAAGCGACCGTCGTGCCGTGGATGCGGATATGGTAGGCTTTTTCGGCTATGGTGATGTCGTCCGTCACCTTGATTTCCGGGACGACGAAGCCGTATTGCGTCGCGAACTTCTTGCGCATCTTGCCAACGCGGAAGGCAAGCTCCTGATGGGCGCCGAGAAGCCGTGTCGATACCATTTTGCCAAGTGCGAGTTCGATTTCGGACGTTTTCAGGACCGACTTGACCGAGTCCTTTTCCTGTTCCTTCGACTGGATGACCTTCTTTTCCTCCTGTTCACGGCGAAGCCTGTTCTCGGCTTCGACCTGACGGGGGATGAACCAGCTTCCGAAGGCCAGGATGCCGCCGAGGAGCAGGAACGGGATGGTCGGCAAGCCAGGCATGACCGCCAGAATGCCCATCAGAACCGCCGATACCGAAAGCGCGCGCGGATAGCCGCTCAACTGGTTGACCACGGCCTGGTCGGTCGAGCCGGAGGTACCGCCGCGCGATACCAGAAGGCCTGCGGCGAGCGAAACGATCAGCGCCGGCATCTGCGAAACGAGACCGTCGCCAACCGACAGCTTCACGAAAACATCGGCGGCCTCGCCGATCGGCATGCCGTGACGGAAATAACCGATGATGATACCGCCGAAGACGTTGATGGCGGTGATGATGAGGCCTGCGACCGCGTCACCGCGCACGAATTTCGAGGCACCGTCCATCGCACCGAAGAAGGAGCTTTCTTCTTCCAGTTCCTTGCGCCGGCGCTGCGCTTCCTTCTCGTCGATGATACCAGCCGATAGGTCGGCGTCGATCGACATCTGCTTACCGGGGATGGCGTCCAGGGTGAAACGCGCACCCACTTCCGCGATACGCGTCGCACCCTTGGTAATGACGATGAAGTTGATGGTGATCAGGATCATGAAGACGATCAGACCGATGACGAAGTCGCCCGACATGACCAGGCTGGCAAAGCCGGCGATCACGCCACCGGCAGCGTCATGTCCCTCATGTCCATGGGAAAGAATGACGCGTGTCGTCGCGATGTTCAGCGACAGGCGCGTCATCGTCGCGATCAGCAGAACCGTCGGAAAGGAGGAGAAATCGAGCGGGCGCTGGATCCACAGCGACACCATCAGGATCAGAACCGAAAAGGCGATGGAAAAGGCCAGTCCCATGTCGATGAGAAACGGCGGGATCGGCAGGAACAGCACGCAGAGAATGACGACGATGCCCAAGGCAAAGCCGATATCCCGCGCACTTGGATTTACTTTCGGAAGGGGTATTGCAGGTGGTTGTGCCATATCGATTCCGTCTCTTCATGAGAGGAGGCAGTGGAAGCACTGCCCAAGTCGAATCGATAGCTAACCGGTGAAGCTTGCGCGAAAGTGGCCCATGAAAGGGAAAGGAGAACCGCCAAGTCTTTTCGATCACTATAGCCGGCGGACGTCCGGTCAAAAACCGGACTGTATTCGCGAAAATACCAGATTCGTAAAAAGAGATAGCTGCGCGCCGACGAAGGGCGCGGTGACCCCGATCGTCACGAAGACAGCCAAAATCTTCGGCACGAAGGTCAAGGTGACTTCCTGGACCTGGGTAAGGGCCTGAATGAAGGCAATGATGAGACCAACAGCCATGGCGGCGAGAACTGCCGGCCCTGAAGCGATCAGAACCGTCCATATAGCTGCCTGAAAAATGTCTAGTGCGTCGGCTTCATTCATCGCCAGAGGCCCTCTCCAGAGCGGGAGGCCGAAAACTCTGCGCGGTTTTCGAGCGACATCCCGCTACTGACTTTTTGATTGAGAGACGGATTCGGATTTCAGGTCGATCCGACCCAAAATCATCCGGCTCTAGTACCGGTCACTATAGCCTAACTGGCGTCCGATTCGCTATCGCTGCCACTGTCGGCGGAATCGTCCGCAGGCGGCGTGCCGATGGTGACGCCTGCCTGGATCAGAATCTTTTTATCGTCCTCGGTCGTGGCGATTATTCCGTCTGAATAGACTTTCACGGAGGCGATGATACCCGACTCCTTGCCGTCGGCACTCGTGATTTGTTTGCCGATATAACTGCTCGCCTGCGTCAGGCTCTGGCTCGTCAAAAGCGAGTCGAGCTTCGAGTTCGTCTGGATGGTCTGCTCGACCTGGGAGAAGGTCGCAAGCTGTGCAATCTGCTCGCTCGCATCCATCGGGTCGGTCGGGTCCTGGTTCTTCATCTGGGCGATCAGAAGCTGCAGGAAGTTATCATAATTGAGGCTGGCAGAGCTGGCCGCATTCGACGTACTCGAACTCGACGTGCTCGAATTTTTGGAGGTTGTCGAAGAAACTCCATCTACCGCCATGGTGCAATCTCCTTGCGAATTTGCTCAATCGTGGCAGGCGGCATTTCCTGGTTGTTCAGAATGCCGTCCTCAATCGGGTAAAGGCCGCGGATGGCCTTGAGCGCCTCGAAGGCGCGGCCGCTGGCGACCAGCGCATCGATACGCTTCAGCTCTGCCAGGACTTCCTCATTCTTGAAGCAGCTCAGCAGCATGACCACCGACTTGCGGAACATCGCGGTCGACTGTTCCTTGCCTTCAGGATTGATGAGGATCATCTGTGCTATGAAATAAAGCTGACGGAGCGGTGTCGTGGCGCCTTCCGGCTGCAGAACGTGGTTCTCGAGCAGGAAGGTGACGTCGTTCAGGAATTCCAAAGCGACCTTCCGGTCAACTCGTAGCACGGCGCCGTTTATGAAGAT
This sequence comes from Sinorhizobium sp. CB7, assembly GCF_041357635.1. NCBI lineage: Bacteria > Pseudomonadati > Pseudomonadota > Alphaproteobacteria > Hyphomicrobiales > Rhizobiaceae > Sinorhizobium > Sinorhizobium sp. CB7. Next base: position 10,880 of record NZ_JAULLL010000038.1, read on the forward strand.
TTTCTCACCGGCTTTAAGCGAAATACGTAAGGTACTTTTCATCTAAGTCCATCCCTGATGATGGTGGTGACGTCTATAATGCCCTGGTAATTGGTGGATTGCCGACGTCTGATCCGGTCGCATTCCTTCAATATCCAGATGGCAATCGAAATGAGATTGGCGCGCAGTTCCACGTCGAGCTGATTTTCAGGATGCTTCAGGTCTTCGATGAAGCTCATCCAGACCCGACGGGTGTAGAACAATGCTTCGATAGCCTCCCGAGAGTATTTTTCGTTGTCCCGCGCGACCGACAGCAATTCTATCGATCGATCCAGAACCTGCCGTTCGCGCTCCTTTGCATCCGCGACCGCATCCTGCATGACCTCGGAATAAGAGAACTGATACATTCATGCATCCTTCTTGGTCTTTGCCCACCTTTGATCATCAAAGGTAATTTACGAGGCTCAGCTGCTGGATTTTCGAAACTAGGGTGTAAGCGGTTTCCAACTGGTTCTGCAGTGTCTTTACCTGCGTCGCCGCTTCATTCTGATCGACTCCAACGAGATCGACGATCTTGTTCTGTATGATGTTCTTCTGCGCATCGAGAGCATCATCGGCCTTTTCGACGCGTTCCTGCGAAAGACCGAGCTGACCCTGGACATTCGTCAGCCCGTCCATCGCCTGGCGGCTGTAGCTGATCGCTTTATCGGAAACCGCGTTCAATGCGTCGGCGCCGAGTCCCTGGTCCAGCAGCGCGCTTGTCGTCATGGAGGCCAGGGCGAAATAACGCATGGCGTCCGTATTCGCATTGGTGGAGGATTCGATCACTTCGGAATTATTGATGCGGCTCGTCATGTTCTGGCTGGAAGCCTGGGACCAGCCGGTGGTCGGGTCGGTCCAGTTCGCCTCGGAGAACATGGGCTCGACCGTCCCGGTGATGAAGTCCTCCATCTCCTTGCCCGTTACCTCACTGGCGGAGGCGTGGCCAAGCGTCGTGCTCCAATAGGTCTGGAAGGCCGTCTGGATGTCTGGGATCACAGTCGACGACTGGTCGGTCAGCGGCTGCACGTCGGTATTGATGCCGGCAAAAAGATACTCGCCGTTGACCATGGTATTGCCGGCATTGATCATGCTCGCCAACCCCGCCTGTGCGGAATCGATCGATAGCTCGATGCTGCCGGACTCCTGTCCGCCGCGCAGAGCGGTGATCTTATCGAACATGTCCTGAGCGGCCTTGGCCATCAGATCCAGAGAGTTCTGCGACGATTCAAGCCGACCCGAAACGGTCGAATTGCTGTCCTTGAGCGCTTCTATGCGTGAAACCTCACGGTTGAAGTCGACACTTCGGGCGGCAAACCCGCCGAGCGAAAGACCGACGTCGGCGTAGGTTTGGGTCACGGATTCCTGAGTGGACTTGATCAGTTGGTTCTGAGACTGACGGATCGTCAGCAGCATTGCATTTTGAAGTGCCGAACTTGAAATAAATGATGACTTCATGTCTTAGCTCGCAATGTCCAGAAGTGATTTCAGCATCTCGTCAACCGCGCTCAAAATTTTGGTCGCAGCCTTGTAGGACTGCTCGATATCGAGAAGGAGCGACAATTCCTCGTCGAGGTTGACGCCCGTCTCGTTGGAATAGGCCTCATCCGAGCGCGACAGGCTCGCCGAAGTGTTTTCGGCAGAGGTTGCCGCATTGCTGCGATATTCCTCGATCCAGCCGATCGAGTTGGATGCGAACTCAAGGATGCTCGAGCTCGTATCAACGCCGGCAGCGGCATCAAAGGTAATGGGCGAGTCCATGGACGTGGCGTACTTGTCGAGAAGCGCCGAGTATCCTTCCTCGTCGTTCGCGTTCTGATCGTAGGTCGCACCGTTGATCGCTCCATCGCGCAGCTTCATCGGATCGCCGCCCTTGGAAGTGATCACGGCATCGCTGACCGTAATCGTCGAAGCCATGCCGGTAATGAGCGTCGTGCCGGGCATGCCGCCCGCCGTCCCGTCAGTCTGCGTCCACTGGAACAGGCCTGGGAGCGTCGGGTCCGGCGGCGTGCCGTTTCCGTCCTCGGCGAACATGGTCACCAGCCCGCGAGCGATTTCATCCAATTGGCTCTGATAGGTTGGGGCGATATCGTCGCGAAGCTGCAAAAGGGCCGGCAGCGTGCCTTGGCCGGTGGTCGTCGAGCCCTTGCCGGCCTCCAGCTTGACGCCATCGACATAGATACCGTTGCCGACGGTCGTCGCAGTATAGGTGTCCGTTGCATCGAATGTCACGTCGCGCGGAATGACATCGAAAAGCGGCGTTCCACCTGCCGTCGTATAGATCGCGACGTCATTGTTGTCGCGTGTGACCGTGGTGATACCGACGATCTGCGAAATCTGCTTGAGCAAGCCATCGCGCTGGTCGAGGGCGTTGTTCGGATCGCCGCCGTTTGCCGTTGCGCTCTTTACGGCGTCATTGGCCGTTTTGAATTGGGCAAGCAGCGTATTCAGCTTATCGACCGTGGTGGCGATTTCCTTATCCGCACTCTCGCGAATATCCTGAATTGCCGCGGACGATTTGTTCAGATTGTTGGCAACGTCCTGAGCCGCCGAGATGACGCTCTGGGCTGCCGTCATGCTCGAGGGCGACGTCGCGAAAGCCTGCAATTTTTCCTGCAGGACTCCGAGGTATTCCGACGGAGCCGTTTCGTAGTCGTTGCCGCCGATTGTCGCCTTGATGTCTTCCAGCCCCTGGTAAAGCCGCTGCTGCCCGGCATCCTGGGCGCTTGCTCTCAGAAGCTGGCGGTAGAGGGCGTCTTCCTGCGCCCTCGCCGTTTTCGTCACGATGGCTCCGTCCATCGAGGTCGTGATCATCGCCTGACGCCGGACATAATCCGAGTTACCGGCATTTGCGATATTGTTCGATACCACGCTGCTCTGCGTGCCGGTATTGTTGAATATGCTCTGCGCGGTATTGAGGGCGGACGTAAGCGACATGACTGATCCCGTAACCTTACTTTATCTCTTGAGATTGACGAGAACGTCCATGATATCCGAGCCTGTCTGGAACACCTTGGAGTTCGCCGTGTAACTGCGCTGGGACTCGATCATCTCCGTCAATTCGCCGGCGAGATCGACGTTCGAGCTTTCGAGCGCACCCGCCTTGATTTCGCCGAGACCGTTGGTCTGCGGGAAACCGGTGACTGTCACGCCGGACTGACCGTTGGCGCTGTAGACGTTACCGCTCATCAGCGTCAGCTTATCGGGGCTTGCCACCGTGGCGAGCGGAATTCGGTAAAGCGGCTTGGTGCTGCCGTCCTTGTACTTGGCGTAGACGGTACCGTCCGCATCGATCGCGACATCCGTGACCGGGCTCGCCGGCTGACCGTTCGGAGTTCCCGTTCCTTGGAAAGCGGCGCCGAGCTGCGTGAACCCGGAAAGGTCCATATCGATAGAGAGACTGTTTTCGGTGTCGGCGATCGTCAACGAGCCGCCACTGAGCAGCTGCCCGGTATCGCCGAATACCATCGTGCCCGATGCAACCATCCCCGGGGGGTCTGCATATGGGAAAGAGCTTGTTCCGCCGGTTGCGGCGTCGGACGCCCGGAAGACCGCAACTTCCCACTCGCCCGACGTTGGGGGTGTTGCCGCCGGGTCCGCTGCGGCTGTCTTGGTGAAATAGAAGTCGTAAGTGATCGTATTGCCGAGCTTGTCGTAGCCGACCATCGAAGTCTTCCAGGTGTCCGACGTCACCGTCGCGGTGTTGCTGCTCGGCAAGTCGGTCGTAACGACAGGGGAACTCGCCTTGAGATTGCCGCTGAACTCACCTGCGGTCGACGCGATCGCAGTCAGACCGCTTTGCGTGATATTGACCGGCACAAGGCCTTCGAAGCCATTGACCACCACCGAAGGGGAGCCTGAACTGTAAGGATAGCCCATCAAGGTAAAGCCAGCCGAGTTCACCAGATTTCCCTGGTCATCCGGCTGGAAGTCGCCGGCGCGGGTCAGGACCGGAACGCCAGCGGCGCTCTGGACGATAAAGAAGCCGTCGCCCGAGATCGCAAGGTCGTAGCCGGAAGTCGTATAGGAGATATCGCCTTGCTGGGAAACCGCATAGCGAACCGATGTCTGAACGCCGCCGGAATTGTAGTTGCCTGCCGTCGAGGGCAGAACCAGTGAGGAGAAGCTGGTGGAGGCAGCCTTGTAGCCTGCGGTATTAACGTTCGCGATATTGTCAGCGACGGTGCTGAGACGGTTCGCCTGGGCGTTCATCCCAGAAACCGCGGTCTTCATGCTGCCGAAAATGCTCATCTGAAATCCTCATTTCCCGTGTTATCGAAAGAATATTCATTGGGCCTTGCGTGAAGCTGTCTGGAAGACCAATGGCCGAACCAAATGCATCGACCAACTCCGGCCCCACGGCCGGCTAAAATCAATTCCAGTCGATGCAGTAGCCAAGGAAGCGCTTGGAATCGACGGGGTCGAAACCGAGCTTCTTGCGAAGCTTCTTGCGCAGCTTCGAAATGTGACTTTCGACGACGTTCTCTTCGACTTCCTCATCGAAGATGCCGTAAATGGCGTTGAATATCTGGGTCTTGGTGACACGACGCCCGCGATTGGCGATCAGATATTCCAGGATGCGCCGTTCGCGCCGTGGCAGCGCGAATACCTCGCCGTTTATCTCCGGATCGCGTCCGTCGGAGAACACCCGGATCGCACCGATGTCGGTGTAGTTGGCGATGGCCTTGAGACGACGGCGGATTGCCGCCGCACGGGCGAGGATTTCCCGCGGATGAACCGGCTTGCGAACGACGTCATCGACGCCGCAGTCGAAAAGCGCAAGCGTCGTTTCGAGCGAGGGCTGATCGCTGACCGCGATCACCGGTGCCTGGGAGCGATCACGGATCGCCCTCGGCAATTCGAACGCCTGTCGGCCCTGACCGATCAGGAAGGCTTCAACCGCCGCGATATCCGAATCCGCGGCCGTCTGCACCCATTCACCAAATTCAACTGGATCGAAGCCCGTGGAGGGAATTCCTTCACGGCCAAAAAGAGAAGTATATCCATCCTTCACGAGCTCGCGCTCATCAACCACGACGATCATTCGTCCGCCTCCGAATCAGTGTGGTACATCGACGGTGTATGGGTACGAATCGCGCGAATCGGCGGCAACTGTGGAAAGTGAGTGGCAGGAATTAATAATTGATTAAGATTTTAGCTGCGATTTGATCTATATATAGTATGTCCTTCACGATATGCATACAAGAATATCGGGGAAAAGTTAACGGGTACTTAATAATGGCTTGCGTTTCGAATTTTGCCAAGATTCATGCCACATTGAGGCAAAATGGCAAATTTTCGCCATATTCTATTTCTGATTGAATTAATTTTGACAAAAATTCGACGCGTTTTTTGTCCATTTTCCGTACCCTGTCGCCACCAGGTTGGCGATCACACGACACACATATTGTTTTTGGGCAGGGTCATTATTGGGGCCGGCGTGGTATCTGGCTACCGCCATTGTCCATGTCTCATGCTGATCGTGAAGATTGCGAAGAAATAGCGCTGCGTATTCCACATTGCGCCGCGGGTTGAACATCTCCTGCAGCGAAGAGAAATTTTCGCCATGATAATACTGGTTGATCTGCATGCAACCAATGTCGATCAGCTTCGCACCTCCCTGGCGGGCGGCAGCCACCTGGCGAAGCGCAGCCTCCTCGCTGGAAGGAAAAAAGGCCTTTCCCTCGATATTCAGGGCGTAGGGATAGAGCGACCCCTTGCGGCCTGTTTCGGTCAGGCCGACAGAATAGAGGATACCCTCGGGAATGCCGTATTTGGCCGCAGCCGACTGTATCTCACGCTCGCACGCGCCACTGGAGGAGGCGCGCGCTTCAGAGGTAAACGTGGCCAGGGCGGCTGCTGCCAGCGCTGCCAGAGACGCTTTCCTCCACGCCGAGGTCACTCGCGTTGCGCAAGCCTTCATTTCTGTCCGTCCGCTGCTCTGCCTGGTTCTGCCCGCGCGATTGCGCCTCGCCGCCCTGCCCCTGGTTCGGCAGAGACTGCTCATGGGATGACTGGCCCTGAAAGTTCGATTGATTGCCGGCATCGGACCGTGCAGCCGGCGCGATGCTGATTGTGACGCTGTCGACCGCATAGCCCTGGCTGCGCAAAGCTTCGGCAATACGGCTGTGATCTTCCTTGAGCTGGCGATAGGCGGCGGGACTATCAACTTTGAGATCGACGCTGAGTTCCTCGCCGGACAGGCGCAGTGTGGCGGTCACCAGACCGAGCTCAACCGGATGCATCTGGATCTTCAGCGTGTTGACGACCTTGCCCGTGCTTGTCCAGCTTGCCGCGTTGGAAAGAGCGGAGCTTGATTGCATCGCCTGCGCCCATTCCGAATCTCCGGCCAACGCACTCACCACCGCCGCCGAATTCGAGCCTTGCGCCAGACCGAGATAGCGACGGGATTCGAGCACGGTCACATTCTCTGCCTGACCGCTCTGTGTGCTCTTGACGTCGAACTGCGCGGATTCTTCCTTCTGACCATGGATGGACATATCGACGGACTGACCACGCCCGTCGGCGCGGCTCAGGCGGAATGTGGCCGTAGTCGGATCGCTATCCGTTCCCGGGACTGAAACATCATCGGAGATTTCCGTGTCGCCGGTGCGCAGGTCCGCAAGTCCAGTCCTGGTGCTGTCCTTCGTCCCCTCCTGCTTGTTACCAGCCTTGACGTCATCCTGCCGGGTGCCAGCACCCTGGGCAGCGAGAGCACCATCTGCGTTTTCCGCGCCCTTAAGCATGGCCAACACGCTGGAGAGACCATCGTCGGCCGATGTGGCCGCGTCTTCAGTCGAGCGGCCATCAGGTACGTCATCATTTCCAGAAGCACCATTGCCGGTAACGGCCCCGATCAAGGCTGCCAGGCTTTTGCCATCCCCGGCATCCGCCTTCGGATCGTCCGCATGGCCTGTCGTCCGAGATGCCTCCTTGGTCGACTTGCCCGTATCCTTCACATTCTTGCCGGTGGTCTTGTCCGGCACCGAGCCCTGAAGATGGTCAGTTATCTCCGCTTTCGGCCCTGTGTTCTGTATATCGATCAGGGGCGGCCGCGCGGCGCGTTTGCCGGCCGCTTCGCGAGCAGCCAATTCTTCGCCCGCGGCATCACTCGACGCGGCGGAGCCATCGTCATTTCCGTCCGGCCTCGTCTCGTCGCCCTTGGCCTTGTTCAAAACATCGAGAAATCCGCCGTTGCCGTCTGTGTCATCGCCCCTGGTGTTGGAGCGGACGGAATTTGACGCATAGGCGGCGTCTGCTCCAGCAGCGCCTGAGATGCCGATATCCATCATCAATCACTTTCTTGCTTCAACAGACTGTCGATCGCGTCCAACTTGGATCGGCTTGTCGTCATGAATGAATTGAACGAAGAGTCGGCATCCTGCCCATCTCCTTTCGATTTCTCGTCCGTTTTGCCGGGGCGTTCGCCCTCGGCCGCCGCGGTGCCGGATGCTTCTCCCACAGGAGGCGACTCGGCCGTTTCCGCGTTTTGCGGCATTGGAGAATTCGCTTCATTAGCAAGATTAGAAGTGGAGCCTTGCGCGAGGCTTTTCGGATCCGGCGGACGCAGTACGGCATCGGCAACCGCCCTCGCTGCCGCCCGCAAGGCCTGATCGCGCGTGGACAGCTCGTCACCGGAGACGCTGTCTATGCTTTTTGCCGCAGCACCGACCTCGGACGTTGGGATGTTCGCCACGCTGCCATAGAAGCCGGCCAGCGTTCCGAAGGCGCTGTCGCCCTCGCCGGACAAGGCCTGAGCCCTCGAGGCGGCAAGTTTCGCCAGGTCGGTTTTCCCTAATATTGCCGCGCTTCGGGCAATACGCAGATAGACCTCACGCCGCCTCGCCTCATCCATAAAGGAGAGGATATTCGTGACATCCTCTTGCTTGACATCGCCGTAGTGCTCGACCACGAGTTTCACGAAGAGATCGGCAAACTGGCTGGCATAGGGTGAATGCAGGAAGCGCCGGGCATAGCGTTGCGCATAGCCGAGCCCCTTGTCGACCATGCCCGCGTCCGTCGTGATCGCGACCGAGCGGCGAAGCGCCGCCTCTTCCACAATCGTGCCCGGTGCGGACAGCCGAGCCCAGTCATAAAACTTGAGCGCCTCCACCGGGTTCTTGGCAATCATCACATTGCCGCTGACCAGGTCGAGATAGGGGCCGATCTTGTGATCGCGATATTCACCTGCAGTTTCGGCAAGGCTCTTGACGACAAGAAGGCCCTTTCCGCTCAGATATTTGCGCAGGATGTCGGAGACGCGATTGTCGAAGTGTCCGTCCACATCGCGGGAAACGAGATATTCGAGAGTGTCGGGATTGCCGCCGCTCATAGCGTAGATCAGGGCGGCATCGGCATTCCTGCTGTCGTCGAAGACGGATGCGTCGACCGTCCGGAATCGATTATCGATGGTCGCCAGCATGAAACGCTGCATCTCCGCCGCCGAGTGGTCGCCCAGCACGACCGAATCCTGCACGAACTGCAGCGAACGCAGCATCTTGTATGGTGCAAGATTCTCCTCGTCCTCGGCACGGCCTGCTCCGGGTGCGAGCATGGCAAGGCCCAGAGCAAAAAAGAGGCAATAGCGGTGCTTCGGACTCGTCATGGGACTAGCCTTGATCTGCCTGTATCAGGATCTCGATACGCCGGTTGGCGTCATTGTACGGATCGTCGGGAATTTTGAGATGGCGGTCGGCGAAGCCGGAAACCTGCGATATCCGTTTTTCATCCAGGCCGCCGTGGACGAGCATATAATAGGCGCTTTGAGCGCGATCGAGCGAAAGGCGCCAGTTGTCGTTCTTGCCCTTCTTCATGAACGGCCGCCCGTCCGTATGCCCACGGATGACAATGGCGCCCTGGCGGGTGGCGAGAACCTTGCCGATCTGCTCCATCACGAGCACCATCTCGCGACGGGGGACGGCGGAGCCGATGTTAAACATCGGATCATTGCTCTGGTCCGAGAGGCTAACCAGCAGCCCACCTTCGGCCGGGGTGACAACCAGGCCCTCTGCAAGCTTGCCGGCGACGCCGCCGATCTCCTTTTCGATCTGGTCTTGCAACTGTTGGGCAGCCACTTCCGGCGTCTGTCCGGGTTCCTTATCCGACTTTCCCGTGTGCGCAGCCTGCTCGGCTTGCGAAGCCTTGCCTGCTTCGCCTTTCGAGGTTTCGGCTCCTGTCTTCGCGATCTGCCCGGTTTCGCCCTTGGCCTGCTCTCCGGCGGCGACACCGGGCTTCTCCGTCACCTCATCCGTATTTTCCTGCTCCGCCTTCGCCATCGCGACGACTTCACCTTCAGACGGTTTGTCGGTCTTGACGGGCTCGCTCTGTTGCTGGGAGGAAGAGACTTCCACCTGTTTTGTCCAGAAGTCGGGATCGAAGGGGTCGCGATAGGCCTGACCGCCATCGGCGCCGGTTGCGGGTCCGGAGTCGCTGGCTCCGCCCTCGCCTTTAGCGCTCACATTGGCCTGCTGACCTACCTCCTGCGCAATCTCTGCAAGAACGGAGTAGGGATTTTCGAAGAAATCCGCTTCGGAATAGTTTGTCTCGTCGCCGGAGGTCGATGTCTCATCGTCGCCGTCGGCGGCAGACGCTCCTTGGGTTTGTTCCTCCTGCTTCTGCTTCGATCTTTCCTGCTTCTCCTCGCCATCGGCCTGATCGACCGGTTTCTTGAGACCCTTTTCGGTCGGCTTTTCGTCCGCCAGTTTGATGGGGTTGAAATAGGACGCGACCGAGGCCTTGGTTTCCTCGTTCGCGGCGTTTACCAGCCACATCACGAGGAAGAAGGCCATCATGGCAGTCATGAAGTCGGCATAGGCGATCTTCCAGGCGCCGCCATGCGCCCCGTCATGGTCGCCCCCGCCATGGCGCTTGACGATAATGATCTCGTTCTTGCCGTGATGGTGGTTCTCGCTCTCGCTCATTCCAGCACTTTCCTCAAGCTGACAGCCCACGCGGATATCCGCGTAACGAGAGCCGCATCACCAATATCCACGGAGAGGTCGAGATCGTCCGCCTCGATGTGACGCAGGAGCCCTGCGTCCTCTCCAAGCTGTCCGATGAGCAGATCGAAGAGAGATCGGGGGCCCCTGACCGTTATCGGACCAGCCGAGCCTTCCAGAACGGCTTCCTCGATCAATCGTGCCAGATTTGCCACGGCCGTTTCCGTCAGGGCCTCCGTCAAAACCGGAGCGATCGCCTCCGCTGCCTGCGAACTGACAGTGTCGGCGACAGCAGAAGCGATCTCCCGGACCTTCGCCGCGATCAGGGCCGCCGTATCCGTCTCATATTTCCGCGAAAGCGCCTCTATCTCCCGACGGTGAGCGCTCGTAAGTTCTTCGATTTCCGTCTGATGCTTCTGCGACAGCTCTTCAACCGCGGCGGCGTGGCCTTGCGCATAGGCCTCCCGCCGCTCCGCTTCTATGTCGACCGGCGGATCTTCCGAAATATCGCCGAAATCAAACGCGCCATCCTCTTCGAAGATTTCCGGTGAAGGAGTCGATATTTCCGGTTTTGTCTCTCCGAAATCCTTGAGATACCGGGCAAGCATGGCGCTCATCGGCCGCACCTCGGATGCAGCCGGCCGCCATTCTTGCGGATCAAGCCGAATTTCATTTCCGTTCCTAAAACGCTAATCATTACGTTTCCGATATCCGTGTGACGCGGTGAGATATGGCAATGTCTTTGCGCCCGATGTGGCCACGGGCGGCTATCGCGGAAAGATTAGAAATTCAAACTTGTGCGAAGATGAATGTCGGCGGTTTCGTGGCTGTGGGGAGAGCCGCGAAGGCATATTCATGCCTTCGGCTCCATTTCTATTGCAGCAACAGCAAGACCTTGCTTGCGCTCGTATTCAAGATATTGAGGGCCTCCGTCGCCATACTCTGCATGGTCGAAAGGGCCTTTTGCCGTGTCGAAGCCTCGTCCATATCGGTTTCAACGAGGCTGGCGACGTTCTTGTCGATGGAGTCGCTCAGATTGTTCGCGAATTCGGTCTGGATATCGATCCGCGATTTCATTATCCCAAGTTGCGCGCCCGAATTGGTCAGCTTTGTCAGCATGTTCTGAACGACGCTGATCATGTCGCTGATCTCGTCGCTCGTCGTGCTGGATGTCAATGCTATCTCTGTGCCCGTGGCGGGCGTGGTGGATCCTGCATCGAGGAGGTAGTAGTTTCGGGCCGTGGTTGGCGCGTCAGGATCCGGATTGGAGAGGTTGGCATCGTAATCCTTGGTCAGGATACCACGGCTTGCATCGGCCGTGTCGATGACCGTCGAGCTCGATGTCGGATAGTCCAAGGTCACGGTGTAGACTTCGCCGCTCGGGCCGCGGGTAAATGCTCCGATGACCGACTGTTGCGCCGGAAGAATGGCATCCTCGTTGAGAAGCCAGTTCTCGCCCGAAAACGAGGAGGATTGCACGATCGTCTGAATCGTATCCTTGTAACCGGATATCGTTTCATTGATCTTTTCAAGATCCTCTCCCGGCTCCTTGGCGGCAACAAGGGCCTTTTGAATCAGCGAGAGTTGTTCAATAACATTGTCCATGCCTGTATAGGCCGTGTCGACCTTGGAAGCTCCAAGGCCAAGCGTGGTCGCGATCGTCGTCAGGCTGGCGCTGTCCGATCGCAGGATCGTGGCCGTGGACCAGGTGGATGCGCCATCGGCGGCGGTTTCCACGCGTTTCGTCGACGAAATCTGCTGTTGAACCGTTGCGGCTTCCTTGTTGATCCCGCGCATAACGATCAGCGCCTTCAAGGCTCCAGCATTCATAATCGAAGTGGTCATCTATGCGTCCCCGATAAATGAAAAAAGGACAGGCCGGCACGGAACCGGCTACGACCATTCGGCGTCATGCCTCCGGCAAATTCAAGCAGCCGGTGTGTCGCGCGCAGCAAATCGGCTGCAACATGATGGTTAACAAAATCTCAAAGCGCTTCGCAAGCATTAAACGGGAGATCTCGAATATCCGGCAAGGTTCGGAAAAGGTTGAGCATTTGGAGGCCGGTCTGCAAGCTGGCGCTGCTCAAAATAAAAAGAACCGCGCCTTGGGGACGCGGTTCTCGAATGGCCTTCGATCTTAGTTCTGGAAGAGCGACAGAATGTTCTGTGCGCTGGAGTTCGCGATCGACAGCGACTGGATCGCAAGCTGCTGCTGCGTCTGGAGAGCGGAGAGCTTGCTCGATTCCTCTTCCATGTCGGCATCGACGAGGCGACCGACACCCGAGTCGATCGAGTCGGTCAAGGCCGAGACGAAGTCCTCTTGAAGCTGGATGCGCGTCGAGATCGAACCGAGCGCCGATGCGGCACTGGTCATGGCCTTCAGCTGAGTATCGACATATTGAATCATCTTACCGAGAGCATTGTCGCTGGTGATACCGCCCTTGGAACCTACGTCAGCCAGCTTGGTGATGTCGAGCGTCGATACCGAGAAGCCGAGGTCGATAGAGGTCGCGGTCGTCGCTCCAGCTGCTGTTGCCGTGTTGGCGGTGTCGACGTACCAGCCGGAAACTACCTCCTGCTGGTCGGCGGTGCCATCAGCGTCGATGTCGCCCGGGGTGTTCGTTGCCTTTGCCCAAACGTCATCGGAGAGCATAACCCAGGTGTTGCCGCCGCCGTCATCCGCAAGCTTGGTATCGGTATTGACAGTGTAGCCTTCGGCCACGAGCCATGTCCCGGTTGCCGTAGCGACGGTCGCGGTCGACGTCTTTTGCGTCACACCATCCGTGGCAAGATAGGAAATCGAAACATCTGCCAACGTCTGATCTGCAATCGAGACGCTGGAGTTGCTGTCGAGAATGCCGTACTTGGTCGTGCCAGTGCTGGTGTCGAAGAGGACCGTGGAGGAGTCGAGATCGTAGTCGATGGTCTTGACCGAGACATTGCCGGCGGCATCGCGCACGAAGGAGCCGACGACGCTCTTCTGGACCGAGGCCGTGGACGAGCCCAGGGTGGCCTGCAGCCAGTTTTCACCGGAGAAGGATGCGGATTGCGAGATGCTCTGGAGTTGATCCTGAAGCTGATCGATTTCTTCCTGGATCTTGGATTTGTCGACACCCTTTTCCGTGGCGGCGACCAGTTTGGCCTTGATTTCGGTCACGACATCCACGGCGCTGTCCATGGCGGAGTATGCGGTATCAATCTTGGCGGCGCCGAGGCCGAGGGCATCGGAAACGGCGGACAATGCGCTGTTGTCGGAACGCATGGTGGTCGCAATCGACCAGTAGGCGGCATTATCGGAAGCGGTCGCGACGCGGTAGCCGGAAGAAACTCGGCTCTGCGTGTCCTGCAGGTCGGTGTTGATGCCGCGAAGTGTCTGGAGCGCGGCCATCGCCGCGACGTTGGTCAAAATGCTCGTCATGTAAATTTGCCCCTTATTGGCAGGTGTTTAAAAAGGGACATTCCGGATCTTGGCCGGGAACGGTGATCAGCCTCATGCCTGCTAACCGGCTATTAATGTTGGTTAACTCACCGTTTCCATGGCGCCAAGAAACAGCAATATGGTTAACGGCCAGTTAACGAGGCCCTGCAATATCGTTAATAAAAAACGCCGGCTGGAAAAATCCGGCCGACGCGTGGTTTCGAGGATATGTCCCAGACGCGGTGCTATTAGCCGCGGAAGAGCGACAGGATGTTCTGAGCGCTGGAGTTCGCGATCGACAGCGACTGGATCGCAAGCTGCTGCTGCGTCTGCAGAGCGGAGAGCTTGCTGGACTCTTCTTCCATGTCGGCGTCGACAAGGCGGCCGACGCCGGAGTCGATCGAGTCCGTCAACGCGTTCACGAAGTCGTCCTGCATGCCAATTCGGCTGGATACGGAACCAAGGGCCGACGCAGAGCTGGTCATGGTCTTCAACTGCGTGTCGACGTACTGGATCATGGTCGCCAGAACCTTGTCCGTCGACAGACCGCCCTTGGAACCGACGTCAGCCAGCTTGGTGATGTCGAGCGTCGACACCGAGAAGCCGAGGTCGATAGAGGTCGCGGTCGTCGCTCCAGCTGCTGTTGCCGTGTTGGCGGTGTCGACGTACCAGCCGGAAACTACCTCCTGCTGGTCGGCGGTGCCATCAGCGTCGATGTCGCCCGGGGTGTTCGTTGCCTTTGCCCAAACGTCATCGGAGAGCATAACCCAGGTGTTGCCGCCGCCGTCATCCGCAAGCTTGGTATCGGTATTGACAGTGTAGCCTTCGGCCACGAGCCATGTCCCGGTTGCCGTAGCGACGGTCGCGGTCGACGTCTTTTGCGTCACACCATCCGTGGCAAGATAGGAAATCGAAACATCTGCCAACGTCTGATCTGCAATCGAGACGCTGGAGTTGCTGTCGAGAATGCCGTACTTGGTCGTGCCAGTGCTGGTGTCGAAGAGGACCGTGGAGGAGTCGAGGTCGTAGCCGATGGTCTTGACCGAGACATTGCCGTTGCCGTCGCGGACAAAGGATCCGACGACGCTCTTTTCGACGGATGCTGTCGAGGAGCCGAGGGCGGCCTGCAGCCAATTTTCGCCGGAGAAGGAAGCCGACGAGGAGATGCTGACGAGCTGATCCTGAAGCTGCGAAATTTCTTCCTGAACCTTGGACTTATCAACGCCGTCTTCGGTCGCGGCAACGAGCTTCGCCTTGATCGAGGTGACGACGTCAATGGCGCTGTCCATGGCGGCATAGGCGGTGTCTACCTTGGCGGCACCGAGGCCGAGAGCGTCGGAAACGGCCGACAGGGCGGCGTTGTCGGAACGCATGGTGGTTGCGATCGACCAGTAGGCAGCGTTGTCGGAAGCCTGGCCGACGCGATAACCGGAGGAAACGTTATCCTGCGTGCTCTGCAGGTTCTGGTTGATCCCGCGCAGCGTCTGGAGAGCGGACATAGCCGCCATATTCGTCAAAATGCTCGTCATGGTAATTTTGCCCCTTGTTGGCAATTTGTTGAGAAGGGACATTCCGGATCCTGACCGGGAACGGTGATCAGCGTCATGCCTGCCGACCCCATTTATCGTTGGGGTCAACTCGCCGTTTCGATGGGCTCAGGAAACAGCAATATGGTTAAGGAATACTAAAACGCCTTGCCGAAAAAAACATAAAAAAAACCGCGCCTTATGTGGACACGATTAACCTTTCCTTAAACTGTTTCGCGGCCGGGGAGATCCCCGGCCGCGATCTGTAAGCTGAACCAGATATGTCGCGGCTTAACGGAAGAGCGACAGGATGTTCTGCGACGAAGAGTTGGCGATCGAGAGCGACTGGATCGCAAGCTGCTGCTGCGTCTGCAGAGCGGAGAGCTTGCTCGACTCTTCTTCCATGTCGGCATCGACAAGGCGCCCGACACCCGAGTCGATCGAGTCCGTCAACGCATTCACGAAGTCGTCCTGCATGCCAATTCGGCTCGAAACGGAACCGAGGGCCGACGCAGCACTGGTCATGGACTTCAGCTGCGTGTCGACGTACTGGATCATGACCGACAGAGCCTTGTCCGTCGACAGGCCGCCCTTGGAAGCCACGTCGTCCAGCTTGGAGATATCGAGCGTCGAGACCGAGAAGTTGAGGTCGATAGAGGTCGCGGTCGTCGCTCCAGCTGCTGTTGCCGTGTTGGCGGTGTCGACGTACCAGCCGGAAACTACCTCCTGCTGGTCGGCGGTGCCATCAGCGTCGATGTCGCCCGGGGTGTTCGTTGCCTTTGCCCAAACGTCATCGGAGAGCATAACCCAGGTGTTGCCGCCGCCGTCATCCGCAAGCTTGGTATCGGTATTGACAGTGTAGCCTTCGGCCACGAGCCATGTCCCGGTTGCCGTAGCGACGGTCGCGGTCGACGTCTTTTGCGTCACACCATCCGTGGCGAGATAAGAGATCGAAACTGCAGCCGTCGTCTGATCTGCGATCGAGATGCTGTAGTTGCTATCGAGAATACCGTACTTGGTCGTGCCGGTGCTCGTGTCAAAAAGGACGGTGCTCGAGTCAAGGTTGTAATTCATGCTCTTGACCGAGACATTGCCGCTGGCGTCACGAACGAAGGAGCCGACGACGCTCTTTTCGACGGATGCCGTCGAAGAGCCGAGGGCAGCCTGCAGCCAGTTTTCGCCATTGAACGATGCAGATTGAGAAATGCTGACGAGCTGGTCCTGGAGCTGCGAGATTTCATCCTGGACCTTGGACTTGTCGACGCCGTCTTCGGTCGCGGCAACGAGCTTGGCCTTGATCTCCGTTACGACGTCAATGGCGCTGTCCATGGCGGTATAGGCGGTGTCGACCTTGGCCGCACCCATACCGAGAGCGTCGGAAACGGCGGACAATGCGCTGTTGTCGGAACGCATGGTGGTTGCGATCGACCAGTAGGCAGCGTTGTCGGAAGCCTTACCGACCTTAAGACCGGAGGAGACGTTATTCTGCGTGTTTTGGAGGCTCGAGTTTACCTGGCGCAGCGTCTGGAGAGCTGCCATAGCGGAGCTGTTGGTAAGAATACTGGTCATAAAAATTGTCCCTTAATGACGAGATACGATTGGGGGACATACCGGGCTCAAAATACCGGCGATGACGGTCGGCTTCATGCCACTCGGTTTTGTTCTTCGTTGAAAACCAAACCCGCCATGCTTCCGCGCATAGTTGCAGCCAATACTTTCCAAGGTATTAAGCAGAGAGCCTTCGGCACGCGCTCAAGTTGTTATGATTAACAGATTGTTTAAGGCTCTCGGAGCTGATGGCAAGACACACCCACACACCTGCTTCAGGCAAGGTTGGCCGACCATTATGGGTCAAGTTGTGCGTGCTCCGCATATTGGTGCGGCACCGTCAGAACCCTCGGCATGGAGAATTTTCGTGAGCGGAAAACCGACTTTTCTGGAAGCGTCCAAGGATTTCAATCAAGGCAACTACACGCGCTCGCTTGCAGCCCTGAACACGCTCATCGATACCCAGAAAGACGAAAAGACTTATGTTCTCCTGGCCAAGAATCTTCTGAAACTCGGTTTCAAAGCCGACGCGGCACGCGCCTATGTCATGGCTTCGAAAATGGATACGTCGAAATCGGTCGATCACATCCGCGAAGCCATGCGATTGCATCTCCAATGCGGGAACGATGACGACGTCCTAGTCCTTGGCAGCAAGGTTCTGCTGCATGCACAAAAGGACGCCGAAATTGCCTTCTTCATTGCCGCGGTTCTCCTGAAACGAGACCGCACGACCGCCAAGAATTTGCTGAAGCCCTTCCGCAAAGTCTTGTCGGAAAGCAGCGATCCCAACCATCACACGGTTGCCGCACATCTTTTGACAGACGACCTTAGAGATGACGGCAACCTCAAGTTGGCTCGCAACCTCTTCAACAAGCACTCTAATCACCTCCTTACGCACTACACATTTCTCATCTTTTGCCGCGAATTTTGCGACTATGATGCGGTTCAGAAACACCAGAAAAAATTCGAAGACGCCCTCGCAGCCGGCAATTACGAGATCCTTTCCTGGGACAATCCATTTTACAATCTGACATGGTGCGGCAACGAAGCGGCAAACCGCCTTGCGATGTTCAACGCCGCGTCTCCATATGCTCCCGAATGGTCTTCAGAGCGGCGAAAGCAACCACACAACTGGTCCGATAAAATAAGAATAGGTTACGTCTCCTCCGACTTGTGGAGCGAGCACGCTACTATGAAGCTGTTTCGCCACGTGTTGGAACTGCATGACCCGGAACGTTTTGATGTCACGCTTTTCTGCCACACGGATGAGGAACGAATAAAGGAAGACGAAGGGGGACGACCTAACTGGTGGAGGATTGTCAGGATCAACCATCTTTCCAATCAGCAGGCTGCAGAACTTATCCGCGGGATGGAGATCGATATCCTCGTCGATCTGAAAGGATACACAAGCGGTACGCGAAATCAGATTTTCAACTTGAAGACTGCCCCGATCCATGTCTCCTGGCTGGGCTTTCCAGGTTCCTCCGTCAACATCGATCTAGACTACATAATCGGCGATCGCTACGTGCTGCCTGACGCCGCAAAGCCTCACTATCATGAACGCTTTTGCAGATTGCCTGATACCTATCAGCCTAACGACCCTGTCTACAGGCCGCAGCTGCGACCGGTTACGCGAAGCGAATTGAAACTGCCGGAGGATGCATTCGTCTTTGCATCCTTCAATGCCAACCGCAAAATCTCCCTTGCCACAATTGAGTTGTGGGGCCGCATCCTTAAAAGAGCAAAGAACAGTGTCTTGTGGATCATGGCAACGCATCCGCGAGCAAAGGAGAATATTACGAAAAAGCTGGCAGCTCAGGGTATATCCTCGAAGCGGATCTTTTTTATGCCAAGCATCAAATATATGTGGCATATGAATCGAATGCAGCTCGGTGATCTTGCACTCGATACTTTCCCTTACAACGGTCACACGACAACATCCGAACAGCTTTGGGCAGGGTTACCGGTACTCACTGTGAAAGGCACACATTTCGCCTCTCGGGTAACGGAAAGCCTGTTGAACGCAATCGGCTTGCCTGATCTTGTCGCAGAAGACCTAAAGGGATACGAGGATCTCGCAGTCGAGCTTTATGAGAACCCGGTGCGACTGTCTGAGCTCAAGCAGCGTCTCAATGACAATCGTTACGTCAAGCCGCTCTTTGATGGCGAAAGGTTCTATCGCCATTTGGAAAAAGCTTATGAAATGATGGTCGAACGGGCAAAACTCGGCCTCGAGCCCGATCATTTTGACGTACCAGCGCTTCCTGCGCGGCAAGACCCTTTCTTTACCGTCGAAGCAGCTCCGTCTGGTATTGATCCTGTGAAAGCCACCTGACAGCTTCTTCGCTTTTTTCGCAAGGCCGGAAAAGATGAACCGCACCGGGAGACCCGGTGCGGTTCAGTTATCTTGTCTGACCACCAGATCGATGCTTGGAGGCGACCATGTCACACGGGACATGATCGCTTCCGCATCGAAAGGCATCAGATAGCCTGGTATGCCGCGATAATCGCCGCTGTCTGATCCTCGTTAAGTGCCGCCACCTGCGTTGTCGTGATGGCCCGCAATTGGTCGCTGGAGAGGCTCAAGATGTCCTCCGTCGACACACCGGGCAGTGCTGCCAGGCTGATCGCCGCGATGTCGGCGGTCGAGAAGGTCGCAAGATCTTCCGTAGACAGTGCCGCAATGTCGGCGGAGTCCAGAGCGCCAACCTGCGCCGAGGTCAGCGCCTCGACCTGAGCGGTGCTCAACGCCCCGATCTGGTCGGAGTTCAGGGCTCCAATTACCTTCGTGCTCAAGGCTGCGACCTGGCCAGTGGAGAGCGCGGCGATGCTGTCGGTGCTGAGCGCCGAGAGCTGCGCCGAGGTCAGGGCTCCGACCTGCGACGAGGTCAGGGCTCCGATCTGGGCAGTGTTGAGTGCACCGATCTGGGCGGTTGAGAGCGCCGCGATCTGGGTGGTCTTCAGTGCTGCAGCCTGATCGGTTGAGAGCGCCGCGAGATCATCCGTGGAGAGCCCGGACAGGGCAGCCACCGTGACCGCCGCGATATCGGCGGTCGAGAAGGCCGCGATATCTTCGGAGTCCATAGCCGCGATCTGCGTTGAGCTGAGTACCGCCACCTGCGCCGAGCTCAGCGCTTCAGCCTGAGTGGAGCTCAAGGTGCCGATCTGGGCGGTCGTCAGAGCCCCCAGGATCTTGGTGTTCAACGCTGCGATCTGGTCGGTGGAGAGCGCTGCGATGCTGTCCGTGCTGAGTACCTTCAACTGCGTCGAGGTCAGGGCGCCGATCTGGGACGAGCTCAGGGCACCGATCTGGTCGGTGGTGA
>NZ_JAULLL010000039.1:0-23039 GCF_041357635.1 Sinorhizobium sp. CB7
CGCCGTGCCGACGCACGGCGGCTGGATCCCTGTGACAAGCACAGGGAAGAGGGAGGTTGGGGGAGCGTCAACGCCAGACATCAATCCCCGAGACCCGTTGCAGCAGATGCCTTGTGATCGAATCCCGCGGCGCAGACGCCGTCGGCTGAGCTGACTTGATGAGGGCGGAAAGGCGCATCCCGGTGGTGACAGCAGGGAGACGCTTCGTTCAGCGGTAGCGCTCGCACCTACCGCGTCATCCCGGTCCTGGCCCTGGCGCTAAGCCGGGCTGTTACACCCTAGTGCTGCTTTTCATGGGACCGACTTTATTCGTGGATCATGCGGACATCCCCCGAAATCCAACAGTTAGAGCGGCTCCGCGTTCTGATCGAAACACTCATTGAGATTTTCAGGTCGCTTCGATGAAAGGTATCCGCCGCAATCTGTCATGCAAGCATCATAATCCCGCCATAGATCGTGCGACGGGGATATGAGGGCGAATCCGGAGCATCGATTGCTTCGCGAAATCGAAAACAAGCCGGGATGTCGTTTGATGCGGCGTTGCGAAGACGCCGCTTCAGCAAGGCTTTTTGAAAAAGAGGGATTTCCATGAAGAACTTCAATGAAATGACATCAAGACTAATTGCCGTATCGCTGGCAACGACGGCGCTCATGGCGCCTGTCGCCGCACTGGCCGACAATTCCGTCACGGTCGGCGGCGCCACACTCGTCAACAAGGGCCTGGTCGGCATCGGGCGCATCCCGTCCAACCAGCGCGACAAGTTCGGCGAGACCTTCGGCTCCGGCTCCGGCATGGCAATCGACCAGTCGAGCTGGACGCGTGACGGCAATACCTACAAAGGCTCGCTGTGGCTGCTGCCGGACCGCGGCTACAACGCGGTCGGCACGACCGACTATCGCCCGCGCCTCAACACCCTCAGCATCGAGTTTACGCCGACCGCTCCCGGTGCCACGCCTCCTGCCGGAAAGGAACAGTCCGGTGTTATGGCAAAGCTTGCCGACACTATGCTTCTGCTCGACGACAAGGGTTCCGACACGACCGGTCTTGATCCGCAGTCCGGTGTTCGCGCCGCAGCCGGCGACATGCCGCCGCTGCCTCAGGCCGTCAACGGCAAGGTCGCGCTCGACAATGAGGCGATCATCCGTCTGCCGGACGGCTCGATGTTCATCAGCGACGAATATGGTCCTTATATCTACCGCTTCTCCGCCGACGGCCGTCTGATGTCGGCAACGCAGCCGCCTAAGGCGCTGCTGCCCATGCGCAAGGCTACGCTGAACTTTGCTTCCAACAATCCCGGCCCCGGCGCCTCGGCACCCGATCCGAAGGATCCGGAGACCGGCCGGCAGAACAACCAGGGCCTTGAAGGCATGGCAATGACGCCAGACGGCAAGTTCGTGATCGCCGTCCTGCAGTCCGCCGCAAGACAGGAAGGCGGCGATTCCAGCGCCACCCGCCAGAATACGCGCGCCATGGTCTACGACGCCTCCGACCTCGCCCATCTGAAACTTGTGCACGAATACGTCGTGCCGCTGCCGGTCTTCGAGAATGCCAAGGGCAAGACGACGATTGCGGCTGAGAGCGAAATCGTGGCGCTCTCGGGCAACACCTTCCTGATGCTGTCGCGCGACAGCGGCAACGGCTCCATGCTGAAAGGCGACACCTCGCTCTACCGCAATATCGGCATCGTCGATCTGTCGGCCGCTACCGATATCGCCGGCACGGCCTTCGATGCCGATAAACCCGTTGCGCCGAAGGGCGTCGTCGATCCGTCCATCACACCGGCAACGCTGACGCCGTTCATCGACATGAACAACGCCACGGAACTTGCCCGCTTCGGTCTGCACAACGGAGCGCCGAACGATCGCAATAATCTCTCGGAAAAGTGGGAAGCTATGTCGCTTGCAAGCGTCAAGGATCCGAGCTTGCCGGACGACTACTTCCTGTTCGTCGCCAACGACAACGACTTCCTGACCCAGGATGGCTTCCAGGTGGGAGCGGCCTACAAGGCCGAAGACGGCGCCGACGTCGATACCATGTTCCAGGTCTATCAGGTCACACTCCTCGTGAGAAAATAAGCGTGATACGCCACTGCATGTTTC
Organism: Sinorhizobium sp. CB7; assembly: GCF_041357635.1. NCBI lineage: Bacteria > Pseudomonadati > Pseudomonadota > Alphaproteobacteria > Hyphomicrobiales > Rhizobiaceae > Sinorhizobium > Sinorhizobium sp. CB7. The sequence continues at coordinate 2,101 of NZ_JAULLL010000039.1, forward strand.
CTTAAATCGGGATCGATTTAAGGATAAAACATGCAGCAATTCAAAGTGCTACAGCGACCTTTGTGCGTCTGAAAGACGCACGGCGCTGTAAGGGCGGACGCGCTTGGAGCGCCGTGCGTTCGCCCGACCTTGACCTGTGCAGCCGGGGCCACGATAGCCGTCTGAAAATGAAGGAAGCGCGATCCACCCAACCGATGGAAACCTTCGATCCTGGGCGCCTACGAAAGTAGGTGGGCGCCGTGTGTCCGGACCCACGAGTCCGGCCAGGGACAGCTCCCTTAGGATCGGGTATGGCCCCGAGGATTCATTTGTTCCTGTCGGGAAGCGCAGACCGCAGCAGCACATATAGATGCATTCGCATCGCCTCGCCAGAGGGCGACAGCGGCTTGCGGCAATTTAACAGCAATTAATTAATTGAGTTCGGTGCCCGGCCTGGCTGTGAGTTTCTCGGTAATACCGCGAATGCGCATGGTCACCTCACCGAGAGCGGCGGCAAACGCCTCCTCGCTGCGCGTATTGGCCTCCAGCGCGGTGTCGCGATGGCTCCTGAGGTCTCGCAGTTCCGCTTCCACGCCCGCCAGCCTGCGCTGCAGCTCCGTGAGCTCGTCCATCACCATGATGCCGGACATGACGGTCAGACGCAGATCGCCGATCTCGCCGAACTGGCCCTTGAGATGGCTGACATAGCGGTCGAAGCGGGTGGCGAGATCGGTCAGGTGATCTTCCTGCCCTTCCTCGCAAGCCATGCGATAGGCCTTGCCGTCGATCATCACCGTTACCTGCGCCATCTGATCCGTCCTTACCGTCTGTTGATCGACCGTTTTACCGGTCGAGCACCGCGCGTATGGTCTCCATTGCCGTCACCAGGCGGCGCGAAACCTCCCGGTTGACCTCCTCCAGGCGATTGGCCCTAAATTCCGCCTGATCGAGCTCTTGCGCCAGCCGCGAGCGATCGGCATGCACCCGGCGGACCTCGCCTTCGACCTCGTTCTGCTCGCGTTCGCGTTCGAAACGCATGTCGATTGCGTTTTCCAGTGCCGAGACTGCCTGCCGCAGCTCGCTCAGCGCCGCATCCATCGTTTTGCCTGTGGGCATCATGTCTTTCCGGTTCCCCGCGCAAGACCCGAATCGTCGCATCCGGCTACATGTCTGATGTTTGACGATATGCAACTCCGCAAGTGCGCGTCAATAAAGGCGTATATATGCCGGGGAATCTAAGCTGTGGATGACCGGCACGACAGCCTTCTGTCACAAATCGGTCATTTGCGTAACGCGACGAGCAAATGTCGAAAAATCGTCGCAGGGGGCCCGGAACTGGGTCCGGATTGATTGACTTGCTCGCCCCAACTGCTATGTCTCAGCCCTCTCATCGGTGGTCTCGGAGGCTTGAGGCCATCCCCTTTCACCCGGAACCTGCGGTAGTGCCATGATCAATCGAGAAAAACATGACCGGATGGCAAATGCGATCCGTTTCCTTGCCATGGATGCAGTCGAAAAGGCCAATTCGGGCCACCCCGGTTTGCCGATGGGGATGGCAGATGTCGCCACTGTTCTCTTCACCAAATATCTGAACTTCGATCCGAAGAAGCCGCATTGGCCGAACCGCGACCGCTTCGTGCTGTCGGCCGGCCACGGCTCCATGCTCCTCTATTCGCTCCTCTACCTGACGGGCTACGAGGATATGTCGATCGAGGACCTGAAAAACTTCCGCCAGCTCGGCTCCAAGACCGCCGGCCATCCGGAATATGGCCACGCGACCGGCATCGAGACGACGACCGGCCCGCTCGGCCAGGGCATTGGCAATTCCGTCGGCATGGCGATCGCGGAGCGCAAGCTGCGCGAGGAATTCGGCTCGGAACTGCTCGACCATCATACCTATGTCATCTGCGGCGACGGCTGCCTGATGGAAGGCATCAGCCAGGAAGCAATCGCGCTCGCCGGTCACCTGAAGCTGAACAAGTTGATCCTTTTCTGGGACAACAACTCGATCACCATTGACGGCGCCGTGTCGCTGGCCGATTCCACCGACCAGGTCGCCCGCTTCAAGGCCGTTCACTGGAATACGATCGAGATCGACGGCCACGACCCGGAAGCGATCGCCGCAGCGATCGAAAAGGCCCAGACCTCGGACCGCCCGACATTGATCGCCTGCAAGACGATCATCGGCTTTGGCGCCCCGCACAAGCAGGGCACCCATAAGGTCCACGGCAGCCCGCTCGGCGCCGAGGAAATCGCCGCCACACGCAAGGCGTTGAACTGGGATTACGAACCCTTCGTCATTCCCTCCGACATTCTTGACGCATGGCGCGAGGCCGGCACCCGCTCGGTTCAGACGGCAAAGGATTGGGAAGGTCGCCTCGCAGCAGCGGAAGCCGGCAAGAAGGCTGAGTTCAGCCGCCGCTTCGCCGGTGAGCTTCCGTCCGGGTTCGACACCGCCATTGCTGACTACAAGAAGAAGCTCGCCGAGACCAAGCCAACCGTCGCGACCCGCAAGGCTTCCGAAGACGCGCTCGAAGTCATCAACGGCTTCCTGCCGGAGACGCTCGGCGGCTCGGCCGATCTGACGCCGTCGAACAACACCAAGACCAGCCAGATGATCTCGATCACGCCGACCGATTTCTCCGGCCGTTACATGCATTACGGCATCCGCGAGCACGGCATGGCGGCCGCCATGAACGGCATCTCACTGCACGGCGGCCTCATCCCCTACGGCGGTGGGTTCCTGATCTTCTCGGATTATTGCCGCCCGCCGATCCGCCTCTCCGCGCTGATGGGCATCCGCGTCATCCATGTACTGACGCATGACTCGATCGGCCTTGGCGAAGACGGTCCGACACATCAGCCGGTCGAACAACTCGCAGCCTTGCGTGCCGTTCCGAATCTGATGGTGTTCCGCCCGGCCGATGCCACCGAGACGGCGGAGTGCTGGCAGATTGCGTTGAAGCAGCAGCATCGTCCGTCTGCAATCGCTCTGACGCGCCAGAACCTGGCTCCCGCCCGCCTGGAATACAGCGAAAAGAACCTATGCACGCTCGGCGCCTATGAACTGGTCAGCGCCGACAATGCCAAGGTGACGATCTTCGCCACCGGCTCGGAAGTCGAGATCGCACTCGCCGCCCAGAAGACGCTGGCCGGCAAGGGTGTCGCCACCCGCGTTGTGTCGGTTCCCTGCGTCGAACTCTTTCAGGAGCAGCCGGAAGACTACCGCAAGGCAATCCTCGGCAACTCGCCGGTCAAGATTGCTGTCGAAGCCGCCGTGCGCGAAGGCTGGGACGCCTTCATCGGCACCGACGGCATCTTCATCGGCATGAAGAGCTTTGGCGCCTCGGGTCCCTATAAGGACCTCTACAAACATTTCGGCATCACCGCGGAGGCCGTCGTGGCCGCCGCCGAGGCCAAGCTTTGATAAGGCGCCTTCGGGCGCCTCTCATACCAGACCGCAAGCCGCTTTTTCATCGGGAGTAATGCAATGACTGTAAAGGTTGCCATCAACGGCTTTGGCCGCATCGGCCGCAACGTTCTGCGCGCAATCGTCGAATCCGGACGCACCGACATCGAGGTCGTGGCTCTCAACGACCTGGGCCCTGTCGAAACCAATGCACATCTGCTGCGCTACGACTCTATTCACGGCCGCTTCCCCGCCGAGGTCAAGGTCGAGGGTGACACGATTGTCGTCGGCGGCAGCAAGCCGATCAAGGTGACGGCGATCAAGGATCCGGCAACCCTGCCCCACAGGGAACTCGGTGTCGACATCGCGATGGAATGCACCGGCATCTTCACCGCGCGCGACAAGGCAGCCGCACACCTGACGGCCGGTGCCAAGCGCGTCATCGTCTCGGCTCCCGCCGATAACGCCGACCTCACCGTGGTCTACGGCGTCAACCATGACAAGCTGACGCGCGACCATCAGGTCATCTCCAACGCCTCCTGCACGACGAACTGCCTCGTTCCCGTCGTCAAGGTTCTGAATGACGCCGTCGGTCTCGATCATGGCTTCATGACCACGATCCACTCCTACACCAACGACCAGCCGTCGCTCGACCAGATGCACAAGGATCTGTACCGCGCCCGTGCTGCAGCACTTTCGATGATCCCGACCTCCACGGGTGCCGCCAAGGCCGTCGGCCTCGTGCTGCCGGAACTGAAGGGCAAACTCGACGGCACGTCGATCCGCGTTCCGACCCCGAACGTCTCGGTCGTCGACCTCAAGTTCGTCGCCAAGCGCACCACGACGGTTCAGGAAATCAACGAAGCCATCAAGTCCGCCGCCAACGGCGCGCTCAAGGGTGTTCTCGGCTACACGGAAGAGCCGCTCGTCTCGCGCGACTTCAACCACGATTCGCACTCATCGATCTTCGCGATCGATCAGACCAAGGTTCTCGAAGGCACCTTCGTCCGTATCCTCACCTGGTACGACAACGAATGGGGCTTCTCCAACCGCATGGCCGACACGGCCGTTGCCTTCGCCAAGCTCATCTGATCGCGTCTCACATCGAATTGCGAAAGCGGTCCGGCCTCCCGGGCCGCTTTTTTTTCATGCCCCTCATTGCCGAGAGCCGGATGATTTCAGGTCGAATCGACCTGAAATCTGAATCGGTCTCTCAATCAAAAGTGAGAGCGGGATCTTGTCGGCATCCTGCTCTGGACAAAATTCCATCTCCTTGATTTTTTCGGGATTCCGCCCTTCTCTTGTCCAGATTCGCCTATAGTTTTTTTATATAGATTTATTCCATATCGTTCCGTCCCCGATAGCCGTTTCGGCATCAGCAGCATGAAGCCGCAGCAAGGAGCCGTCAGCCCGTGCGGGCGACCGTGCTTTTTTCATTTCGAGGTTAGGCATATGCGGCCTACCCTTTCGATGAACTTTGCCGTTTACTGAAATAAGCGGAATGAGGTGGAGAGGACAGGAAGGCCGGGGGAAGCGGCGCGAAAGGGGAAGACGTGGAAGCATTCTATATCGTGGTCCTGGTTTGCACGGCGCTGGTGTTGCTTGCGGCATTCTCCAGCGTGCTCGCCTTCCGCTTCGGCGCTCCATTGCTGCTGCTCTTCCTGATGATCGGTCTGGCCGCCGGAACGGACGGTCTCGGAATCGAATTCAGGAATAATTACCTCGCCTATATCCTTGGCTCACTGGCGCTTGCCGTCATCCTCTTCGATTCCGGCTTCGGCACCTCCGTCCAGGCCTTCAAGCTTGCCGCCGTCCCCGCCCTGACGCTGGCCTCGGCCGGCGTGCTTCTGACTGCCGCGACCTTTGCAATCGCCGCGGCATGGCTTTTGAACATGACATGGCTGGAAGGGCTGCTGCTCGGCTCGATCGTCGCATCGACCGATGCCGCCGCTGTCTTCTTCCTGCTGCGCATCGGCGGCATCAATATCCGCGACAAGGTGCGCTCCACGCTGGAGGTGGAATCCGGCACCAATGATCCGATGGCGATCTTTCTCACCATCGCACTTGTCGAGGTGCTGGCAAGCGGCGAGCGCTACAGCGGCATCAACCTCGCCATGCTCGCAATGTTCATTCAAGAGATGGGCCTCGGCATTATTCTCGGCCTCCTCGGCGGCATGATGATCGTGCTGATTGCCGGTCGCCTCGAAACCGATCGCGGTCTGACGCCGATCTTTGTACTGGCGCTCGCCATGCTCGTCTTCTCGTTTACAGGCGCGGTCGGAGGCAGCGGCTTTCTTGCCGTCTACGTCGCAGGCATCTATGCCGGCAGCAGAAAGATACATGCGATCGGCACCATCAAGCGCTTTCAGGACGGCATGACATGGCTCAGCCAGATCATCATGTTCCTGGTGCTCGGCCTGCTGGCGACTCCCTCGCAGTTTCCGGTCATCATCGTGCCGGCCGTGCTTCTCGCGTTTTTCCTGATCTTCGTCGCACGGCCGATCGCCGTCTGGCTGTCGCTTTTGCCCTTCGACTACACGCAGCAGGAAACCGGCTTCGTCGCCTGGGTCGGCCTGCGCGGCGCGGTCTCCATCCTGCTTGCGATCATGCCGATTCTCGGCGGGCTGGAAAACGGCCAGATCTATTTCAACACCGCCTTCATCATCGTGCTCGTATCGCTGCTCGTCCAGGGCTGGACGATCAGGCCCATCGCCCGCAAGCTCGGCCTCATCGTCCCGCGGCGAATGGGCGCCGTCGACAAGGTCGAGATCGACCTGCCGGGTGCCGCCAACCATGAGCTGCTCTCCTATCGCGTCATCAAGGACAGTCCCGTGCTTTCCGGCGAGCGCATCCCGCGCTGGGCCACCCCTTCCCTCGTCATCCGCGACGGCAAGTCGATGCGTTACCAGTATGCTGGCCGGCTGAAGGAAAACGACCTCGTCTATCTCTTCATCACGCCCAGCTATTCGCGGCTCCTCGACCGGCTCTTCGCAAGCCGCGTCCCCGTCGATCCCGAAGACGCGGAATTCTTCGGCGCCTTTGCCCTGTCGCCTTCCCGCCCCGCAGCCGATCTCGATGCCGCCTATGGCCCCGGCCTCTTGAGCGAAGCGGAAAAGGGACTGACGATCGCCGAGCTCATGCGCCAGCGCCTCGGCGGCAAGGCCGACTACGCCGATCGGGTCCGCCTTGGCGAGATCATCCTGATCGTGCGCGATATCGACGAGAACGATCACATTGCCTCGGTCGGCATGTCGCTGGAGGCGGTCGAGCCGGCCATCACGCTGCCGATCTTCATCAATTTCCGGGACATGGCGCATCGGATCCGCGACGCTCTGCGCCGGCGTCGGCGTCATGAAACTGACACATCCGCTGAAGCGTCGCCGCCCCCTGGCGGGCATCAGGAAAAGGCGGGCGAAAAGGCGCGTTGAACGCCTTGCGTCTCGCCTCATCTTTAGTATGGTCGGCCCCACCTTTGTTCGACAACAATAGCGGATCTTCCCCATGGCAGCCTTCAAGACCCTTGACGATCTCCCCGACGTTACCGGCAAGCGCGTTCTCGTGCGTGTCGACCTCAATGTTCCGGTGACCGACGGCAAGGTGAGCGATACGACCCGCATCGAGCGCGTGGCTCCGACGATCCTCGAATTGTCGGGCAAGGGCGCCAAGGTCATCCTGCTCGCGCATTTTGGCCGGCCGAAGGACGGTCCTTCGCCGGATCTGTCGCTGTCTCTGATCGCGCCCGCAGTCGAGGAAGTACTGGATCATGCCGTGCTTGTTGCAGCCGACTGCATCGGCGAGAAAGCCGCTTCGGCCGTCGCTGCCATGAACAATGGCGATATCCTGCTTCTGGAAAACACCCGCTTCCACAAGGCCGAGGAAAAGAACGATCCGGAATTCACCAAGGCTCTCGCGGCCAATGGCGACATCTACGTCAACGACGCCTTCTCGGCTGCGCACCGTGCCCATTCCTCGACCGAAGGCCTCGCTCACCTTCTTCCCGCCTATGCCGGCCGCACAATGCAGGCCGAGCTGGAAGCGCTGGAAAAGGGCCTCGGTAAGCCGGCCCGCCCTGTCGTGGCGATCGTTGGCGGCGCCAAGGTGTCCACCAAGATCGACCTCCTGATGAATCTCGTGAAGAAGGTCGATGCGCTGGTGATCGGCGGCGGCATGGCCAATACCTTCCTCGCCGCGCGCGGCACTGATATCGGCAAGTCGCTCTGCGAGCATGACCTTGCCGAGACCGCAAAGCAGATCATGATCGAGGCCGCCACCGCAGGCTGCGCCATCATCCTGCCCGAGGATGGCGTCGTCGCCCGCGAATTCAAAGCGGGTGCTGAAAATAAGGTGGTCGCTATCGACGCCATCCCCGCCGATGCCATGGTGCTCGACGTCGGCCCGAAATCCGTTGAGGCAGTGAAGGCCTGGATCTCTCGCGCCGCGACCCTCGTCTGGAACGGCCCGCTCGGCGCCTTCGAGATCACCCCCTTCGACGCCGCGACCGTTGCGGCCGCCAAGCATGCGGCTGAATGCACGAAGTCCGGCAAGCTGACCTCGGTTGCCGGCGGCGGTGACACTGTCTCTGCGCTCAACCATGCCGGCGTCGCCGACGACTTCACCTATGTCTCGACCGCGGGCGGCGCCTTCCTCGAATGGATGGAAGGAAAGGAATTGCCCGGCGTTTCCGTTCTGAGCCAAGGTAAGTAGACCGTAACAGAACACGCCATCCCATTTCGATGATATGCGACCGAGGCGGATATCTCGCCGCGGTCTTTTGTTTTTGGTGGCCCATGTTTCGGGAATCATGCGGCAATTCAAAGTGTTGCAGCAACCTTTCTGCGTCTGCAAACGCACGGTGCTGTCGTGACAAAAACGTCAAAGTCAGAATTTTCGAACAAACTTTCAAACGATTGAATTCATTTCAATCGTTTCAATGACTTAGCCATACATTTTCCTTGCTATAAACTTCTGTTATCGGCGTTCTATATTAAATCCTGCCGACAGTTCTAATGCCGTGGAGAACGAAAATGAACGAACGACTTGAAGACATAGCCGTGCGTATGGTGGCGGATGGCCGGGGGCTCTTGGCCGCCGATGAATCCACCGCGACCATCAAGAAACGTTTCGACGTCATTGGTCTCGAATCGACCGAGACGAGTCGCAGGGACTACCGCGAGATGCTCTTCCGCGCCGACGAGGCGATGAAGAAGTACATTTCGGGCGTCATCCTCTACGAGGAGACACTGTTCCAGAAGGCCGCCGACGGGACGCCGTTCGTCGATATCATCCGCGCCGCCGACAGCATCCCCGGCATCAAGGTCGATACCGGCGCCAAGCCGATGGCCAAGTATCCGGGCGAGACAGTCACCGAAGGCCTCGATGGCCTCGCCGATCGTCTGGCGAAATATTACGAGGCCGGCGCGCGCTTCGCCAAGTGGCGCGGCGTGATCGCAATCTCCTCCAGCCTGCCGACGCGCGGCTCGGTCAAGGCCAACGCGCATGCCCTGGCACGCTACGCTGCCCTCTGCCAGGAAGCGAAGATCGTTCCGATCGTCGAGCCGGAATGCCTGATGGACGGCAAGCCGGGCGACCACAATATCGACCGCTGTGCGGAAGTGACCGAATCGGTCCTGCAGATCGTCTTCGAAGAACTGGCCGATGCCCGCGTCAGCCTCGAAGGCATGATCCTGAAGCCGAACATGGTGATCGACGGGAAGAACGCCCGCAAGGCGTCGGTGGAAGAAGTCGCCGAGCGCACGGTGCAGGTCCTGAAAAGAACCGTACCTTCCGCCGTTCCCGGCATCGCATTCCTCTCCGGCGGCCAGTCCACCGAGGAAGCGACGGCCCATCTCTCGGCCATCAATTCCGGCTTCACCCTGCCCTGGAAGGTCACCTTCTCCTACGGACGCGCGCTCCAGGACAGCGCACTGAAAGCCTGGGGCGGAAAGTCGGAAAACGTCGCCGCCGGCCAGCGCGAATTCAGCCATCGCGCCGAGATGAACAGCCTCGCCGCCAAGGGAAGCTGGAAGAAGGATCTCGAAAAGGCCGCCTGAGCCTGATCGCGTCAAAATCCGTGGCCCGGTCGCAAAAGCGGCCGGGCTTTTTTACTGCATGTTCAAAGTGCTACAGCGACCTTTGTGCGTCTGAACATGGTAGCGACAGTGGCAGGCACCTCTCGCAAAGCATGGCAAAGGGAGACGTTGCCGCTTGCACGATCGTCCCCTCGCCCCGCCTGCGGGGAGAGGGCTAGGGTGAGGGGCAAAACTCTCAGCGAATCCGAAGGCCGGAGATCCGGAATCCAATACAACGTGTCGTGTCGGACCTTTATTGTCATGGCGACAAGATTGCGCTTCGCTGCGGGCAAGTGCGTGGCTAATCATGATGGAGACATCGATCGGAGCCGTCATGAGCACGCTTTCCTATATCACCGTAGACGTTTTCACCTCTACTCGCTTCGAGGGCAATCCACTGGCCGTCATCACCGATGCGCGCGGCCTCGATGACGAGGCGATGCAGAGGATCGCAACCGAATTCAACTATTCGGAGGTGACCTTCGTGCTGCCGCCGGAAAATCCCGAAAATACGGCGCGCGTGCGCATCTTCACACCGACGATGGAAGTGCCCTTTGCCGGCCACCCAAACGTCGGCACTGCCTATGTGCTCGGCCAGCACAGCGAGATCTTCGGCCGTCCGATCGGTGACAAGCTTCGTTTCGAGGAGAAGGCCGGCCTCGTTGAAGTCGCGCTGAAGCGCACCGACGGACGTGTCACCGCCGCCTCGATCCGTGCACCGGAACCTCTCAGCATCGGCAGGAGCATTTCCGAGGCGGTGATCGCCCGTTGCGCTTCGATTGCGACGAGCGACGTCAAGACCAGCACGCACGCCCCCGTCTTCGCCTCTGTCGGCCTGGCCTTTGCCGTTGCCGAGTTGGATGGGCTGGAGGCCCTTGCCGCCGCACGCCCGAACCTTGCGCAATTTCAGGAAGCGATCGGCAGCCATCCGACAGGCAATCACGATCTTTCGCTCTTTCTTTACGTCCGCTTGCCCGACCGGCCCTGGTACATCCGCGCACGCATGTTTGCACCGCTCGACAACGTGACCGAGGATCCGGCCACCGGCAGCGCCTCCGCAGCCCTCGGCGCCTATCTGGTCTCGCTTCTCCCCGATGCCGATACGAAGATCGGCATCACCATCGAACAGGGTGTCGAAATGGGCCGCCGCAGCATCATCGAACTCGAGGTCATCAAGTCGAACGGCACGGTGACCGATGTGCTGATTTCCGGCAGCTGCGTTCCGGTCATGCGTGGTACGATGGAATATTAACCGCGGCACGCCCGGTAACGTCTGCGTGTGGAAGCGCCTTCGACTCTTGCCGGAGGAGCCACGCGCCCATCTTAGCCTCAGAATACCATCCTCGAGGCCATGCCATGAGCCGCTATGTGAAAACGTCCTACCCGCTCGACGAAATCCGCCGCCATCTCGAAACTGGTCCCATCGTCCTCGTCACGTCCAGATGGCAGGACCGCACCAATATCATGACCATGGGCTGGCATATGGTGATGCAGTTCTATCCAGCCTTGTTCTGCTGCTATATCTGGGAAGGCAATCACAGCTACCACATGATCCGCAACGCCCGCGAATGCGTCATAAACGTTCCGACCGTCGATCTTGCGGAGAAAGTGGTGGCCGTCGGCAACAGCACCGGATCCAGTCTCGACAAATTCGCCGCCTTCGACCTGACGCCGGTCACAGCCAGCCAGGTCGATGCCCCTCTGATCGACGAGTGCTACGCCAATTTCGAATGCCGGCTTTCCGACGACAGTCAGATTGACCGCCACGGTCTCTTCATCTGGGAGGTGGTCGAGGCACACGTCGCGACTTCGCTCAAGGAGCCGAAGACGATGCACTATCGCGGCCGCGGCGAATTCATGACCGCCGGACCGACAATCGATCTCAGCGAAAGCTTCAAGCCGCAGAACCTGTAATCCCTACTGCATGTCTCGCAAAAAGTGTGCAGGGGTTTTGCGGCAACGACATGCATGAAAACAATAGCCTAAAGCCTGTCGCGTGAATCTCTTTTCACGCGACGGGCTTTAAGGCCGGATCAGCACGACCAGCATGGTCATCGCAAAGGCAAATGCGCCGATCTTCCAGAAATCGACGCGCCGTCTCAACCCTGGCAGTCCGAGCGGTCGGACGATCTGAACCGCCATCGCGAGCAGCAGAAGAACTGCTATCAACTTTGTCATGGCGGTCCCTATATTCCCAATCGGCCATATAGCGGACATTTTTGCCCGCCAACACGAAAATCCTCCAAGCCGTTACTGGCATTCCTGAACGCAATCAACATCCAATCCTTGGTGGGGTAATCACCTGCCTTATCTGATTTTTAAGCTGAAACAGCCGAGAATGGGGAAATGAAAAGAAATCTGCTGTCAGTTCTCGCACTCCTCTTTGGTACGCTTTTCCTCTTCATGGGCAATGGCTTGCACGGGCTGCTTCTTCCGGTCCGAGGCACCGCCGAAGGATATGCGACGACCACTCTCGGCCTGCTCGGCACCTCGTGGGCGACAGGCTTTGTGATCGGCTGCCTGGTCGCACCGAAGCTGGTGCGCCGCATCGGTCATGTGCGCGCCTTCTCGGGTTTCATCTCCATTATCGCCATCATCTGCCTTTTCACCGGCATCATCGTCGATCCCTTCTGGTGGGTGTTGCTGAGAGCTGCGACAGGGTTCTGCACGGCGGGAACATCGATGATCATCGAAAGCTGGCTGAACGAGCGGGCGACCAACGAAAGCCGCGGCGCGATCTTTTCCTTCTACATCGGGATCACGCTTCTCGGCGTTGTCGGCGGGCAGATGATGCTTCCGGTCGCCGATGTCCGAACGCCGCTGCTCTTCATGATCTGCGGCATCTTCTATTGCATCGCCATGCTGCCGACGACACTGTCGACCGCCGCTTCGCCGCAGCCGCTGAAGGCCGTCAAACTCGACCTGCCCGCGCTCTATCGCAACTCGCCGGTCTCGTGCCTCGGCATCTTGCTCGTCGGTATCGCCAATGGCGCCTATGGCACGCTCGGCGCCGTCTTTGGCGCCGGCGCCGGGCTTTCGGAGACCAACATCGCCATCATGATGAGTTCGACGATCTTTGCCGGCGCCGTCATGCAGCTGCCGGCGGGACGGCTTTCAGACCGGGTCGACCGCCGCTATGTGCTCGCCGCCATGGCTGCGATCGCCACCCTGGCGGGCGTGCTGATCTTCGTGCTGCACCCGACCACGCCCGTGCTGCTCATCGGTCTCGTCATCCTCTATGGCGCAGTCGCCAACACCCTCTATCCGATCGCCGTCGCCCACGCCAACGACTTCGCGGCCGCCGAGGACTTCGTCAAGGTCTCAGGCGGCCTGCTGCTGCTTTACGGCATCGGCACAATCATCGGCCCGACGCTTGGGGGTCCAGTCATGTCGATTATTGGGCCGCATGCGCTGTTCTTCGTCACCGCTTGCGCACATCTGCTGATCACCGCCTATGCGATCTTCCGCAGCCGCCAGCGCGCCGCAATTCCGGCCGGCGACCGCGAGGCCTTCACCACCATTCCCACGGCGAATGCGCAAACGATCACGCCAGAGAGCATGTCACTCGCATCTCCTTCAAGCAACCCTCTACCGGAATCGGGCGATTCGGAGGTAAAATACGGTTGACCGCTGCGCATTGCTGCGCGTGGCCGACGCAATCGCTGGAGGAAGAAGGATGAGCTATTCTGACGATGACAGGCCGCAAAGATCGGTACCCTACGAACTCGGCGGCGACATTTCGACGCTTTCGGTCGACGAGTTGAAGGAGCGGATCGCGCTTCTGAAGACGGAGATAGAAAGGCTGGAAGCCGAAGCCGACAGGAAGGCGTCCCGCCGGCGCGCCGCCGAAAACCTGTTCCGATTGTAAGCCGGAAACAAGACGAAAGTCTTAAATCAGGACGCGAATTAACGAAATATTAAGCTTTATAAGATATTACCTATGCTATCCAGAGCTCTTCTGGACTCAGACAGTTTCTCCTCGTGACGAATTGGTCTGATTTTCTCCCTGTTTTACCTTGAGAGCCGCTTTTGCGGCTCTTCTTTTTGCCTGCCGTCAGGGTCTCCACGAAACTGTGGAGATTAACCCTTTCTTAAGATATGGCTTGCGCATTTAGGCTAAAAATACCATCCTGAAGCCACAAGAACGGCGCTGGAAACCTTACCAATCAACCGGCGTTACCTGAATAAGTGATGCGTAGAACAGGGAATATTCTGAATGTCGGAACTCGGATTGAATACGATCAGTTTTGCAGGACGGGCTGCGGCATCCACGCAGTTCAAGACCCTGTATTCCGAAGGAATGACGCTCGTTGAAGAAACCGCGAGCTACCTCGACGGCCAGGGCCGCGCTGCCTCGAAGGTATTGCCGCGCATGGCTTCCGTGCTCTACGCCGCGGAATCGATGCGTTTGACCACCCGGCTGATGCAGATGGCATCCTGGCTGCTGCTGCAGCGCGCCGTCAACAATGGCGAAATGTCGCGCGATCAGGTCATGACAGAAAAGAGCAAGGTTCGCCTTGACGGTTTCAATGTCGACCGTAACGCGCCTGGCTGGAACGATCTGCCGGAATCCTTCCGCGATCTCGTCGAACGCTCTCTCCGCCTGCAGAACCGCATCGCCCTGCTCGACCGCGAAATCTATCGTCCGGCGGAAGCGCCGATCGTTCCCGACAATCAGAACAGCGTTCAGGCGCAGCTCCACCTGCTGCAGACAGCGTTCGGAAAGAATTAAATCGATCCGATATATCTTCGTGAGAAAACCGGTGGCGCCAAACGCCGCCGGTTTTTTCTTGACCAAATGACGCGTAGAAAGTCCAGTAGACACCTGACTTCATGAGGGTGCGACCGGAAAGCGCATCACTCTTCCCCTCATCAAGCCAGTTCAACCGCAACGGATTCCGGGGATTGCTGTTTGGCTGTGCACCTTCCCCACCCTCCCTCACCAAGTCAGTTTATGCAGAGTGAGGAGCCGCCCTTGCTCCAAGTACCGCTTGGCATATTGGAAACGGCAGAGCCTTTATCGAGCCACGCGTATTTCGGAGGCAGTTGTTTGACGGGAAAGCCTCCCCGACCTCCCTCTTCCCTGTGCTCGTCACAGGGATCCAGCCGCCGTGCGTCGGCACGGCGAAAAGACTCCTGCCGGTGCCAATCGTAGGAAGACTCATCTTGCGCCACTCTTCAACATGAAGGGTTACGTCTACATCCTTGCCTCGAAGAAGCGAGTCATTCGCGCCGTGGACACGGCGCCGCTGGATTCCTGTGACGAGCACAGGAAAGAGGGCGCGCGCAGGGAGCCTCTGCGCCAGACAACTGCCTTTGAATTGTAGGAGGCCCGGCATCGGCTTTCGGCACTACCGACATGTCTGATCGCCTGTCGGACATGCAGGCAATAAAAAAGCCCGGCTGAACCGGGCTCTTTCCAAATGCCTGGAACGACAGGCGATCAGAGGCCGAGGCCGCCGAAGCGCTTGTTGAACTTGGAAACGCGGCCGCCGCGGTCGACGAGCTGCTGGTTGCCGCCGGTCCATGCCGGATGCGACTTGGAGTCGATTTCAAGGTTCATGACAGCGCCTTCCGAACCCCAGGTCGAACGGGTTTCGTATTCGGTGCCATCGGTCATGACCACCTTGATCACGTGATAGTCGGGATGGATGTCTGCCTTCATAACAATCTTCCTGCGATGCCAGGGTCCATTTGTCGCAAATGGTTGCGGCAACCGAACCGATTGAATAAATGAAGCCGCAGTCCGCTTGAGGCTACGGCTTCCCATTAAGATGCCGTGCCTATACATGAAGGGCTCGCGGATAACAAGGGCTACTGCAGGGTTCCTCAAATCGGAACTGATTTAAGGATAAAGCCATGCGGCAAGTCAAAGTGTTACAATGCCCTTTGTTATATGGCACATGGCGCCGTAAGGCACCAAACCGTGGAAGCTACAGGGATCGGAAGCGATTTGTCGGAAACAGGCCGGACTGAAGAAAAGAAACAACGTTCCATCAAGCCGCTGGCAAGACTGATGCCTTACGTTCTGCGCTATCGCCGCATCGTGGCGTGCGCTCTCGTTTCGCTGGCGCTTGCAGCGATCACATCGCTCGCGCTGCCGCTTGCCGTGCGCCGGATGATCGATCATGGTTTCAGCCAGTCGGACAGCACCTTCATCGACAGCTATTTCGCCATGCTGCTGGTCATGGCCGTGGTGCTCGCCGTCGCCAGCGCCATGCGCTACTATTTCGTCATCATGCTCGGCGAGCGCATCGTCGCGGATCTGCGCCGCGAGGTCTTTGGCCATGTGACGCGGCTCTCGCCTTCCTTCTTCGACGTCAACCAGTCCGGCGAGATCGTCTCGCGGCTGACGGCGGACACAACGCAGATCAAATCCGCAGTCGGCGCTACGGCTTCCGTCGCGCTGCGCAACATGATTCTCTGTCTTGGCGCTATGGGCATGATGATCGTGACCTCGCCGAAGCTTTCGAGCATCGTTCTCGGCGCCATCCCGTTGATCGTCTTCCCGCTGGTCGCCTTCGGCCGCTCCGTGCGCAAACGGTCGCGCGCCGCACAGGACACGCTCGCAGAAGCGTCCGCCTTCGCCAATGAAACCATCGCCGCCACTCGCACCGTCCAGGCCTTCAACGGCGAGGATGCTGCAAGCGGGCGCTACGGCGACGCGGTCGAGGACGCCTTTGCGGCCGCCCGTGCCGCCATCCGTTCCCGAGCGCTGCTGACCGGTGTCGCGATAAGCCTGGTCTTCGGCAGCGTCGTCGCCGTCCTCTGGGTCGGGGCTCAGAGCGTACTTGCCGGCACGCTCTCGCCTGGCACGCTCGGCCAATTCCTGCTCTATTCCGTGATCGCCGCGGGATCCCTCGGGGCGCTCTCCGAGGTCTGGGGGGAACTGTCGCAGGCAGCAGGTGCTGCCGATCGTCTGACGGAGCTCCTGGATGAGGTTTCGCCGATCGCCGCTCCCGCCAAACCTGCAGCCCTGCCGCAGCCGGCCCAAGGCCGGGTCGAATTTGCCGATGTGCATTTCGCCTATCCCTCGCGACCGGAGAAATCAGCCCTGCACGGGCTTTCCTTCAATATTTCGCCTGGCGAAACCATCGCCATCGTCGGCCCCTCAGGCGCCGGAAAGAGCACCGTATTCTCGCTGCTGCTGCGCTTCTACGACCCTCAGCAGGGTGCCGTTACGATAGACGGCGTCGACGCCAGATCCGTGGCACCGGACGATCTGCGTGAACGCATCGCCATCGTACCGCAGGACGTCACGATCTTCGCCGCCTCCATCCATGACAATATCGCCTTCGGCAGGCCCGATGCCTCACGCGACGAGGTCAGGGCGGCTGCAATCGCCGCACAGGCAGACGAATTCATATCGAGGCTCGACAAGGGCTACGATACAGAAGTCGGCGAACGCGGCGTGACACTGTCCGGCGGCCAGCGGCAACGCATCGCGATCGCCCGAGCCATCCTGAAGAATGCGCCCATCCTGCTTCTCGATGAGGCGACCTCGGCGCTCGATGCCGAAAGCGAGACGCTTGTCCAGAAAGCACTGGACGGGCTGATGGAGGCGCGCACGACGATCGTCATCGCCCATCGTCTTGCGACCGTGCTCAAGGCCGATCGCATTCTCGTCATGGACCATGGGCGCATCGTCGAGGAAGGCACGCACCAGAGCCTGATCCACCACGGGGGCATCTACGCCCGCCTCGCCCGGCTGCAATTCGAGACGGGTGCGGAGGAATTCCGCCTTGCGGCCGGCAAATGAGTGACATTTTTGACTGATGACAACCGACGCGGACTCATAATAGAATTTTCGCGCTATCGGCAGTGATGGCTCACTTGGAGGACGAAATACATGTATAAATTCGAAGTCTACAAGGACAAGGCCGGCGAATTCCGTTTCCGCTTCAAGGCCTCGAACGGCGAAACCATGTTCGTTTCCGAAGGTTACAAAGCGAAAGCCTCGGCCATCAACGCAATCGAATCCATCAAGAAGAACGCTCCTGGCGCGGGCACCGACGACCAGACCGCAAGCGCGGTGGCCTGAACCGCACTGAATCGGCAAGCCGTTTTCGGCCTGTCGCAGCACAATGTTTCATAAGCCCGACACACCCGGTCGGGCTTTTTTGACTCTCTAGCCCCGTATCGCCATGTTCGAGTGGCCATTGATGTCGACATGGATCCGGTCGCGGCCGGCAAGCTTGGCGCCGTAGAGAGCGAGATCCGCCCGGCGATAGACGTCGGAGGTCAGGTCGCTCTTGCGGGCAAGGGCCAATCCGCGGAAAACGTATAGCCGAATTCGGGCGCTTCCGTCAGCGGCCTCGCTGGCCGAGAACTGATCGCCATGAGACACGACACTTGACTAAAGTCTGATCCTGTCGCGACCGCCAACCATTGTTAGCGAAAAATATCACGCTACTCTTATAGGCCCGGCACATCGATGCCGGGCTTTTGCTTTTGGATATTGTGGGAGGACATTCGGATGGCATTTTTTCAGGTAACGCGGCGAACGGGCCTTGCACTCGGCCTCGGGCTGCTTTCAGCTCTCGCTCTCGGTGGCCCCTCGTCCGCGGCGGACTTTCCGGACCGCGCGATCACCATGGTCGTCCCCTTTGCCGCCGGCGACTCGACGGACGTCGTCGCCCGCATCATTGCCCAGAAGATGTCCGAGGATCTTGGCCAGCAGGTGATCGTGCAGAATGTTGCCGGCGCTGGCGGCAATCTCGGCGCCGGCAATGTCGCAAGGGCCGAGCCTGACGGCTACACGATCCTGATGGGCACAGTCGCGACCCACGCCTTGAACCCCCTGATCCTCAAATCCACGCCTTACGACCCCGAGAAGGATTTCGCGCCCGTGTCGCTGCTGGTGATCGTCCCGAACGTGCTGGTCGTCAATCCGGAGCTGCCGGCGAAGAATGTTCGGGAACTGCTTGCCCTGTTGAAGGCAGAGCCCGACAAATACAGCTACGCCTCCTCCGGCAACGGTACGCCGCTGCATCTTTCCGGCGAGCTCTTCAAGAGCATGGCCGGCGTCAACATGCAGCATATTCCCTATAAGAGTGCAGGTCCGGCGCTCAATGATGTCATCGGCAACCAGGTGCCGATCATGTTCGACAATCTTCCCTCCTCCTCCGGCCATATCAAGGCAGGAACCTTGCGCGCACT
Source organism: Sinorhizobium sp. CB7 (assembly GCF_041357635.1). Lineage (NCBI taxonomy): Bacteria > Pseudomonadati > Pseudomonadota > Alphaproteobacteria > Hyphomicrobiales > Rhizobiaceae > Sinorhizobium > Sinorhizobium sp. CB7. Next base: position 20,716 of record NZ_JAULLL010000039.1, read on the forward strand.
CGCGGTGACGACGGCCAAGCGCGCGCCCTCCTTCCCGGACCTTCCGACCATCGCGGAGTCAGGCATTCCGGGCTACGAGACCTATACCTGGAACGCGCTCTTTGCGCCGGCCAACACGCCGGCCGACGTCGTCGCCCGCCTGAATGCCTCCGCCAATAAGGCCCTGACGGATCCTGCCGTCATCGAGAGGATGAAGGAGTTCAGCGCGACGATCGTCGGCTCCACGCCCGAGGAGCTCGCCGCCCATGTGAAAGCGGAGCTCGCCAAATGGGGTCCCGTCGTCAAGGGCGCCAACATCCAGATGGAGTGAGAATAGCGGCGATTGCAGACTGCTTCAAATGCCGGCGCGGGGGTTCCGCGCCGGCATTTGCGTGCGAAATTTTGATATTCTTCCGTGGCTCTGTCGAAATCGGCCCGCATCGCGACTCATTGTATCGGAACGGCTGGTAGAACCGCTCCCCCGAACCGTTGCCGCCGTGTGAAATTAATTCTTAGATACGGCGCGGCCGGGATTAACGCCAACCATGCGATCAGGAGTCCATCCCATGCAATATGCTCTCATCATTCGTGAATCCGCAGCCGATTTTGAACGCCGTAGCGACCCCGAATACAAGGCGGGCTGGGTTGCCTATACCCAGGCTCTCGTACAAGCTGGCATCATGACCGGCGGCGCCGGACTGACGGCACCTGATACCGGGACCGTGCTGCGCCGCCGCGGCGAGGATCATGACGTGCAGGACGGCCCCTACCCGGAAGGCAAGGAGCAACTGGGTGGTTTCTATCTGATCGAGGTTCCCGATCTCGACACCGCTCTGGAATGGGCGACCCGCGTTCCGATTTCCCAGCAAGGTTCGGTCGAGGTTCGCGCCCGTCTCGTGATCTGAGACGGCACTATGAGCCAGGAAGCACAGCGCGCCGCCGAGCGGGTGGCGCGTCAGTCGTACGGAAAGCTTATCGCCTTTCTCGCCGCCCGCTCGCGCGATGTCCCGGCAGCCGAAGATGCTCTTTCGGATGCCCTCGCCGCTGCGCTGCGGACCTGGCCTGACAAAGGGGTTCCCGATAATCCCGAGGCCTGGCTTCTCGTTGCGGCAAGGCGCAATCTCTTTGCCCAAACCCGGCACCGGCATGTGCAGGACGCCGCTCGCGATATCCTCGTCATGGCGGTCGAAGAGGCAGAGGATTGCATGAGTGCAGACACGGGCGATATCTTCCCGGACGAGCGGATAAAGCTCCTCTTTGCCTGTACCCACCCCGCCCTCGATGGCTCGGTGCACACGCCGCTGATGCTTCAGACGGTTCTGGGGCTCGATGCGCGCAGCATTGCCCGCGCCTTCGTCATCTCGCCGGAAGCGATGAGCCAAAGGCTCGTGCGTGCGAAGACGAAGATTCGCGACGCGGGCATACCCTTCTCGATCCCTGATACGGATGCACTGCCATCCCGCCTGTCGGCCGTGCTCTCGGCCGTCTATGCAGCTTACGGCCTCGGTTGGGACGGGCTGGACGGCGAGGACAGCAAGCGTAATGCGCTTGCCGAGGAGGCCATATGGTTGGGCCGCGCGGTTCTTTCGACACTGCCCCGGGAGCCGGAAGCGATCGGGCTGCTTTCGCTGATGCTCTACTGCGAGGCACGCCGCAACGCCCGGCGGGATGGCGACGGCGCCTATGTTCCGCTCGATGAACAGGATCCCGACCGATGGAATGCGGTGATGATCGCCGAAGCCGACAGCCTCCTGCGCAAGGCCGGCACCTTCAACCGCTTCGGGCGGTTCCAGTGCCAGGCTGCCATCCAATCCGTCCATGCCGCGCGGCGACTGACAGGAAAGACCGATTGGCCCGCTTTGGTAACCTTCTACGACGCCCTCGTCCTGATGATGCCGACGCTCGGCGCACTGGTCAGTCAGGCTGCCGTGATCGGACGGGCTGAGGATGCTGCGGCGGGCTTGCGCCACCTGGACAGGATGAACCAGCGCGAGATCGTCAGCTACCAGCCCTATTGGGCGGTGCGCGCGCATCTTCTGACCGAGGCTGGCGATCACGCGGCCGCAGTCGCCGCCTACAACAACGCGATTGGCCTCAGCGAAAGCCCGGCGGTTCGCCGCTTCCTCTATGACCGTATGCTTGCCGCCAAGGCTTATGCGCAGGGAAGTTGTTCGTCTTGATGCGTGAGAGAAGCGGCTTTCCGTGAAGGGCGTGAGGGATGGCGCATGGGGCAAACCCGCAAATTGCGTCAACCCAGTGGCAGTTGTCTGGCGTCGGTGCTCCCAATACGCCCTCATCAAGTCAGTTTATGCTGGGTGAGAGCCGCCCGTGCTCCGATTACCGCT
>NZ_JAULLL010000040.1:0-17937 GCF_041357635.1 Sinorhizobium sp. CB7
GGCGATCGACGGCAGTTAGACAGTTAGGCCGGCATCCAGCTAAAAAGCCGCCGTGTGACGGCTCAGATTGCTGGTTCCAGCCCGCACGTCGTGAGGAGCGCATACTGCTTTCGGCCACTCACTGGACGCCAGTGATCGCGCCTCTAGAGGCAGCCGTCGCGCTCTTCAAGACATTCTGCATCATCTGTCGCGCGACGACCTTGAATTTCGGCGGCGATTTCAGGCGTGACCAATCCGCGTGAACTTACCTTCACGCGACAGGCTTTAGTCATTCGAGATCCGATTGTGGTCAACGATCTTGACCCTTGACATTATGGAGCGATTGTTCCACAAGCCTCTCAGCGTTATGTATCAATCGCTCCATAATGACAGGTCAGGACAAGGAAAATGGCACGACCGCGGGAATTTGACGAGGTGGCAGTGCTGGACGCCGCCAGCGATATATTCTGGACAAAGGGTTTTGAGGCGACCTCAACCCGGGAGCTGACCGAGCGAACCGGACTTACTCCCTCCAGCATTTATGCAGCATTTGGCGACAAGCGCGGACTATTTCGCTCCGCACTCGACCACTACCTCTCAAGGCTGCACGAAAAGATAACACAACTGAAAACAAGTTCAACGCCTGGACAGGCAATCACTGGTTTCTTCGAGGATACGATCGAGCGTAGCGTTCGCGACGCAATGCATCGCGGCTGCATGCTGGTGAATTCTGCACTGGAGGCATCGCCCCGCGATCCTGATTTCCGAGAAGCCATTTCCAATGAACTGAAGCATATTGAAGAGTTCTTTCGAAGCAGGTTCGCCGCCGGACAGGAGAGCGGGGAGATTCCGCTTGGGTCTTCTGCCGAAACTGCGGCACAGCAACTGCTTGCCGTACTTCTGGGCATCCGCGTCCTGGCGCGTGTCCGACCGGAGCGAGCGCTCATGACGGGCGCAGCACAGCAAACGCTCCAACTGCTCGGTCTGCCGCCGCTTCTCGGGCGGGGGGTCGCTCTGTGAAATCCACTCGCCGCAAAACTTGCCATTCAATGCATGCCTTCACCCAAAAAGGACCCCCATTATGACGAATCGAACCTTTCTCATTACGGGCGCCAGCAAGGGAATTGGTCGCGCTCTTTCGACGAGGCTTGCTGACGCCGGTCACCATGTCGTCGGTATAGCGCGTGGACAAGACCCTAGCTTTCCCGGAACGTTGGTGCCGATCGACCTTGATGATACCCGAGCATCAGGAGAAGCATTTAACGAGCTTGCTCAGCGGTACTCGTTCGATGGCATCGTCAACAATATCGGCTTGGCGCGTCTCCATGCGGTCGGCGAAATCGACCTACGGGATGTGGACGATATGCTGCGGGTAAACATCCATCCGACAATCCAAACGGTGCAGGCAATTTTGCCCACGTTGAAAGCGAAGCGCTGGGGCCGGATCGTCAATGTCACCAGCCTCGTAACGGTGGGGATCGCACTGAGGAGCGGCTATGCGGCAGCAAAGGCAGCCGTCAACAGTCTCACGCGCACCTGGGCCATGGAACTTGCTGAGACAGGCATCACCGTGAACGCGGTGGCGCCCGGCCCGATAGAGACTGAGATGTTCCGTCGCAACACGCCTGTTGGAAGCGATGCAGAGGCACATTTCCTGTCGATGATCCCAATGCGGCGCCTTGGCAAACCAGATGAGATTGCTGCAAGTATTGCTTTCCTACTCTCAGATGGGGCCAGCTTCATTACGGGGCAAACTCTGTTCGTAGATGGTGGGGGATCAATCGGCAGAACTGCTGCGTAACAGCCATTTTACCTGAATCACGAGCTCTATGTGAGTGACATGCATGAATTCGGCCATGGAGACTTCCTTGGCGCGAGTTTACGTGTGAATTTCGTGCAAGGTCAAAAGCCTTGATCACCCCGGGGCAAGCGCCGGCCAAGCCTTCATTGCAGCGTCGGCGACTTCGCGGAGTTCGTCCGCCGTTGATCCGTCCCGTGCTTGAATGGACATTCCCTGCTGGACGCTCAGAAAATAGCGCGCCAGAGCAGCCGGGTTTACGTCACTGCTTAGTTCACCGCTGGCGATAGCGTCTTCAATCTTACGCTCAACCAGCAGAAGTCCCTGCCGCCTGGCCTCCTCAACAAAATGGCCAAGATGCTCGCTTCCCTCTCCACGCGGGTCCGATAGCGTGACCATGCAGCCGCTAGGCTTGTTCTGTCCCGGCAGCACGTTGGCGGAATCCCGTAGGAAGGCCTCAACGGCGTCTCGAGCAGTCGTCGCCTTGCGAAAACCGTCCCAAATATGTGGTGCGACATTCTCCATGTAATAGGAGATGCACTCCTCATAAAGGCGCTCCTTGCTGCCGAACGCCGCATAGAGGCTTGGAGGCGCGATCGAGAGCCTTGAACAAAGCTCGGCCATCGATGTCGCGGCAAAGCCCTTTCGCCAGAACATATCCATGGCGATTGCCAATGCTCGTTCTCTATCAAAGCCGCGTGGCCTTCCGGTTCGCATCTGGGGCCTCTCTTAACGCTCATTCTCTTTAACGATCATTAAATAATTGTTCTTGACGCATCATGCAATCGTCCCGTATGACTTCTTTAATGATCATTAAAGAAGGAGATCAAACGATGGGTAAACTGCAGGGAAAACGGGCGCTGGTGACGGGCGGCAGCCGCGGGATAGGCGCGGCGATCGCGCGGCGGTTGGCAGCGGAAGGCGCGGATGTTGCTGTCACCTACCGGCGCTCAGCCGATGCTGCGAACAGGGTGGTTGAAGAGATCCGCTCGAAAGGACGCCGCGCGATCGCATTTGCCGCGGACAACGCTGATGATCTTGCGATTGACGGCGTAGTGTCATCGGTAGTGGCAGAGTTCGGCGGCCTCGACATCCTCGTCAACAACGCCAGCATCTTTGAAGTAGGTAGCCTTGAGAAGACTTCGCTCGAGGACATCGAGCGCAATCTCGCCGTCAATGTTAAGGCTGTCGTTCTCGCAAGTCGTGCCGCCATTCCACATCTCGGACCAGGAAGTCGCATCATCAACATTGGCAGCTGTCTCGCCACTCGAGTTCCGGGTCCCGGCGTAGCACTCTATGCGCTGACGAAGGCGGCACTGATCGGTTTGACGAAAGGGTTGGCACGAGACCTCGGGAGCAATGGGACAACTGTCAATATCGTCCACCCAGGGCCGACGGACACGGACATGAATCCGGCTGCTGGTGGGGCCGCGGAAGGACAGCGTCAGCGCATTGCGCTGGGGCATTTTGGCTCATCCGACGACATTGCGGCGAGCGTCGCATTTCTGGCGAGTGAGGATGGACGCCACATCACCGGCGCCGAACTGGCCGTCGATGGAGGCATTAACGTCTAGTGATGCCGCAAGAGTGAAAAAGAGAGGGTCCGGCATGCTGGGCCCTTCGCCTGCCGCGAAGCGTCAAGCAAACGCTTTCCCCGACGAGGCTGCCCAATCTCGTAAACAAGGCGACGTCCGCGGCACAAATAACGGAGATTTCAAGATGAAGGCGACAGACTGTCAGGATGGCGCGCCGAACGCTACCGCTCGCAATTGGCCGGTTCTCGCGCTCGCAATTGGTGCCTTCGGTATAGGCACCACCGAATTCGCGCCTATGGGCCTTCTGCCCGTCATCGCCGACGGCGTTAATGTGTCGATCCCGACGGCAGGCCTTCTCGTCAGCGCCTATGCCATTGGCGTCATGGTTGCTGCACCGATCATGACGCTGGCAGCCAGCCGCTTCGACAAGCGTACCGCGCTGATGCTGCTTATGGGCATATTCACCCTCGGCAATGTTTTGTCGGCTATGGCTCCCGACTACTGGACACTCCTTGCTGCCCGTATCGTGACGAGCCTTAACCACGGCGCCTTCTTCGGGCTTGGCTCTATCGTTGCCGCGAGCGTCGTGGCGCCCGAAAAGCGCGCAAGCGCTGTCGCCAGTATGTTCATGGGTTTAACGCTCGCCAATATCGGCGGCGTTCCTGCGGCCACGTGGATTGGCCATCAGATCGGCTGGCGAATGTCCTTTGCCGGAACTGCAATTCTGGGCCTGCTGGCGATTGCCGCCTTGTGGCTCTCCCTGCCGAGAGGCGGTGCTGGGAGAAGACCCAACATCATCGAAGAGCTGAAAGTCCTAACTCGGCCGGTCGTTCTGGTTGCAATGGCGACTACCGTGATGGGAGCAGGCGCCATGTTTACCCTCTACACATATGTTGCGCCGGTTCTCGCTGAGTTCACAGGCCCATCTGACGACTTTGTCACCATTGCGCTTGTCCTGATCGGCATAGGATTTACGATCGGCAATGGTCTTGGTGGACGACTGGCTGACTGGTCTCTCAATGGCGCAACGAAGATATTTCTTGGCGCGCTAGCTATTACAATGCTGCTCCTGCCCCTGGTCCTTGGCACCCATATAGGTGCTGCGCTCGGGCTCCTTGTCTGGGGCATTGCAACCTTTGCAATCGTTCCACCGGTACAAATGCGTGTCATGCAGGCGGCATCCGAAGCGCCCGGGCTCGCTTCCTCCATCAATATCGGAGCATTCAACCTCGGAAATGCACTTGGAGCAGCTGTAGGCGGCGGCGTGTTAAACCTAGGCCTCGGCTATCAGGCAATCCCTATCGCGGGAGGATTGCTGGCAGCTGCCGGCTTGGCATTGGTTATTGTCGGGGGAGCATACAAAGCCGGCACAGAGACGGACGCCTAAGGCCAATTCACCCCAGCCAATACCTTGGGCTCAGCCCCTTGCGTCCTGCCACGTCGGCAGGATTCGCAAGGCTGCACCAGTCGATGGAGAGGCAGCCACGACCGATGCACTCGGTAAGCCCGGACCGCAGGCGCTGCAACTCGGCTATGCGCTCGTCGATGCGGTTTGCCCACTCGCCCGACAACCGTGACCAATCGCGACGCGACGGCACGTGATCGGCTGGCAACTTGGCGAGCTCGGCCCCGATCTCCTCAAGTGTCAGCCCAATGCGCTGCGCAAAGGCGATGAAGGCGATCCCCGGACGGGTGAACCGCTGGATGCCTCTGCGCATGAGCAGAACATTCTCGTGGCGCTCGGCGGACGTGGCCGGTTCGGCCAATGAGGACATGATTGGCTTCGATCTTATCGATCGGCCAGCGCCGCGAACAAGATCCCTCAATACTATAATTTTAGCTGAATATTCAGTTTGCTCGACTAATTTGCGGTAAACCTCTCTTCCCAGTTGGAGTATTGACGGTGAGCTTTGTAACGCTTGACCAGGTCGAAAGGCAGCTCTCGCGCGGCTTCCGTTTTCTACGCTTCTCGCCCGAGATCGAAACCGTGTTTCTCAGGGAGTACGCGGCAGAGCGGGCGAGGCTCGTTACAATTTGGTGCGTAATCGGCCTGCTGATTTACGACCTGGTCTATTTCGGCGACAGCGCCATGGTACCGGACGTGCTGCCAGAGCTAATCGTCGTCCGATTCCTGATGTTCACGCCGTTCGTGTTCGGTTGCATATTTGTCGTCCGCCGTTGGCCGAACGCGCGCCTTTACGACATTCTGACGGTCACTGCAGCCGTGCTAAGCGTGACCTTACCGATGATCCCCGCCACGAAAAGCACGAGCCAATATCTTTTCGTCTACCAGACCTACAACTCCGCTGCGTTCTTGTACTTCGTGGTCTCGCTTCGACCACGGTTCCGTGCGGTGCTGACGGGGCTTGCGCTGACGTCCGCATCGCATTTCACGACCACATTCCTGACCGGCGCCTTCGACCAGGTCGCCTATTTCGGCATCATCACAGTTTATTCGATGTTATCGCTCTTTCTGGCGATCAGCGCCTACTTCCTGGAAAAAACGGACCGACAGAATTTTCTCAACCAACTGCGGGCCAGTCTTCTCTATCGGCAACTCGAGGAGAAAGCAGAACGCGACGAACTGACGGGACTATTGAACCGGCGCTCGCTGGCACGGATCAGCGATGACCTTTGGAATGGTGCGACACGCCAACAGAGTATCTCTGCCATTCTCCTCGATATTGACCATTTCTAGCGGTTCAATGACGTGCACGGTCACATAGAAGGCGATGCCTGCATTCGTGCCGTGTCGCAATGTATTCGCGATTCAGTTGATCAGACATCGTTCGTGTTCCGTTTTGGCGGAGAAGAAATGCTGGTGCTTCTGACGGGGCCCGAACCTATGCGGGTACTGGCGACGGCGGAGAGAATCCGCGCGGCGATTGAAGGTCTCCGCATTCAGCACCGGGGGCTCGGCGACGGCTGGGTGACAGCGAGCCTGGTATTGCGTCGGCGGTGCCGGCGGAGACCACGCTCGAGAAGTTGCTGCAGGAGGCCGACGAAGCGCTCTATGATGCAAAACACCTGGGCAGGAACACTGTAGCTGTCGCGAGCCTGCCGGAACCAGATGCACGCATAGCATAGAAGCCTCGCGCCTTCTGAAACCTTCATGCATTGTGTTAAAGGGTGAGGCACACCAGGCGAACCGTTGGGGGCGCAGGAGAGGGAAAAACCGACGTGAAAATCCGACAGATAATTGCAATTGCGGCACTGATTTCGGGATCTGCAGGTGCGGCAGCGCCACCGCCAGTCACGGCCGTCGATTTTGGCCCCCAGACGCTGACCCTCATCAATTCCTACAGGACGAGCCGCGGCCTATCTCCCCTGGCTGAAAATGCCACGCTGAAAGCCCTGGCCCTGCAACATAGCCGCTACCAGGCCGCCCGGAGAACCATCAGCCACGATGGCTATCGTCAGAGATCGGCCCAAGCCAAAGCTGCTGGACTGAGTGGGCTATGTACCGAAAACGTTGGTATTAGATATCGAAATGCACAGCATCTTTTTTCCGGATGGAGGAATTCCCGGGCCCATAACCAGAACTTGCTTCGACCTGATATGCGATACGCAGGAGTTGCTGTGGTCGGAGATTACGCGACTTTTTTCGCTTGTGGATAGCGTTTCAATATCAATAGGGCACATGCTCCATGATGATTTGGGTGTGCAGCATCGGCGCCTCCGCTCCGAAATAGGTTTCCAGCAGCGGCAGAAAATCGTCCGACTCATAAAAATTCGTCAACGCACGATCGGCCAGCAGGCGGAAGTTGGCGTCGTCGCGGCGCAGCGCTATCGCATAGGGTTCATGCGTAAACAGGCGATCGCCGATCTCGAGCGAGGACGGATCGCGCGCCCGCATGGCCAGGCTGATGAGCAGCACCTGATCGGCGATATAGGCATCGATCTTGTGATCCTCCAGCGCGATAAGCCCGTCCTCGTGCGTCTCGAAATCGGCAAGCCTCGTTTCCGACACCTGGGTTGCCAGTGCCTCGCGCAGCGTCGCTGCCGTTGTCGTGCTTGCACGCACGCCGATGACGCGTGTGGATGCGATATGCTGGCTAACTGGGCGAACAGCGGGCTTGCCGAGAAAAAGAGTCTGCAGGTAGTTGGGCGAATCTTTGCGAAGCAGCGCAGTCGCCCCGGTCAGAAAGATTGGCTGTGAGAAGTCCACGATTTCCCGCCTCTTCAAATTGACGGTGATCGCACCGCAAAGCAGATCGACCTGTCCATTCTTCACCGCATCGAAGCCGTTAGTGAGCGTCATCTCGATGTATTCGCGCTTCAGTTGCGGAACCTGACGTTCTATTTCATCGGCGATCTTGCCACAGAGGTCGATGGCATATCCCATCGGATTGGCGCCCGGCCTGCTGGAGGAGAAGGGCGCTTCATCGGCGATATAGCCGATGCGCACGCTGCTGCGCTGGGTGAGCGTGTCCAGCGTCGCAGCGCCTGCCGCGAAAGCAGAAAGGCAAAGGGCAAGATTCGCCAGCAGAAATCGTCTCATGCACTTTGCCATAGGCATGATCCTCATCTCCGAAAAACGGTTGCGTTCTCAAAGGCGTACACGCAGACTATGGGCTGCCCGCCATTTGTCAACTGTGGACGCCTCGGCGCCGCTGGAATTGACTGCCACATTTTGAACCAGGTGTTCGAGGTGCCGCTTTCTGCGACTAAATATGGCGCATTGCCCGATAAACAGTGCCCTATCGACATCGTAACGTTATGTCCGCTATTGGCGGCGCATTCCGTCCAACCGTGATCTTCCGCTCGCGGGCCATAAGCCGTCATGGCCAAGACCGCGCCGACGACAAATCGGCGGGGCCATTGCCAACGAATGGCAGTGGATCAGTCCAAAGTGACGACCACCTTTCCGATCTGTTCGTTGCTTTCGAGGAAATGTGTCGCTTCCTGAATTTGATCAAAAGAGAAGATGCGAGAGATCAATGGGTCGAGCGCACCCGACTGCAAACCCTCACGGATAAACATTTTCGCACGTTCGAGGACGGCATCCTCGGATACGATCTCGGTATAGAGATAGCCCTTAAGCGTGAGGCTTTTCCCTAGAACGGCAAACTGTGGGAACGGTCCTGGCTCCGGGCTAAGGGCTCCATATTCCAGAAGGATGCCTCCCACCGACATGCATTCGGCAAGCTGCGCGATCGCCGGTCCGCCGATCGCATCAAACACAACACGTGCGCCCTTGCCGCCAGTGATTTCCTTTACCCGCGCAGACAGGTCTTCTTCCGCTGTCGCGATGACATGATGGGCTCCAGCATTGAGCAGGGCCTCGGCTTTGACGCTGGTCCGGGTCGTGGCGATCACCGTCGCGCCGACGATGCGGGCGATCTGAAAGGCGGCAATGCCGACACTGCTCGATGCGGCGGAAACAATCACGAACTCGCCCGCTGAAAGCTTCGCCTGCTCGATCAATGCACCCCAAGCTGTGACATATTGCATCCACGATGCCGCGGCCTGTTCGAACGACAGATTGGCCGGGTGCTTCGTGACGTGACGGGCCGGAACATTGATGACTTCGCCGTAGGTGCCCCAGCGGGCCATGTCCAACGTCGGGATGACGCTGACAGCATCGCCTTCCGCAAATCCGCCCACGCCGCCGCCAAGCGCCTTAATGGTTCCCGCTGCCTCATAACCAAGCCTGGACGGGAACTCAGCTTCTTGAAGATAGGCGTGCTTCCGGAACATCACTTCCGCGCGGTTGAGGCCGATAGCCCGCACTGCGATCTGCACTTCATCGGCGGCTGGAGCCGAGACCTCGATGTCATCGATCCGGAGCACTTCGGGTTCGCCATATTCATGAAAACGTACGACTCTGGTCATGCTTCATTCTCCTTGCATGTTTTCCATCACGTGCTCGCAGGCAGCGCGACGGGTCACATACATTTGGCAGCTAGATGCAAAGTGAAAATACGGTAAACAAACGCACATAGTGGTCAAAAGTATACTGTCGGAGCGACAAGGTATGAACAAGAACCGGAACTACGACGAGGTACCCGGCTGCACGATGTACGCGGCACTCAATCTCATCAGTGGAAAGTGGAAAGGAATGATCCTTTACCACCTGCTCAAGGGCACTCTACGGTTCAATGCCCTGAAACGAGAGTTGGGTGACTGTTCGCAGCGGCTTCTGATCAAGCAGCTTCGCGAGCTTGAAGAGGATGGTCTGGTCGCTCGTCAGGTGTTCGCCGTCATTCCGCCAAAGGTGGAATATTCGATCACCGAGGAAGGCCGGACGCTAGCACCGATCCTGCTTGGTTTGCGGGACTGGGGGCATGGATGGTTGACCCGTCGCAATCTGGTTGCTCGCGACGATCATCTTCAAAAAAAAGATACGGGAATATCGTCCATTGCGTGAACTTGCAGGTGTTTTGCCTTTCATCGCCGCATGACTGCAATTGGCGCAATCCAGCCGGGGCGCTCGTCCGTAGTCGGCACAATGCGGTCATATCCAACATGATTGAGCTATTGTTTCAGTTGTGAAGTTTTTACCGACGGCGGGTAATCGCTACGTTTCGGATCTGAATTGAAAGCCTTCATAAATCTGTTACGCAATATGACCAAAGCAGCCTTGGCGCTTGTCATAATAAACAAGGCTTCACGAGTACGCATTGAATACCATGCTATGGCGCTTGCACGATGCGGCCACTGCCTCTGATTTCTGAGCGTCGCAGGATCGGATGGCCGTATAGCTCAACGTTGCCGCTCCCGGAAATGGAGACGTCCGCATCGGTCTGTGCGGTTATTTGCGCGTCGCCACTGCCGTGGATCTTGATCTGCGCGGACTTGGCAGTCAGGTCCTTGAGCCATGCCGCGCCCGAACCCGAGATGTCCACGTCGATCGTATCAGCGCCGCCGCTGGCGGCGACGCTGCCGCTTCCTCGGATACTCAAGCGCAACTGAGGCTGATTGATCTGCCACAAGGTTAGGTCGCCGCTACCGAGCAGCTTCCAGTCAGTTATCGCGGGTCCCGACACGCTGACAGCGATTTTGGATGCAAACCAGCCGGGATCACAATCCAAGCTCAACCTGTGACCTTCCATTCGCACATGGTCGAGAAGTGAGGGATCTCCGCTCACGATAGCCTCCGCCTTGTCCCCCCGCTGATAGCGGACCGAAGCCGGCAGATCGATTATTAGACTGTCACTAGCCGCGAAAGTAAGGGTAACCTGCTGTCTGGTAGATGCGGTGGATCCACATGCGGACGGCATTGCACCCCATAGCTGCCTCGCATCGGCCCAATCTCGCCCCGAAAGTCCGATACCCAGGGTTAGAAAGATAACTGAGCCGATCAGTCCGGCCGTCGCGACGATCGTCAATTTTCCGCTCATTGTCAGGTTCCTTCAGCGTGTTGACATAGCAAATCTAAACGCGCTCGTGATCCAGCTTAGCCAAGCGGAAATGGAGTCTGGCATAGTGGCCGAGAAAACGTACGCCTGCGCCCAGTCCAATGAGCAGCAACGCGCCGCCACCCAGCAGGCCACTCACAAGGCCAGCGCCAATGAGCAAGCGCGCTACTACTCCAGTCACCGGTTCACCAAGGTGGAATAGGAAGGTGGTGAAGACAATCTTTACGCCGACCGCGCCGATCGCCGACAGTGCGGTCGCGACGCCGAGTGCAACGAAAATCGTGACGATCAGCAACGGCAGCAGGAAGAAAATGTCAACGATCGCGAGGCCGGCGAGAGCCGTTGTGGCTGCCAGAAGATTCGAAAGGCTCCAGTGAGCTTCGAAGCGGCGCAGGCCAGCGTCAGCCCGTAGTTCCCTGGCAATTCTGGCCGGGTCGCCCAATGCGGCAGCGACCTCTTCTTCGCCGCGGCCGGACGTATTCGACTCGGCAAAGTGAGCGGCATAGTCAGCAACGATGTCGTCGACATCTTGAGGCGGCAGACCGGCAAGTCCCGATCTCAGCGCACGTAAGAAAGCATCCCTGGTCATGGCAGATCCTCAAGAAGTTTATCGACGGCATCCGCAAACGATCGCCAGTCGCGGCGATGAGCTTCGAAAACCGCCTGGCCCAACGGCGTCAGGCGATAGTATTTGCGCGGCGGCCCACTGCTCGACTCCATGATGCGGGTGGCCACCAGGCCGTCATTTTGCATCCGGCGCATCAGCGGGTAGATCGTGCCTTCACCCATGCCGACCGCCGCGACCAATGTGCTGGCAATTTCATAGCCATAGCCCTCACCCCGTGAGAGCACGGCCAGAACGCAAAGATCGAGGGCACCTTTTCGCAATTGAACTTGGATCGAGTCGGCCATGAAAACCTCAACTTTCCAGCTTGAATATAACAAGCTATCTGCTTATGCAAGGTATCCCCGTGTTCAGCCCACGCTGAACGCGTAGGTTCCTCACTTTCACTTGGATGTTTCCTACCGAATGGACTCGTAAGTACCTCTCGCTGAATGGAGCAATTCAATGACTCGTCTCGCTTTAGCGCTTGCTGCGGCTCTCTGCCTCATCGCGCCATCGACCCATGCTGCAGGCTTGAAATTCATTCAAATTCCGGCCGATGAGAACGGCGCGGCCATCGATGCGGCAATGTGGTCGCCTTGTGCGGCGGCATCCTCAGAAATGAAGATCGGAGCACTGACTGTACCGGCGGTGCCAAATTGTCCGATTGTCGGCGAAAAACTGCCGCTCATTGTCATTTCGCACGGTTACAGTGGCTGGTATCTCGGCCATCATGATACCGCTGAGGCGCTTGCCGATGCCGGTTTTATCGTCGTTGCAGTCAATCATCCCCATGCCAATCACGCGGATATGAGCCGTGCAAACGGCCTCCGCGTGCTGATCGAGCGTCCCGCCGATATCAAGCGAACCATTGATTTCATGCTTGCCGCCGCCCCCGATGCCGCGAAAATCGATCCGCAGCGTGTCGGCTTTTATGGATTTTCCCAAGGGGGCTATACGGGCCTTGTCATCGCCGGGGCGAACCCGGATTTCAACAAGCTGCCGCCGCGCTGCGCGGATCCGAAAGCGACCGGATGCTCGCCCGTCAATCAAGCTCAGCCTTCACGGCCAAAGCTACCATCTCAGTCATTGACTCACGACCCTCGTGTCAAAGCAATGGTTGTAGCGGATCCGCTAAGCGTCGTTTTCCAAACGACTGACAGTGTGAAGGATGTCAAAATTCCTCTTCAACTTTGGGGATCGGAACTCGGAGGAGGTGGCGGAGCGTCGCCCGAAAATGTCGCAACGCTTGCCCGCCTATTGCCCGGAAGGCCCGACTTTCGGATCGTCCCCAACGCCGTGCATCTCTCATTCCTGACACCTTGCCCGGAAATACGGCCACCTTCGGACGCCTGCATCGATGCTCCTGGCTTCGACCGTGTCGAATTCCACAGAGAGTTCAATGGTGCGGTAGTCGCATTCTTCCGCCAGCATCTGGAAGCCAGGCAGCCTTGAAAAGCGCAGCTAGACACTTCGGACGGTGACGAGAAACATAGATTTGCGCGTAAGGTTCTTCAGCTTCGCCCCTCAGGCGCTTCTGCATCCAGCCGAGGTGGCTGCGAGAGCCAAGCCGGCCGAAGGCGCGACCGTTGATCAACGAGCCTCAACGTCAACCGACCAGATACTGGATGTGATGGCGGCCATGAACGGCCGACTTCTCGATATGAGCCCGCACACCGAACACATCGCGAATGAGATCTTCCGTCAGCACCGCTTCGGGACGGCCTGCGGCCACCACGCGGCCGCCCTGCAGGACGGCGAGGCTGTCGCAGAACATGGCCGCCAGATTGAGATCGTGCAGGGCAATGACGCTGGTGACCGGGAGCTTCGTGACAAGGTCGAGGAGCTCCAGCTGATGCTGGATGTCGAGGTGATTGGTCGGCTCGTCGAGGAGCAGTTCGGACGGCGTCTGCGCCAGCGCCCGGGCGATATGGGCGCGTTGGCGCTCGCCGCCCGAAAGCGTGCGCCACAGCCGCGTTGCCTTGTCCGTCATGCCCACTTGTTCCAGCGCCGCGCGCACTGCCGATTCATCGGCGAGATCCCATGGCGAGAAAGCGCCTCTATGGGGCGTGCGGCCCAGGCGGACGACGTCGCTTACGGTTATCTCGGCGTCCGTGGTCGCCTGCTGCTCGACCAGTGCAACCCTTCGCGCAATGTCGATGCGGGCGATCCTGGCGATGTCGACATCGCCGAGCCTGATCACGCCGCTCTTGACCTGCCGCAGCCGGCAGATGAGGCGCAGCAGGCTGGACTTGCCCGAGCCGTTCGGACCGAGCAGTCCGAGCGTCCTGCCGCTGGCGATTTCCAGGGTGACGCCGTTGACGATCATCGCGCCGCCTGCGTCCCACCGCACATCCTCGATCGAAATGCTCAAACCGCCCTCCTGGCTTTGTAGAGAATGATGGCGAAAGCCGGCGCGCCGAAGAGTGCCGTGACCACACCGATCGGCAGGACCTGCTGCGCGACGATGGTGCGCGAGACGATATCGGCGAGCACCATGAAGATCGCGCCGATCAGCGCCGTTGTCGGCAGCAGACGGCCATGTCCGGGACCGACGAGGAAGCGCGCGGCATGCGGAATGACCAGGCCGACGAAACCGATCGAGCCGACGATGCTGACCATTGTGGCCGTCATCAGCGCCGTCAGGGCGAGCAGGACAATGCGCACGCGCCTGACCGGAATTCCGAGTGAAGCTGCGGAATCGCTGCCGAAGGTGAAGGCGTCGAGCGCGCGGGTATGAAACATGCAGATGAGGAAGCCGGCAAAGGCAACCGGCATGGCGAGAAAGACGTCCGGCCAGCGAACGCCGCTGAGGCTGCCGAGCAGCCAGAACATCACGCCCCTTGCCTGCTCGGCATTGGCCGAGGTCGTGACGATATAGGAGGTGAGCGCATTGAAGAGCTGCGAACCGGCAACCCCTGCCAGAATGATCCGGTCGGCGCCGCCGCCCGCGCCCGCCGCAAGCAGAGAGACGAGAACGAAGGCTGCGACTGCGCCGATGAAGGCGCCGGTCGAAAGGGTCATGACCCCGGCCCCGACGCCGAGGATCATGATGGCGACGGCGCCGGTCGAAGCACCCGCCGAGATGCCGAGCACGTAGGGTTCGGCAAGGGGATTTCGAAGCAGCGCTTGCAGGATGGCGCCCGTCAGCGCAAGCGCCGCACCGGAGCTCGCGGCAACCAGCGCCCGGCTCAGGCGATAGTCCCAGATGATCCCCTCATGGATCGGCTTGATCGTGAAGGTCGCACCGAAGACCCGATTGGCGATTGCTTCCGCGGTCGTCTGCAAGGGGATGACGATTTCGCCGATCGACACCGCGAGGCTGATCGCCAGCATCAGGGCGATCAGCGAGAGTGCGGACAGGGCGGCAAAGGCGCCCCACCCGCTTCGTTGCGTGGTTGTTGCGATGCTCACTGGGCCAGCCCGAATTTCCGGATGCCTTCCGCCAATGTCTCGATGCCGTCGACAATGCGGATCGACGGGCTCATCGCCTGCGAGTCCATCACAATGATATGCTTCTTTTCCACCGCATCGATCTTGCTTGCGACCGGATCGGTCTTAAGGAACTTCACCTTGATCGCCGGATCGTCGGCGGCATAGCGACGGCGGTCCATGGCGGCAATGACGATGATGTCAGGGTTGAGGCCCGCAATCGTTTCCCATCCGACCATCGGCCATTCCTCGTTCGTGGTGATCACGTTCTTTGCGCCGAGGGTCTGCATGATATAGGCGGGCGCTCCGTTCCGTCCGGCCATATAGGCCTCGCCGTCCACCTCCTTGCTGGAGAACCAGAAGACGACGGGAATGCCCTTCGCCTTCGCATTGGCAACCGAGGCGATCGCCTTGGCCTCACGCTCTTTCAAGCCTGCGATCAGGGCATCGCCCCGATCCTGAACGTCGAAGATCTGCGCAAGCTCGGCGATTTCCTGATAGATGAGGTCGGTCTTCAGCATTTCCTTGCGGACACCGTCCCCGCCGACGGAATTGTCCTTGGCGGCGCAATCGGCCGGCGCAACATAGCTGTTGATCCCGAGCTTCGAAAACTGATCATAACTGCCAACCGAGCCGTTCGGACCGACATGCCATTCGAACTCTGCGGCAACCAGTTCGGGATCAGTTCCGACGACGGACTCAAAGCTCGGATCATTGTCCGCAAGCCGTTTGATCCTGCTGTTTTCCGCCTCGAACTGCTTCAGGACAGGGCTGAACCAGACTGCGGTTCCGGTGATGCGGTCGGCAAGACCGAGCGACAGTAAGATCTCGGTCATGGCCTGGCCGACCGACACGACCCGCTCGGGCGCCTTCTCGAAGGTGACGGACCGGCCGCAATTGGTGATGGTCAGAGGATAGACCGTCGGGGCCGCGGACGTAGCCGACGAGCCTGCCCCGAAAGCGAGCGCCGCAAGGGCGAAGGTCAGGGCGCGCGGCAAGGATTTGCGGATAATAGGATGGGGAAACATGGCAATGCTCACTGAAAATCGGAGGCGTGTCCGCTTTGCGGATCGATCGCTCCGGTGTTGATGGGAAATGCTCGCTCAATCGGCGGCGGTGCCGGTAGCTGTGCCACCAGATTACTGGCAGACGCGCTAGCGATTATCTTTTGTCGAAAAAGAGGATCCGGTCCGTCTCATGCGGGCGGGTCTGCGCCTGAAAATGGCGTCAAAAGAAATCATGTCGTCTCCTGTTCCGGGCAACCCCGCCCGTTCAATTGGATCTCTCTTCGACGGCAGGTCTCCTGGCTCGCGGATATGCGCCGGTTCATCTGCCTTCCCGTGAGGCTTAAGCTCACAGTGGCATGGCGCTCTCGCGCCACGGGGATGATCGGCAATCCGCTTACAGTTGCGGGGGCAGCCACGGTCTTGGTCCCTCTTGGGTCGTCCGCACCGTGTTCCCTATTAATCCCTTCTGAGTCGTCATCGGGGAACCGTCGCGCTCAGTTACGCCGAGCGCGACGGTCGCGTCAAGCCGCGGGAGGCAAGCGGTCAATGGACGGTCCCGGATCCCCCAACGGCGACGATGCTGAAGGGCTGCCCTTCGACCGCGATGGTGCGGACCTCCTTCATCGTGTCGATGTCGATCATCCGAACGAGGCCATGGCGGGGATCGGTGATGGCAACCTCATCGCCGGCCACCGCAAGCCTGGGGCGTGGGTCGCGCCAGTGGCCGTCCTTGCTGTAGGGCTCGGTGACCGTCGCCGATACGCGGATTTTCCCATTCAGGATATCGATGACATGCAATTGCCCATCTTCGGTGAGCACGTAGGCGTTCTTAATGCGCGCAGGATCGAGTGCGAAATCGATGCGTCGGGTCGGCAGGTCTACAAGGCGGTAAGGCTCGGCGCTTTCGGGATCGATCAGGGCAATTTTGTCTTCGCCGTAATTGCCCAGGAAGAACTGCATGGCCTTGCTGCCGAGCAAGGTGGTGACCTTTCCCTTCGGCAGTGCTTCGCCATATTCCAGCATTTTGAGTTGCACGGTCCCCTGCTTGCCGGGACGCGCGATCAGGACGCCTTCTTCGCAGCCAAAGGCGACAAGCCTCGCCGAGAAGGCCTCCCCGTGCAACGCCGAGCAGGGTTCCACCTCGCCGATCTGCCCGCCGCTCGCATCGAGAACGCGCAGACCGAGACGCGGCGGCAGTTCATCCGGCTTCGTCTCCGCCTTGGTATCGGGAACGGAAACAAGCATGTTCTCTCCCATGGGGACGGCGACTCCATGGTGCGGCGCCGTCGCATCGATGGTCCTTTGGTGCGCCTCGCCCGTAAGGATTCCTTCTTCGGAGAGAAGCCTCGCTTTGCCCTCCCGGTCGTAAAACAGCACCACGTCGTCGCCATGCATGACGGCGTGGACCGGTCGCTTCCCGTCGAAGGCAACCTGTAGCAGCTCGGGTTCGGACATTTCCAGATCGCGATGCTCGCCATGGTCGGAAAGCGTCACGCCGGATTTGATCGCCTGGACGGTATCGGCTTCGGTTTGGACGGCAAAAACGGTCCGGCCGGAACCGCTGGCGGAGAGCGCAGCATATCCCTTCAACCCGAACTCGCCAGTCTGCCTTCCCGTCATAGCATCGAATGACCGAGCTATCGGAGCGGTATGATCGGCAACGAACAGACGCCATGCCTGCCTTTCCTCTTCGGCATAAGCCGAGCCCGTCAAAATGCCTGCCGCCGCAATACTTCCGACCATTGTCGATCTGGATATCATGGAAATTCTCCTTTGATATGTAATAACATTACGTCTGCTATCAAAGTTGCCGAACCCTGTCCAGTCTCTCGGTCCGCAATCTAGAACTTGAGGTGCCAGATGTGAGCTTTCCGGAGGTTGTCCGTGTTGATGCATGAGCTAGAGCAATTCCAGGAAAGGTGCGGAACGCGGTTTTCCGTCCGGAATTGCGTAAAAAATAGAAAGTTAGAGCGGTTCTGCGCTTCCATGAAGGCTGAAACGCTCTGGCGGGGATCTATGAAGGGCAGTGCGAGGACACGACTGCCGGCTTAGCCGAGGATCAGGGCCGGGATGCGCCTCTCTGCCCTCATCAAGTCAGCTCAGCCGACGGCGTCTGCGCCGCGGGATTCGATTGGGCCTGGGGGATGTTGTCTGGCGTTGACGCTCCCCCAACCTCCCTCACATGAGGAGTTTGTGGTCAAGGGTTATAAAGGTGGCATTG
>NZ_JAULLL010000041.1:0-17265 GCF_041357635.1 Sinorhizobium sp. CB7
GCGCCAGACAACCGCTATCTCGCGCTACAACTTGGACAACCTCCTGAAAGCTCACATCTAATCAGCGCCGCGCGACCCATCGAATACCGATGGCGAAGGCAAAGGCGAGTAACGGCCAGATCGCCCAGAAGGTCCCGTGCCAGGTCAGGAGATTGACCGCGACGATGCCGATCCCGATCACGGTGAACGCCGCGAGACTGCGGTCGATCTCGCTCTGCTCCCAGGCCCAGTAGAGACCTGCAGCTGCGGCAAGGCCGAGGATCGGCCAGACGGCCCAGAACGTCCCCTCCCAGGTGAGAAGATTGATGACGATGAGAGCGGCCCCGATCAAGCCGAGGATACCGGGCAGCCTGCGGCCGATCGCCCGGAACCTGCTTTCGGCCGCGGCGGGAACCTCTTGCCCGCCTTGCGGGTTGCGACGCGGTTCAGGCGCCCTTTGTCCTTCCTGCGGCGGAGCGTCGTCGCTCGCCTCGCCGATCCGGACCGCATAGCTCGGCACGCCCTCCGCGACGTTCTTCACCATCAGGGACCCGAGAAAGTCGAAGCCGACGGCGACCTTGTTGCGGACCTGCTCGTAGACCGTGCTGGAGATCACGATGCCGCCTGCCTTGGCCGAGGTCTGGAGGCGCGCGGCGATATTGACGCCATCGCCATAGAGATCCTCGCCTTCGATGATCACATCGCCGAGATTGATCCCGATGCGAAAGAGCATGCGCCCGTCCGCCGGGCTCATCGCATTGAGGCCGGCGAGTTCGTTCTGAATGTCGACAGCCGCGCGCACCGCTTCGACCACGCTCGAAAATTCCGCGATCAGCCCGTCGCCCCAGGTATTGACAACCCGGCCGTCATGCGCCGCGATCAGCCGCGCCATGGCATCGCGATAGCGCTTCAGCGTGGCGAGCGTCCGCTCCTCGTCGGCGCCCATCATTCGCGTATAGTCCTGCACGTCAGCGCAGAAGATGGTCGTCAGCTTGCGTCGCGTTTCGTTCATGATGCTCGTCCCCGCCCGGCCGTCCTCTTTCAGAAGAGGCGCTGCAATGGCTTGATGTGGTCGATCGCGCATGACTATGCGGGATTGCCGCGCTGGTGAAAAGCACGGACACGGTGATAATCCTATCCAGCCGCGGGCTTCCGCCATTCCATGATATGGAAATAGGGCACGCGCCCGTATCGCTCTGCCTTGGTCGGCTCGCCGCCATGGGGAACCGGCTCGTCGAAGTGGCTGAGTTGCAGGCCTTGCTCCAGCAGCAGCTTGAAATAGGTGCTCATCGGCCGGTGCCAGTTTTTGATCCTGATGCCGCGCCAGCTCACCCATTCGGCGCGCTCCTCCATATACCGGTCCATGGTGAACCGGCGCTCGCCATCCGGCAGCTTGACCCAGCCGTTCGGCATCGCCGCGGTCTGGAAGCCGTTCAGATTGGCAATGAGGAGCGAGCCTGACGGGCGCAGCACGCGGCACATTTCGGCAATCGCGCGCTCGATTTCCGCAATGTCGATGAAGGTCAGATAGCTGACGACGAGGTCGAAGGAGCCGGGGGCAAAATCGAGGCTTTCCGCCCTGCCGATGCGATAGTCGCCCTTGGGATCGGCGCGCCGCGCATGCTCGATCAGCGCCGTCGTCGGATCGATGCCGACAGTGGAAATACCAAGCTCGGAAAGCCGGCGGCAGAAGCGTCCCTCCCCGCAGCCGACATCGAGCGCAATACGGAAGCGGCCCATACGGACCCGCTCCAGCATCGGCCGGTCGAGCACAAACTGACGGCCGAAATCGCCCTTGTCGCCGGTATCGGCGATCCACGCCTCGGCCGACTCTTCCCATCCATCGGACATGAGAATTCCCTCAACCAATCATTGTGCAGACATTTGCGATATCCGGGATCCTCGCAAAAATCCAGAACTTATGCGAGGTCCGCCTCATGCTTGATCTCGGCTAAGCCCTCTATCGACGTCGCGTCGTTGCAGTCCGCCAAGGATTGACGCCAACCTTCGCATAGCCTATGATACAGACCTGTCTCACTCATAGACTTACCATGCTCTCCAAAGCCATCGCGGCCGAAAAGCGGCAGCACATCATTGAAACCGCCTATGGGCTGTTCAAGCGCTTCGGCTTCCATGCCACCGGCATCGACCGCATCATTGCGGAAGCCGAAGTTGCCAAAATGACCATGTACCGTCACTTCCCGAGCAAGGACGGTCTGATCGTCGAGGTGCTGGACTGGCGATGGGAGCGGTTCGAGCGCCAGCTTGATCGCCTCGTGGAAGCTGCCGAGACACCGGAACAGAAGATTGCGACCATCTTCGACTGGTATGAGCGCTGGTTCGATAGCCCGGATTTTCACGGCTGTCTGTTCCAGCACGCCTTGGCCGAGTTCGGTGATCCCACTCATCCCGTATTTGCGGCAGTCACCAGGCAGAAGACCGCCCTGAACCGGCGGATGCGCGAAATCCTTGCAGAATCGATGCCAAAGGATCGAGCCGAGAGCATCGCAATGGCGCTGTTCCTGTTGATCGAGGGCGCAACCCTGCTCGCGCAGATGGGGCAAGCAAAAGCGGCCATGCGCGATGCGCGCAGCGCCGCCGCCAGCATCCTCGCCAAGCCTATGGCATCGCAATGAGCGCGGCCGTCATCAGCCTGGCCCTCCTGGCCGCGATCCTGCACGCGACATGGAACGCCTTTCTTCGCAACGGCGCCGACCGGCTGTGGACCGTGACGATGATGAGCTTCTCCAGCACGGTCGCAGCACTTCCGTTCCTCCTCATCTACCCTCTGCCGATATCGACGGCCTGGACTTATATCGTCCTCTCCGCCGTTCTTCAGGTCGGCTACAGCGTCTTTCTGGTTGCCGCATACCGGTATGGCGAATTGGGACAGGTCTATCCGATCGTTCGCGGAACGGTGCCGCTGCTGGTCACGCTCGGGGGCCTTCTCTTCGCCGGAGAACGCCTCGACACATTTCGGATGATCGGCGTCGCCCTTATCACCGCGGGGATCATGAGTCTTTCCCTCGGCAAAGACAGGGCCTCGTCATCCTCGATCCTGCTTGCCCTGGCGACAGGTGCGATCATCGCCAGCTATGCGACAGTCGATGCGATCGGTGTGCGGGAAGCCGCCCATAGCGGCGCGTATACAGCGTGGGTACTGGTACTCTATGGAGTGCTGATGCCCACGACGTTCATGCAGATGCGGGGAAAGCTCGTTGTTGATGTTCGATCTTCAGAAACGTGGAAGGCGCTTGGCGGCGGGCTTGTCGTGATGATTGCCTATAGCGCCGTCGTGGCCGCGCTCGCTCTCGGACCTGCCGGGCCAGTTATAGCATTCAGAGAAACGAGCGTCGTGTTCGCCGTCCTGATCGGCTGGCTGTTTCTGGGAGAGGTCCTGACTCTTCGGCGCATTATCGCCTGCGTCGTCGTGGCGGCGGGCGCGATCTGCCTCAAATAGCCCACGGATGGTCGCCAAGTACGACCGCTAGAGCGGGATGCCGAAAAGTGTGCGCGGTTTTCGGCTGAAATCCCGCTCTAATTCTTTGATGTAGATCAGGATTCAGATTTCAGGCCGATTCGGCCTGAAATCATCCTGATCTAGACGTCATAGTAGAGAACAAACTCGTATGGATGCGGGCGCATGCGTATCTCCGTGATCTCGTGCGAGCGCTTGTAGTCCACATAGGTCTCGACGACATCCGTCGTGAACACGTCTCCCGCAAACAGGAACTTGCAGTCCGCCTGCAGCGCATCGAGAGCCTCGCTGAGCGAGGCCGGTGTCGACGGGATTGCGGCGCGCTCCATCGGCGGCAGGTCGTAGAGGTTCTTGTCGATCGGATCTCCCGGATCGATGCGGCTGCGGATGCCGTCGAGGCCGGCCATGAGCATGGCGGCGAAGGCCAGATACGGATTGCAGGAGGGATCCGGGCAGCGGAACTCCACCCGCTTGCTCCTGGGGTTGGGCGAGTACATCGGGATCCGGCACGCCGCGGAGCGGTTGCGCCGCGAATAGCCGAGATTGACCGGCGCTTCGAAACCCGGCACGAGCCGCCGGTAGGAATTGACGGTCGGAGCGCAAATGGCAAGCAGTGCCGGCGCGTGCTTGAGCAACCCGCCGATATAGTAGCGCATCGCTTCGCTGGAGCCGGCATAGCCGTCGCCGGCAAAGATCGGGCGATCTTCCTGCCAGATGCTCTGGTGGACGTGCATGCCCGAGCCGTTGTCTCCAAACAGGGGTTTCGGCATAAAGGTTGCGGTCATGCCGCGGCTGCGCGCGACATTCTTCACGACGTATTTGTAGATCATCACGCAGTCGGCCATGCGCGTCAGCGTCGCAAAACGCATATCGATTTCGCCCTGGCCGCCGGTCGCGACCTCGTGGTGGTGTGCCTCGACCTCAATGCCAATTCGCTCGAGGAGCGTCACCATTCTGGTGCGGGCGTCCTGAAGGGTGTCGGCAGGCGGGACGGGGAAGTAGCCCTCTTTCGGGCGCAGCTTGTGCCCGAGGCCAGTTCCGCCCTTCGCCGTCCAGTTCGCCTCGACGGCATCGATCTCGTAGTAGCCGTAGTTGGTGCCCTGATCGTAATGGACCTGGTTGAAGACGAAGTGCTCGAGTTCCGGGCCGAAATAGGCCGTATCGCCGATTCCGCTCGCCTTGAGATAGGTTTCGGCCTTCTGTGCGATAAAGCGCGGGTCCCGGCTATAGGGTTGGGCGCTGACTGGGTCGAGAATATTGCAGATCAGGACGAGCGTCGGCGCCTCCGTGAACGGATCCAGGAAGGCGGTGGTTGGATCCGGCACGACGAGCATGTCGCTTTCCTGTATTTCCTGGAAGCCCCGGATGGACGAACCGTCGAAGCCGATGCCATCGGTGAAGCTGTCGGCTCTGATGGCGCCCGGGGGAACGGAAAAATGCTGCCACAGACCGGGAAGGTCTGCGAACCGCAAATCGATCATCGCGATCTCGCCGTCCTTTATCGCCTGGAGAACGTCATCCGGGCTGGTGTAGCTGTTGTAAGACATCGCCGCCTTCCTTCCTCATATCGATCCGTCGAACCGAGGCCGGACCTCGACTATGCCGCCTGCCCTTCTTCCGCCGGTCGGCTGCGGTATCGCCCGATCAGTTCCCCGTGGGCGTGGGGGCCCGGTTGCGAGCGCTGAATTTCCCATGAAGCGCCTCCCGCGCGAGCCGCGTGAACTGTGCCTGGCTCACATGGACGAGGGTGGCGTGATCGCCGCCCTCGAAGTAAACCTCCGGTTGGTCGAAGACGCTGTCCTCGATAACGACGTCCAGCCCGTAGCACTCGCCGATCGAGGGAACAGCGCCGTGCGCGCAATCCGGGATTAGCTGATAGATCTCATGCTCCGTGGCGAGCGTCAGTTCCTCGCCGAGTGCCGCTTCGAGTTTCCTGAGCCGCACATGGCGAGAGGCGGGCAGAATGGCCAGAAGATAGCCGTCGCGTCTGCGCAGCACGACGCCTTTGGCCAGGCAGCGGGCCGCGATGTGGCAGGCGCGCGCGGTAGACATCGATGATCTGGTCGGCCTGTGCTCGACCAGATCGTACTCGACGCCCTTGCGATCGAGATATGCCTGGAGTGTCAAGGCAACGGTCACAATCCCACTCTCCCCGGGCGAGACCTTCCATTGGAAGCGCATGCTTGCGCCTCACAATTGCTCAACCGTCTTATATAACACGTCGTGGGCTCTCGCGTCCCAACTGTTCATTGTGCGATGAAGGTTCGTGGCGCAGCGCAGATCCTGTCTGCTCACGCTCTCGCCGGCCTACGATCTGACATTTTCGTCAGGTTCGGGGGATCAGGCGATGGCGCGATTCATCGGCAAGCCCTTCTGGAGGTTGCATGCCAACCGCAACTCATCGCTGCAAGGGTATTTCTCTTTGCGGACTCGGGACGCCTTTGTAGGTGTCATCGCGGGCGCCGACCATGTATTGCACGAGCTCCTCCATGTTCGTCTCGGCGGTCACTTTCTCGGCCACCTTACGCCCGCGATGCATGACAATGAGGCGATCGGTGACTGCGAACACATCGGGCAGAGTGTGCGTAATCAGGATCACCGGCACGCCATGCTCGCGCAGCTTGGAAATGAGCTCAAGCACCTTCTGCTGCTCAGGCAC
Organism: Sinorhizobium sp. CB7; assembly: GCF_041357635.1. Classification (NCBI taxonomy): domain Bacteria; kingdom Pseudomonadati; phylum Pseudomonadota; class Alphaproteobacteria; order Hyphomicrobiales; family Rhizobiaceae; genus Sinorhizobium; species Sinorhizobium sp. CB7. The sequence goes on from NZ_JAULLL010000041.1 coordinate 6,117, forward strand.
GCCAAGATTGTTCGTCGGCTCGTCCATGATCATGAGCTTGGCGTCCCAGTAGACCGCCCGTGCAATAGCGACCGCCTGGCGCTGACCGCCAGACAGGCTCTCGATCGGCTCTGTGAGGCTAGGGAAATGGATGTGGAGGGAATCGAGCGTCCGGCGTGATTCGCGCAGCATGTGCTGGTCGTCGAGTGTCTTGATCAGCCCGCCGAAATAGCGTTTTTTTACCTCGCGCCCGAGAAAGATATTGGCGCCCACATCGAGGTTGTTAGCGAGGGCGAGGTCCTGATAGATGGTTTCGACGCCGTGGCGGCGGGCGTCGATCGGATGCGAAAAGTGCGCGCGCTTGCCTTCAAAGAACATCTCGCCTTCGTCGGCGTGGTAGACGCCGGATATACATTTGATCAGTGTCGACTTTCCGGCCCCGTTGTCGCCCAGAAGGCCAACGACTTCGCCACGATTGATCTCGCAGCTCACATTGTTCACCGCAATCAGGCCGCCGAAGCGTTTTGTGATGTTCCTGACAGAGAGAAGCGGCTCAGTCATGTCTCAGCACTCCTTCGGTGACGACCAGCAATCAAGTTGCGAGACTGATCGATCAGCACCGCGACGATCACAACAGTTCCGACCACGATGAACTGAAAGAAGGCCTCCACGTTGAGCATCACCAAACCCGTCGTCAGCGTCGCGATAATGAGGGCCCCAATCACCGTCCCCATCACGGTTCCGGCGCCACCGAAGAGGCTCACGCCGCCGATGATCACCGCCGCGATGGAGGACAGAAGAAGGGGATCGCCGATGACCGCAGAACCGGCGGTGAACCGAAGCGTCGACAGGAAACCAGCTATCCCCGCGGTCGAGGCGGAAAGCATGTAGAGCTTTATGAGGTGACGATCGACCGGAATGCCGGTACGCACGGCCGCTTCCATGCCGCCGCCGATAGCGTAAGTATGTCGGCCGAATTGGGTTTTGCGAAGAAGGAACACCGCGCAAGCGACCACGCAAGCGGTCACGATGACGGGATAAGGCAGGATCGTGTCCATCCGGCGCAGCAGGTCGCCGCTCACATCCGGCCGATTGAGGAAATAGAAGCCGCCGCCTTCACCCCGGATGTAGTATAGGAGCGCGTCATTGCCGTAAGCGCGAATTCCCGCCGGTAATCCGATCACCGTCGTGTTCTCGGACATAAGGTAGGCGACGCCACGCACGATGAACGAGGTGCCGAGTGTCACGATGAACGCCGGGACCTTCAGCTTGGCGATGATGACGCCGTTAATGAAGCCGACCACCGCTGCGCCGCCCACGCCCGCGATCAGTCCGACCAGAGCCGAAGGAAAAAGCGGCACCCCGCTATCGAACGCCCAACGTAGAGCGAGTGCCGAAAGGACCGAGGCGAGGCTCATGACCCATCCCACCGACAGATCGATGCCGGCGCCGATGATAACAAAGGTCTGGCCCAATCCGAGAAGCAGCACCGGAATGATTGCGACCATAATGTTCTGGGAATTCCGGATGGTTAGGAAATGGACGGCACCGCCGCTGACCAGCGGCACCGTGATGACGAAGAAAAGGACCATGAGGGCAAGGAATAGCCACGCCCAGATGCGGCTAGCCAACAGGGCGAATTGCTGCGCAGGCGTCCGGGTCCCGGAGGGCTTCACCCCGGCGGGAAAAACAATTCTCGACTCGCGATCGGCCACGTACCGGTTTCCTCGAAATTATGGAGGAGTGAACAGAAACCGAAATCACATCGAAGGCGCCGTGCAGGAGCACCCCTATTCCACCCGGACCAGTTTACTTCCCCGGAACTTGATAGATGAAGCGAGCGATCGTCGGGTCCTTTACGTTCTCCTTGTCAATGATGGCAAAGCCTGTCTCGACGCGGCGTGGCAGGCTGGTCACCCCGGCCGCGTCGGCCATCGCAAATTGCACCGCCATGTAGCCCATATCGTAGGGCTTCTGCGCCAGCACCAGCGTAACCACCCCCTTGTTCATCAACTCGATGGCCAGCTTTGTTGCGTCATAAGCAACGACCTGGACATGGCCGCCGAGGCCCGCATTCACGACCGCCGCGCCCGCTCCTTGCGCGCTGAAGACGTTGGTGCCGAACACGCCGCCAAGCCCGCGTTCGCGTTCGAGCACCGCGGCGGTCTGCTGCGTGGCCTTGTTGGGATCGTCGAGATTGTAGTCTGGCCCGAGCACCTTGATATCCGGGAACTCCTTCTCCATCACCTCCTTGAAGCCCTTTTCTCGGCCTTCAACGGAGCTGACGTTGGGATTCGTCGAATTGATGTAAACAGTGCCTTTTCCGCCGATCGCCTTTGCGAGCCCGCGCGCTGAGATGCGGCCGCCCTCCATATTATCCGAACCAATGTAACTGATCGGGAACTTCACCGGGCCGTTGACGTAGTCTCCATCGCCGAGAAAGGTGTCGACGGTGATGACTTTGATGCCGGCGTCGACAGCTGCCTTCAATGGGCCGACCATCTGATCCTTGTCGGTCGGCGCGGTAACGATGTAGTTCAGGTCGCCGCGGGCAACCATCGCATCGAGGATCGGCGTCTGAACATCGACGCCCCAAGTCGGCGGCACCTGCGTGACGACGTCAACCCCGAGGTCCTTCGCGGCAGCCTCAACCCCGATCTGCATGACCTGATAGAATGGATCGACGACACCCGGCAGGAAGCCGATCTTGATCTTCGCGGCAGCGTGGGCGCCGTGTGAAGTCATGGCCATGGCCAGTGCGGCCGCGACTGCAAACACCGCTTGTTTCCGCAGCATTTTTCTCTCCTCCCTCGACTGCTTCTGGCGACGAAAATCAGGCGGAGGAATCCGTTGCAATGTTGAATCGTTTCAAGCGCTTATCGCTGATTGCAAGAAGCCGAGCGTTTGATTGTGTCCACTCGATAAGTCTCTTCAATGATAGCGCCGCAACGCTCCGTCGTCGCCGCACAGGGCCAATTACCCGTAACGCTATGATATGCACGCATTATAGCATGGATCAGCAAGACCCTGCATTTCGTTTTTGGCGCCGGCCTTGCAGAGGTATTCAAGGGTTCGCAGAATTCGGCAAAAAGTGTGCGCGATTTTCGGGCGACATCCCGCTCCAACTCTTTGATTTAGATTCAGATTTCAGATCGATTCGACCTGAAATCATCCGGCTCTAGTGTCCTGATTCCGAAGTTCGTCATACCTCGCGGCGGGCTCTGAACGAACTTCGGAATCAAAAAGGACACTAGCAACTTTATGATTCTAGTGTGGTTTTTGGATTTGAAGTTCGCTTCCAGCGCCTGCTGCACAAATGATGCGAACTTCAAATCCACCACACTAGTGAGTCGGAGCCCCTCCTCCACCGCCGGCCGAGGGTGTGATCTTCGGAAAAGGCGTAAAGCCCCTCAAGCCGACGACAGGGTAGTCACACGTCTTGTCGAACTGCCCATAGGGCACGGTTCGCTTGCAATCCGGATCTGTCTTGTACGGATGGCCCGCCACGGTGACGCCGCCCACATAGTCCCGCTCGGTTATGTTGCAGGAGGAGGCAAGCGCCATGAGGGCGATGAGCCCTGCATGCAAAGCCTTCATATCCATGGCCTTTCCCAATGGAAAATAGCATGGATAACCCCACAGCGATATGAGCCCGCCCGCAATCTGTTCAAAAGCGGTAAGAGGAAAAGTCGGTCATCCATCCGGCCAATGGCGGCGGTTCACTGACCACATTACAGCGTGTCCCGTCGCTTCCGCCATTCGCGATAGGGAGCCAGAAGCTGCCCAGGGAACCGTCGTTCGATCTCATTCTCGGTCAGCACCGTTCGGGAGAAAGTCGCTGTTTCCTCCACCGACCTGCCGCCGCCAACCTGCGCCTCGCTGGCCTCTTCCAGATCCTTCATTGTGGAAAAAAGCTCTTCGTCGATCATAGCCTCGAGGGCCGAAGCGAAATCCTTTTCCGACAATTCAAGCAGCCTTGCCATCCGGGCGCTTGTCATCTTTCGAAGCCTCCATTGCTTTGCCGTTCAACTGCGCAAGGTGCAACGAAGTTCCAATTCCCGGATCACGCTCTACTGAATGGTTCCTTGAATCGGAACCGATTAAGGATAAAAACATGCAGGAATTCAAAGTGTTACAGCGACCTTTGTGCGTCTTGCAAGACGCACGGCGCTGTAGAGAGTTGCGGCGGCTTCACGAACCGGCCGCCGGAACCGGTCGCGGCGCGAAGACATCGCTGCCATTATGCAGCCAGAGGGAAAATTTCAGCATCCATGGAAGAGCTGTCCACCAGCCTGACGATAGTCCGGCCTCCCTGAGCCCCGCAGCGGTCCAGGTATTGCATCCGGCAAAGGCGTTGAAGACGCCCTTCGCTTCGAAGAAAGCGTCATTGTAGCCATAGGCATAGTCGAGCGGGATCGGTCCGTCCCGCCCCTCGACGAAGCTTTCCAGGATGAATTGCTGCAACCGGCCCATGCCATCGGTGTCGATGGTAACGACGGTGACCGCCGGGTCCTCCGCCTCAATGTCTCCCGCGAGTTCGACATGCATGACGGCACGGTCGAGCGTGAAGCTTTTCAATACCGGAACCAGCTTGAGGTCGGCCCAGGTCCGCGTCTCCGTATAGAAGGTCCGTCCGCCCCAGCCGAAGACGATATAGCGAAGCCCCGGATTGTCGAGATCGAGGCCCGCATCCCGCAGGAAACCAAATCGGGCAAGCACTTCGCCCTCCACGGGTACGGCGATATCGGTATGGATCTCATTGTTGAGGACAAGAATACGATGTGTCGCATCTGCCGCTTTCGCCGCCCCAACGCGCCAGATCGGCCGCGGCAGGATCATCCCCATGATGATGACGATGCCTATTATCACAACGATGAGTGAAAACGGCTTGAGGAGCTTCGCGATCACGGGACGTCCGTTCTTTAGAGCGGTTCAGCTCTTCACGGAACCGCTCTAACCTTTTGTTTCTACGCAATTCCAGGACGGAAAACCGCTTCGCACTGATCCTGGAATTGCTCAAGGAGAGCGCGTTGCAATATCTCATGATTCGGGGGTATCCGTTGTGCTGCGCTCACGCAATCCACAAGGATAGTTGCGGATCAAATTCGAATACCGCGACGGCTCCCCGCAAGCGGGCGAAGGGGCAGTCGCACCCTCCGTCGTTCCTCGCTGCGGCACAGTTTGCAGCAGCCCCTTGCTCGATCGTCCCCTCGCCCCGCCTGCGGGGAGAGGGCTAGGGTGAGGGGCAAAACTCACGGCGAACCCGATAGTCCCGATCCAGACGGCAAGTCACCGCAATTGCCATCTTCTCGACCCGCTTCCGCGTCAACTTTCGCCCACCAAACGCGAACTGCGTTTTCCACATGAAATTTATATTATTACCGCGATATAGTTTATAAATTGACATGCGTAAACTTTAATGTTCTAACACCCACATCGATCGGGTTCCGGGAGGGTCTCCCCGATCGGTCCAACGATAGGTGAGGACCGGCCCCATGGAAGGGGCTTCGACAGGGGCCGAAATCGCAGCCTTTCTGGCCGCAGGAGGAGAATGATCCACATGACGCGGAATTACCTTCTCGATATCGCAACCTGGCGGGATCGCAGCACCGGTTACAAGGGCATACCCTCGATCTGCTCCGCCCATCCCCTGGTCATCGAGGCTGCCATGCGGCACGCGCTGAAGGCCGATAGCCATCTTCTGATCGAGGCCACCTGCAACCAGGTCAACCAAGACGGCGGCTATACCGGCATGACGCCAGCCGATTTCGGCGCTTTCGTCGAGGATATCGCCGCGGCGACCGGCTTTCCCATGACAAGGATCATCCTGGGCGGCGACCATCTCGGCCCGAACCCCTGGAAGAACCTCGATGCCGGGCAAGCCATGGACAAGGCGGAGTTCATGATCCGCGCCTATGCGCACGCCGGCTTCACCAAGCTTCATCTCGACACCAGCATGGGCTGCGCCGGCGAACCCATAGCGCTCCCTGACGATGTGACGGCAGAGCGCGCCGCAAGGCTTGCGGCGGCGGCGGAGGATGCGATCAGCGGTAGCGACGGTACGAAGCCGGTCTATATCATCGGCACCGAGGTCCCTATCCCCGGCGGCGCGATGGAAGAGCTTGATGTCCTCGAGGTCACCCGACCGGAAGCGGCACAGGAGACGGTGAAGGTGCATGCCGAAGCCTTCGCCGCCGCGGGTGCCGGGGAGGCTTTCTCGCGGGTCGTCGGCGCCGTCGTGCAGCCGGGCGTCGAATTCGGCAATCACAACGTCATCCCCTACGATCCGGCTGCGGCAAGCCCGCTGAGCCGGAGCCTCGCAAGCCTGCCCGGCCTCGTCTTCGAAGCCCATTCGACGGACTACCAGACGCGCGAGGCGCTACGCGCTCTGATCAATGACGGCTTTGCTATCCTCAAGGTCGGCCCTGGCCTGACCTTCGCGCTTCGCGAGGCCCTCTATGGCCTCGATCAGATCGCCGCCTTCCTGTTTCCCGAGACGCGGCAGGAGACGCTGATGGCCGTCACCGAGCGCGTCATGACACGCGACCCGCGCAACTGGAACAAATATTACCACGGGTCGCCTGAGGAGCAGCATCTGCAGCGACATTTCTCCTATAGCGACCGGATCCGTTACTACTGGCCTGAGCGCGAAATCGCCGGCGCCGTCGAACAGCTCTTCGCGGTGTTCGGCGACAACGAGATTCCCGAAACGATGATCAGCCAATATTTGCAGGGCCTCTATCCGCGGGTGCGGGCGGGCGAAGCATCGCCGACCGCAAAGGGCCTCGCGATCGCGGCGATCGATGCGGTTCTGGAAGACTATTTCGAAGCATGCAAGGCATAACCCCGAAGATCGGCATGGGGGTCGCGGCCCTTTTCTGTTGACAGGCCGCGTTCTTTCCAACGGAAATGAAAGGGTGCTGCGGGGAGTTGGAATTGGATAAGTCAATCAAGACCATGGAAGATTTCGCGGAATTCGTCGGCCTATCCAGACCGACGGTTTCGAAATATTTCAACGACCCGAAATCCGTCAGGGGAAAGACCCGCGATCGCATTGAAAATGCCATCAAGCAGTCGGGTTTCCGTCCCAACATCTTCGCCGTCAACCTGAACCGCCGGCGAACCAATATCCTCGGCGTCATCATCCCGAATTCGATTGACCCCTTCTACATGGCGCTGACGCGGCGCATCGAGCTGATCGCCAACCAGGCGGGCTTCCTCGCCTTCGTGCTCTCCTCCGACGGCAATCCGGAGATGGAGGATCGCGCCATCGAGACATTCAAGTCGATGAATGTCGCGGGCGCCATCATCGCGCCGCTTGGCGTCGATTCCCATCACGACACGCTTGCCGCACTCGGCAGCAGCATCCCGCTCGTCTATGTCGACTCCCCGCTCGACGGCACCTCCTCCTTCGTCGGGACCGACAACCGCCAGAGCTTCCAGCTTATTGTCGATTACCTGTCACGGTCGGGCGAGCGTCCCTGCTATTTCGCGATGCCGTCGGTCAACAACAATGCCAGGACGCGCGAGCAGGCCTATCTCGAATCGATGATCCAGTTGAAGCTCGATCCCGCCATCGTGCCGCTGGACGATCAACGCTCGTGGGATTTCGAGCGCTTCGGCTTCGAAGAGACCCAGAGGATCCTGCGCGGCGACGGCTTTCCGACACGAACCGTCCTTTGCGCCAACGACCGCGTCGCCTTCGGCGTCATCGCCGCCGCCTATCAGGCCGGCCTGAAGGTCGGCCACGGCGCCGAATGTGATCTCAGGGTCGCTGGTCACGACGACCACCCGCTCTCACGCTATGCCTGCCCGCCGATCACCACGGTCGCGCAGAACTACAACGAGATCGGGCGGCTTGCCATCGAGCTCCTGCTGCACAAGCTGGGCGAGAACGAGGACCACAGAACGGACTTCCCGCATGACGGACGCATCCTGCTAAAGGCCGAGCTTCAATTGCGGGAATCGGCGTGATCCGCTGGTTCTTTTTGCCTATTTGGTTGGAGTGCCATGAAGTTGGACGCGCCTCTTTCCGCCCTCATCCCTGTGCTTGTCACAGGGATCCAGCAGCGCCGTGTCCACGGCGCGGGAGACTCGCTTTTTGCGATGCCGGCGGCTCGAGGGAGAGATCTTTGCTCGGTTCCACCACAACAACTTCTGAAAGGAGTCCTTTCGCCGTGCGGACGCACGGCGGCTGGATTCCTGTGACGAGCACAGGAATGAGGTAAGGTAGGCCATCTGCTACGCCAAACAACTGCCATTGAGATCACACATTGGCGAGTTGCCCGAGCAGCAATATTAATCTGCCCGCGCCTCCACCCCGGCATCCTCGACGTCGGGCCGCGTGTCATTGAGGGCTTCCATGACTTTCGCACGAAATCATGCGTCATGCGCTTCACTATTGCTGGCAAGCTCAAGAGAAGTGCACCTTCGTTATCCAGCCCTTCGCGCGCAAGAAAGCCCGGCCGTCGGGCCGGGCTCTTACTCACCTCGTTGAGACAGGTTGTCGTCATCGCGTTTGTGATGGAGCGTCGCGATTCCTGTCATTTGATCTCCCACGTCGTGTTGTGCGGTATGTCCATCGCGGTATAGCCGCCGGGACCAGCCAGTGCGGGCATCGGCATACACGCAAATGGCTCACGCCCGGTAATACCCTTGTACTTGCCGGTACCCCCGGTGATGATGTGGGTGCCACAGCTCATGTCCGGCTGCGACTTGTCGACGTCGCGGGTATCAAAGGTCGAGAAGATCTTGTCGCCGTCCTTGTCGGCCAGCACACAGGCGCCATCAATGAAGTTCTTGTCGCCCGAAACAATGTTTACCCCCGTGCAATGCGCTGACATCTTGTCGAGCATTGCTTCGCCCTTCATATTTTCGGTGGTCCCGACTGCCTCCAGCGCGGTGGCCGTACCGACGCCCGGAATGTCAATGTTCATCAAGGGGCGGAAAACGAAATGCGTCACGTAGGGTGCGGTGCCCTTCTTTTCGATGGAAGCCCCCAGAACGGCTCCAGGAGCCAGGGCCACGAGTAATCCGGAGAAAAGCGCAATTTTGACAGGCGTCATCGCTGCGGCGGATGCCACGATCATGGTTCTCATTGGTTCCTCCTTGGTGTGAGCGGCGGGTTCAAGCCGATGCTCAGCGCCCGCCGCAGATTTAGAGGCGACATGCTTGCGCTTGAGACGTGTATGGTTTCGCCGCGCCCCGGTTCCCTCCGATCGAGATCACGCATGCGGCTGTAAGCCAACCCGACTGGCTTCGACAGTGCCTGAGCCGAGACCGCATCTTGCGATGCCCCGGACTCCTTCCACACTCATGCCTTAGCCCACGCATGAGCAACTGCCTCCCAATCATGATACCAGAATTTGGCGCGCCAAACCATGTTCGCCGCTACCGCTTTGCGAACCGCGATGACGATTTTACTGGTCGATGTGGGTGGCAGCTTTCGGATTTTCGATCTCAACATCCGTCAGGATGTTGTTGCGGTCAGAAGGGGCATATTTCGCCCGGGAAGGCCTCACCGTTCGCTCGCCTTGTCATTCCGAAATGCTGCCGCGCGTTGCTGCTCACAACCGGCGTCCAGGTCGGCATCCTCGATGTCGGCCCGCGTATCATGGAGGGCTTCCGTGACCTTCGCGCGAAGCCATGGATCATGCACATCACTGCTGCTGAAAAGCTCAAGAGGAAGCGCACCCTCATTGGCCGTCCGCGTCAACAGGATACGAACAGCATCCGAGACAGTGAGGCCCATGCCTTCCAGCACAGCCGCGGCGCGATCCTTGATCGCGGCATCTATGTGCGTGTGGACGAGCGCCTTCGACGTCATGTCAATCTCCTTCGATGAAAAACGCGCAAGCACGTACGCCGGCACGAAACCGGCAACCGACGCCCTCTCCTTTCCGCTGTCGTGACCAGGGGCAGCGCCTGTCTCCGCCCTCATCCTCCGCCCTCCCCCCTGTGCTTGTCACAGGGATCCCGCGGGAGACCCGCCTTGCAATGCCGGCGGATGGAGGAAGAGATCCTTGCTCGGTTCCACCACACGACCTCCGGAAAGTCACCCGGCTGGCGGGAATCCTTTCGCCGTGCGCACGGCGGTCGGATTCCTGTGAAGGTAGAGCGGCTGCCACGCGGGACAACCGCCATCGAGATCACAGATTGGCGAGGTTTCTCTAACAGAAACCACGCGCCTTTCCCAGAATTGCTCCAAGTATACCGTTCAATGCAAAGGGGTGTCGCGCAAGCGCGCCTCCACGTCCATACGTTTGTGCAGGATGCGGACGATCTCCCGCCGGCCGTCCCCTGACACTCGATAGAACAGGAAGTGCGCATTGACGGCGAGCTTGAAGACCCCCGGCCAGATATCATCAACGGGGTGGCCGCTTCGCTCACGCGATCCTAAGGCTACGCAAGCCTTGCGGATGTCGTTGATGTAACCGTCCGCCTGAGCCTCTCCCCAGGTGTCGAAGGTGTAATCCCAGATGTTGTCGAGATCGGCTGCGGCGGCTCTTGAAAGGACGTATCCTTTCATTTCGCCCGGGTCCGGCGTTTTCGGTCAAGGAACTCGTCGAAATCGAAGTCATCGGCATGGCCGCTCTCGATGCCAGCGGCGATCGCATCGCGCAACGCCTTGACCTTGGCCTCATGCTCCTCGAGGAGCCGCAGGCCGGCGCGGATCACTTCGCTCGCAGACCCGTAGCGGCCTTCAACGATCTGGCGTTCAACGAACCCGGAAAAGTGGTCACCCAGCACAATGGATGTGTTCTTGGTCACGGTAAGCCTCCTTGATCGCTACCAATATATACCAATTTTTGGTAATCATGGAAGCCTGGCGATGTGGACGGCAGCAACCGACGCCATCTCTCCACCGTCGCCACCAGAACGCGCCTCTTTCCGCCTTTATCAAGTCAGTTCAGCCGACGGCGTCTGCGCCGCGGGATTCAATCCGAAGGCATCTGCTGCAACGGGTCTCGGGGATTGTTGTCTGGCGTTGACGCTCCCCCAACCCTCCCTCTTCCCTGTGCTTGTCACAGGGATCCAGCCGCGCCATGTCGACGGCGCGAATGACTCGCCTTTGCGGTGCCGGCCGGGAAGGCTGCCTGGTCGGTATGAGCCCGTCGTTCTGTTTCGAAGCATGTAGACGTAAATCCTTCATGGTTGCATGAGTGGCGGA
>NZ_JAULLL010000042.1:0-16668 GCF_041357635.1 Sinorhizobium sp. CB7
CCGACGCACGGCGGCTGGATTCCTGTGACAGGCACAGGAATGAGGGAAATTGGGGCAGCGTCCGTGCCAGACATCGCCATTGAGATCGTGGATGAGCAGGATTTGCCCTGGATACCATCCCTCGCGGAATCCCTATCCCGCCAATCAACACGGGACAACCTCCCGAAAGCTCACATCTAGTCTTCGCCCGCAAGAGACGAGCCGCCCGTCTCTCACGGCAGCACTGGATCAGCGTCGCAAACCCGACGCTGATCTCGCAATAACATCGGCCCGCGTCGGCGCGCCGATGCGGCCTCCGAAGATCTCGCATTTCAGCGCCGCAGCGACGCAGGACAGGCGCATCGCATCTGCAATGGGTTTGCCCTCCGCGATCGCGAGGGCAAAGGCGCCATGAAAAATGTCGCCGGCGGCAAGTGTGTCGACTGCCTTGATCGGGAGTGCCGGCAGATGGCTGACGCAGCCGGCGCGATCATCGAACCAGAAGCAGCCTTTCTCGCCCGCGGTTACGCTGACGAAGGCATGATTGAACCTGCGTCTCAGGATGGACACCATTGGTTCCGGATCAGTGTTCCCGGTCAGCCGCTGAGCTGCGGGCTCAGAGAAGACAATGTGGCTCGCCGCTTCGGCGAGCGGTTCGATGACACCGTCGGGAGCAACATCGCCATCGAGAATAGCCGGCTTTCCCAGTTCGCGAGCCACCCGCAACACCTGCAGTGCCAGTTGCCGCCAGCGGACGTCGACAAGCACGGCGTCGAAAGACGCAATGTCGGAATGCGCCACCGGTTTTGCCGCCTCATGAAGACGCGCGTCGTAGAAGGGAACGATCAGGCGCTCGCCGCGATCATCGATCAGAATGGTCGACAGCACAGAACGGGCGCCCGGCACCCGCACAATCCCGCCTGTGTCGATCCCGCATTCGGAGAGTTCAGTGATGATGCGCGCGCCCGCCTCGTCGTCGCCGACCGAGCCCCAGAGGCTTGCCTTCCCGCCCAGGCGAACGACCGCGTAGGCAGCGCTCGTCGCCATACCTTCCGCAATCTGCAGCATGTCATAGGGCAGGATCTTGCCCTGGCCGGTCGGCAATGAGCTGACACGGAACAGGGTGTCGAGTCCGACAGCGCCGACGCAAAGCACGCTACGCGGGCGGCCCGGAGGCGGATCGAGGGACTTGTCCTGCGTCAAAGCCGCTTGCCGGTCGATTTGTCGAAAAGATGGACAGCGTTCGGGTCGATCGCAATGCCGATCGTATCGCCGAAGTGGATATCGAGACGTTCCCGGAAGAGGCAGGAGATCTGGTCGCCCTGACAATCGAGCTTCGCAAAGATTTCAGAGCCCGTGCCCTCGACGATTTCCACCTTGCCGTTGATGCCGGCAGAGGAGGCGCGGATGTGCTCCGGACGGATACCGTAGACGAGTTGCCTGCCGCCATATTCAGCGGTGGGGAGGCCGTTCGGCAGGGGCAGGACGAGACCCTTGTCGCTGCGGAAGATACCTTCCTCGATCCGCCCGTCGATGAAATTCATGGCGGGAGAACCGATGAAGCCCGCGACGAAGAGGTTGGCTGGGCGATCGTAGAGCTCCAGCGGAGCGCCGACCTGCTCGATCAGGCCGTCGTGAAGGACGACGATCTTGTCCGCCATCGTCATCGCTTCCACCTGATCGTGCGTCACGTAGATGGTCGTGGTGCCGATCCGCTGATGCATGGCCTTGATCTCTCCGCGCATCTGCACGCGCAGCTTCGCATCGAGGTTGGAAAGCGGCTCGTCGAAGAGAAAGACCTGCGGATCGCGCACCAGGGCGCGGCCCATGGCGACGCGCTGGCGCTGGCCGCCGGAGAGCTGGCGCGGATAACGATCGAGCAACTTCTGAAGGCCGAGGATCGCCGCCGCGCGGTTGACCCGTTCGGCCGTTTCCGTCGGATTGGCCTTCTTCAGCTTCAGCGCAAAGCCCATATTGTCGGCGACCGTCATATGCGGATAGAGCGCATAATTCTGGAACACCATGGCAATATCCCGGTCGCGGGCCGGCAGGTTGCTGACCTCACGCGCACCGATATGGATCTCGCCATCCGAGACTTCCTCGAGCCCCGCGATCATGCGCAGCAGTGTGGACTTGCCGCAGCCCGAGGGGCCGACGAGCACGACGAATTCTCCGTCGGCGATATCGACGCTGATGTCGTGGATGACCTTGATGTGGCCGAAGCGCTTCTGGACGTTCTGTATGTTTACGGGTGCCATGGATTTGATCCTGTCCTGAATTTCCGAGGTCTCAGCCGCCCTTGACGGCGCCGGCAGTCAGGCCTGCAACGATCTGCCTCTGGGCGAACATGGTCAGCACCAGGACGGGCAGGGTGACGATCAATGCTGCTGCGGCAAGCGGACCCCAGCTCACTTGTTCGAAGGAAAGCATGTTGTAGACGGCGACCGGCAGGGTGCGCGTTTCACGGCTCGCAAGCACGATGCCGAAGACGAAGTTGTTCCACGAGAAGATGACCGAGAGAATGAAGGCGACGACGATGCCGGGGCGGGCGATCGGCAGGGCCACGAGGCGGAAGACCTGCCATGACGTGGCGCCATCGATGCTGGCGGCTTCCTCCAGTTCCATCGGTGTCGTCTCAAAATAGCCGATCATAATCCAGACGACGATCGGCACGGTGACGACGAGGTGGATGATGATCTGCGGCCAGAGCGTTCCGAGAAGGTTGAGCCACTGGAAGAGCAGGAAGAGGGGAATGAGGAAGGAGAGACCCGGCGTCATGCGTGCGATCATGATGACGACGGCCGATCTTTCGGCCTTAAGCCGCGCGATGCCGTAGCCGGCCGGAACTCCGATCACGAGGGCAAGCAGCGTCGCGGCACCCGTGACGAGAATGGAGTTCCAGAAATAGAGAAAGAAATTATTCTCCTCGAAGACCTTCGCGTAGTTCGACCAGGCGAAGCGCTCGGGGATAAAGATCGGCGGGTAGGCGCCGTTATCGATCTCGTATTTGAGCGAGAGCGAGATCATCCAGAGGAAGAAGAGGATGACGGGAGAAACCATCACCAGCGCGACGAAGAACAGGCCGAGGCGATCGAGCGTCTTTCTTTTCATCAATGACCTCTTCATCAACGGGACTCCACATCCGACCAGTTCGTGCGCTGCCTGACCATCAGCAGGATGAAGGAGAGCGCCACGATGATGACGAAGAAGACGACGGCCATAGCCGAGCCGTAGCCGATGTCGTAATAGGCAAAGGCGGTGTTATAGAGATAGATGTTGATCGTTTCCGAGGCCGTTCCCGGCCCGCCCTGGGTCATGGCATAGATGATGTCGAAGCTCTTCACCGCATCGATGCTGCGGATGATGACGGCAATCATCAGGAAGGGCGCGATCATTGGCAGGGTGAGGTAGCGGAACTTCTGCCAGGCATTGGCGCCGTCGATCTCTGCGCTTTCATAGGGTTCGCGGGGAACGGCCGCGAGCCCGCCCAGCACGATCAGCATGACGAGCGGCGTCCATTGCCAGGTCTCGACCAGAACCAGCGACGGGATGACGCTCGCCTGGTTGTAGATCCATTCCAGCGGTCCGATGCCTACGAAGGAGAGCAGGTAGTTCAGCACGCCAAGCTGCGGGTGGAACATCATGGTCCAGACCAGCGCGATGGCGACCGGGGTCGCCATCATCGGCATGACGAAGACGCCGCGCAGAAAGCCGCGTAGCGGAAACTGCGCGTCGAAGATGAGGGCGGCGAGCGTCCCGAGGAAGAGGGGCGCCACCACCGACAGCACCGTATAGAGCATCGTATGCCACAGCGATTCCCAGAACCGGGCATCGGTCGCCAGACGGGCATAGTTGTCCAGACCGGCGAAGACCTGCGACCCACCGAGCGTCCAGCTGTTCACGCTCATCCAGAGGGTGAAGACCCACGGAAAAACGATGACGGCGGCGATGACGATCAGCGCGGGAACGACGAAGGGCCAGTAATTGGGAGCAAGCCGGCTGCGCTTGCTCCTCCTTTCCTTTCCCCTGATCGCTGCGGCGGTTTCGATGCTCACGGAGGCCATTATCCCTCGCTTCGTGCCAGTACGGGTTCGAACTGGGCCGTTGCTGTCTTCAGTTCCGTCGCCGGGTCGGCGCCGCCAATCATGTTGGTGAGGCCGACGCCGTAAATGTCGCGGAACTCGGTGACCGGAATGATGACCGGCAGGGCGAGCTGCGAGACCTTGCCCGAGCCGACGACGGCATCGAGCCATTCGCCCGGCATGGTGACGCCTTCGCGGACCTTCTTGTCTTCGAGGACCGACTGACGGAACGGGACGCCGGCGCCGGCCTGCAGCAGGCGTGCGCCCATCTCATGCGAGATGACCCACTGGCAGAAGAGATAGGCGGCTTCCTTCTTCTGGCTGGCGGCCGTCACGCCGATACCGTCGCCGAAGGTCCCGGCAGCCTGCGTCTTTGGTCCCTTTGGTATGACGCCGTAGCCAACCTGACCGACGACGCGGGACTTTTCCGGATTTTCGATCGGAGGGGCGAATCCGACGCCGTCGAGCCACATGCCGATCTTGCCCTGCAGGAAGGCCGATTGCGATTCCGCCCAGTTGAAGCCGGATACGCCGGGAGGTGCGGCCTTCGTCATCAGCCGCTGATAGAGCTTGGCGGCTTCGACAGCTTCATCCGAAGTGGTCCTGAGCTTGCCGTCCGGGCCGATCGGCGTCATGCCGTAACCGAGCATCAGGGTCGTCCAGACCGGCGTATTGGCGTTCTTCAGACCGCGGGCAACGAAGCCGTAGGTATTGCTGGAAGCATCGGTCAGCGCTTCGGCGGCGTTGGCCATTTCCTCGAAGCTCGTCGGATAGGAAAGCCCCTTCTTTTCGAAGAGCGCCTTGTTCCAATAGACGATCCAGTAGTCGACCGAGAAGGGCAGGGAGCGAAGCACGCCGTTGGAATCCTTGGCGAACTGCAGGCCCGCTTCGGCGAAATCGCTTTCCACGAGCGACGGATCGGTCAGCGACGGATCCTTCAGGAAGCCGCTGATGTCGGCGAGCCAGCCGCCCTTTTCGAACTGGCGCTTCTGGACGTGGTAGCTCAGATGCACAACGTCGAAGCTCGGCTTGCCGGAGCTCAGTTCGATCGTCGTCTTCTGGCGCTGCTGTTGTTCCGGCGTTGCCTCGGCATTGACCTTGATGCCGGTCAGTTCCTCGAATTCGCTCAGATACTTGATGATAATCTCGCTGCGCGGGCTCTTGACCAGGTTCACTTCCAGCGTCGTGCCGGCAAAGCGCTTCCAGTCGACGGCGGCCGATGCGCTGCGGGCGCCGAGAAGCCCCGCGGCACCGATCGCCGCCGTACCTTTCAGGAAGTTGCGGCGCGTGGGATTCCATAAAGATGTCGGCATTTCATTCCTCCTTGTTGTCACCGGAAATCTCCTCACCTCCGGCTTGTCGTTTTTAAATTCTCAGGGCGCGGTCCCTGGCGTGGTTGATATGCGCCTCCAGACTGCTGACGGCCTCCTCCACCGAGCGTCTCTCGATGGCCTCGAGGACCTTCAGGTGTTCGCCCATGACCGGGCCGACGCGACCTTCGATGCGGAAACGTTCCTGGCCGATCAGGCGCATCTTGATCGAATTCACACGATAGGCGTTCGAGATGATCTTGTTGCCGAGGGCATCGATGAAGGCGTCGTGCATGCCCCAGTCGATGGCTTGAGCGCGATTTTCGAGCTCAGGCGATGCATCGCCGTTGCGGATTGCATCGGCGATATCGCGATGCTGCTTTACGAGCTGCGCAATCGTTTCATCCGAAGCGGAGCGAGTGAAAAGGGCGACAGCCTCCTTCTCCAGGAAAAGGCGCAACTGGTAGGCCTCGCGGATCAGGTCGAGATCGATATGCGCGATCTGCAGCCCGCGTTGCGGCACGGTCTTGATCAGCCCCTCTGCTTCCAGCCGCGGAATGAGTTCGCGGATGGCGCCCAGCGTTAGCCCCGTCAGTTCGACGAGCCGGCGCTGCGAGACGAATTGGCCGGGCCGCACATCTCGCGCAAGCAGATGCCGGGTAAAGCTTTCATAGGCTTTCTCCCGCAGCGTCGGCTGTTCGTCTATGCGATCCATGGGCTCCCCCTCGTACATGGCCTTCTTAAGCGGCCCTGGATCGGAAGAGAGCATCGAAGGCCTGCGCGAGCTGATTCCGTCCTTCGCCGGATATTGAAACGAGTGGCGGACGAACCGCAAGCCACAATTCATCGCCGGTAAGCCGGGCGACCATTGCCTTGACTGCGGGCGTCACCGGATATTTCAGCAATTCGACGACGAAATCCTCGACAGCGGCATCGTCCCTGCCTTCTTCTGCCATGAGCTTGACCTCGCGGGGCAGAAAATTCGCCATACCAGATATCGCGCCCTGGCCGCCCATGCGCACGCCCTTTGCGAGATGACGTTCGTCGCCGATCAGGATGATGAGGTGGCCATGCGCACGCAGCAGAGATTCGGTGAACGGCCAGTCCCCCGAGGAATCCTTCACGCCCGTGACGATGGCGGGAAATGCCGCGCGCAGCCGCCCGATCAGCGCGACCGAAAGCGGGACCATGGTCACCGAGGGGATGTTGTAGACGATGATGTCGCGCGCCCGGTCACCCAGCAGAGTGAAGACTGCGGAGAACCAGGCAAAGAGGCCGTCGTCGCTGACATTCTTGAAGTAGGACGGAGGGGCCAGCAGGACATTGCGCACGCCGCGCGAGAGCGCGTGGCCAGCCTGTGCTGCGGCATCTTCGGCGGCATCGACCAGCACGCCCATGACGATCTCGCGCGCCTCGATATCGGCGTCAAGAAAGGCGGCGAGAACATGCTCGCGCTCCTGCGTTCCGATCGAGGATCCTTCGCCCGTCGTGCCGAAAAGGGTGACGCTTGTGCAACCGGCTGCGAGGCAGCGCCGGGCCTGGCCGATCATAGCATCGACCGCAATGTTGCCGGCAACGTCAAACGGCGTGGCGAGGGCAACCGAAAGCCCGAATCTCTGTCCCAAGTGCAATCCTCCCTCACTGGCAATATCAGTCGTAACAAACTGACATGTTAGTTGTAGAGCAGTAACCTTTTTGGAGTCAAGTGCCATTGAGCACGATAGCGATGGATCCTGCGATACGCTGCTATGCTGAGGAAAGGGGGCCGGGCTTCGGAAACATTCGGCGCTGTTCGGTAGTTCAAACGAACGCCCGAACGTGCTTCTGCGCCCAAGTACATCAACTTGGACGCAGAATGCTCTAGCCGAACGCTCCAGACAGTAGTCCTATTTCTGAATGCAGGTGTCGACCGTGTCCTTGGTGCATTCGTCGAGGCCGGTGAACACCGGATCATCGACCGGCTTGCCGGCGATCAGGTCCATCATGACGGACGGTGCCTTGTAGCCCATCTCGAAAGGCCGTTGGCCGACGAGCGCGGTTACCAGGCCTTCGCGTGCGATCGCCACTTCGTCGCCGATGGTGTCGGCGGCACCGATGACGAAATCGTTGCTGGCGATACGCTCGGCCATGGGCTTGAACAGATCGCGGTAGGGCTGCGGCGCGCCGAACAGCGGCCAGCCTCCCTCGATCGCGAAAGCATCGAGATCCGGATTGGCGGCAAGGATATCGGTCATCGCCTGAACGCCCTTGGCGCCGTCGTCATTGGTAAAGACCGGGCAGCCTGCGACTTCGGTCCAGCCACCTTCACCCTTGAGCGCCGTCAGGCCCTTCTGTCCGGTCAGCGTATCCCGCGTGCCCTGGGCGCGGCGCAGAATGTTGTCGGCGCCGGGATTGCCTTCGATCAGGCATATTTTCCCGCCATTGGGCTTGGCCTTCTTGATGTATTCACCGATGCGAACACCCATCAGGTAGTTGTCGGTTCCAAGATAGGTCTTGCGCAGAGCCGAGTCTTCGGCGGCCAGGTCAGCGTCGACCGTCATCACCGGGATCGACGGATTGGCGGTCTTGAGGGTCTGGGCGATAAGCTTTGCGTTTGACGGCGAGATTGCGATTGCAGCCGTATCGGCCTTGCCGAGCATGTCCTGAACGATCTGCGCCTCTCCTGCCTCATCGGAGGTCGATGCCGGACCGGTGTAGAAGCATTCATATTCCGAGTCCGCGTTTTCCTTGTTCCACTTCTGGCAACCCTGGTTGATCGCCTCGAAGAACGGGTTGTCGAGGCCTTTCACCACGATGACGAGCTGCTTCTTGGCAAAGGCATCCCCCGCGGCAAGTGCCAGCACTGCGGCGGCAAGCAATAATGTTTTCCTCATTGATTCCTCCCTCTTGAAACAGACGGACACGGCGTGTCCGCCATGCGATCAACCCGGATACCAGACGATGCGTGGATCATTCCGTGGCCGTTCGTATTGCCAGGCCGAGTCGATAAGCATTTCCAGATCGTATTTGGGTCGCCAGTCCAGCAGGTACTTGGCCTTGCTGTTGTCCATCCAGTTCGAATGGTACCGGCTTGGTATGTCGATGGAATCGAGGCCACGCGTGCGGGCAAGGTAAGCGGCGACCTCCCCATAATCGACCGGTCGATCCATGCAGATGTTGAAGAGCTCTCCTTCGGCGCGCGGATTGTCGATCGCTGAAAGGATTGCCGAGACGAGATCATCGACATGCACGAAATTGCGTTTCAGCGGGCGTCCGTCGGCATCGCGCAGCAGAGGCAGCGTTCCC
This sequence comes from Sinorhizobium sp. CB7, assembly GCF_041357635.1. Classification (NCBI taxonomy): domain Bacteria; kingdom Pseudomonadati; phylum Pseudomonadota; class Alphaproteobacteria; order Hyphomicrobiales; family Rhizobiaceae; genus Sinorhizobium; species Sinorhizobium sp. CB7. Next base: position 8,657 of record NZ_JAULLL010000042.1, read on the forward strand.
TTGCGGGCATAACGCTCGGCGTCGGCCTCCGGAACCAGCGTTTTCCAGTCAGGACCGCCGAATACGTCGTTGCCGAAGGATAAGCTGTATTTGAAGTCGTCCTTCTCCATGATCCAGGGCGCCCGAAGGCAGCAGCCGTTGATGCCGTATTGGATCGTGAACTGCTCCAGCATCACCTCTTCCAGCACCTTCGACAGGGCGTAACACCCTGGATAGGCCTGGTGGCGCGCATGCTCGGTAATCGGACCGTCGTGGCGATAATAGAAATGGCCGATCCCGGCATCACCGCCGATGAGGATGAACTGGCGCGCGGTCGCGCTTGTGCGGAATTCCTCGAGAAGCCAGAAGAGACCCTTGACCGTCACGTCCATGACGTCGTCGGGCGTCTCCTTGCAGGTGGCAAGGTGCAGGACATGGGTGACTCCGGCAAGCGCTGCAGTCACCACATTCCGATCCGCGATCGAGCCGCGCGTCACCTCGACACGGTCGCTTTCAGGGCACAGCCGGTTATGGCAAAGCGCGCGGATGCGCGCTTTGGAAAACCGCGGATCGTCAAGCAGCTCGGCGATGAAATGCTGCCCGACCTTGCCCGTCGCTCCGGTGACAAGGATCAGCATGCCCCCTTCCTCCGTAAACAGCTAATATTCTCGCGCTTCGCTCGTCAACGAGTATTTGTCTTTGCAAAACAATTTTTTGAGGTAGTTGAGACCAATTCATCGGGCGATTGATTGACGCTCTCACAAGGTTTTGCATAAATATAAGCTATCGCTTTTCTAGGAGCAGATCGGAGAAGCGAAACCGTGGTCCGAGCGAGCACGGGCATTATTCCAAGCCGGCAGGGTTCGGGAGGCTAGAAGGCTGGTGGCGGTTCTCGAGCTTACAAACATTTCCAAGCATTTCGGTGCGATCCAGGCCGTCAACGACGTTTCGTTTTCGCTGGAGGCAGGACAGGTCGTCGGCCTCATGGGTGACAACGGCGCCGGCAAGTCGACATTGGTCAAGATGATCGCCGGAAACTTCCGGCCGAGCCATGGAACGATGCAGCTCGATGGCGCCGATCTCGTGCTCCATCGTCCGGTGGAGGCGCGGCAGCATGGCATCGAGATCGTCTATCAGGATCTGGCGCTCTGCAACAATCTGACGGCGGCGGCGAACGTCTTTCTCGGACGCGAGCTCAGGTATGGAATCGGTCCCCTGAGGGTGCTGGACTACAAGGCGATGTACAAGCGGGCCGGGCAGATCTTCAGGGAGCTGAAGTCGGAAACGCGGCCGCGCGATCTCGTCAAACAGATGTCGGGCGGGCAGCGGCAGGCGGTGGCGATCGCCCGCACCATGCTGTCCGAGGCGAAGATCGTACTGATGGACGAGCCCACGGCGGCGATCTCGGTTCGCCAGGTGGCGGAAGTGCTGAACCTGATCCGCCATCTGCGCGACCGCGGCATCGCCGTCATCCTCATCAGCCATCGCATGCCTGATGTCTTCGACGTCGCCGACCGGGTCATCGTGATGCGGCGAGGCAGAAAGGTTGCCGACAAGCCGATTGCAACAAGTTCGCCGGAAGAAGTCACGGGGCTCATCACCGGCGCTATCGAACAGGTCTGAGACGGTCAGCGCGTTTCGCGAAGAAAAGAAGGTCGACAATGGCAATTACCCTGGACCGGACGATCGAGCAGAAGCAACACAGCTGGCTTGCCGCCATATTGGGAAGCCAGACCTTCTGGGTGCTGATCGCCGTCATTCTCGCCTGTCTTTTCCTGTCCATTGCGACGGATTCCTTCGCGACCGCCAAGAACCTCTACAATATCACCCGGAATGTCACCTTCGTCGCCATTATCGCTCTCGGAATGACGATGGTGATCATCACCGGCGGCATCGACCTGTCGGTGGGGTCCGTGCTTTGTCTGTGCAGCATGGTGCTCGCGGTGGTCATGCATGCCGGCTACAGCATCGAGATCGGTATCGCGGCCTCGATCGGCACCGCACTCCTGATCGGCGCCTTCAACGGCATATTGATCGCCTATCTCGGTTTTCCGCCTTTCGTCGTGACGCTTGGCATGCTGTCGATCGCGCGCAGCATTGCCATGGTTGCCTCCAACAACACCGTGGTTTTCCAGTTCGGACCTGACCATGACAAGCTGCTGGCGCTCGGCGGCGGCGCCTGGCTGTTCGGCATCGCCAATCCGGTTATTTACATGATCGTGCTGGCGCTGATCACCGGCTTCCTGCTGCGCTGGACCAGGTTCGGCCGCTATATCTTCGCGATCGGCGGCAATGAGCAGGCGGCGACGCTCACGGGTGTGCCGGTCAGAAAGATCAAGGTTGCAGTCTACATGATATCGGCCCTTTCGGCAGGGCTCGCCGGCATCATTCAAACGGGCTGGCTCGGCGCCGTCACCACCAATATCGGCGCCGGCATGGAACTTCAGGTCATTGCGGCCGCCGTTATCGGCGGCGCCAATCTTGCCGGCGGGGTCGGCACCGCCTTCGGTGCGCTGATCGGGGCGGCGCTCATCGAGGTGATCCGCAACAGCCTCGGCCTGCTCGGTATCAACGCCTTCTGGCAAGGGACCTTCATCGGCGGCGCGATCGTGCTTGCCGTGCTGTTCGATCGGATCCGCAATTTCCGACAGAGTGAGTAGCTGGTTTACCGCCAAGTGGTCGGACTACTGGTCGAAGGCATAGACCTTTTTCCAATCGGCTTTCATGTCGACGACCAACCAGTTCCGGCTCATCGCTTCATCGAGCGCCTTGTCGAGCTTTCCGAATTCGGACTGGCGATCGTAGGCGTATTCGCGCACGCGGTCCGTGTGGTGGACGACCATGGCGAAGCCGTGCGGGTTGCCGCTCGTCACCCAGCGCAGCATTTCAGAGTCCCCGTCCGAATTCCCCGCCGCGAAGATCGGGCGTCGGCCGATGAACATGTTGATGCCGACTGGTTTGCCGGGACCGTCGTCCACGAAGTCCATTTTGGGCAAGCGCCGGAGGACCGGGACATCGCCCACGAGGTCGTATTCGGTTGCGATCGTGCTGCCGACGACCTGCTCCGGTGGAATTCCGTACATCTTCTCGGTCATCGGCCGCATGAACTCGATTCCGCCGCCGGAGACGACGTAGGTCTTGAAGCCGTTGGCGCGCAGATAGTCGAGAACCTCCCGCATGGGCAGGAAGGTAATCTCGTTATAGGGACGTTTGAAGCGGGGATGGCGCGCGGTTGCAAACCAGTCGCTGACGATCTTCTCAAAATCCTCGTTGGTCATGCCGGCGTGGGTTGCCATAACGAGTTCAACCATTCCCTTCTCGCCACCTTTGGCGACGCCCTTCAAATCTCCGGCGAGAATCGACTTGAACGGCTCCTTCTCCTTCCACTCGGGATGCTGGGGTGCAAGCACCTTTACCCGGTCGAGCACGAAGCCGAGCTGAAAGTAGTATGGCTGCTCCGACCACAGGGTCCCGTCATTATCGAAGACGGCGATCCGCGCCTCGGGCTTTACATATTCGGGGTTTTTCTCGTCGGTGACCCTCGAAACGAAGTCGATGATCGCCTGCTTTGACTTGCCGTCATTCCAGGACGGCAGGTCCTCGGCGACGGCCGCGAGAGGCGCGGAGAGCACGAGCAGCAACAGGGCTAAAGCGCGTGCCAAGGAATATCCGCTAGCCGCGCGCATGCGAGGAACCGCAATCATGACAACCTCCCTGAGGTCAGACGGAAACTCTCTTCACGCAACGAAAGCCGACATGGCTCGTCGACGTATCTTCGGGCTCGGATGACGGGCGGCCACCCATCACGAAAGTCAGACGCGGAATCCAGATCAGGTCTCCAGCATTGGGCTCGCGAGCCAGCACCGGTTCAATCGTCTGCGCTTGCTTCGCCTGAAAGGCTGCCATGGCAATCGCCCTCGAACTTCGCCTGCCTGACATCTGATAGATGCCGGCTATGTTCCAGTATTCCAGAGGTTGCGTAAATCATGAAGTACGTTATGGCTAAAAACGCTTGGCAGATACGTCGCCAGCCGCGCTCGCTCTCGTGATCAGTTCGTCAGCGGCTTGGGCTGTTGATCGGAACTGAGGGTCTCGCCGATCTTGTCGGCGGATCTGCGCGGCTGCTGCGCATGCTCGACGGCCGTGAGTGGCGCGGTCACCGTCGTCGCCGCGACTGTGCCGACCGTCCTCGTCGTTCCAGCGACGATCGCCGTGATGCCGTCCCCAAGGGTGAAGTCCTGATCCGTCAGCGTCTGGCCGGTCACAAGCCGCCTGCCGATCAACTGCACGATTTCAGGACTCTCCGCGAATTTTCCATGGCGAAGGCTATCCTCCGTCCTCACCTTTGTCAGGTCGATCGCGGTGATGCCGGCCCGCTCCAGCTTGGTACGATAGGGTTCGTCGGCGGGATTGATTGCTCCGAGACGGGAGATGTCCCCCGATATCAGCCTCGACATGGCGAGCGCGCGGTCGTCCTGCGAGACGAAGATCGTAAATTTCGGCCGGGGCGTGCCCATCTCGACGTACTGCTTGGCAAAGACGTCAATGTCGATGTCAGGAGAGGCAAGGATGACGTTGTGGATCTTGGGGTCGACATGCCCGTCCCGGATACCCATCTGGCGGAGGGCTTCCATCGTAAGCCAGGTTCCCATGGAGTGGGCGAGAATGGTGACGTCGGTCACCTGTGGTGAGCTCGCAAGCGTGTGCAGCACCTGTTCGAAGGCGGTCCTCGAATAATTCGTGCTTTCCTTGTCATAGACATAGTCGAGCACGCGGGCACGCGACGGCCAGGTAAACAGCATCGGCGTAACCTTCGCACCGGAATCATGGACGATCTGCGCCAGACGGAAGACCGAATCCTCGTAGCGGTTGTTGAAGCCGTGCACGAAGACCAGGACATGCCCGCCGACGGTGTGCTGACGAAACCACGCCTGACGTTCCGGAACTGTGTCGAGCTCCTGGACATGCGTCACGGCGAAATCCGTCTTTGGATTGGGCGGCAGCCGGCGTGGCCATTGCACGGTGCCGGAACTCCGTCGCGTGTCCGGCGGTATCGATACGCTGATATCGGTGACAGTCAAATCCGGGTTTCTCTCGCCGGAAAAGAGGGTGGCCGGATCGCCCGACGGTTGACGGGTCGTCCCCACGAGCATGGTGACCGTCGAGGATCCGGGTACCGGCGGGTTCACTGCAACAGGCGCCATCACGCCTCTCGGTCCGCCGCAGGCGGAAAGAAGGAGAAGGACGGCCAGCGCTCCGATCGATATCAGGTTCGGCTTTCTGAACCGAGGCCCTGAGGGGCGCACAGCAGCTAGATGCATCAGCAGTTTCCGATCGCTGTCGACTTCAGTGGCGAAAGCTTACCGGGCACTCTCGGAATCTGAAGTACGTAACGGTTACAAGCTGGTATTGTTGGCCTAGGTTCATCGAAGCCGTGACGGCCAATCGGCCGGCTGTTTGCATCGCCGTCTTGGCGCGGCATGTTCGTCCGCTCGCGGAAACGATAGCGTTAACAGTAACGTACTTGTTGCGATCGCCCTTGCATCGATACTCGAAGCAGCCATGGGCACGGCGGACATCTTGATCTTCAAGAGGGGGCCAATCGATGTACGGAGTGTTTCGGTTGTTGGCGGCCGTTGCGGGCATCCTCGTAGTATCGGCGAGCGCTTTCGGTCAGATGCCGAGTCCTCAGGAAGCGCGCGAAATAGCCAGGGAAGCCTATATCTATTCCTATGCGCCGATCATGAGCTATCAGACCTGGTGGAAGCAGGCGACACAGCCGGATGCTCCGGAATATGTGGGCGGCTTCAACGTTTTTCGTCATTACGCCGAAGCATTCACGCCCGAAAACAGGGACATCGTAACGCCGAACAACGATACACCCTATTCCTGGGCGTGGCTCGACCTTCGGGCGGAGCCGGTCGTGCTCAGCGTTCCCGCAGTTCCGAGCGATCGCTATTACGTCATGCAGCTCATCGATCTCTTCACCTATAATTTCGGATATATCGGTGTCCGCTCGACGGGCTTTGCGGCTGGAAATTACCTGATTGCCGGACCGAACTGGCAAGGCGAAACGCCCAAGGAAATAGCGAAGGTCTTCAAGGCGGAGACGGAGATCGTGGGAGTTCTCGGCCGCACCTCGCTCAACGGTCCGGACGACGTCAAGAACGTCAAGGCGATCCAGGCGGAATACAAGCTTAAGCTGCTCAGCGACTTCCTGCGCAAGCGGACGCCGCGCCCGAAGCCGATCCAGTTCCCCGACTTCGATCCGGAAAAGGCTGCCAATCACGATTTCATCGGCTACATCAACTTCCTGCTGCAGTTCGCACAGCCGCCCGTGCCGGAGGAGACGGAATTGATGGCGAAATTCGCGAGAATCGGCATCGGCCCCGGCAGGGAATGGGATGCGCGACGGATCGACCCGGCGCTGCTGGTGGCAATCGACAAGGGTGTCGACGACGCCAAGGCCGAAATGGCGGCTGCGGCCAAGACGACACTCAGCTTGAACGGCCTGTTCGGAACCCGTGAGTTCATTCATGGCGACTACATGAAGCGCGCGATGGGCGCGAAACTCGGCCTTTACGGAAACTCGATCGAAGAGACCTGGTATGGCGGTTTCATCGGCGACGGCTCGAAGGACATGGTGCTCCATTTCCCACCCGGACAGCTACCGCCCGCCAGATTCTTCTGGTCGCTCACGCTCTACACGCTTCCCGACCGTTTCCTCTACGCAAATCCGATCGACCGTTACTCGATCGGAGACCGCACCCAGGGCCTTCAATTCGCCGACGACAAGTCGCTCACGATCTATCTCACCCATCAATCGCCGGGAAAGGACAGGGAGTCCAACTGGCTGCCGACCCCGGCAGGCGCCTATAGCCTGGTCGCTCGTATCTACGGTCCCGAGAAAGCGGCGCTCGATGGCACGTGGAAGCTTCCGGCGCCCGCTCCGATGGAAAAATCACAGTCCGGTGCGCGCTGAGCGACCGCAGGAGGCGGGGCTACAAAAGGCCTGCAGGCAGCCGTTTCTACCGCAGCGAGAATCCTATAATCTCGTCGGCATGACCGACACAGAAACTCCGTTGATTGGCGGACGTATTGTAACCGGCGTGGTGCGCTTCGGTGATACCGTTCGCCGACCTATATGGAGGGACCAGTCCAACGCGCACGCGTTACTTTTGCATCTGGAGAACCAGGGTTTTGACGGCACGCCGCGGTTTTTCGGAATCGATGAGCAGAACCGTGCAATCCTGAGCTTTCTTCCCGGGGAAGTTCCACGTGACCTCGATCACTTCACCGATACCCAGCTTGCGGCTGCAGGAGCCCTCTTGCGGCGGTTCCACGACACGACCGCCGGATTTCCCCTCGTCAGGCAGCGGGATGCCGAGGTTATTTGTCACAATGATTGGGGACCGCCCAACGCGGTTTTCCGTGACGGCCTGCCCTACGGGATGATCGACTTCGACACGATCGAACCTGGCCTACGCCTCTGGGATTTGGGTTACTCCGCCTTTGCCTGGCTCGATCTTGGCAATAGCGACTATTCAGGCGATGAGCAGGTCCGACGCTTGTTCGTTTTTGGCGAAGGGTACGGAAAGCCGGAATGCTCGCCGGCTCAGATCGCTGCCTACGCAGTCGCGCGTCAGACGGCGCTTGCAAGTTGGGGAAGGGCGCAAGGCAAGTTCGAGATGGCAGACTGGGCTGCGTCGGCTGCGGTATGGACCGTTCTTAATGTGACCAAGCAACTTCTTCCAACCGGATATGAGCTCAGTTCGCGTGCCTAATGCATGTCGCGCAAAACTGTGCAGCGGTTTTTGCGGTACCACATGCATGAAAACAACAGGCTTTAGCTGTGAACTCTCTGGAGGTTGTCCGTGCTGATCGGTGAGGTGGGATTTCCGTGAGGGCCTCCACAGGGCAATCCCGCCAGTCCACGATCTCATTGTTGGTTGTTTGGCGCCGGCGTCGCCTCATCTCTCCTCATCAAGTCAGTTTATGCTGGGTGAGAGCCGCCCGTGCTCCGATTACCGCTT
>NZ_JAULLL010000043.1:0-10080 GCF_041357635.1 Sinorhizobium sp. CB7
TCGCTCTCCTAGTCGGCCTGATCCATCAAGCATCCGGCCGCATGGCGTCACTCCTTCCCTTGCGGAAGCCCAAATGGTTGCTCACGCGCTTGAGAAATTTGACCAAATTAATAAATAGGGATTGTGCGAAATAAAGCCAGCCATGGCGATTTGGATCATAGATAACTGGGGTTATTTCCTTCGCAAGGGCGGGGCGACCCCGCCCACCCACTAGTCGGCCGCGCTGGTGCAGGCGCCGCTTTCGACCTTCGTCAACGTGTCACGTCGTTCGGCATTTCGGTGAGTTACTCGGCAACGTCTGCTATCGCGAACAGCCTCGGGCTCACGTCACACACCGACATGGACGGCGCAAAGCGGCCTATCCTTCAACAACTAACAAATGTCCGCTTAGGCAGACAGGCAACCAAAGCTTTGGAAAATGCCTATCGCCGGGTTGGCAACTCCCACGCCCGATATAGTTCGTTCAGCGCATCAGCGGTGTAGCATTCAGCCGCTGGGAGACCGGATTCTTGGATAATCCGCGAATATTTAACGCTGCTGTTTCGGGTCTTCACCACAATCCAATGGATCATTTCCCACTTAATGCTGTCCCTGGCGCCTTCGAGGTGCCCTGCACGGTCGGCACGGTTGACAAGCGTGCGCTTGAGGTAACGGGCAAAGCGTAGCCAGTGATTGGAGGTAACGAGGATAGCGCCCGTGGCACGGGCAAAGCGCTGAGGCATCAAGCGCGAATAGTTGCCCTCCATCACCCATTGCTCTCCGAGAATTGCCGCATCATGAAGCGCGGCAAACTCTGCCTCCGGACGTTGCTGCCAGTCCGTATTCGGTAGATGGTGAAGCTGATCGAGATGAATGGCAGGAAACCCGAGTTTTTTCGAGAGGGCGACCGCCAGAGTTGACTTACCTGCGTTGGAAGGGCCGAGAACGACGATGCGCTCGCCAAGGGAATGCAAAGGCAGCATGGGACACCGGTCGGAATTTTGAGGAAGCTTCCTATCGCCAGAGTAATCGGAGTTGTCAACCTCAAGTCGCATCGCTCATCATTGACGGAGACCTTTGGTCAGGAAGTTCGATCCGAGATCGTCCTACCATCATTCAGAAGAAAACAAGCGCCCAGTTCGGTTCGAGGTAGAAAGCACCATTCGATATCTCGGAGTAGAGGAGGACAACGCCCTGCGCATTGCCGAGCAGATCGAGTTGTAACCAATAGGCCGTCCGCGAAAGGCGATGGTCACCCTCGCGCCATGAGCTGTCATCAGCAAGTCTGGTGGGAAGCGGCCATTCAGACCACACTCGAACGTTTCGACTGGCGGGGGGAAATGTCGCCCCTCGCTACTGGCATATGCATATCAGATTGCGCTAATATGGTCGCGCGAGAAGAGTGGCTCCGACGCATTCGGAGTAAGTCGAACTGGGAGGTGTAGCGATGCGCCGACGTTTCGCCGCTGCTGCCGTCCTGGTTTGCGCGCTCAGCTTCCAAACTCATGCAGAAGTTGTAATAGGGGCCGCAGGCCCCATGACCGGGAAGCTGTCCTGGATCGGCGAGCAATTGCAGCGCGGCGCAGAGTTGGCCGTGCTCGATCTCAACGCTGAACGCGGCGTGCTCGGCCAGCCAGTACGTCTGGTCATTGCCGATGATTACTGCGACCCCGAGCAGGCCGGTGCCGCCGCCAGGAAGCTCTTGGCAGATAGAGTGGTTTTCGTGGTCGGGCACTACTGCTCCGGAGCATCAATCCCGGCATCGGAGATTTACGAAGCGGCAGGAGTGCTGCAGATATCGCCCGGTTCGACCAATCCGCTTCTGACGGAGCTGGGCCGCGCCAATGTTTTCCGGGTGATTGGCCGCGACGACGCGCAGGGGACGGTTGCAGGGGATTTTCTGGCTGAGCATTGGCGTGACAAGAAGATCGCGATCCTGCACGACAATACGACGTACGGCAAAGGCCTCGCCGAGGAAACCAAGAGGCGGCTGAACACCCGTAATGTCAACGAAGCGATCTACCTTCAGTACGAGCCTGGAAAGAGCGACTATGCGGCGGAGGTTGCAAGATTGCAGGAAGCAGGCATCGACGTGGTCTATGTCGGAGGCTACCACACCGAGGTCGCGCTCATGGCAAGCGCAGCGCGCGATCGCGGCTATCCGGTTCAGTTCATATCTGGCGACGCGATGGCAACCGAGGAGCTGGCGCTGATCGCGGGTCCCGCGGCCGAAGGTATCCTCTTCACGTTTGCCCCGGACCCGCGCCGAAACGCCGAAGCCGCTCCTGTCGTTGCGCGTTTTCGCGCCGAAAACTATGAGCCCTATGCCTACACGCTGCTCACCTACGGAGCGATCCAGGTCTGGGCGCAGGCGGTCGCCAAAGCTGGCTCGCTCGAACTTTCGAAGGTGATCGCGGCGCTTCGAGACGGCGAATTTTCGACCGTGCTCGGGCCGATTGCCTTCGACGACAAGGGCGACCCCACGACACAGAACTGGGTGTGGTACGTTTGGAAAAATGGGGAGTATGTACCCCTAAAGTAAGACTGGCAGACTGCCGGCGCGGCCGGTGAAACCGGGACAATACTGGCAGATAGACTTGTTGCCTCATCAGGATTGGGGTCAATGCTTGACCGTCTCGGTATACGCGGCCGTCTGTTGCTCGTGTTCTTCGCCCTGAGCGCGATCAGCATGCTGTCGACCGCCGCAGCAATCTACGTCCATCTGGAAGTCGGTTCTGTCGTCGAGCGCATCACGCAGCGTCAGACGCCCTCTGCGCTCGCCGCGCTCCAGTTGTCCCGCCAGGCCGAACGGGTTGCCGCCGCAGCGCCGTCCATGCTCGCGGTAACCAGCAAGACGAAGCGCACCGAGGTGTCCGCTGTCATCGCGACCGAGATGGCGCGGCTCGAACAACTGCTCAAGGCGCTCAAAGGTACCACGCTCAGCCGCGAATCCATCACGGAGATCGAAGGGGCGGTTCTTGGCCTGGCGAAAAATCTCCGGACCCTTGACGAACTGGTCGAGGCGAGGCTGACGGTCGTGGCGCGGAAGGAAGAGCTGTTGCGGCGGCTGTCAGCCACGACGACCGCAAGCCTGCGTCTGGTGGCAGCCGGTATTCTGGTCGTGAATTCGAAGGTTTCCGGGTGGCGGGAGGCGATGAGCGGCACGGCTGCGTCGCCCGAGATGCGCGCCACAGCAACAGCGGGCCTTGCACAGGCGGTCGCTGACTACCTGCCGCAGCAGAAAGCGCAGCAGGAGATTGCGATCATCAATGGTGCCCTGCTGAGGGCCGCTAACTCGCCCACGCCGGGGGATCTTGCGTTGGTCGCGTTCCCGCTCCAGCGATCGCTCAGCGGCCTTGAAGCGATAGCCCAAGAAATCGAAGCAAAGTTACGGAGCCGGTTCCAGCAACGTGTGGCCGAGTTGAAGGTGCTGGCTGCGGGCGATAGCGGAATTCCGTCCGCGCGTGGGGATGAGCTGGCCATTCTGGCCGAAGGCGAGAGGCTCGTGGCCGAGAATGAGCGACTCTCCCGCGCTCTGACCACTGCGCTCGACCGCCTTGTGAATGTCGCCGACCGCGAGATCGCCGATGCAGCACGAGAGACGGCGACCGTGCAGACTTTCGGGACCGGAGTGGTTCTCGGTTCCGCCCTTCTCACTCTTGTCAGCTCGGTTCTGATCGTGTGGCTCTATGTGGATCGCAACCTTCTTGCCCGCCTCGCGGCCGTCAGCCAGAGTATGCTCGCCATTGCTGCCGGCAATCTTCGAGCGCCACTGCCCAAGACGGCTGGCGACGAGATTGGCCGCATGGCGGAGGCCCTTCGGCTCTTTCGGGATACGGCGATCGAAGTCGAGGAGAAAAATCTGCGTGACGTGGCCGAAGCACGTCAGCGTCTCATCGACGCGATCGAAAGCATTTCGGAAGGCTTCGCACTTTACGATGCGGAAGACCGGCTCGTCCTCTGCAACAGCCGCTATCGCGAAATCCTCTACCCAGGGATGGATGATGCCGTCGTTTCCGGAGCCGGTTTCGAGGCGATTATCCGTGCTGCCGCTCGACGCGGCCTGATCGAAGATGCGATCGGCCGCGAGGAGGAATGGATCGCCGAACGGCTTGAATCGCATCGCAGTCCGAGCAGAACGCTTGTTCAGCGACGCAACCCGGATCGCTGGATTCAAATCAGCGAGCGTCGCATTTCGGGCGGAGGCACGGTGGCAGTCTACTCCGACGTGACCGAGCTGAAACGGCGAGAGCAGGACCTGTCCGAAAAATCGACTGCGCTTGAAGCGCTCTCAAGCAAACTTGCCAAATACCTCGCGCCGCAGGTCTATCGTTCAATCTTCAGCGGCCGGCAGGACGTCAGGATCGCGAGTCAGCGTAAGAAGCTTACGATCTGTTTCTCGGACATTGCCGGATTTACGGAAACAACCGACAGGATGGAATCTGAGGAGCTTACGCAGCTCCTCAATCAATATCTGACGGAGATGTCGAAGATCGCCTTAGATTTCGGGGCCACAATCGACAAGTATGTCGGCGACGCGATTTTGATGTTCTTCGGCGATCCCGAGACACGCGGTGTCGGGGACGACGCAATTGCCTGCGTTTCGATGGCGCTGGCCATGCAGAAGCGGGTGGGCGAGCTCGGCGACACCTGGCGCAGCATCGGAATAGAGACGCCGTTGCGCTGCCGGATTGGTATCCATACGGACTATTGCACGGTGGGTAACTTCGGCAGCGAAGATCGAATGGACTACACGATCATCGGTGGCGCGGTGAACCTTGCTGCACGGCTTGAGGAGGAAGCGGCTCCGGGAACCGTGTTCATCTCCTACGAGACGTTCGCGCACATAAAGGACCTCATCCACTGTGAGGAGGTGGGGCACATTCGTGTCAAGGGAATAGCATATCCCGTCGCGACTTATCGTGTGATCGATTTCAAGGCCAATCTGACGGCCGCCTGCAGCGCAATTCGAAGTAAGCTGCCACATTTAACGCTGGAGGCAGAACCCGGACTTATGTCAGCCAGCGAGCGCGAAAAGGCTGCCGCGATTCTTCAGGAAACTCTTGACCGGCTTCGTCCCTAGTGTGGTGGATTTGAAGTTCGCACCATTCGAGCAGCGGGTGCCGGAGCGAACTTAAAATCTCAAAAGGCAATAAAATCATTAAGTTACTAGCGTCCTAAGTTCGTTCAGTGCTCGCTGCGAAGTATGACGAACTTCGGAATCAGGACACTAGCTGTGCCTGACATCTCAGGCAGACTTCAATTCTTATTCCGGGGCAGCGTCGCTTTGTTCAAGCTCGTGCTGTCTTCCGGCTGGAAGCGCCGCTTGTCCAAAAGCCGCGAAAGCACATTCGGCTTCCTCTTGCGCGGGACAAGGTCAATATCGCTCACAAGCTTTGCGCCGCCCTCGCGCCGTTCCAATGTGATCTTGCGGCTATGGAAGGCTTCCAGCTCAGCGCGATGCGCCACGCTTATGATGGTGACCTTCGGCAATTCGTGGATTACCATCTCCATCATCTTGTCCTGGCTCTTCTCATCAAGGGCCGACGTTGCTTCGTCCAGTACGATGATATCAGGATCGTGCAGCAGCAGACGCGCAAAGGCGAGCCGCTGCTTTTCGCCACCCGACAATGTCTGGTCCCATGGTGCCTCTTCCTCGATCTTGTCATTCAGATAACCGAGGCCCACCTTCTCGAGGGCCGCCTTGATTTCATCCAGCGTCCAACTATCGGCGGCGCGGGGATATGCGACCGTACGGCGAAGCGTGCCGGAGGGTATGTAGGGCCGTTGCGGCAACATGAACAATCGCCTGTCGGCGTGGAAATCGATGCTGCCATGACCCCAGGGCCAGAGACCTGCGATGGCCCGCACAAGTGTGCTTTTGCCCGAGCCGGATTCTCCAGCCACGAGCACCCGTTCGCCTGGCTCGATCTCGACCTGTGTTTCCTTGACCACGGCAGTGCCGTCGTCGAGCGTTACGGAGAGATCGTCGAGGCACAGCATCGCCTCGCCTTCAGTTTCACCGTGCTTGATGCGCACGAGGGAGTCGCTCGTTTCGGCGCGCTCCAGCCCGTCGAGCGACATCATCAGCGAGGCGACGCGCCGCGCGCAGGCGTTCCAGTCGGCAAGACGCGGGTAGTTATCGACCAGCCATCCGAACGCGCCCTGAACGATGGCGAAGGCAGAGGCAGCCTGCATGACCTCACCCAGTGTCATGCTGCCTTCGAGAAATTTCGGCGCGCAAAGCAGGACCGGCACGACAGGCGCAATCAACATGGACCCGTGCGACACAAGCGTCGTGCGCATGTATTGGTGCGCAAGCAGCGCCCACTGCTTCAGCACAGTGCCGAAGGTCCTGTCGAGGTCGTTGCGCTCCTCCTCTTCGCCGCCGAGCAATGCGATGCTCTCGCCATTTTCGCGCACATGCGTCAGCGTATAGCGAAATTCAGCTTCCACCTGATTCTTGACCTCGGAGACCTCGACGAAATGGCGGCCGATGACGGCCATCGAGGTGGACGTGATCACGGCATAGAGGACCGCTGTGACGACGAGAAAGCCGGGGATCGTGATGGTCGAACCTGCGATCGGGAGCGTCAGAGCTCCGCCGATCGTCCACAGCACCACGATGAAGGTCGAGGCTGACACAAATGCGGAAATGACGCCGGCGAGGAAATCGACCGGGGACTCCGTGGCAATCCGCAAATCCTCAGAGATGCGCGCCTCGGGGTTCTTGTGGTCGCCGCCGATCAGGTTCAACTGATAATAGCGGCCGTTTGCGAGCCAGCGAGCTATAAGCGCGGCCGTCAGCCAGGAACGCCACCGTCGCTGGATCATCATGCGAATGTAGACTTGTATGGTGACCAGGGCGACACTCCCGAGCACGAGCGGTGGGAACACCGCACTCAGGAAATAGACGGTGTGGGCATCGTGTTGCTCTATGGCGTCGAAAATCCCGCGGTTCCAGAGATTGATTCCATACTGGAAGCCGACATTGATACCGATCAGGGCCAACAGCGCGATTGAGCATGGCCATGCGAAGCCGTCGCCGCTGCGGCCCCAGTACCCGCGCGCGCTGATCCAGAAACGCCTGAGCAAATATCTCTTTCGCGCCTGTTCGGTCTCCTCAGGCGTCAGGTTTCGATCGGATTCGCTGACATCAGGCGGCGGCGTGACCTCGACGGTCGATGCCTTCGCTTGGCGCGAGTTCTCGGCACCATGCGGTTTGGCGCCATCGACCGATTTCGAATGAAATTTAGCCTCGCCCATAAGCGCGACAACGGCTGAAAAATCAAAAGGTTTCACGATGCCGACGCCGAGCATTGCATCGTGGGCGTTTGTCGAGAGATTGAGGCGGCCACCATCGCACGCACGGAGAACCAAAACGCCTTCGTTCGAACAGAGCGTTGATCTTAAAAGACCTGTTCACGCCCGGGCCACTTTCCTACCAGCAGCGTGCGGGCCAGCTATTGCCGGTCATCAGGTTAGGCCAACTTGAGGCCTGATTGAGATCTCCTGTGCGTGACGGGACTCTCTTACGCGAACCGGAGCGCCGTTCTCGCGCGCGCCTTTGCCGCTACCTCCTCGCGATCACGAGGAGGTTGAGACGTTTCCAGCGAATCAAGCAGCTCGCGGGCGCATGCCGCGATCGAACTGACCGCGCGCTCGAACGCGACCTCATTGCGCTTCGACGGTTTGGTCGTTCCACTCAGCTTGCGCACGAACTGGAGCGCAGCGTCATGGATCTCCTCGTCCGTCGCTGGCGGATCGAAATTGAACAGGGGTTTTATATTTCGGCACATGACTTGCTCCCGGTCATTTTCTCTTTGCCACTGAGGGGAGGGTGGCCGGCATAGAAAGTAGTCGCGTGAGCGCCAATTGCAACCAGTCCACGGTCGAACCAAGCCCCGCTCGTCGCGGGGCCTTTTACGTTTTACTCAAATTCAAAGGAGAGTACTGCTCTGCGCTGTCTCGTTCCGATTAGTCAGTATAGAAGGTAATGCTGCCGTCAGCCGCCTGTTCCGCGTTGATGACATTGCGGACTCTGACGCCGTCGGCCGCGAGTTTGCGCGTCAGAACCCTGTTGGCCTCGATCGAAGCCTGGATCTGGCGCACGTCCTGTGCCGAACGGTCCGGAGCGGAGCGCGGGCCATATGCGGGATCCCTACCGTGCCAGTTATAGAAAGGCTGGACGAAAAAGTCGTTGCCTTGGAAATTACGGAGCGTCTGTTCGATGCCGCTTGGGCTGTTCATGCCGAAACTTGCCGCGCGGCTGACACCGACAAGCGCAAGACTGGAAAGGGCGGAAACGACAGCGATTTTAGCAACGCGGTTCATGACGATATCCTTTCATCTGCTGAGACGGTCGGCTGTCCTCCCTGCAGGGCACGTCTGCGTTACACATATGGAAATGGGCCCGCCGCTGTGCGGGATCAATGGTTAAACGGCTGGAATAGAATTACAAATTGTTCATTCCTGGACGGAAAACCGCGTTCCGCACTTTTCCTGGAACTGCTCTAGAGGGGCACCATGCCGGTCCCAATGCTTCAGTAGCCGGCGGGAGCCGCGCGATAGGCTTCCCGTCCGGCGACCCAGGTGCGCCGCACCGCGGGTGCAGCACCTTCCGGCCAATCGACCAACACAAGATCCGCCCGCTTGCCGACTTTGATCACGCCGCGATCGGAGAGCCCGGACGCGCGCGCCGGATTGTCGGAAACGAGTGGCCAGAGCGCATGAAGCGGTGCCACGCCATCGGCCTTGAGCCTTGCCAGACCGAGCAGCATCGCCGGATAGTAATAGTCGGAGGCGAGAATGTCGCAGAGGCCTTCGCGAATCATATCGGCGGCACCGATCGAAGCGATGTGGCTGCCGCCCCGCGTCGCATTCGGCGCGCCGAAGACGATAAAGTCGCCAGCCTCGCGGGCGGCCCGCGCCACCCTCTTGTTCATCGGGAATTCGCTGATCCGCGCGCCGCGGACGCGGAAGAAATCGCGCGTTTCGATCTGGCTGTCGTCATGCGACAACATCGGTGCGCCGGCGGCCTGGCCGAGGGCTGCCACTTCCTCGATCGCAGCCGGCACCTGCGGCCGGCGCTCCCACATGTCGCGGACGAGCGCGACCATGTCCGACACCGGGATTTTCGCCCGCTTGGCGCGTTCGGCCATCTTCGCCGCGAATGCAGGCGTTTCGGGATCGACTGCCGGGAAGGCCGGATCAAGGTCAAACGGCCGTTCCTGCAACGGTATCGAGGGATGCAGCATCACCATCGATGTATGGTCGTTGAAGGCAATCGACGGCAGGCGCGGACCGGCAAGCGCCTCGCGGATGAGCTCGACGGCCTCGAAGCAGAAGGTTTCCCAGCGTAGCTGCACGCGATTGTCCACCGTCAGCCGCGGAGCGAGGGCATCGAGCGCGCGGACGATGGCGTAACCGTTTTCGACCGACCGAAGCCCCGGCTCCCAGCTCAACGTCAGGGCGTGATAGGCCGTGGCGATGCCGTTGGCGGCAAGCTGGCGGTCCGTCTCGAGCAGGGCGGGAGCAACGGGGAGCATGGTGCCGGGCCGCGGCATGACCTGACGCTCGAAGGCGTCGCCATGAATGTCCACGAAAGCCGGAGCGAGGAGATGGCCGCGTCCGTCGACAATGTCCGCTCCGTCGCGCGCGCCGTCGATCGCTGTGATCCGGCCGTCTTCGATACGCACGCAAGCGTGCGCCAGACGGTCGCCGAAAACCACGGTCGCACCCTCGATGATCACTGCCGAGTTGTTCTGCATCGGTCTCATTCCGCAAAAAGAAGAGGCGCAGCAGCCAAGTCCGTCGACAGGCTGCGCGCCGCCCGCCGCTTCTAACTACCCGATATGACAGATTTGCGAACGTCGCTGTGCATCGGCATGATTGAGCGACACGTCTGCGGTGGCTATCTTGGCATAGAGGTCGACGATGCGCTGCGGATCACGAAACAGATCGAACTCTAGATGTGACCTTTCAGGAGGTTGTCCAAGTTGTAGCGCGAGATGGCGGTTGTTTGGCGCCGCCGTCGCCCCATCTTGCCTCACCAAGTCAGTTTGCGCATGGAATTGCATTAACTTCATATTGCAACCGCAG
>NZ_JAULLL010000044.1:0-8161 GCF_041357635.1 Sinorhizobium sp. CB7
TCGGGGTTGGCCCCGACGAGCGCGTCGGTCTTGCGGTGGAGCGCTCCACCGGCCTGGTCGCCGCCCTGATCGGCATCATGCGCTCGGGGGCGGCCTATGTGCCGCTCGATCCCTCCTATCCGGCCGATCGCCTCGCCCACATGATCAAGGACAGCCGCATCACCCGCGTGGTGACGGATGCGGCGACGAGGCAGACGCTTGCCGGCCTGCTTGAAGGGCTGGACACCGTGCTGGTGAACGAGGTCGGGAGCGAGAGCCCAGAACCTCTCGTCACTCCCCGCCATCCCGACCAGCTCGCCTATGTCATCTACACATCGGGGTCGACAGGATTGCCGAAGGGGGTCGGGGTGACGCATGCCAACGTCGCCCGCCTCTTCGACGCGACGGCGCCCTGGTACGACTTCGGCCCTTCCGACGTCTGGACCATGTTCCACTCCTACGCCTTCGACTTCTCCGTGTGGGAGATCTTCGGCGCCCTTTGCCATGGCGGCAGGCTGGTGGTCGTGCCGCACTGGGTCGCCCGCGATACGGCGGCGTTCCACGATCTGCTGCGGGCCGAGAAGGTCACCGTTCTCAACCAGACGCCCTCGGCCTTCCTGCCGCTTTCCCAGATCGACGCGTCCTCGCCGCATCCGCTCGCCGACCTCAAGACCGTTATCTTCGGCGGCGAGAAGCTGGAGCCTACAGCCTTGCGGGTCTGGCTTGCGGCGCGGGGAGCGGCCGCCCCCAAACTGATCAACATGTACGGCATCACCGAGACGACGGTGCATGTCACCTACCGGCCGATCGGCCTTGCCGAGACCGGGGGTGACACTGGAGGCCAGGTCCGCTCGCCGATCGGCGTGCCGATGCCCGACCTGACGCTGCATCTCTTCGACGCCGACCTCAATGCGGTCCCGGTGGGCGCCGTCGGCGAGCTCTTCGTCGGCGGGGCCGGCCTTGCCCGCGGCTATCTCGGCCGCCCGGCGCTCACGGCCGAGCGCTTCATCCCCGATCCGTCGGTTCCCGGCGGCCGGCTCTACCGCTCCGGCGACCTTGCCCGCCGGCTTGCCGACGGCGACCTCGACTATATCGGCCGCAACGACTTGCAGGTGAAGATCCGCGGCCACCGCATCGAGCTCGGCGAGATCCAGGCGGCGCTTCTTGGCCATGCCGGGGTGCGCGAGGCGGCGGTGATCGCGCTCGAGGAGGCGGGCGGCGGCAAGCGGCTGGCCGCCTATGTGGTGGCCGCGGACGAAGATGGGGTGACGGCGGAGGCGCTGCGGGCGCATCTTGCCGGGCGCTTGCCGGCCTATATGGTGCCGGCGGCGATCACCTTCCTGGAAGCCATGCCGCTGACCGTCAACGGCAAGCTCGACCGCCGGGCGCTGCCGGATCCGGAGCTGTCGTCGGGCTCGGCCTATGTCGCCCCGCGCACCGAAACGGAGGCGGCGCTCGCCGCCATCTGGCAGGATGTGCTCGGTCTCGAGCGCGTCGGCATCCACGACAACTTCTTCGAGATCGGCGGGCATTCGCTGACGGCGGTGCGGCTGACGGCACGGCTGCGCCAGGGCCTTGGGCATGACGTGTCGCTGCGAACCCTGTTTTCCAATCCAACCGTCGCCGGCATTGCCGCCTTAATCGAGGGACAGGCGCAGATAGCCGACGCCCCCATCTTGCCGCGGCCGAAAAACATGGACCGGCTACCGTTGTCCGCCGCCCAGGAAAGGCTGTGGTTCCTCTGGCGTCTCGAGCCGGAGAGCACCGCTTACACGATCGCCGGCGCTGTCCGGCTGGATGGCGTAATCGACGTCGGAGCTTTGCGTGACGCATTTGCCGATGTCGTTCGGCGACACGAAATCCTGCGGACGAAATTCGGAGAGGATGACGGCATTCCATACCAGATGGTCGAGCCGAGTGCGGATCCTCGCTGGGACGACATCGATCTTGCCGCATCTTCGATCATCGATCAGGAAGCAAAGGCAAAGGCTCTCGTCGAGGAGATGATCCGGACGCCCTTCGACCTGGAAGCAGCTCCCCCCTTGCGCCTTTTCCTGATACGGCTTGGCAGGCAGACCCATCTGCTGGTTCTTGCGCTCCACCATATCCTCATGGACGGCCCGTCGCTGGCGATCCTGGTCGACGAAGTAAACCTCTTCTACGAAAGCCGGAGGGGAAAAGATCGCAGCAGACTTCCGGATCTTGCGATTCAATTCGCAGACTTTGCGCTGTGGCAGAAGAGCCAGGAAAATTCCGGCAAGATCGCCCAGGATCTCAGTTACTGGACGCGGCAATTGCGTGACTATCCCGAGGCTTTTCATCTTGCCCCCGCGCACGCAGTCGCCAGGCGGGGCGACCAGGAAGATGATCGGCCCGTCAGGCAGAAGCTCCCTCCGCATCTGACACGTGATCTGAGGGCGCTTGCCGTTCGCACCAACACGACCCTCTTCTCGGTGCTCCTTGGCTGCTTCAACTGGCTGCTTCATCGTCATTCGGCGCGCGGCGACCTCGCCGTAGCCGTTCCCGTCTCATCCCGTCAGCGACAGGAAGTCGAGGCCCTGATTGGTCCGTTCCTGAACCTCTTGATCATCAGATCGAAGGCCTTGGGACCAACGCGGTTTGATGCCTTTTTGAAAAGCGCGATCGAGACAATTGAGGAGGCGCTCGATCATCAGAGCCTTCCGTTCGAGCGGCTGGTCAAGGCCCTGGCGCCCGCAGGGCGGTCGGGATCGGCACCTTTTACAAGCGTCAAGTTCCTTCTGCATGATCTTGGATACGAACAGCATTCCGACGCTGCGCTTCGTTGGACATCGATGGAGCTGCCGAATTCGGGACATCGCTTTGATCTGAACTTCAACGTCCTGGATTTCGGTGACGGCCTCGAAGTCAGCGTCTCCTACGATCCGGCGTATCTCGATCGCGCCGAGGTTAAGACGCTCGTCGAAAACTACATCCAGGTGATGCTCCGCGCGGTCCTGGATGAGCACCACACGCTCGATTCAATCGCGCTGCTCAAACCTTCCTCGCCCAGTGAGAGTGCCCCGATGACCTCCTTGCCCACCGTCATTGAACGTGTTGCAGACTTCGCCCGGCTTCGCCCCGAGGAGCCCGCCATCATCGACGAAGACGCCACCATCTCCTGGCGGGAGCTGTGGGAACGCGCCGGCCGCCTTTCGAAACAGCTGCGTCGTCGTGGCATAAGGCCTCAGACATCGGTGGCCGTCTTGCTCGAGCGCTCGGCCGAACTCGTCGTCGCCATCCTGGCCATTTGGCGGGCGGGTGCAGTCTATGCGCCTCTCGACGCGTCTTCGCCTGCAAAAAGGCTGCGCTGGCAACTTCATGACTTGAACGCACGGCACGTTGTCTCGCACGGTCAGCTTGACTGGTTCGACGATGCCATCGACGTGATCGATGTGAATGCGCAGGGGCCCTCCGATCCGCCTGAGATTTGGCCCTGCGTCGGGCCAGCCTATGTGATCTACACGTCCGGCTCCTCCGGAGAGCCGAAGGGCGTCGTCGTCACGCATGAAAGCCTGCTGGACTATGTCGATGCAGTCTACGACCGGCTGCCGGGCGATCTTGCAAGTGCCGCCTACGTCAGTTCTCCGGCTGCAGACCTGGGGCATACCTCACTGTTCGGGGCGCTTTTGCGCGGCATGACATTACTGGTGATCGGTCGCGAGCGTGCCTTCGATCCGGATGGCTTTGCAGATTCCATGCGCAAGCGGCGGCCTGATCTCTTGAAAATCACGCCATCGCACCTGGTCGCCCTGCTGAATGCAGCCGATCCTGCGGCCATCCTGCCGGGACGCTGCCTGGTGCTCGGCGGCGAACAGCCGTCGCAGCGCCTGTTGCAGACGATCGGCCGGCTGGCTCCTGACCTTACGGTCGTCAATCATTATGGCCCGACCGAAGCGACGGTCGGTGTGATTGCCGGCAATCTGAGCCTGACCGGCTTCGGGCCGATTGCGCTCGGGGAACCGCTGGCGCACGGCACGATCAGCATCCTTGATGACAGGGGCGGCCTCCTTGCCGATGGAGAAGCGGGCGAGCTTTGCATCGGGGGCAGGGCACTGGCGCTCGGTTATCTCAACAAGCCGGGGCTGACGGCCGATCGGTTCGTACCGGCCGCGAACGGGCAGCGACTCTATCGGACCGGCGACAAGGCTCGGCGGCTTTCCGACGGCAGGATCGAGTTTCTCGGGCGCCTGGACAATCAGGTCAAGATCCGCGGCTACCGCGTCGAACTGGACGAAATCCGCCGCACACTTCTCCAACATCCATCCGTCAATGCCGCTACCCTTGCGACGGTTGAGGACGATGGAAGGACGGTGCTGCGGGCAAGCGTTGCAACGGATGATCGGCACCTTTCCGAGAGCGACCTGCGGCACTATCTCGCAGAACACCTGCCGAGCTACATGATCCCTAATGATCTCCGGCTTTCCGACCGCCTCGAAGTGACGGAAAATGGCAAGGCGGTGGCGATCATCCCCGAAGCAGGCGAGCCGTCGTCGATTTCCCCAGTCGAGGCGGCACTGCTGGCGATCTGGCGCGACATTCTCAAGCGAGACGATATCGACGTCACCCAGGACTTCTTTTCCCTGGGCGGAGACTCGATCCTGACGCTGCAGGTCATCGCCCGTGCGAAGAAAGCCGGCATCAAACTGACGCCCAAGCAATTCTTCGCCGGGCCCTCCATCCGCCAGATCGCCGCGGTGGCGACGAAGACGGAACCAGTGATCGCCGCGGCTCCGCAGAGCATCGAGCGGGCCCAGCCGGAGCCTGGGCAGCTTTCCTTCGCCGGACTTACGGATGAGGACATTGCGTCGTTGGACATCGCGATCGACGATGTCCAGGACATCTATCCCGCGACCCCGCTCCAGGAGGGCTTGTTGTTTCACAGCCTCCTGGACCAGGAAGCCGGCGTCTACGTCAATCAGCTGACGGCAAGGTTTGGCAAGGACGCCAACCGGCCGCTGCTTCGAAACGCCTGGCAGGCGATCGTCGACCGCCACGACATTCTGAGGACCTCTTTCATTCAGCGCCAGGACGGTCCTGCCCTGCAGGTCGTGCGCAAGGCTGTCAAACTTGCCTATCGTGACCATGACTGGCGCGATCTCGATCCCTCGCAATATGAAAGGGCGTTTGAAGAATGGAGGACGCGGGATCTTGCGGTTGGCATCGATCCTGGAAAAGCGCCGCTTTTGCGCGTTGCAACCTTGCTTGCGCCCGATGATCATGTTGATCTCGTCTGGACCTATCATCATGCGATAACCGATGGCTGGAGTACCTCCATCATCCTGAAGGAGGTACTGGTCGAATACCGGGCGCGCATGATGGGAGACGCGGCCCGCCATGCTCCGATCGTGCCGTTTCGCCGCTATATCGACTGGCTTGGTGCCCATCGTGCGGCCGAACCTGACTGGTGGAGCGACCGCCTGAGCAGGATCGAGACGGCCACAAGGCTGGTGCCGTCGCTACCGACCGCGACAGGCAACGCAACGACAGAGGCGCGCCATGAGTTTGGATCCGGGCAGACGGATAAGATCCGCGCCTTCGCGCGAAGAAGCGGCGTCACCGTCAACACCGTTGTCCAGGCGGCCTGGGCTCTGGTGATCTCGCATTACACATCGTCGAGCGACATTGTCTTCGGCGTCACCCTTTCCGGCCGGCCGGTCGATCTGGAGGGGGCCGATCGGATCGTTGGTCCATTGATCAACAGCCTGCCTCTTGTGCTCACCCTCCCCGAAAGCATGGATGTCGTTTCCTGGCTCCGTCAGGTGCAACAGGAAAACGTCGCCTTGCGGGACCGGGAGCACATGCCGCTCCTGGAACTGCAGCAGCGTTACGGTCGCCGCGACGAACCGCTTTTCGACACGCTGCTCGTCTTCGAGAACTACCTGGCCCAGGAGAGCGCCGACGAGGCCGACATTCTGGATGTTTCGCTGACGCAAGCCTACAATCGCACACACTATCCCGTGACGATCGTCGCCGCACCGGAACAAGACCGGCTGCGACTGCAGCTGACCGGCGACGGGAAGACCGTCTCATCGGCGACATCCGGACAGCTGCTGCGCCATCTGGTATCGGCAATCGAGGCAATCACCGACGGGGATGGACCGTTCCTCGGCAAAATCTCGATCATTCCAGAGCAGGAGGCGGCGGCCGCACTTGGCTTCGGTGAGAGCAGGCCCGCACCCACGGCACCGCGTGGGGCTCGCATCCATGATCTCTTTGCGGTGCAGGTCGCCGCAGCGCCGAATGCGATTGCGTTACGGGCCGGCAAGGAATGCATGACTTTCGGCGAACTGGACGACAGATCGAACCGGCTCGCACGACATCTTCAAACGAGGGGCCACCGATCAGAGGAGGTCATCGGACTCTATCTCGACCAGTCGCTTGAAATGTTCGTTGGCCTGCTGGGCATCTTGAAAGCCGGCTGTGCCTATCTTCCTTTGACGCTCGACCTTCCCGAGGCTCGTCTTGAGCATTTGATCGGCGACGCTTCTGTAAAGCTCGTCCTGACAAAGGCGGCGTACGCACCGAATGTCTCAAGTTGCGCCGAAGCGTTCCCGCTGGATCAGGAACAGGCCCTGCTTGCAGGCGTATCATGCGATCCTGTCGAGAACGATGCGACCTCCCAGTCGCTTGCCTATGTGATCTACACGTCGGGATCGTCCGGCCTGCCCAAGGGCGTGATGGTGCCTCACAGCGGCGTCGTCAACTATCTGACCTTCGCTGCCGCCCATTATGCCGTCGCAGCCGGAGGCGGCGCGCCTGTCAGCACGTCGATCGGTTTCGACGCGACCGTCACGAGCACCCTGCTTCCGCTGGTCTGCGGGACAACCGTTCATATCCTCGGCGAGGATGCGGGTATCGAAGGTCTGGCGGCCGAGCTCAATGCCGGACGCGGCTTCAGTCTCGTGAAGGCGACCCCTTCGCATCTCGATGCGTTGAAGCATCTGCTCGCGCATGAAACGCTTGAGAGCCAGACCAACGCCTATGTGATCGGCGGTGAAAACCTCATTGCCGAAACCATCGATCTCTGGCGGCGTCTTGCGCCCGCCACGCGCCTGATCAACGAGTACGGACCGACGGAAACCGTGGTCGGCTGCGCTGTCCATGAGGTCGATGACGCCTCCGGCTCATCCGGGCCGGTTCCGATCGGCCGGCCGATCGCCAATACGGATCTCTATGTCCTCAATCGTTTTCTCAATTCAAGCGGCATTGGCGTGATCGGGGAATTGTATGTCGGCGGGAAGGGGGTCACGCGCGGCTATCGCGGCAAGCCCGGACAGACGGCCGCGGTCTTCATTCCTCATCCCCGACGGGCCGGAGAAAGGCTTTACCGCACCGGGGATCTGGCCCGCTGGCGGAAAGACGGGATCCTCGAATACATCGGCCGCAACGACTTCCAGGTGAAGATCCGCGGCCACCGCATCGAGCTCGGCGAGATCCAGGCGGCACTTCTTGGCCATGCCGGGGTGCGCGAGGCGGCGGTGATCGCCCTTGACGATGCGGGCGGTGGCAAGCGGCTTGCCGCCTATGTGGTTGCCGTAGACGAAGATGGGGTGACGGCGGAGGCGCTGCGCACCCATCTTGGCGGCCGGCTGCCTTCCTACATGGTGCCGGCGGCGATCACCTTCATCGACGCCATGCCGCTCACCGTCAACGGCAAGCTCGACCGGCGGGCGCTGCCGGATCCGGAGCTGTCGTCGGGCTCGGCCTATGTCGCCCCGCGCACCGAAACGGAGGCAGCACTTGCCGCCATCTGGCGCGACGTGCTCGGGCTGGAGCGCGTCGGCGTGAACGACAACTTCTTCGAGATCGGCGGGCATTCGCTGACCGCCGTACGGCTGACGGCGCGGCTGCGCCAGGGCCTTGGGCATGACGTGTCGCTGCGGGCGCTCTTCGATCATCCGACGGTCTGCGGTATCGCCGCGCTCATCGAGGGCAAGGCGGCGGTCGGACAGGAAGCGATCCCGCCACGGCCGGCCGGTCTGGAGCGCATCCCGCTCTCACCGGCGCAGGAGCGGCTGTGGTTCCTGTGGCGACTCGATCCGGACAGCGCGGCCTATACGATCGCCGGCTCGATCCGGCTCGAAGGCGCCCTTGATGCCGACGCCATGCGTTCGGCGGCTGCAGCGGTGGTCGCCCGCCACGAGAGCCTGCGCACCCGCTT
>NZ_JAULLL010000045.1:0-7636 GCF_041357635.1 Sinorhizobium sp. CB7
ACTCCCCCTTCGCCCCGCTTGCGGGGAGAAGGTGCCCGGAGGGCGGATGAGGGGCGTCCGCCGCACCTCACCGCCGGAATCTTTAACATTTTCACGACATCTTGATCCGAACGCCCCTTATTTACACCGCCGCACAATAGGGATATTTAATATCCGTAATAGACGCCATTGGAACCGGCGTGGGAAGATGTTGAATGATCCTCAAAAGCCAAGTCGAATGGGCGCTGCATTGCTGCGCCATTCTTGCCGGTCTTCCTGACGGGCGTTATCTATCGACCAAGGCGCTGGCCGAGCTGCACGGCGTGCCGAAGGAATACCTCTCCAAGGCGCTCCAGAGCCTGTCGCAGGCGGGCCTGGTTCATACCACACTTGGTCCAAGCGGCGGTTACCGTCTGGCAAAGCCGGCCACCGATCTGACATTCCTCGATATCGTCGAGGCGGTGGAAGGCAAGACGCGCACCTTCGTTTGCAATAACATCCGCGCCAATAACCCCTGCCGCCCTGAAGGCTATTGCGAAAGCGGCGCTTGTGCCATTGCACGCATCATGTGGGAAGCAGACGAAGCCTGGCGCGCGAAGCTGCGAAGCGTTCGGCTGTCCGCCCTGATCGAAACCCTCTCCCAGGAAGTCCCGGCATCGCTTTGGAAAAGCACTTTCGAATGGGTGCTGGAGCGCGCTGGGTAGAGCATTTCCACGGAGCGACGTGTCCACGCGCGAGACTCGCTCGCGATGAAGGCAATCAGCTGCGAAAAACCATCCGGATTGCCCTTATGAGATCGGGTGCCCGGAGCCTGTGACGGACGTCATGCGATACCTGCTGCTCCGGAGAACTCCCCCATTTCGCCAGGGCGAGAGCCAGGTCTTCCGCGAGTTCCGGGCGATCGACCAGCAGCGGTGCGACCGCCTGCTGATCGATCTCATAGACAGTCACGCGCATGATCGCCTCCAGCGTATGCGCTTCGCCGATGCCGGCAAGAAGACCGGTCTCGCCGAAGAAATCGCCGGGGGCAAGCCGCGCAATCTCCTGGCCATCACGCTTCATGGAGACGATGCCGGCGCGAACGATCATGAGGCTCGAGAGCGTCTCGCCCTCCCGGGCGATGATGGCTCCCGGCTGAAAGTGGCGCGTGGTCGCCGAAGCGGCAAGCGACCTCTTTTCCTCGCTGGTCAACGTCGAAAAGACCGGAATGGCCTCGATCAGCTCGAGTGGCGTGACTCGCGACGACGAAGTCGTTTCCTCATTCG
Source organism: Sinorhizobium sp. CB7 (assembly GCF_041357635.1). Classification (NCBI taxonomy): domain Bacteria; kingdom Pseudomonadati; phylum Pseudomonadota; class Alphaproteobacteria; order Hyphomicrobiales; family Rhizobiaceae; genus Sinorhizobium; species Sinorhizobium sp. CB7. The sequence continues at coordinate 1,245 of NZ_JAULLL010000045.1, forward strand.
GCACCTCGGTCATGCCAAAAGACGTTCCGACCGGCATGGCGAGAAGAAGACCGTTTGACTTGCAATGCCGGTAAACCAGATCGATGACTTCGTTTCTTGCGGGCGTCCGCTGGGCCGGGCCTTTGACGCGAAACTGAAGCTCAACCTCGATCGCAGTGGCATCGATCCCTCTCATCGCGACCACCGGCGCTGGTTCCCTGACGATCGAATTGCAGCTGTCCAGAACGGAACGCATCACGTCATCGAGGGCATGCGGGTCGGTGCGATGCGAACCGTCAATGCGATCTGGTGGGTCTCATCCGGACGGCTGAGGTTGGTCAGGCCAAGTTTCGCCAGAACGCTGTTCGGCAGGACGACGATGTTGTGCGCGCCCGTCAGAAGATGGGTCGATCGCCAGTTGCTTTCGACGACCCGCCCTTCCGTGCCGTCGCTGAGAAGAATCCAGTCGCCGATGAGGTATGGACGTCCGAGCGTTAGCGCAATGCCCGAAAAAAGATCGCTGAGGGTGTTTTGCAACGCCAGGCCCAGGATGATGGCGATGACCCCCGAGGTTGCCAGCAGCGTTCCGATGGGAACGCCGAAGACGAAGGCCAGCACCGACAGGCCGATACCGAGATAGACGACGGCCACGGTCAGATCCTGGATCAGCCGCGCCTCCTTTGGTCGGCGGTCCAGGACGAGATAGATGCGGATAAAGCCGATGATCGCCCAGGCAAGATGGATCCACCACAGCACTTTCGCCGAGATCGCAAGCAGCGAGACCAGGCTTTGGTCCTGCGGATCCTGGAACCGGGTCGGCGCGATCCGCGCGTACCAGAGAACGACGGTCATCGACGCGAAGAAGAGGATCTGGACGATAAGGCGCGCCATCGGCCGGCCGCGCCCCTGGAGATGCCACACGACGATGCCGGCAATGCCCAGGAGGTTGATCAGGACGAGGGGCAATAACGGGATGTCGGCCGACATGAGGAAACTCTTCGCGCAAGAATGTGCCGCAGTTTTGCGGCAAGGAATGTTTGAAAACAATGGCTAAAAGCCTGCCGCGTCAATCTCTTTTCACGCGACAGGCTTCAGGCGGCGGGTGCAATCGATACGGGGCGCAACAGAGCTTGTCGCGCCGGTCATCGATTACTTCTTGAGCGGAGTGAGCAGCTCTTTGTCGTCGGTATTGACCACAAAGACGGCCAGCAGCTTGGCGGGCTCGGTCTGGCTGGCATTCTCGTCGAGGGTATGACGATCACCCGGCATCTCCGGGAAGTTTTCGCCCGCCTTGTAGACCTTCTCCGGACCGTCGTTCACGCTGGTGCGCAGCGCACCTTCCAGAACGGTCGCATAGATGAAGGCGGAGTCCGGGTGGGTGTGGCCCACGGAAGCGCCGCCCGGCGGGTATTCGACAAGAATGCCCTTCATGCTTTTTCCAGGTATGTTGGGAATCGCATGGTCAAAGACAACCGTCACCTTGGGGGCCTTGTCCCCACCTCCGGCGTGCTCACCGTCGGCCCGTGCGCCGCAGACCGCGGCAAGGCTGAGGGCGGCTGCAAGCAGAGTACTCCTGATCATCACAAATCTCCTTGTTTCAAATGGATGGGTCACGGGTGACGCGGGCTTGCGCCACCTTGTTCCTGCTATGCTCGCTTCGCCGAACCTGATTTGGCGAACCATTCTTCGAAGGTGATGCGTCCGAGGCGCGGGTTATTGTCCGAAACCAGCGACTGGTCGTTGACCAGCAGGCCGAAATATCGGGCCTCCGGATCGGCGACGACCTTCCTTGGATCCTTCATCGCCTGCAGGTATTGAGTGATGAGGTCGCTCATTTTCTCGCGCTTCGGACCGGAGATCTCAATGGTCCGCATGGCGGGAGCGGCGAGCGCGACCTCCGCCATGACGTCGGCGACGTCATCGGCCGCGATCACCTGCACGGCTGCCGGCGGAACACGCACGGTATCGCCGACGGTTCCGGAATCCGCGATGCCGCGGAGGAATTCCATGAACTGCGTCGAATGGATGATCGTGTAGGGAATGCCCGACTCCTTGATCAGCTTTTCCTGGACGAGCTTGGCGCGGAAATAAGGGCTTTCCTGCAAGCGTTCGGTGCCGACGACGGAAAGCGCGATATGGTGCCTGACGCCGGCGGCCTTTTCCGCCGCCATGAGATTGCTCCCCGCAGTCTGGAAGAAATCGATCGACTTCTCGTCGAAGGTGGGCGAATTGGCGAGATCGATCACGATCTCAGTGCCGGCCATTGCATCGGCGAGCCCCTCGCCGGTGAGGGTGTTGACGCCGGTGTTGGGCGAGGCCGCGACGACCTCGTGTCCCTTTTTGCTGAGGCGTTCGACTGTCTTTGAACCGATAAGGCCGGTTCCGCCGATAATGACGATTTTCATAACGACTCTCCGTTCGCGAACCGTGTCCGGCCGCGTCAATTGAAAGGGGAATTGTCAGTAGACGTCAGAGCGCCGCACGTTTGAATGAATGAGCAATCGGCGCTCTAATCTTTTATTCCAAAGCCGTTTCTGTGTCAAAACGACGCAGGCTTCAGCTCAGGCCGGCCTTGTCGAGCCCGTATGCCTTGTCGGCGGATCCCGGAACCGTCCTGAAGCCGACATTGACCCGGTTCCAGGCATTGATTGCCATGATCGAAAAGGTGAGGTCGGAGATTTCCTTCTCGGAAAGCTGGCCGCGAACCCGCTCGTAGATTTCGTCTGGAACGCCGCCGTCGGGCAGCTTCGTCAGGACTTCCGTCCAGGCAAGTGCTGCACGCTCGCGGGGGATGAAGAGGTTCGACTCCCGCCAGATGGCGATGTGATGGAGACGCAGTTCGCTCTCGCCGTGGATCTTGGCCTCCTTGACATGCATGTCGAGGCAGAAGGCGCATCCGTTGATCTGCGAAGCGCGGATGTTGACGAGATCGTGCGTCTTCGTCTCGATGACGCTCTCCTTCAGGGCAAGGCTGAAGTCCAGGAATTTCTTGAAGAGTTCGGGTGATTGCTGGGCGTAGTTCAGGCGCTGTGTCATGTCGTCCTCCGGTTATTAAGGATATCCGATGTCCTTATGGATATAAAATATCCGTAATAGCTAGACAGTAAAGCGCTTCTGGCCTAAGTTCTCGTCATAAGGCTTATGTCGAAAAGTATGAGGGGGCGCTCATGGACATCGTATGCGCTTTGCGGACCTTCCTGCGGGTTGCGGAAGTCGGCTCGTTTTCCGGTGCAGCTATGGACCTCAATCTCACGCAACCGGCCGTCTCCAGGCAGGTTTCCGCGCTGGAAGCGCATTTCAGCATTCGCCTGTTTCATCGAACGACGAGCGCGCTCGCCCTCACAGCCGAAGGTGAGCAGATGATCCCGATGGCTTTGCGCGTGATCGAAGCGGTCGATACCCTCGGCGAGAGGACCTGCCCCGAAGGGGCAATCGCATCGGGCAAAGTCCGGCTGAGCCTTCCGGCACCTCTCGGGCTCTATCTGAGCGACCGGCTCAGCACGCTTCTGGCGGTCTATCCGGGCCTTTCGGTCGAATTGCTTTTCCGGGAAGATCCGTCCGATCTGGTCGGCGAAGGCATCGACCTGGAGGTCCGCCTCGGGGCCGTTGCCGACATGAGCCTGATGTGCCGCCGGATCGGCTGGACGACGGCTTACCTCGTCGCAGCGCCATCCTACCTGCAGAAACGGAGTGCGCCCGCGACACCTGACGACATCAGCGCCCATGATGCGATCTGTTACAGCCGCGCCGGCGACGGCAGGTCATGGTCCTTTTCCAACGGGGCCGACGACATGGCCGTTCGGATCGCCCCTCGCCTGATCGCCAACAACGCGCTTGCGGTGCATCGCGCCGCACTCGCCGGAGCGGGCCTTGCCGTCCTCTCCCATATTCTTGCGTGCCCGGATATTGCCGCCGGCAGGCTCGTCAGCCTCATGCCGGATTTTCCACCGACGCGCCTGCCGATCAATGTCGTCTATCCATCCCGCCGAAATATCCCGCTGCGCGTGCGCGCCGTTCTCGATTTCCTCGTCGAGGCCGTTCGCGAGGACCCTTTGATGGCTTCCTCCTCTGGCCCATCGCTCAATGCCGTCGATTACGGGATTCTCGAAAATTCTCTCATCCGGCGCCAAGCCTGATCTATAGCTCGTCAACAATTTTTGCAATTAATACGATCAAACATCCGGATTAATTACCAACAGTATGTATTTTGAAGCTATAGCCTCATTGAAAGACCATCATGAATATTCGCCTTTACAGCCTCCTCATCGCATTGATCTTCCCGACCTTTGCCCACGCCGCGGAATGTCCCACTGAAAAGACCGCAAAGAATGGATTCATCTTGGGAAATGACGCCGCGGTCAGCGAGTTCCGGCCAGCCAGAGGATCGTTGGTCTCGATTACGACCACGTTCGGCGGATCGAACAAGCAGATCGTCTACTCATTCGACGGCATCTTCGATCTCTATCGCGTGGACCGCCAAACAAGATCTGGAATGCATCCGCTTTCGGACCTGAGCAAGATCGTCCTGCTAAAGAAGGGCGATCATCGCGTGATCGACTTCGTACCATTCGACCCGGAACGGTCCGCGGACCAGTGGGCACTCGAGTTGACCGTGATGAAACGCGAGACCATGGACCTCGGCCAATGCAAATACGATGTCCTCCGGGTCAAGCAGGAGACCAAGAGGAACGGTGCAACAGTCGGCACCCTAAGCTTTCTGTACTCTCCCGATCTTCATGCAACCCTTGCCAAGATTTATGACGAAGGTAAGAGCACCGAAGAAGTGTCAGGCTACGATTATATTGAAACCCTGACGCAATAGAGAGGGATTCAGATTTCAGGTCGGCTCGACCAGAAATCATCCGGCTCCAGCGGCAGGGGCACCGCTTTCCGTTTCCGAGAGCGCATCCAGTCGACGGACGATGTCGGGATCGCTGAATGCGGCAGGCGGCTTTATCATCTGGCGCACCTCCAGCATCAATTTGTGTATGACCGGATCGCGAGCAGCCGCCCTGGAGATTTCCGATTGTCGTTTGAGGATCATCTGCAGGTTCGCAGGCCGCTCCCCTCGCGTCATCGGATGGGCGAAATCCGGCATGGCCGACATCGTCCACGCGACCGAAACCATCGACGCTGCTTCCTTCAGGAAGAAGATCGGCCAAAGTTCATTCGACCGGTCGGCCGCTCCAGCCCGGTCTTGCAGCAGGGTCTTCAGCAGAGCAGCCTGTTTCGCCGCGACCGTCATGCCCTGCCCGTAGATCGGATTGAAATGGGATATGGCATCGCCGAGCGGCAGAAGACCCGGGGGAAAATCACCTATTCTTTCATAGTGAACCCACCTGCTCTCCGGAAAGCCGTACCGGTGGATCACATCCAGCGGTATGGCGTCCTTGATCGCGTTGTAGATCGTGGGGGTCCTGAGCTCCCTGGAAAATTCCAGGAAACCTGCCAGATTCGCCGGCGGAGCCTCCGCATGGCGGTGGCCAACGAGCGCCTGCCAACGATTGCCTTCGATCAGCATCAGCACACCGCCGCGAATATGGTCGGGGAATTCGGGATAGGTGATGACCTGTTTCCAGTCGCGCGTGCCGGCGGGCAGCTCGAATGTCGTGGTCGCATAGCTGACGTCGATCCCAACTGTCGAAATCTCCGGTTCCGGCCGCCCGGTGGCCTTGAGGAAGGCCAGCGTCAGGGCACCGCGACCTGACGCGTCTATGACCAGGTCGGCGGGAATAGTCTCCCGGGCTCTGTCGGCATTCTCGCACCGCACGCCGACCACGGATCCATCTTCGGCGGCGACGAGGTCGATGACGCGGCATTTGGCACGCAGTCTCACGGCTGGCAGCTTCATCACCCGCTCGCGCAGGACGAACTCGATAAGAGGCCGAGACATGTTATAGACATGCCATCCCAGATCGCGCCGCGGAAACGTCTCGTAGCCCGGCCATTCTTCCCGCCGATCGAGGTTTATGCGGCAGTGGACCGCCCCTGCATCCGTCAGATCCTGGTCGATGCCGGGGAAGATCTCGCAGAGCGCGCTGAGCCCGCCAAGAAGCATATTGTGAATCTGGCTGGACTGCGGCACGCCGGAACGAGAACGAGGACCGGGCGGCAGCTCGTCCCGCTCCAGCAGGATGACATTCTCGAAATGATCGGCCAGCGCCCCCGCTGCAGCCAGGCCGCCTACGCCAGCACCCACGACAACGGCATTCTTCAGGTGTCCCATCGTGAATTCCCAAGAGATAAGTGGATCTCACCTTGATAGTACGGCTCGTGCTGCTTGAATGTTTCAAACCGGGCCTTGTCCGCTACAGATGCAATGTCCGGCGGAGCGTGTCGGCGATACTGCGACCTCCCCCTTCTCCCCAGCGGGGAGAAGTGCCGAGCAGAGCGAGGCGATGAGGGGGGCGAGG
>NZ_JAULLL010000046.1:0-6792 GCF_041357635.1 Sinorhizobium sp. CB7
CGCATTGCCGGTGCCGGTGAAGGTGGCTGACCCGGTGTAGGTCAGGTTCTCAATGTTGGCCAGTGCGGCAATCGAGTAGGTCGCAAGCGCCGTCCGGATCTCGTCAGTGCCCGCACCTGCCGCCTCGGTGACCACGTCACTCGCGGCATCCACGATGTAGGTGTCGTTGCCGGCGCCGCCGACCAGCGTATCGGCGCCTGCCCCGCCATCCAGCGTGTCGTTGCCGGCAGCCCCAGTCAGCTTATCGGCTGCCGCTCCGCCCTTGATGATGTTGTCTAGCGCATTGCCGGTGCCGGTGAAGGCGGCTGACCCGGTGTAGGTCAGGTTCTCCACGTTGGCACCCAGTGTGTAGGCCGCCAGGCCCGTCTTTACGGTATCGATACCCTCGTCAGCATTCTCCACGACGATGTCACCGGTGCTGACGACATAGGTGTCGTCACCTGCCGCACCCTTCAGCGTATCGACCCCTGCCCCGCCAGTCAGGATGTTGCTCAGCGCATTGCCGGTGCCGGTGAAGGTGGCTGACCCGGTGTAGGTCAGGTTCTCAATGTTGGCGCCGAGCGTGTAGCTCGCGAGGTAGTACGACTGTACGTACACCGTATCGATACCCTCGTCGGCAGTTTCGGTGACCGTATCCCCGCCATTGTCAACGAAATAGATATCGTTGCCGGTGCCGCCGAAAAGCGCGTCAGCTCCCATGCCGCCATCCAGCCAATCGTCGCCGGCGTCACCAGACAGCGCGTCATTGCCGGACCCGCCAATGATTCTGTTGTCAAGGCTGTTGCCTGCACCGTTGAAGCTGCCGCTGCCCGTGAAGATCAGGTTCTCGACCTGGGCGATCGCCGCTAGCGAATAGCTTGCAAGAGCGGTCGAGATGCCGTCGCTGCCACCGCCGGCAGCCTCGGTCACGACGTCGCCGGCACTGTCGACAACGTAGGTGTCGTTGCCCGCTCCGCCGATCAGCGTGTCGGCGCCCGCCTTTCCATCCAGCCAATCGGACCGTGCCCCGCCAGTGATCACATTGGCCGCAGCGTTGCCAGTGCCGTTGAACGACCCCGTGCCCGTATACGTCAGGTTTTCGACGTTGGTGCTGAGTGTATAACTCGAAGCCGCGGTCCTGACCGTGTCCGTCCCCTCGCCCGCGTTCTCGATCACGACGTCGTTCGCAACATCGACGATATAGATATCGTCGCCAGCCCCGCCCGACATCCGGTCCAATCCGGCACCGCCGTTCAATGTGTCATCGCCGCCACCGCCGGTAAGCGAATCATTTCCGCCATTGCCCCAAAGGGTGTTGTTCACCTCGTTGCCGATAATCGTATCGTTGCCGGAGCCTGCCTGAACATTCTCGATCAGCGATGCAAGGTTGTCGTGATAAAGAAGCGCATTGAAAATGTTACCGCGCGCATAGCCATTATTCGGGCCACCTCCCAGATCGGCCAATTGGCTGTGGGAAAAGACCGAGTAGCCCCCTGGTCGCAGGTCGATTTGAAGGCTGGCGGCATAGGCACTCAGATCATAGGTGTCGACACCGCCGCCGTCCCAGATCGTTGCGAAGATCCTGTTGGCGTCAGGCGTGATGGCCGCGACCCCATTCACATAGGTGACGCCTTCGTTCGGCTTCCACTTATAGACCGTATTGCCACTGTTGGTCGTGTAATCCGCACCATACATTTCCTGCAGGGCGGCGATATCGAGCATCATGAAGGTCTGTGGCGCGCCATTCTGCTCGTATTTGTAGCCAGTCGCACTGTCTCCGACATATGTGCGATAGGTCATGATCGTATATTCGACGGAATCATAGGCGTCGGGCACGATCACCGAATTGCCTGTGTTCGGTTCATGACCATGTTTCAGACCGAGAGCGTGACCCAGCTCATGCGCCAACGTATGGCCTGCGTAGTTGCCGAACTCCGGAAAGCGATAATCATCTGCGGTGCCAGCATATGCGGTCCCGAACCAGATATCGCCGCCGCTGCTTTCAGTACTTGGATAATACGCCCATGCCGTCGGAGGATACCACGACTGTGCAAACCGCACCGATGCGGTGTCCACGCTCCCGGCCACAAAGTTGGCGTTCGTAAATCCTTCTACGGAGAAGCCGTCATTTGCCGTGTTTCCATAGGATTGTTCCATAAGGAACAAGGCAGCAGACTGCTGTTGCGCGGAAATCGATGAGAAGCCGTAATCCTTCTCGCCACTATAGGAGTACGATGTCGAGCTGGTGGGAAACGAATAGGTTATCGTGCTATCCCAGGCATAGCCGCTGAGAAGCCCGTCAATTTTCTGATCCCCCGTCAAGCTGACGTTCTTTGTGGGAGTAATGATGCCCGTCATGAAATCACCGCTTGCTTATGCCGCCTTACCATGCGTTGGGTCGGTTCGCCTCCCCACACGCACGACGCTCGGTTGAAATTGAAGTCAGGTCCGGCCGCACAGCCCCGCCGGAAGCGGGCCGCCGACAAACCTCACAGTTTGTTTCCTGCGCTGCGCTAGTAAGCAAAGCACTTCAAGAGTATATTTTGCTGTAAACACGCCTTTTAGCCCTCGAATTCAGGATCAGCCTTATAACTTACTCACAGAACGAGAAATGTACCGCAGTCGCAAGACATTCATAGCCATTAAATTGTGACAATCCTTCATCGCTCATGGAGCGCCTCGTCACTCACCTCAACCAATGGCGAAAACACATACTCTAATATTCTGCGCTGGCCCGTGCGCACCTCGGCAACAGCCGCCATGCCTGGTGACAATTTGACATCTGCACCGTCAGCTTGAATGTGATCGGCTGCGAGGCGCAGCGTAACAGGAAAGACCAAATTCTGTGTTCGCTCCGCACCACCAAAGGCTGTCCCTGACTGCCTGGCGATAGGGTCCCCCTCACGACGGGCTGCGTCTGGCTCCGGGATGGCATCAGCCGCGACCTTCACGACAACAGCTGAAACCGTGCCGTAGCGGGTGAACGGAAAGGCCTCAAGTTTCACGACGGCTTCCTGGCCCACTCTGATGAAGCCAATGTCCTTGTTCGGCATATAGACTTCAAGCTCGAGCGCGCTGTCTTCCGGTACGATCCGCATCAGGTCCTGGCCAACGGTGACCACCTGCCCGAGCCCGGTGACCGACGAGGATTGCACAGTTCCATCGATCGGACTGCGCAACGTCATCTGCTCGAGAGAATTCTTTGCCTTCGCCAGACGCTGCTCCAATTCGTCGACGCGACGCTCGGCGTCGCCAAGCCTGTCAAGCTGATCGCTTAGAAAGGCGCGTTCTGCTTTCCGTTTCTCCTTGGCGAAGACATCGATTACAGCCTCGGCGTCAGCAAGCTGACCCTGCCGTATTGCCAACTGCGTCACCTGTTCCTTCATCGTCTCTGTTGCATCGATGACGCTTGCCATTGTGCCGGCATCCTTCAAAGCAAGTGTGCTGCGCATCGTCACACGCTCCTTGAGGGTCTCAACGAGGGATTCCTGCGCGGCCACTGTCACTTTGAGCCGTTCACGCTCCACTTCCTTCTGATGCTGCTGCGCGTCGAGTGAGGCGATAGTCGCGTAATATTGCTCGATATCGCCTCGAAGAATGCCATTCTCGCGTTGCTGCAGCTCAAGACCAGTACCCTTCTCCCAGTTGACTTCCGGAACCGACCCCGCCGCTGGTTGCGAACGCACGAACTGGATGGCAATTCTGCGGCGCTGAACCTCCGCCTTAACGGATGCAAGGCCCTTTGCGGCGTCCCTTTCGTCTGCGAGAGCGTCCGTCGGATCAAGTTCGAGCAGAATGTCAGCCCGGCGTACATGGTCGCCGTTTTGTGGCGGCAGCGCCTTCACCTTGCCCGTCAGCAACGGCTGCACGACCTTGACGCGGCCAGTCGGCTGTATCTTGCCTTGCGCTGCAGCGATAATGTCGATGCGGCCGAGATAGGACCAGATCAGCGCGACGGTGGTGAACAGACAGATAGTCAGGATCAGCACCATGCGTATGGGCGATGGTGGCGTTTCCAGAACTTCAAGGGCTGGCGCCAGAAATTCGTGATCCGCGCGCGTTGCGGGCCGTCGTGGAAGACCCAAATAGCGAGAGGCGTTGGCGACTGAGCTCATGCCGCTCCCCTGTCGTTCTGCAACGCCCAAAGACGCGAATAGAGGCCATCTGGCCGACCCAACAATTCGTCATGGCTGCCGACCTCAGCGATCCGGCCGTCGGTAACGCCGATGATCCTGTTGCATGGCCGGACCGCAGCAAGTCGGTGCGCGATGATAATCACCGTTCGGCCATTGGCGATCTGACCCATGTTCGTCTGAATGACCCGCTCGCTTTCGTAGTCAAGCGCACTGGTTGCCTCATCGAAAATCAGTATTGGCGGATTGGTCGCAAGAGCCCGGGCAATAGCTATCCTCTGGCGCTGGCCACCGGAGAGGTTTGCGCCGCGCTCCTCTATCATCGTGTCATAGCCCTGCGGTAGCCTTGTGATGAATTCATCGGCGCCGGCGAGCCTAGCAATAGCAATGACTTGAGCCCGCTGCATCGCCGGGTTTGAAAAAGCGATGTTGTCATGAATCGTGCGGTTGAACAAAAGGTTCTCTTGGAGAACCACTCCTATGTGGCTCCGAAGCCAGGCGGGATCGAGTTGCGAAAGGTCCGCCCCGTCGAGAAGCACCTGCCCCTCCTCCGGAATGTAGAGGCGTTGGACGAGCTTGGTCAGGGTCGACTTTCCAGAACCGGAAGCGCCGACAATGCCGATCACCTCTCCGGGCCTGAACTCAAGTGATACGTTTTTCAGGACTTCCGGGGAACCGGGCCGATAGCGGAAGGTGACATTTCGAAATTCGATATGCCCCCTTGGCGCCGGCAACGACAAGCGAGCGCCAGGCTGACGCTCCATCGGCGTGTTCAGAATGTCACCAAGCCGATCAACGGAGATCTGCACCTGCTGAAAATCTTGCCACAGTTGGGAAAGCCTCAAGACCGGCTGGGTGACCTGACCGGCAATCATGTTGAAGGCAACTAGCGAGCCAACCGACAGCTCGCCATCGATGACAGCCTTGGCGCCGAAGAGAAGAAGAGCTGCCGTCGAAAGCTTGCTGACATATTGAATCGCGTTTTGTCCGCCAGCGCTAAGCAGCGTCGTATCAAAAGCTGTCCGCACGTAAGCTGCAAGCTTCTCCTCCCACTGTGCCTGCATCACCGGCTCCACCGCGGCAGATTTGACCGTGTGGACACCGACGATCGCTTCGACGAGGAACTGCTGGCTCGCAGCACCTCGATTGAATTTCTCCTTGACGAATTCGCGAAGTGGTGGCCTGACGGTCATACCGATCAGGATGTAGATCGGGATCGCGGCAATGACGATCAGCGTCATGCCCCACGAATAAGCGAAAAGAACCGCGATGAAGACAAAAGTGAAAATGACATCAAGTGCCGAGAAAAGTCCCTGGCCGGTCAGAAATGCACGGATAGTTTCAAGCTCGCGCACCCTCGCAACGGTCTGGCCTGCAGAGCGGGTCTCGAAATAGCCAAGAGGCAGCCGCAGAAGGTGATGAAACAGCCGTTGCCCAAGTTCGACGTCGATCCGGTTCGTCGTGTGCGCCAACGCATAGGTTCTGAGATATTGAAGCACGACATCGAAGAGGCCAATGATCGCAATGCCTGCGACCAGCACAAAAAGTGTCGAGTAGCCTTTGTGTGTCAAAACCTTGTCGACCACCACCTGAAAGAACAAGGGTGTGACAAGCGCAAATATCTGAATAAACAGCGAGGCAAGCAGAACATGTGCGAGTGGCTTGCGGTATCGCCAGATCGACGGCAGGAACCATTTAAGGCCGAACTCTCTGGGATCGGATCCTTCACCGCCGATCCGCCGGCCGACGAGGATCACGCGCGAGCCGATTTCCTCCAATATATCCGACGGAGCGATTTCGTGATCAACACGCGTTATCGGATCGACGAGCCTGTACTTTCCGGAAGGATCCAAACCGCCCAGCACTTGAAAGGAGCCGCTGCGCATTTTGACGATTGCTGGAACTGGCATCGATCGAAGGCGGTGTTCCGTGACCTTCTCCACGACACGCGCCTTGAGGCCGATGATCTTGGCTGCTCGCTGGATGTCGATGGCTTCGGATGCACGCCCCTTCAGCGCCAGGTCGTGCTGAAGCTGGACTGGGTCAGCGGCAATCCGGTAGAACGCAGCGATACCGCAAAGCGCACGAAGACCGGAGTCGTGATGCTGCGGACCGATGCCATCCATACCCGAAGTCATTTTCCCGTAAGTTGCAGATCGGCCCGCACCTGCGGCGGCGGACCGTTCACTTTGAACCCTTTGTCCACGTTGTAGCTGACTCAGAGCTACAACACCATTGAGATATTAGCGCTCACAAGACTTCGGCATGGTTGTGGCTGAGAAATCACGAAAGACGACTAACAGAAGCTTGACTCGCTTCCGTCTGGGCATGACGTCCTCGCTCAAAATACGAGGTGAAAATGATAGGTGTTTGATCCCGGATTTTAATGGTGCGATCTTCTCGCAAGCCTGGAGAGATTCGCTATGGGACAAATTCTACACGGGAGCTCCACGACGACAGAGGCGATCCGTCGAGCAATACAAAATAGTCAAGAGAGCCTGGGAGCCCTATGGAAGCGTTACAGGATCAATCAGAAGACGGTTGCGAAGATGAAGTCTTCGCGCCAGCGATAGCTGTTTCCAGAGACGCAAAAGCCCGCCAGGTGGCGGGCCATTTTGTTTGTGATTTGGTTGCGGGGGCAGGATTTGAACCTGCGGCCTTCAGGTTATGAGCCTGACGA
>NZ_JAULLL010000047.1:0-2500 GCF_041357635.1 Sinorhizobium sp. CB7
TTTGGTTGCGGGGGCAGGATTTGAACCTGCGGCCTTCAGGTTATGAGCCTGACGAGCTACCGGGCTGCTCCACCCCGCGTCACCTCGGTAAACCGCTTTGCGGTTTATCCGTCATGCGCAAATCCCGTTGGGATTTGTCGCTTTACTGCCGAGCAAATTGCGACGCAATTTGTCTCGTGTTCTTTTGCTATTTAAAGCAGAACGGGCCGCTTGCGGCGGCCCGGCTATTATAGTCGGCTTGGGGCCGCGGGTTAAGAGAAGATTGAAGTTGCGTTTGGCAGACCTGGCAGCGACCGACTCTCCCGCGTCTTGAGACGAAGTACCATGGGCGCTGGGGCGTTTCACGGCCGTGTTCGGAAAGGGAACGGGTGCAGCCACCCCGCCATAACCACCAGGTCAGCGAAGCGCAACGTTTTGAGAAGCTGGAGATGAGGCAATAGGCAGTAGGCGTTAGCCAGTAGGGACTGTCTATTGTCATCTTTTTTGAACACGTCTTGGCATTGGGCAGCAGCAGCTTTCCTATTGGCGACTGGCTACTGCCGATTGGCTCATGCGATGAGCACTGGCAACGAGAACGATCAAGTCGATCGAGCGATTAGTACCGGTAAGCTTCATGCGTTGCCGCACTTCCACACCCGGCCTATCAACGTGGTCGTCTTCCACGGCTCTGATAGGGAACACTCGTTTTCAGGTGGGTTTCCCGCTTAGATGCCTTCAGCGGTTATCCCTTCCATATATAGCTACCCTGCTATGCCCTTGGCAGGACAACAGGTCCACCAGAGATATGTCCATCCCGGTCCTCTCGTACTAGGGACAGATCCTGTCAATATTCCTACACCCACGGCAGATAGGGACCGAACTGTCTCACGACGTTCTGAACCCAGCTCACGTACCGCTTTAATTGGCGAACAGCCAAACCCTTGGGACCTGCTCCAGCCCCAGGATGCGATGAGCCGACATCGAGGTGCCAAACAACCCCGTCGATATGGACTCTTGGGGGTCATCAGCCTGTTATCCCCGGCGTACCTTTTATCCGTTGAGCGATGGCCCTTCCACGCGGGACCACCGGATCACTATGACCGACTTTCGTCTCTGCTCGACTTGTCAGTCTCGCAGTCAGGCGGGCTTATGCCATTGCACTCGACGAGCGATTTCCGACCGCTCTGAGCCCACCATCGCGCGCCTCCGTTACTCTTTCGGAGGCGACCGCCCCAGTCAAACTACCCACCATACACTGTCCCGGACCCGGATGACGGGCCGCGGTTAGACATCCATGACGATAAGGGTGGTATTTCAAGGGTGGCTCCACAGGAACTGGCGTCCCTGCTTCAAAGCCTACCACCTATCCTACACATGCCGACACGAATGCCAGTGTAAAGCTATAGTAAAGGTGCACGGGGTCTTTCCGTCTGACCGCAGGAACCCCGCATCTTCACGGGGAATTCAATTTCACTGAGTCTGCGTTGGAGACAGCGGGGAAGTCGTTACGCCATTCGTGCAGGTCGGAACTTACCCGACAAGGAATTTCGCTACCTTAGGACCGTTATAGTTACGGCCGCCGTTTACTGGGGCTTCAGTTCAGAGCTTGCACCCCTCCCTTTAACCTTCCAGCACCGGGCAGGCGTCAGACCCTATACGTCGTCTTGCGACTTCGCAGAGCCCTGTGTTTTTGATAAACAGTCGCTACCCCCTGGTCTGTGCCACCCCATCACGGTTGCCCGCAATAGGGTCACGCTTCTTCCGAAGTTACGCGTGCAATTTGCCGAGTTCCTTCAACGCAGTTCTCTCAAGCGCCTTGGTATACTCTACCTGACCACCAGTGTCGGTTTCGGGTACGGTCTATACGGTGGAGCTGTTTCCTGGAACCGCGCCACTGCAAGGACAATCCAATAAGCCCTCACAATTTGTGCAATCCGTCACTTCCACCAGGCCCACGAATATTAACGTGGTTCCCATCGACTACGCGTGTCCGCCTCGTCTTAGGGGCCGGCTAACCCTGCTCAGATTAACTTTAAGCAGGAACCCTTGGTCTTTCGGCGAGAGGGTCTCTCACCCTCTTTATCGTTACTCATGTCAACATTCGCACTTCCGATACCTCCAGCAGCCCTCACGGGTCTGCCTTCACGGGCTTACGGAACGCTCCGCTACCACTCCTCAAAGAGGAATCCTCAGCTTCGGTGCATGGCTTTAGCCCCGTTACATTTTCGGCGCAAAGACCCTTGTTTAGACCAGTGAGCTGTTACGCTTTCTTTAAATGATGGCTGCTTCTAAGCCAACATCCTGGTTGTTTTGGGATCCTCACATCCTTTCCCACTTAGCCATGACTTGGGGACCTTAGCTGGAGGTTAGGGTTGTTGCCCTTTTCACGACGGACGTTAGCACCCGCCGTGTGTCTGCCGACTAGTACTCCCCGGTATTCGGAGTTTGGTTAGGATCAGTAAGACGGTGAGTCCCCATAGCCCATCCAGTGCTCTACCCCCGGGGGTATTCGGTCGACGCT
>NZ_JAULLL010000048.1:0-5068 GCF_041357635.1 Sinorhizobium sp. CB7
ATTCAAAGTGCTACAGCGACCTTTGTGCGTCTGATAAGACGCACGGCGCTGTAGGGCGGCATTGAAAATTTCCTGCTTTACGCACATCTTCGCGGTCGATTTTCGATAAGGGGAATTCAGGCAGGATGACCGTCAAGACATCATCGGTGCGCAAGAACGGTACGGCGCGGACCGGAGCCGACGCCGTGGCGGAGCCTATTCCGCTGCGCTACGGCGATGATCCCTATATCTGGGCCTGTTGGCTCTACTACGAAGACGGCATGACCCAGGGCGATATCGCCGAAACCATGGGCATCTCAAGGGCGACGGTGAACAGCTATCTTGCCGATGCCCGTGCGCGCGGCATCGTCAATATTTCCATCGAGCCGTCGCGGCTGAGTTCGCTCACGATCGCCCAGGAACTGAAGCGGCATTTCGGGCTGCACGACTGTCTCGTGGTGCCGAGCGACGACAATGCCCGCCCGCTCATCGAACGCCTGGGAGCCGCCGGCGCGCAGGCGCTGCAGCGACTTTTGAAATCGGGCGATACGCTGGCGGTCGTCTGGGGCCGCACGGTCATGGCCGTCGGCGAACATGCGTCGATCGCCGGCCTTCAGGACATGACGGTGGTCCAGGCAACGGGCGGAACCAGCGCGACCTTCGGCTATACGCCGGAGCTTTGCGCGGCGGCCTTTGCCGATGCCGTCGGCGGCAGGCTCATCAATATCGCCGCCCCGGCGATCGTGTCGGCTCCGGAAGTGCGGGATGTGCTCCTGCGCGAGCCGCTGATCGAGAGCCAGTTTTCAGCACTTTCACAAGCCAACAAGGTGATCTTCGGCATCGCGTCGCTGCGCCCGAATTCGACCATCCACACCAGCGGATTCTTCGAATCTGTATCGCTGCAGCAGTACCTTTCGAAGGATGCCGCCGGTGTCGTCGCCGGACGCTTCATCGACGGGCAGGGCCGGCCGGTCGCCGGCCCGCTCGACGACCGCACGATCGGTATGTCGCTTGACATGCTGAAGAAGATCGATCTGCGCATTGCCGTTGCCGGTGGGTTCGACAAGGTACCGGCAATCCTTGCAGCGCTTCGCGGCGGCTATGTTACGGTGCTCATCACGGATGCTGCGACCGGCCGCGGCATCCTGAACGCCGATGGCGTGACCGAGATCGATCAGAAGCTTTCGCAGCGGCCGAAGATCGAAAGCGGCCCCGCGGCCCTGCCGAGCAGTTACCGCACCCATATCAAGAAATTCCTGAACGATCCCGATGACGTCGTGGAAGAGATGTTGGACGGCGTCGTAAAAGCGCATGCCGCCTATATCAGGCCGGTCGACAGCGCCCGCCGCGCGCTCGTCGCCCGTACGGGACCGCGCCCGGGCAAGGTCGGCCTGGTGATCGGCGGCGGCACGGGTCATGAGCCCATGTTTCTCGGCTATGTCGGCAAGGGGCTTGCGGATGCGGTTGCGGTGGGGAATATCTTCTCCTCGCCGCCGCCTGGTCCGATCCTTGAATGCACCAAGGCGGCATCCGGCGGCGAGGGCGTGCTCTTCGTCTACGGCAATTATGCCGGCGACGTCATGAATTTCGAAATGGCGGCGGAGATGGCGGCGGAGGACAAAATCGAGGTCCGCACGGTCGTGACGACCGACGACATTTCTTCCTCGCCACTGGAGGACAGGGAGGGACGCCGTGGTGTGGCGGGCAACTTCTTCATCTTCAAGATCGCGGGTGCGGCCTGCGACCGAGGTCTGTCGCTCGATGCCTGCGAGGCGGTGACGCGCAAGGCAAACGCACGGACATTTACCATTGGCGTGGCATTGGAGCCCTGCTCGCTGCCGCAGACCCGCCGCCACAATTTCGAGATCGGCCCTGATGATATCGAGATCGGCATGGGCATCCACGGCGAGCCCGGCGTCATGCGGGAGAAGATGGTGAGCGCCGATGCAATCACCGACCGCGTGATGGACCGCATCTTCTCGGAAATGAAAGCGGTGTCGGGCGACCGGGTCGCGGTGCTGGTCAATTCCTTCGGCGGCACACCGCTGATGGAACTCTACATTCTCTTCAGGCGTGTCGAACAGCGGCTGACCGCCAAGGGCATCAAGATAGAGGCGAACTGGGTGGGACATTATTGCACATCGCTCGACATGGTCGGTGCATCCATAACGATCCTGCACCTCGACCAGGAGCTCACGGACCTGTTGCATCACCCTTGCGATACCGCTTTCCTGCGGATCAACTGAAAACATAGGATATGCGCCCCGGCGAACACGGGCCGCATCCGCTCGAACTGGGAGGATCATGATGCCGGAAAACGGGGCACGCCGCATCAGCAGGATGTTTCATCGCATATCGATGGAGATCGAGGCGGAGAAGGATCGTCTCTCTGATCTGGACGGCGCCATTGGCGATGCCGATCACGGGATCACCATGTCGCTCGGCTTCATGGCGGTGAACGGGGAACTGGCGAAGCTCGATCTCGAGCAGATGCTTCCCTCCGACGTGTTCACGGCAGCGGCCTCCGCCTTTCTCAATGCGGTCGGCGCCTCCACCGGACCGCTTTATGCCACTGCCTTTCGAAAGGCGGCGCAGGCCCTCAAACAGGATGAACGCCTTTCGCCTGCCGGCCAGGCGGCGATCGTCGAGGCGATGGCGGCCGGCATCAGGGAGCGGGGCAAGGGGCAACGCGGCGACAAGACCATGCTGGACGCCTGGCTTCCGGCGACGGAGGCGGCCGTCAATGCCCGGGCGCGCGCTGCCGGAGCCCGGGAAATGTGGGGCCGCATCCTCGAGGCCGCCGAGACCGGCGCGAACGCCACACGCTCCATGGTCGCGACCCGGGGGAGGGCGGCGCGTCTCGGCGAACGGTCGCTCGGGCACATCGACCCGGGTGCGGCCTCGGCGGTGATCATCCTGCGGGCGATGAGATATGCGTTTACTGAGGGGGAGCCGGAGTAGACGGTTAGCTGTGGGCTTTCAGCAGGTTGTCCGTCTTTATGGACGAGATAGGGCGTCCGTGAAGCGCGAAGTGGGGATGGCAAGTCCCGCCAATCCACTTCGCGGTGGTGGTTGTCTGGCGCGTGATGGTGGTGAGGGAGTGTGAGGAGCCGCCCGTGCCCTCAATTGCCGCCTGAGATCTCGGAAACAGCAGAACCTGTAGCAAACCTCCGGTATTTCGGAGCCAGTTGTTTGAGGCGAAAGCCTCACGATCTCCCTCTTCCCTGTGACAAGCACAGGGAAGAAAGAGGGAGGACGGGGAAGCTTCCGCGCCAAACAACTGGCTTTTGAAATATTGCGGGCTTGCTACCGCGACTAGTATTTCCAAGATCTCGGACGGCCGCTCGCGGCCGCTGTAGTGATGGGCAAATGACGGCGGCCGCTATGAGCAGAACCGGATTGACATTTTTCATATCGACCTTTAACTGACTGATAGTCAGTCAGTAACCGGCTGGCGTGAAAGAACGGGAGCCGTGCTCCTCGACCCAGATCGGAAATCGGCGACAGGCATGAAGAATCGCTTGAAAGAAATGAGGGCCGCAAAGGGCTGGAGCGAGGCGGATCTGGCGCGCGAACTCTGGGTGGCGGTCGAGACCGTTCAGGCCATAGAGACCGGGACATACGAGCCGCCGCTGCCGCTCGCCATCGAGATCGCCAGGGCTTTTGGCCAGACGGTGGAAACGATTTTCCTATGTGAGGATCGATCCGTTCTCGAGAAGGAAAATGATTGATGATCCAGCACGATCTCACACAGTGGCCGCTCGTCATCTCGGTCGTGACTGGGACAATGTCGGTGGACGATCAGGCGGATTTCTTCCGCGCATGGAGCGAATGGCTCGACCGTGGCGAACCCTTCGCCGTGCTGCGGCACTTTCGCGACGATAATTCGACCATCCACCCCCCGGATGGGGCGCCGGAGGCCAGGCTCTGGCTGCAGGAGAAGGCGTCGAAGATCCGCAGCCATGTGCTTGGGCTGGCGACCATCGTTCCCGAGACGGCCTACGGCAGGCTTGTCCGCATGGGGGGGCAGGGGCTTTTCGGCGTTCCCGCCGAATTCTTCTCCATCAGGGCAGCGGCAATCGACTGGATTGTCGAAACGCTTTTCCTGCCGCGCGGCCTTCCGTATAACCGCCTGGCGATCAGGTCCAGAATGAGCGAGCTGGAGCGCCCTTTGCGTTGGGTCGAACATCGGGCGATCTAGATCATGGTAATTTTGGGCAAACGCGATCGATTCCAACAGGGGTGCGGGAGGAAGACCGCACGCGATCGAAGCGAAGTGAGGTCAGGATTGACGGTGAAGCAGATACAGACAGTCGCGCGGCCGCGAACCAAGCCGGCGGAAGTTCGCCGCGAGGAGCTCATGGATGCCGCCCAGAAGCTGTTTCTCGAAAAGGGCTTTGCGGCTACGAGCGTCGACGAGATCGTCCGCGATGCGGATGTCGCCAAGGGCACCTTCTATCTGCATTTCAAAAGCAAGGACGACATTCTGGCGGCGCTGCAGCAGCGGTTTATCGTCCTCTTCCTCGAATATATCGATGCGGCCGTCCATGCCCTTCCGCCGGACGACCATGCCGGCCGGCTCCTTGCCTGGTCGGCAAGCGCGGTCAACGGCTATATCGACCGCTACAGGCTGCATGATCTTGTCTTCCACAATATCATGCACTTCAATCGCCGTATGAAGCGCGCCAATCGTGCGATCGCGAACCTGCAGGCGCTTCTCGAAGCCGGAGTCGCGGCCGGGGCCTGGACCTTGGCGAACCCGCGTGTGACTGCCGTCATGCTGTTCAGCGCCATGCATGGCGCCGTCGACGACGCGCTCGGCGAGAACGATACGCCGGACCGGGCCCTGCTGGTCGAAGAGGTCGGCAATCTCTTTGCCGCCGCTACGGGCGTTGCCGCGGCGGTCCCTTCGCGTGGTACGGAAGAGCTCTGTCGCTGAGACCAACGCGCCGAATTGCAGAATTTACTTGGTTTTGCCCGACGATGCCAACGATCGCAATGGCAGTTGTCTGGCGCGGACGTCTCCCCATCCTCCCCTCTTCCCTGTGCTTGTCACAGGGATCCAGCCGCCGTGCGTCCGCACGGCGAA
>NZ_JAULLL010000049.1:0-3377 GCF_041357635.1 Sinorhizobium sp. CB7
CGCGGCGTATCCCTCCTCCTCTCCGCTTTCGACAATGTGTGAATCTAATAGCCCCGGCGGGGAGAAGGTGGCCCGAAGGGTCGGATGAGGGGGTTTCTCCGCACGGCAATGTCCTTCGCTTGCGCTCCGGACGCTCGTCGCTTTGCTCCTCGCCCCCTCATCGCCTCGCGCTGCTCGGCACTTCTCCCCACTGGGGAGAAGAGGGTATTCGCCGCAACCTCACACGCCACGCGCCGCCACCGTCTCCTGCACAAAATCGATAAACGCCCGGACCTTCGCCGCCGGCAGATGCCTTGACGGGTAGATCGCGTAAAGCGGATAGGTTTCGGTCGGCCAGTCAGGTAACAACTCGACGAGTGCACCGCTGTCCAGCAGGTCCTGAACGCCGATCGCCTTGATGCGCGCGATGCCGACGCCGGTGAGGCAGGCGCCAAGCAGCGTTCCGACATCGTTGACCACCAGCCGGCCGTGCGTTGCAACCGAAAGCATCTCCCCGCCGTTTGGAAACAGCCAATCCTCGATGATCTGCCCGGTCTGGGAATTGCGCACCTGGATGCAGGTGTGCCGGGCAAGGTCGGCGGGAATCTCGGGCGTGCCGTGTCTTTCGAGATAGGCGGGCGAAGCGACCATGATCGTGCGGGTCTCCAGCAGCTTGCGCGCCACCATGGAGGAGTCCGGCGGCGTACCGAAACGGATCGCGATATCGAAGCCCTCGCCCAGCAGGTCGCCGAGCTGGTCCCTGGTGACGAGCTCCAGGGACACTTCCGGATAAAGCTCGAGGAAGCGGCCGACATGCGCCGAAAACATGATGCGGGCGAAAAAGGCGTCGACATTGACGCGCAGCCGCCCGCGCACCGTCTTGGCCGAGCCGGAGGTGACACGCAATGCGTTTTCGATTTCCGAGAGCAACGGCCCGATATCCGCATAGAGCCTGCGGCCCTCGTCCGTCAGCGTCACCGAACGGGTGTTCCTGTCGAGAAGGCGCACGCCGATCCGCCCCTCGAGGCGCGAGATGGCGCGGCTGACGCCGGAGGGCGAAAGGCCGAGCGCATCGGCGGCGCGCGCGAAGCTGCCGCCCTCGATGATAGCAGCCAGAACCCCGACGTTCGAAATCATCCTGCCGTCGAATGTCATGTTGGCCCCCCGCTGACTAGTGATTTTGGATCACCAATGATGTGACCTATTTTCACTTCAGTCAACACGCCCGGCTTCGTATCCTCCCTTCAGATCGAATGACAAACGAACCCATCAACAGGAGAAGTGAACATGTATGCAATCACCGGAATCACTGGAAAGGTCGGCGCCACCATGGCCCGCACGCTCCTTGACGCGGGCGCCAAGGTACGCGCGGTTGTCCGCAATCCCGAAAAAGCCGGCGAATGGGCGGCCCTCGGTTGCGAGATCGCCGTCGCCGACATGGGCGACGAAGCAGCACTCACCAAAGCCTTCACGGACGCCGAAGGTGCCTTCATCCTGCCGCCGCCGAATTTCGACCCGCTGCCGGGATTTCCGGAAGCCCGGGCGGAAGCGGACATCATCCGCAATGCGCTCGAAAATGCGAAACCCGGCAAGGTGCTCTGCCTGTCGACCATCGGCGCGCAGGCGAGCCAGTCCAATCTCCTGACGCAGCGCACCATCCTGGAACAAGCGCTCGGTCATCTTTCAATGCCGCTCACCATCCTTCGTCCGGGCTGGTTCCTCGACAATCTTTCCTGGGATGTCGCCTCCGCGCGAAACGAGGGTGTCGTCCGCACCTTCCTCCAGCCCGAGGACCGGCCGTTCCCGATGGTCTCGACCGAGGACGTCGGCCGCGTCGCAGCCGAGCTGATCCTTCAGGACTGGAAGGGCCGGCGCATCGTCGAGCTCGACGGTCCGGCACGCATCTCGCCGCGCCAGATCGCCGCGATCTTCTCCGAACTCCTCGGACGTCCGGTCCGCCTCGAGGTCGTCCCCCGCGAGAACTGGGGCGCGCTCTTCCGGTCTCAGGGCATGCGCGACCCGATGCCGCGGATCCAGATGCTGGATGGCTTCAACGAAGGCTGGATCGAATTCGAGGGGCCTGAAGAGCACGTCCTGAAGGGAAAAATCGACGCCCGCAAGGCCATCGAAAGGCTCTTGAACGCCTGATCGCAACGCCGTCGATCACGGCGGAAGTTACAGTTGCAGGAGCCCTCATTCCAATTGAAACCAAGTGACATCAAAAAAATGTGAAGGGGCATGGAACGGGAATAAAGGCGAACTTATGTCATCTCGGGGCGCTCAAAATGCCCCGGACGCAAACAAGAGGGTTATTCTTATGCGTATGAAATTACTTGCTTTATCAATGATTGCTATGACACTTGGAACCGCAGGCGGCGCTCTCGCAAGAGAACCTGTGCAATGGCCGAACCCGCAGTCCCATGACTCGAGCCTGAGCCTTGATAGCGAAGTCCGTTGGCACGCTCCCAAGAAGCAAGCGGACGTCGATCGCATGTATACCAACAGCCTCAACCGTGCCGACCCCGCCTGCGACGCGCAGGGCACCAACAATGTCCGCTCCAGCAACGGCACGCATCTCGGCCAGAGCCAAGGCTGCGACTGATCGCACCCTTCCCGCCGGCTGAAGCCGGCAGACGAAGCAGACAAACCCGTCGATCGCGGCGGGTTTTTTTGCGGAATTTGCCAACTGCAGCCGCATCTGTGAGGGACGACGGAAGGCGCGACTCCCGCTTCTCCCCGCCGGGGAGGTGCCCGAAGAGCGGATGAGGGGTGGCGCCGCATAACATATTGGATTCCCTGAGAATTCTACCCCCTCACCCTGCTCTCCTCGCAAAACGAGGCGAGGGAACGATCGAGCAAGCCGCACGCGTCCCAGTCACCTGCGCATCAAATGCTATCAAATTCACGCGACTGCGAGTGGAACGAAAGCGAGCGCAGACCTACGTGCCGGCTGGGACAGAAATGTCCCACATAAGACATGAGGTACGATATGCACATGAAATTATTAGCGTTATCTGTTATGGCCATCACACTTGGAACAGCAGGCGGCGCCCTGGCGCGCGACCCGATGATGTGGCCGAACCCGCAGTCCCATGACAGCAGCCTCGATCTCGACAGCGAAACGCCCTGGCAGCCTCCCAAGACGCGCGCCGAAGTCGACCGCATGTACACCAACAGCATCAATCGCCCCGACCCCGCCTGCGCAAACCAGGACACCGACAATGCCCGCTCGCGCGACGGCGCGCACCTCACACAGGGCCAAGGCTGCGACTGATCGCGCCGGCCAGCAGACATCGAATACACTGAAAGTTTTGCCCCTCACCCTATCCCTCTCCCCGCGCGCCTATTAGATTCACACATTGTCGAAAGCGGAGAGGAGGAGGGATACGCCGCGCTTG
>NZ_JAULLL010000050.1:0-3248 GCF_041357635.1 Sinorhizobium sp. CB7
GCGCCGTGGACACGGCGCTGCTGGATTCCTGTGACAGGCACAGGAATGAGGGAAGATGGGGCGACGGCAGCGCCAAACAACCAACAACGAGATCGTGTATTGGCGGGATCGCCCTGTAGGCCGTCCCTCATGGAAATCCCCACCCACCGATCAGCACAGACAACCTCCTGAGAGTTCACATCTAGAGCAGGATGCCGTGTGTGCGGTTTTCGGGCGACATCCCGCTCTAACTATTTGATTGAGAGGCGGATTCAGATTTCAGGTCGGCTCAACCTAAAATCATCCGGCTCTAGCCGCCGCTGCAGGACGCAAGAGGCTTGACGAAACCGCGGCGCGCCCTAGCTCACCTTTCTACACTTCCTTTCCATCGCCCCGCCTGGCACCGCGGGGCATTTTTTTGGCCTGTCGGGCATCGCGTTTTGATTGCCCGGTCGCGGAATTCCGCGCGGGCCACACCTTCGCCGGTCGACAAGCTTCGATCAGAACCGCTGGATATGCTTAAGACCGAGACGACGACGTTCGCTTTCGGCATAGCCTGTGGCCTCGGCCTCGCTGTCGAAGCTTTCGGTCTTCTCGACGCCCTCTTTGATGACGCGGACAAACCACTCGCCGTCACATTCGATCAATTCGATGCTGGCAAGATGCGACTCTGAAAATGGATTGGAATGCTCCATGGCTCCCCTCCGGAGTTGGGGGCGGAAGCAGATGCGCTCTCAGTCGGCAATGCCCGTTTAATTTTCGCCGATCTTGTAACGTTATACCGAAAACAGTTTGCTGTCGAACGATTGCAAAATCGGCGATTTTAGCCGATTTGGACCCGGAGGGAATGCCGAAGCGCGGCCGGTCCGAGGTTCCAGGCATACAAAAAAGCCGCCCGATCGGACGGCTCTCATCTCGGCCAACCCGTTTCTCAGGCGGCCTTCTTCTCGCTCAAAATACCGCGTTTCTTGCAGTAACTGACAATCCCCGTAAGGATCCCGATCCCTGCAATGAAAGCGCCAAGCTGCGCGAAATATTCGATATACTGCAGCGGATTCGGCAACACGATATATTCATAGACCTCGACCAGCGAGAGCGTGATCAAGGTCGCGCCGATCGTCGAATAATCCTTGACGAGCACGCGCGTGAAATTGAACGCCATGCCTTCCGTTGCTTCGGAAAACTTGCTGAACCGGGGGATCCAGCGCGGCACGTCGGCGCAATAGGCGCGATAGCCGTCCCCGAACTTCTCCTCGAGGTAGGCTTCTTCGGCCAGCACGATGCACTGATACATGAAGGCGTAAAGCGCGATGCCGGCGACCACGACCAGCGGATGGCCGTGCATCAGGAAGACGCCGGCATAGATCAGCATGTTGCCGACATAGAGGGGATTGCGGCAGACGCCGAACATGCCCTCCGTCACGAGGTTTTTCGCATAGACTTTTTTATTCTGGCCGCCGCGCCTGATATAGGCATAGCCGATGACAGTTGCGCGCAGGACGAGGCCGGACAGCGCGATCAGCAGCGCAACGCCGTCCTTTGCCTGCTCGAGGGCCTTGCTCGCAAAAAGTTCCGACGGCGGCACCGCAACCACGAAAAGCGCCAGGATAATCAGAGGGAATGCCTGGTTTCTATATCGGAAGAAAAACTCTCCGATCGATATCATTGTTTTCTTCATAGTGTCTTTTGTCTTTCCTGCACGTCACTTGACGGCAATGATCCCGCAGAAATTATACCACCGGAAGAAGACCTCGACGCTGCGGAAGCCGGTTTCCTTAAGCAGCTGGACATTTTCTTCGAGCCGGTAGGGGATCAGCACGTTCTCCAGCGACTCGCGCTTCTTGGCGATCTCGATTTCCGAGTAGCCGTTGCGGCGCTTGAAGTCGTAGTAATGCTGGATGAACAGGCGATTGAACATCGTGTCTTCGCTGGTCAGCTTCTCGATCAGGAGCACGCAGCCCTGCTCGTTCAGCCCTGCATGGATCATCTTCATCACGCGCTCGCGATAGAGCGGGCGGATGAACTGCAGCGTCAGCAGCATCGTGACGACGCTGGCATTCTCCATGTAGACCCCTTGGTGAAGGTCGGCGACCTGCAGGTCGATCGGCCGGTTCGTTCCAGTCTTCCTGATCTTCTGCCGCGCCTTTTCCAGCATGTCGGGCGCATTGTCGACGCCGACGAACTTGATGCTCGGATCCAGCAGTGGGTCCAGCGTCAGAAGCGTTGTCGCAGTCGAGCAGCCGATGTCGTAGAGATTGGTGTTGGGCTTGGAGAAATCGAGCGCAAGTTCGCAAACCATGCGCTGCATTTCCTCATAGAACGGCACGGACCGGCTGACCATGTCGTCGAAGACATTGGCGACCTTCGCCGTGAAGGCGAAATCTCCGAATACCTCGTCCTCCTGGCGGAAATACTCATCCCTTTGCTCGGTGTGCAGCACGATGCTGGCGGTCTTCTTTGACATTTTTCACCTGCTCCCACGGCTTATTGACGAGATCTCGTGCACTTGCGTTTTTCTCAAAGCACGATGCGATCGGCGTGGGGCGCGATCGCTGCTGGCGGCGCCAAAAGTGTCGGCCACCATAGACGATTTATTAAAACCTGCAAGATTCTGTGTCATGCGGGTGGGGGTTCCTTCAGAATTTGCTTATTATTCAAAGGCTTGTCCGGCATTAGAGAAAAGCAACATTATAGCCGGCTCAGCCGGGAAGCAGTGGGCGAAGAATTGGGAGCGGGCCGGGGCGAATTCAAGAGCACCCGGCAATGGCGTTTTTGCGGCG
This sequence comes from Sinorhizobium sp. CB7, assembly GCF_041357635.1. Lineage (NCBI taxonomy): Bacteria > Pseudomonadati > Pseudomonadota > Alphaproteobacteria > Hyphomicrobiales > Rhizobiaceae > Sinorhizobium > Sinorhizobium sp. CB7. Next base: position 2,760 of record NZ_JAULLL010000050.1, read on the forward strand.
ACCGCGCGATGCGAGCTGCTTCTCGTCCTCTATCGGTGGATTCTCATCGCCATCCCTCTTCTCACTCTCCTTGTTTCCATTTCCAAGATTGCCGCAGCATTACGAGCTTGAAAGCGGATCAAGTAGTGCTGCCATAATGGTCGACGCCCATGCATGTCGCGCAAGAGTGTGAAGCGGTTTTGCGGCAACGACATCTGGAAACGAGCAATTCCAGGAAAAGTGCGAAGCGGTTTTCCGCAAGGGATTGCGTAAAAACAAAGGGTAAGAGCGGTTCTACGGTTCCAAGAAACGCCGAACTGCTCTAATTATAAACACTCAGGAGGTTGTCCGCGCTGATCGATGAGGTGGGGATTCCCTGAGAGGTGGGTGGCCTACAGGGCAATCCTGCCAATCCACGATCTCATCGTTGGTTGTTTGGCGCTGCCGTCGCCCCGCCTTCCCTCATTCCTGTGCCTGTCACAGGAATCCAGCAGCGCCGTGTCCACGGCG
>NZ_JAULLL010000051.1:0-2645 GCF_041357635.1 Sinorhizobium sp. CB7
CGCCGACCGGCATCTCGTTGCCGTCCCCGTCCATCACATAGGCGCTGCGCGAGGGATAGGGAACGCCGATCGGCGCGATCGCATGCGTGCTGTCGTCGGCGCTCGTGCGCCGCGACAGCGCGGCGATCGTCGTCTCGGTCGGGCCGTAGAGATTGTCCAGCGCGATATGGGAAAGCGGTCCTTTCTGCCAGGCCGCCAGCGCGTCGCCGGGCAGGCCCTCGCCGCCGACGGTGATCTGGCGCAGCGCCTCAAGCCCGCTCGGCAGGTTGCGCAGCCACTGCTGCCAGTAGGCGGTCGGGATGCGCGAGAAGGTCACCTTCTCCTGCGACAGCCGGCGTGTCGGCGGCCGAGATGCCGAACGAGCCCAGGAAGTCGTCGATATGCAGGCTGAGCGCCCTGTGGGAGATGCCCACCCCCTTCGGCACTCCTGTGGAGCCGGAGGTGTAGATGACATAGGCGAGCTGGTCGGGATGGATGGATGTGACGAAAGGCTCGGAACTCTCGCTCCCGACCTCATTGACCAGCACGGTGTCGAGACCCGACAGCAGCCCGGCAAGCGTCTCCTTCGTCGCCGCATCCGTCACCACCCGGGTGATGCGGCTGTCCTTGATCATGTGGGCGAGGCGCTCGGCCGGATAGGCCGGATCGAGCGGCACATAGGCCGCCCCCGCCTTCATGATACCGAGGAGGGCGGCGACGAGGCCGGTGGAGCGTTCCACCGCAAGACCGACGCGCTCGTCCGGCTGGACCCCGAGGGACTGCAGCCGCCGGGCGATCCGGTTGGCGAGCGCATCGAGCTCTCCATAGGACAGACGTTCGCCCTCGCACACGACAGCCTCGGCCGCGGGATGTTGCAGGGCCCGCTCGCCGATCCGATCCGTCACGGGAATGAACGGGTGGTCCGCAGGTTCTCGAGGTAGGCCGCTGTCGGACCAGGCGATATCTGCTACGGGCGTTGCCTTGCCAACCGCGTCGCCGAGTTGCGTAAGAATGTCGAGATATTTCCGTGCCATGCGGCCGATCGTATCGGCGGCGAACAGATCGGTCTTGTATGAAAACAGGATATCGAACGTCTCGCCGCGATCTATCGCATCGACAACCAGTTCGAATTGGGCCGATATGGAATCGCCTCCCTGGGAGACGCCGGTCACGCCGTCGAGCGAGACGCGCTCGCGTCCCTTCTGGTGCATGTTGAACATCACCTGAAAGAGCGGCGTCGTTGCCAGGTTGCGCTGCGGCTGAAGCTCGTCGACCAACTGGGCAAAGGGCACGTCCTGATTTCGCTGCGCCTCCAGGACGCGCAGGCGCGTCTGCTCCAGGAGTTTGGACAGCGTCATCGCCCCTGAAACGTCGGCTCTCAGAACGAGCGTATTGACGAAGAAGCCGATCAGATCCTGAGTTTCGGTGCGGTCCCGGCCGGCGATGGGAACGCCGATCCTAATGTCGGATTGGCCGGTATACCGATAGAGAAGCAGTTGCAGCCCCGAAAGCAGCACGACGAACGGGGTTGTCCCGCTGCTGCGGGCGAGATGACGGAGAGGCGCGCTCACATGGCTCGGCACGGTTATGCCGATTTGCTCGGCTGCGTCGCTGACGCTATTCGTCCTCTTGCCGTCGAGCGGCAGCTGCAGCACAGGATGTTCTTTTCCAAGCCGCTCCCGCCAATAGGAGAGCTGATGCTCCAGTTCTTCCCGGTCCAACCACTCTCGCTGCCAAAGGGCGTAGTCGCGGTACCGAACGTGGAGCTCTGGAAGGCCGGCGTCGCACCCGTCGCGCGCAGCGTTATAGAATATCGCAAACTCATTCATCAGGATGGGCATCGACCAGGCATCTGAGATGATGTGATGCATGGCAAAATGCAGAACCTGATCCCGAGACCCCAGACGAATTGCGGTCAGTCGCAGCGGGACGCTATGTTCAAGATCAAACGGCGCTTTCGCCGCCTCCGCCAGGATTTGGTCAAGCCGCTTTGAGCGCTCGGGCTCCTCGAGATCGGCGATGTCCTTAAGCTTCCAGGAAACGGATGGCGGCGTTTCGATCGTCTGGAATGGAACGCCGTCGACCTCGCGAAAACGGGTTCGAAGACTTTCCTGCCGTTCGATGAGACGTGTGGCCGCTACCTGGAGGGACTGCCAGTCCAACTCGCCTTTCAGCCGTACCTTGCCGACGATGTTATAGGCGGGGCTCTCCGGATCGAGCCGCCACAGGAACCAGAGCCGCTCCTGCGCCGGAGACAGGGGAAAATCGGTCCCCTCGTCCTCAAATTTGTGAATGCGGAGGTCGGATTGCGAAATTCCGAGCGCGCGCAGCTTCTGCCTCAGAACGCGCCTTTCCGAAGCCGGCAAGGCGCAATAATGCGCGGCAAGCTTTTCCTTCCGATCGGCCGGCATATCCATCAGGCATTGTCCTCCCGGGAGGTCATCAACAGTTGCTCAAATTCATCGTCCGACAGGATCGAGAGCTTGTCCTGGCCCGCGCGTTCGTCACCGCCGACCAGCGCCTCTATTCTGGGGTCGATGATGAATGCAGAGACCCTGACGGTCAGGCCGAGCTTTCGGTCCGCCAGGGCAAGCATCCGCATCAGGGCCAGGGAATCGCCGCCGATCTCGAAGAAGTTGTCGTGGATGCCGACGCGCTCGAGACCG
>NZ_JAULLL010000052.1:0-2635 GCF_041357635.1 Sinorhizobium sp. CB7
GAGCGATGGACACGCGCAGCCGACTGCAGCAGCACTTGCCCAAGCTGGTCTTGGCGCCGAGCTTCGTCGTCATCGTCATCTTCGTTTACGGCTTCATCGCCTATACCGGCTTCCTGTCTTTGACCGACAGCAAGATGCTGCCGTCCTACAACCTGATCGGCTTTGGCAATTATGCGCGGCTGTGGGCCTTGCCGCACTGGTGGCGGGCGATCTCCAACCTGGCGATCTTCGCCTCGCTCTACATCGTCATCTGCTCGGTGCTCGGCCTGGCGCTGGCGATCCTGCTCGACCAGAAGATCCGCGCCGAAGGCATCCTCAGGCCGATCTACCTCTATCCGATGGCGCTGTCCTTCATCGTCACCGGCACCGCCTGGAAGTGGTTCCTCGATCCCGGCATCGGCCTGGAAAACACCATGCATCTGTGGGGCTGGCAGAGCTTCTCCTTCACCTGGATCAAGGACAACAAGCTGGCGATCTACTGCGTCGTCATCGCTGCGGTGTGGCAGTCGTCCGGCTTCGTCATGGCGATGTTTCTGGCCGGCCTGCGCGGCGTCGACAACGAGATGATCAAGGCCGCCCAGGTCGACGGCGCCTCGGCGGTGACGATCTACCGCCGCATCATCATTCCCTTGATGCGGCCGGTGTTCCTGTCGGCCTTCGTCGTGCTGGCGCATCTGGCGATCAAGGCCTACGACCTGATCGTCGCGCTGACCGGCGGCGGCCCGGGGCAGGCGACCGAGCTGCCGGCGACCTTCATGTATTCCTACACCTTCACCCGCAACCAGATGGGCATCGGCGCCTCGTCGGCGATCATCATGCTGATCATGATCTTCTCGATCATCATCCCCTACCTCTATTCCGAAATCCGCGGAGGAAAACGCTGATGCGCGCGGCTGCCACCCCCACCCCGCAAAACGCCATTGCGCACGGCCGGCTGACGCGGGCGCTGATCTATGCCGCCCTGATCGTCTTTGCGATCTACTATCTGCTGCCGCTCTACGTCATGGTCGTCAACTCGCTGAAGCCGCTCGACGAGATCCGCCAGGGCGGCATGCTGAGCCTGCCGAAGACCTGGACGGTCGCGCCGTGGATCTCGGCCTGGTCGACGGCGCAGGTCGGCGTGCAGCCGACGGGCTTGCGGCCCTTCTTCCTCAACTCGATCCTGATGGTGGTGCCGGCCGTGGCGATCTCGACGATCGTCGGGGCGCTGAACGGCTATGTCCTGACCAAGTGGTCGTTCCGCGGCGCCAACGTCTTCTTCGGCATGCTGCTGCTGTCCTGCTTCATCCCGTTCCAGATCGTCTTGATCCCGATGGCGCGCATCCTCGGCCTCCTCGGGCTGGCCGGCTCGATCTGGGGGCTGATCCTGGTGCACGTCGTCTACGGCCTCGGTTTTACGACGCTCTACTTCCGCAACTATTACGAGGCGTTCCCGAGCGAGCTGGTCCGGGCGGCGCAGATCGACGGCGCCACCTTCCTGCAGATCTTCCGGCGCATCCTGCTGCCGTCGTCGGCGCCGATCATCGTCGTCTCGGTGATCTGGCAGTTCACCAACATCTGGAACGACTTCCTGTTCGGCGCCTCGTTCTCCGGCCCCTATTCGACGCCGATGACGGTGGCGCTCAACAACCTCGTCAGTTCCTCGACCGGGGTCAAGGAATACAACGTCCACTTCGCCGGCGCGATTCTCGCCGCCCTGCCGACGCTGATCGTCTACATCGTCTCCGGCCGCTACTTCGTGCGCGGCCTGATGTCGGGGGCCGTCAAGGGATAGGCTCATGGGATAGCTCATGGGGATAGGTTCATAGGGATAAGCTCATGTCGTTTCTGAAGATCGCCCACCTGCGCAAGTCCTATGGCGCGCTTGAAATCCTCAAGGACATCAACATCGAGATCGAGGAGGGCGGCTTCCTGGTGTTGGTCGGGCCGTCGGGCTGCGGCAAGTCGACCCTGCTCAACGCCATTGCCGGGCTGGAGCCGATCACGGCGGGCGACATCGCCATCCGGGGCCGCTCGGTCACCGGCCTGGCGCCGTCGCAGCGCGACATCGCCATGGTGTTCCAGTCCTATGCGCTCTATCCGAACATGACGGTGGCCGGCAACATCGCCTTCGGCATGGAGATCCGCGGCGTGGCCAAGGAAGCGCGCGACAAGGCGATCAAGGAGGTCGCCGAGATCCTGCAGATCGGCCACCTGCTCGCGCGCAAGCCGAGCCAGCTGTCGGGCGGCCAGCGCCAGCGCGTCGCCATGGGCCGCGCCCTGGTGCGCAACCCGCAGGTGTTCCTGTTCGACGAGCCGCTGTCGAACCTCGACGCCAAGCTGCGCGTCGACATGCGCACCGAGATCAAGCGCCTGCACCAGCGCATGAAGACGACGATCGTCTATGTCACCCACGACCAGATCGAGGCGATGACGCTCGCCACCAAGATCGCCGTGCTGAAGGACGGCGTGCTGCAGCAGTTCGGCACGCCCGCCGACATCTACAACCGGCCCGCCAACATGTTCGTCGCCGATTTCATGGGGTCGCCGGCGATGAATCTGGTGACCGCGACGGTGGAAAACGGGGCAGGCGGCCTGCAGGTCTCGCTCGAACGCTCGAATGCGGACGTCTTGAGACTGCCGGTGGCGCCCGGCA
>NZ_JAULLL010000053.1:0-1704 GCF_041357635.1 Sinorhizobium sp. CB7
TCCTGCCCCCGCAACCAAATCACAAACAAAATGGCCCGCCACCTGGCGGGCTTTTTGCGTGTTTGGCGATGACTTCAACCGACGATGGTAGCTCCTCGTCCCGCCGACCATAACCTGAAGCGTCCGAAGGACGGTTCAAATCCTGGCCAGACTCAGCATCCGGTACGGTCTCGAGATTGAGAAAGCGCAAAATTCTTTGCTTTAGAACCGGATGATTTCAGGTCGAATCGACCTAAATCTGAATCGTCTCTCAACCAAAAGTTAGAGCGGATGTTGCCCGAAAAAACCATGCACAGTTCTCGGCATTCGGCCCTAACCATTTTGTTTTCACGCAATTCCGGCCGGAGAGCGCGCCTCGCGCCTTTCCTGGGATTGCTCTGGCGCAGTCTCTACGAGACCCGTTTAGAAGTCAGACTCCCAGGTAAGACAAAATAGCTGCAGTGACCTCAGCCGATTCCGAAGTGGACCCACTCCCACTGTCTTGCGTTGAAGACTCCGATACGTCCGTTGCGCCGGAGGATGCGATATCTTCGACGGAGCTGCTTGCCAGCTCGTCACTCGTCAACGCCTCAACCTGCGCTGAACTCATGGCGGCGATCTGGCCTGGAGTAAAGGCCGCAGCCTGGGATGCAGTCAAGGCGGCGAGCGCACTGGTGCTCAATGCCGAGATCGCGCTTGAATTCAGGCTGATGATCTGCTCGGTCGAAAACGCGGCGAGGTCGTCTCCCCCAAGCGCGGCTGCCTGCATTGAATTGAGGGCGCCGACCTGTGATATTGAAAGCGCTCCGACTTGTGCGGGACTCATTGCCGCCACCTGGCCGTAGCTCAGCGAAGCCACCTGGCTTGTCGTCAAAGCGGCGATCTCGTCGGCGGATAGGGACGCGACGACAGTCGTGGATAGTCCCCTTATAGCCGTCGAGCTGATCGCAGCGAGTTCTTCGGTCGAGAACGTTTCCAGATCTTCCGTGGTCAATCCCGCAAGCCCGGCCGAACTCAATGCTGCTATCTGGCTCGTGGAGAGTGCTTCGATCTGGTCCTCGCTGAGAGCTCTGATCTGATCGCTGCTCAATCCGCCGACGCCAGCCGTACTCAGGGCTGCAATCTCAGCGGGGGAAAGCGCCGCAACAAAGTCGGTGGACAGTCCCTTTATCGCGCTGGAGCCAATCGCAGCGAGTTCCTCCGGCGAGAATGTCTCCAGCATATCCGGGGTCAAGCCCTTAAGCGCATCCGCACTCAAAGCCGCTATCTGGCTGGTTGAAAGTGCTTCGATCTGCTCAATGCTCAGGGCGCCGGCCTGCGCGCTGCTCAGGCCTGCGATAGCCTTCGCGTCCAGAGAGGCTATCTGATCTACTGAAAGCGAGGCGATGTCGCCTGTGCTCAGGGCGGCAATCTGTTTGGAGCTGAGGGCACGGACCTGGGCACTGGTCAAGGCGTCCAGCTGATCGGTGCTGAGGGCAGCGATCTGGTCAGTGGTCAGGCCTGATACCGCCGCAGTGCCCAGGGCTGCGATCTGATCTGCTGAAAGCGACGCAATCGTCGCTGTCGACAAGCCCGAGACCGCACTTGAACTGATTGCGGCCATCTCGGCGGTGGTGAACGTGTCCAGATCGTCCGCACTGAGGGCTGCAATCTGTTTCGAGCTGAGCGCGCCGACCTGGGCAGTGGTCAGGGCCTCGACCTGATCGATGGTCAGGGCCGCGATCT
>NZ_JAULLL010000054.1:0-1521 GCF_041357635.1 Sinorhizobium sp. CB7
AAGAGATTCCATGAGGAGTGGATAGCGGCCTGCACCGTGGCAGAGTGGGTTCGCTAGAAATCGCTCTGGAGGCCCATCATGCTTATGACTGCTGATCAACCTGAGGCACATGCCGCTATCCGCGTCGATCTTGGCGCAATTTTTGTCTCGTTGGAACTGAGTAAATCGACCTGGCTGGTGACGTCGCTCTCACCGGGGAGCGAGAAGATCTCCCGGCATACGGTCGCCGGCGGTGATATTGCCGGGCTGTTGGCCTGCTTTGCCGAGCTGCGCCAAAAGGCACAGTCGCGCCAGGGAAAGCTTTACCGGTTGGTGGTGATCCAGGAAGCGGGTTTGGACGGGTTCTGGATCGGCCGGGTGCTGAACCGCGAAGATTGGATCGAAAGTCACATTGTCGACGCCGCGTCGATCGCGGTGCCGCGCCGTCGCCGTCGCGCCAAGACCGATCGCATCGATGGCGAGACGCTGATCCGTACGCTAATGGCCTGGAAGCGAGGCGAGCCACGCGTCTGCTCGATGGTCAGGGTGCCGACGCCCGAGGAAGAGGATCGCCGCCGGCTTGGCCGGGAGCGAAAGGCGCTGGTGGCCGAGCGGGTTCTCCACGTCAATCGCGTGAAGGGATTGCTCTTCAGCCAGGGCATCCGGGATTATGAGCCATTGCGTCGTGATCGGCGTGCACGTCTGGAAGAACTTCGCACGGGCGATGGCCGTGCGCTCTCCAATCACATCAAAGCCCAGATCGGCCGTGAGCTTGACCGTCTCGAGTTGCTGCTCGAACAGATCAAGACTGTGGAGGCCGAACGAGATGCGCTGATGATCCACCAGACGACGAGCACCGCCGCGCCAGCGGCCATGCTGCTGTGCATCAAGGGCATTGGTCCGGAGTTTGCGGCAATCCTCCACTCGGAAGGCCTGTTCCGGCGCTTCGACAATCGAAGGCAGGTTGCCGCCTATGCCGGGCTGGCGCCGTCACCATGGCAGAGCGGATCGATTGATCGTGAGCAGGGCGTCTCGAAAGCGGGCAATCCACGACTGCGAACGACGATGGTCCAACTTGCGTGGCTTTGGCTGCGTCACCAGCCGGGCTCGGTGCTCGCCCGCTGGTTTAAGGAGCGCGTCGCACGCAATGGCGGACGCCTCAAGAAGGTGATGATCGTGGCGCTCGCCCGCAAGCTGCTGATCGCGCTATGGAAATATGTGAATGCCGGTGTCGTCATCGAGGGGGTGGTCATGACGTCTGCCTGACCGACAGCTGCCCAGCTGAAAAGCTATTCCCATCCCCAGGACCTGATCAGCCCTGGCGGATCCAGGTGAACGGACCGAAACCTCCCATGGCTTCAGCAGCCGAGGAAAGAGAATGGTCCCCGTTCTCCTGAGCCCTTGCCCGCCGAAAGCGGGATAGTGGTGCAGCCGCCCGCAGCGGCGACCGGATGTGAGGTTGTACAGGCCCAAGCACCGGGCCGGTAATACGATCGGGCTCAGACCTTGGATACCGAACGAGGAAAGACTCAATGCCACCTT
>NZ_JAULLL010000055.1:0-1424 GCF_041357635.1 Sinorhizobium sp. CB7
GGGGCTATGGCATTCACACATTTAGAATTGCCTATGGAATTGCGTTCTGATTCTCTTGCCGAAAAGCAGGAGAATTGAGCGATGAATGATTTAAGCCTGGGACGGTTTGGCGACCGTCGCCTGGAAAAAGGGGGGCGTTCTTGCTGGAGCGCCTGGTTGAGACGGCTGGCCAGGGACTGCGGGTGCGCAAGCTCGGGGGCAATCGGGCTGGGGAGATCCGCTTGAGCCGGTTTTTGCGCAATGCTGCGGTCGATCCGCAGGCGATGATCGATGCGGCGGCCTTGCGCACGGCCGGCCGCTGTGCCGATCGGCACATCCTGGCCATTCAGGATACGACGGTGGTGCGCTCCGGCGGCGGCGGTGGTCTTTATCTGCATGCGATGATCGGGGTCGATGCGGACGATGGGGCGATCGTCGGCGCGATCCACGGGCAGTTTTTAAGCCGCGACCAGGGCAAGCGCGGCACGCAGCGCGCGCGTCCGATCGAGGACAAGGAAAGCTACCGCTGGCTAGAGGGCGCCGATCGCGCCGCGCAGGTGTGTGCGGCCGCGCGCCACGTCACCGTCATTGCCGACCGCGAAAGCGATATCTACGAAGCCTTCACCCGCCGGCCGGCCGATGTCGACCTCGTCATCCGGGTGGGCAAGGACCGCAGCCTCGGCAAGGATCAGCCCCCGCTGTTCGCCCTGGCGGATGCCTTGCCGGTTGCGGCACGCCTGGCCTTCACCCTGCCGGCCAAGCCGGGCCGCAAGGAGCGCGACACGCAGCTGGCGATCCGCTTCAGCGCGGTGACATTGCCGCAGCCGAAGAACGGCATCTACAAGAACGCCCCGCATGGCGCGTGCCTTTCTCTGGTGGATGTGCGCGAGACGACCGCACCGCAAGGCGAAGAGCCGATCCATTGGCGGCTGCTGACGACCTACGCGGTGTCGGATGCCGACCAGGCGGCAGAAGTCATCGCCCTTTATCGCCGCCGCTGGGCGATCGAGCAATTGTTCCGCACCCTGAAGACGCAAGGCTTTGATATCGAAGGCCTGCGCATCGAGGACGAAACGCCGCTGAGCAATCTGGTGATGGCCGCCTTCGTCGCGGCCGTGATCGTGCAGCAACTGGTGCATGCCCGCGACGGCGCGCCTGCGGGCGGCACCTTGCGCCCCATCGAAGACGCCTTCGAGCCAAGCGACCGGCCGCTTTTGGAGGCCTTCAGCGCCAAGCTGGAGGGCAAGACTGCCAGACAGAAGAACCCCCATCCCAAAGGGTCACTGGCCTATGCCGCCTGGGTTTGCGCCCGTCTCGGCGGGTGGACCGGTTACTACGGCAAGCCAGGCCCGATCGTCATGCTCGACGGCTGGCAACAGTTCCAGGCCGCCAAGCGCGGCGTATCCCTCCTCCTCTCCGCTTTCGACAATGTGTGAATCTAATAG
>NZ_JAULLL010000056.1:0-1291 GCF_041357635.1 Sinorhizobium sp. CB7
ACGACAACTTCTTCGAGATCGGCGGCGATTCCATCCTGTCGCTGCAGATCGTGGCGCGGGCCCGCAAGGCCGGGCTGATGGTGACGCCGAAGCAGATCTTCGAGGCGCCCGAGATCGCCCAGCTGGCGAAGCTTGCGGGCGGGGAGGCGAGTGTCGCGCCGGCGCCTGTCGCCATGGAAGGGGAGATTCCTCTGACACCGATCCAGCGGCTGTTCTTCGAGCGGCAGGGCGGGGAGAACCATTGGAACCAGTCGGTGCTCTTAAAGGTCCGGGGCGTGCTCGACGTGGCGGCGCTGGGCCGCGCGATCGACGCCGTCGTCGAACGGCACGATGCGCTGCGGCTGCGCTTCATGGGGGCTTGCGACGACGACTGGCACCAATGGCTGCTCGCCCATGAGAAGGCGCCGGTGCTGGAGGTGATCGACCTGAAGGGCGCGGCGGACTGGACGGCGGCGCTCACGCGGGAAGGGGAACGGCTGCAGCGCAGCCTGGACCTCGAGCTCGGGCGCCTGATGCGTGTCGGCTACTTCCAGATCGCGCAGGACGAAGGCCGGCTTCTCTTGGCGATCCATCATCTCGCGGTCGACGGGGTGTCCTGGCGGGTGCTGTTCGAGGACCTGCCGGAGGCCTATGACCAGGCCGAACGGGGCGAGGCGATCGTGCTGCCGGAGATCTCCACCCCCTGGAGCGTGTGGGCGACGAAGCTGGCCGATTATGCGGGAAGTCCCACTGTGACGGGCGAGCTCGGCTGGTGGAAGCAACGGCTGGCGGAGGCCTCGGATGCCCTGCCGCTGGAAGGCGACGGCGACACCCGCACCGGCGCCGGCCGGTCGGTGGGCATGGAGCTCGACCGTCAGACGACGCGCAAGCTGTTGCAGGAGGTGCCGCGCGCCTATCGCATGCGCATCGACGAGGTGCTGCTGACGGCGCTTTGCCAGACCATCGCGGAGTGGAGTGGCAAGGACGGCGCGCTGATCCATCTGGAGGGCCATGGCCGCGAGGACGTGATCGAGGGTGTCGACCTCAGCCGGACGATCGGCTGGTTCACGACGCTCTTCCCGGTCTGGCTGCCGGCCCATGCCGAGGCAGGGCCGGCGCTGATCGGGGTCAAGGAGACGCTCAGGACGATCCCGGCCAAGGGCCTGCACTGGGGCCTGATCCGCCATGGGACCGACGAGCGGCTGCGCGCCGAGGCGGCCGCCCTGCCGGTGCCGCGCATCAGCTTCAATTATCTCGGCCAGTTCGACCAGTCGCTGAGGCCGGAGGGCCGCTTCGGCTTTGCCGGCGAGGC
>NZ_JAULLL010000057.1:0-1261 GCF_041357635.1 Sinorhizobium sp. CB7
GACATCTATCCGGCGACGGACCTGCAGCAGGGTCTTCTGTTCCACGGCATGCTGGAGGAGGGCCGGGGGGTCTACGTCACTCAGCTGCGCATGACGCTTTCCGGGCCGCTCGACAAGGCGGCGCTGGTTGCCGCCTGGCAGACGGCGATCGAGCGGCATGCCATCCTGCGCACGCACTTCGAATGGCGTCATGGCGGCAAGGCGCTGCAGGTGGTGCGCCGGAGGGCGATGCTGCCCTTTGCCGAGCACGACTGGTCGGCGGCCGAAGGCGGTGATGCCTATGAGGGGCGGCTAGCCGATTGGCTCGCCGAGGATCTGGCGCGCGGCTTCGACAGTGCCGGGGCGCCGCTGATGCGGGTCAACCTGTTTGCCCGTCCCGACGGCCGGCACGATCACGTGTGGACCTGCCATCATGCGCTGCTCGACGGCTGGGCCTCGGCGCAGCTGCTCGGCGAGGTGATGGCGGCCTATACGAAGGGTCCGGCTGCGGAACTGCCGCCAGTCGTGCCCTATCGCGACTACATCGCCTGGCTCAAGCGTCAGCCGTCGGCTGAGGACTGGTGGCGGGCCCGGCTTGCCGAGGTCGCCGATCCGGCGACGCTGACGGGGGTGATCGAGGCGCCCTGCGGGGATGATGCGGCCGGGCCTGTCTTCGAACAGGGTCTCGGCCGGGAGCTGAGCGAGCGGCTTCGCCGGGCGGCGCAACGCCATCAGCTGACGCTGGCAACCCTGATGCAGGGCGCCTTGGCGATCCTCATTGCCCGCTATGGCGGGCGCCCTCAGGTCGCCTACGGCGTGACGGTCTCCGGCAGGCCGGCCGAGCTTGCCGGGGTCGAGACGATGGTCGGGCTGTTCATCAACAGCCTGCCGGTGCTTTGCGAGGTGCGCGGCGACGAGCCGCTTGCCCAATGGCTCGCCAGGCTGCAGGCCGGCAATATCGAGCTGCGCCAGTACGAGCATACGGCGCTGACCGACGTGCAGCGCTGGGCCGGCCGTTCGGGCGATGCGCTGTTCGACACCCTCTTCGTCTTCGAGAACTATCCGGTCGACGCCGAGCTGCGCAAAAGCGAAGCCCCGATCACCATCGATCATGTCGCCTCCGAGGAGCGGTCGCACTATCCCCTGACGATCGCCGTCATGCCCGATGACGCGCTTGTCCTGCGCTGGACGCGCAACGCCAGCAAGCTCGATCATGCCACCGTCGCACGTCTTTCCGCCCATTACGGCGAGCTGCTCACCCAGATCGCCGCTGCCGGCGAGG
>NZ_JAULLL010000058.1:0-1243 GCF_041357635.1 Sinorhizobium sp. CB7
CCTCACCAAGTCAGTTTGCGCATGGAATTGCATTAACTTCATATTGCAACCGCAGGGCATCTCTGACGCGGGCGTTTGCAACGGTGATGATCTTGCGCATGAGGGCGGTGAGCGCCAGGCGCTTCGGTTTTCCGCGCTTGAGCATGGCCTTGTAGGCGGTGGCGAGCGGACTGGCACCGCGACAGACGGCAAGGGCGGCGATGAAGAGCGCCGGTCGGATCTGGCGCCGGCCGCCGGTGGTGCTGCGGTGCCAGCTGGCCTTGCCGCTGTCTTTGGGATGCGGGGCGACGCCGGCGAGGCTTGCGATCTGGCGACGATTGAGGGTGCCGAGTTCGGGCATGACGGCAAGCAGCAGCGGCACCAGGACCTGGCCGATGCCGGGCACCGAGCGCAGTGGTTCGGCCCGCAGGGCCAGATCGTCGCTTTCGGCGATCAGGGCGTCGATCTGTTCGTTGAGAGTGTCGATATGGCGGTTCAGCTCTTCGAGATGGGCCTCGATAGCGTCGGCGATCAGACGGCTGCGCGGGGCTTTCAGACGGTTTTGCTCCTGCACCCGCATGGCGACGAGGTCGAGACGGCGGGCGACGAGCAGCTCGAGCTTCTGCTGGCAGGGCTCGGCCGGCTGCCAGCGCGGCAGCGTCGCGGCGCGGTCGCCGCCGTAGCGCCAAAGCCAGCGCGCATCGATCGGATCGTTCTTGCCGTGCTTGCCGAAGGATTTGACATAGGCCCTGACCTTGGCGGGATCGGCGCGATGGGCCGGAATGGCCAGTTCCAAGAGCACGCCGAGCAGGATGTCCTCATGGCCACCGGTGGCCTCGCACACGGCGAGCGTGGCGATGCCCTGATACGGCTGCAGGACGGTGCGCAGCGCGTCGGCGGTGTTGGCGAGGGTTGAGGTGGCGCGCGTGCGGCCGTCGTACAGGGTGACGGTGTCGCGGGAGACGTCCAGGCCGAGGATGGACTGGATTTCGGCGGGTTCTGTGATCATAATTAGGGTTCCATGCTTCGAATTGTCTGCGGGCGTGTCCGACGGATAGCCCATTCAAGTCACCAAGCGATGCGAAGCTGGAGCGGCAAAGTCCCTTCATGAGGTCGGTCGTTGACACCTATTCCTGTACGGGCGCTTTGCCGCGCGAGCCCCGGGAAGGCCTTCCCGGGGCTCGATCTCAGCTTCCTCAACACTAAAGCACAGATTTGAGAGACAATTCCTGTGCCTGTCACAGGAATCCAGCCGCCGTGCGTC
>NZ_JAULLL010000059.1:0-1199 GCF_041357635.1 Sinorhizobium sp. CB7
GGGAGGATTACCATGCGTAAGTTGATGGCATCGACGGCAGTGGGAGCGCTGTTGCTGATGGGGGCTGCGGTCGCCAACGCGGCGGAGAATGTGGAGGTCCTGCACTGGTGGACCTCGGGCGGCGAAGCGGCGGCGCTTGACGTTCTGAAGAAGGATCTGGAGGCCAAGGGGATCTCCTGGACCGACATGCCGGTCGCCGGTGGCGGCGGCACCGAGGCGATGACGGTGCTGCGCGCCCGGGTGACGGCCGGCAATCCGCCGACGGCGGTGCAGATGCTCGGCTTCGACATTCTCGACTGGGCCAAGGAAGGCGCGCTCGGCAATCTCGACGAGGTCGCCGGCAAGGAAGGCTGGGACAAGGTGGTGCCGACGGCGCTGCAGAACTTCTCCAAATATGACGGCCACTGGATCGCCGCCCCGGTCAATGTGCACTCGACCAACTGGGTGTGGATCAACAAGGCGGCGCTCGACAAGGCCGGCGGCAAGGAGCCGCAAAACTGGGACGAGCTGATCGCGCTGCTCGACAAGTTCAAGGCGCAGGGGATCGTGCCGATCGCCCATGGCGGCCAGCCGTGGCAGGATGCGACGATGTTCGAGGCGATCGTGCTGTCGATGGGCAATGACTTCTACAAGAAGGCGTTCATCGACCTCGATTCCGACACCCTCGGCTCCGACCAGATGAAGCAGGCCTTCGACCGGCTGACGGTGCTGCGCGGCTATGTCGACGACAACTTCTCCGGCCGCGACTGGAACCTCGCCTCCGGCATGGTGATCGAGGGCAAGGCCGGCATGCAGTTCATGGGCGACTGGGCCAAGGGCGAGTTCCTGAAGGCCAAGCAGGTGCCGGGTAAGGACTTCGTCTGCATGCGCTTCCCCGGCACGCAGGGCTCGGTGACCTTCAACTCCGACCAGTTCGCGATGTTCAAGGTGTCGGCCGACAAGATCCCGGCGCAGCTGCAGATGGCCTCGGCGATCGAAAGCCCGAGCTTCCAGTCGGCCTTCAACGTCGTCAAGGGCTCGGTGCCGGCGCGCACCGACGTGCCCGACACCGACTTCGACGCTTGCGGCAAGAAGGCGATCAAGGATCTGGCCGAGGCCAACAAGGCCGGCACGCTGATGGGCTCGATGGCGCATGGCCATGCCAATCCGGCCGCCGTCAAGAACGCCATCTACGACGTCGTCACCCGCGAGTTCAACGG
>NZ_JAULLL010000060.1:0-1154 GCF_041357635.1 Sinorhizobium sp. CB7
AACCTGGGCGGTCTTCAGTGCTGCGGTCTGATCGGTGGAGAGCGCCGCGACATTATCCGTGGAGAGACCCATCAGGGCAGTCACACTGATTGCCGCGATGTCAGCCGTCGAGAAGGTCGCGATATCTTCAGAGGCCAGAGTCCCGATCTGTGCCTGCGTCAGAGCGCCGACCTGTGTCGAGGTGAGCGCCTCGACCTGAGCGGAGCTCAGGGCGCCGATCTGGGCGGTCGTCAGCGATCCCAGGGTCTTGGTGTTCAGTGCTGCAACCTGGTCGGTGGAGAGTGCGGCGACGTTGTCGGTGCTGAGCGCAGACGCTTGTGCCGAGGTCAGGGCGCCGATCTGGGACGAGCTCAGGGCACCGACTTGGGCGCTGCTGAGGGCTGCGATCTGGTTGGTCTTCAGCGCCGCGACCTGGGCGGTCTTCAGTGCTGCGGCCTGATCGGTGGACAGGGCCGCGACATTGTCCGAGGAGAGACCGGACAGGGCGGTAACCGTAATCGCCGCGATGTCGGCCGTCGAGAAGGTCGCGATATCTTCCGAGGCCAGAGCCGCCAGCTGCGCCGAGCTGAGCGCGCCGACAAGAGCGGAGGTTAGAGCCTCAGCCTGAGCGGAGCTCAGGGCACCGATCTGGGCGGTCGTCAGAGCCGCAACCGTCTTCGAGCTAAGCGTTGCGACCTGATCGGTGGAAAGTGCGGCAATATTGTCCGTGCTGAGCGCCTTCAACTGCGTGGAGTTCAGGGCTCCAATTTGAGACGAGCTCAGGACACCGATCTGATCCGTCGTGAGGGCAGCGATCTGGCCAGTCTTCAGTGCCGCGACCTGGATGGTCTTCAGTGCGGCGGTCTGATCGGTGGACAGGGCCGCGACATTGTCCGAGGAGAGGCCTGACAGGGCGCTCACATTGATCGCCGCGATGTCGGCGGTCGAGAAGGCCGCGATATCCTCAGAGGCAAAAGCAGCCATCTGCGTCGAGGTGAGTGCCGCGACCTGTGCCGAGCCCAGCGCTTCAGCCTGAGCGGAGCTCAGAGCACCGATCTGGTCGGTCGTCAGCGACCCCAGGATCTTGGTGCTGAGGGCTGCGACTTGGTCGGTGGAGAGGGCTGCGATGTTGTCCGTGCTGAGCGTCTTCAACTGCGTGGAGGTCAGGGCGCCGA
>NZ_JAULLL010000061.1:0-1094 GCF_041357635.1 Sinorhizobium sp. CB7
GTCGCGGGCATAGGCGAAGCCGAGCGTCAGGCCGTCGGCCGTCTCGCCGGCATTGAGGACGAGATCGTATTGCGCAGCCCCGACGGCGCCGGCCTGCGGCAGCACGGCAAGGCCGTCGAGGCCGACGGCGGAAGTTACGCCCATGCCGGCCTGCTCCATGTTGAACATCACCTGGAAGAGCGGCGAGGAGGAGAGATCGCGGACCGGCTGCAGTTCCTCAACCAGGCGGGCGAACGGCAGGTCCTGATGGACCTGGGCCTCCAGCGTGCGGATGCGGGCCTGCTCGATCAGCTCTGCGACCGTCATGCTGCCGGCAAGATCGCCGCGCAGCACCAGGGTGTTGACGAAGAAGCCGATCAGATCCTGGGTCTCCAGCCGGTTGCGGCCGGCCACGGGCACGCCGACGCGGATCTGCGACTGGCCGCTGTAGCGGTAGAGCAGCAGCTGGAAGGCCGACAGCAGCGTCATGAACAGCGTGGCGCCATGGGCCTGCGACAGATGCCCGAGCTTTTTGGAAAGATCGGCGGGAACGGCAAGCTCGACCAGGCCGCCGGCCGTGTCGCGCCCACCCGTGCGGGGACGGTCGACGGGCAGCTGCAGCACCGGATGCTCGGCGCCGAGACGGCCGCGCCAATAGGCGACCTGGCCGGCGACCACTTCCTCGTCGAGCCAGGCCCGCTGCCACAGCGCATAGTCGCCATACTGGATCGCAAGCGCCGGCAGCTCGACCGCCTCGCCCCTGCGGGCGCCATTGTAGAAGGCGGCGAACTCCTTCATCAGGATGGGCATCGACCAGGCGTCGGAGACGATGTGATGCATGGCGACCTGCAGCACATGCTCCTCATCAGCGAGCCGGATCAGCCCCAGGCGCAGCAGCGGTCCGTTGACAAGATCGAAGGGCGTGCCGGTCCCTGTCGCCAACATCCGCTGAAGCGCTTCCTGCCGGTCCTTCTCCTCAAGACCGGCAAGATCGCTTGTCGTCCAGCCGAAGTCGGCCATCTCGCCGACGACCTGGCAGGCAACGCCGTCGGTCTCCGCGAAGCGGGTGCGCAGGCTCTCGTGGCGGGCGACCACCGCTGCAGCCGCCGAACGCA
>NZ_JAULLL010000062.1:0-890 GCF_041357635.1 Sinorhizobium sp. CB7
AGGAGTGACGCCATGCGGCCGGATGCTTGATGGATCAGGCCGACTAGGAGAGCGACATGGCGTTCTTTGCTAAGGGACAGTTGATCGCTGCGGCGGGCGCCCTCGCCTTCTGCCTTCTCACGTGCGTTGCCGAGGCGGCCTCATGTGGCAAAAGCGCTGCCGGGTTTCAACAGTGGAAAGTGGAGTTTGCCGAGACGGCAAAGGCCGCCGGCGTCAGGGGGAAGGGTCTTGCAGCGCTTCTCGGAGCGAAATACGCCGTAGGGACCATCCGGGCCGACCGCTCCGTCAACAAGGCTTTCAGCGGTTCGGTCGACGACTTTATGAGACGACGT
Organism: Sinorhizobium sp. CB7; assembly: GCF_041357635.1. NCBI lineage: Bacteria > Pseudomonadati > Pseudomonadota > Alphaproteobacteria > Hyphomicrobiales > Rhizobiaceae > Sinorhizobium > Sinorhizobium sp. CB7. The sequence goes on from NZ_JAULLL010000062.1 coordinate 333, forward strand.
GGTGGGTCCGCGATTATTTCCAAGGGCCAATCGCTCAAGACGGCGAACGCAGCACTCTTCGGCAACATCGAGCGTAAGTACGGCGTGCCCGCCGGGGTGTTGCTCGCCATCTGGGGTATGGAGACCGGCTTCGGCGCCTCCATGGGCAACCAGAACACTGTGTCGGCAATCGTCACGCTCGCCTACGATTGCCGCCGCCCGCAATTCTTCGCGCCGCATGCCATCGCGGCGCTCAAGCTGGTCGACAGCGGCGTGCTGAGCGCCCGCTCGGTCGGCGCCATGCACGGCGAGATCGGCCAAACCGGGTTCCTGCCCGGGAATGTCCTGAAGTACGGCGTCGGCAGCAGGAACATGCGCGACACGAGTACTGCCCTGATGTCAACGGCCAACTTCCTCAGGGCGCACGGTTGGCGGGCCGGCGGGGGCTATCAAGGCAACATGGGCGCCATCGCTGGCTGGAGCTCCGCGAGTGTCTATCAGCAGGCAATCGCCCGCATCGGCGAGGCGATCGACGGCAGTTAGACAGTTAGGCCGGCATCCAGCTAAAAAGCCGCCGTG
>NZ_JAULLL010000063.1:0-822 GCF_041357635.1 Sinorhizobium sp. CB7
TCAAGCCTGGAGGAAAGCGAGAACGTCGGCGTTGAACTGGTCCGACTGCGTCTGGGCAAGACCGTGCGGAGAACCCGGATAGACCTTGAGCTCAGCGCCCTTGACGATCTTGGCGCTCTTGGCGCCGGCCGCCTTAAACGGCACGATCTGGTCGTCGTCGCCATGGATGATCAGCGTCGGCTTGTCGATCTTCTTCAGGTCTTCGGTGTAGTCGACCTCGGAGAATTCCTGGATGCAGTCGTAGAGGCCCTTGGCGCCGCCCATCATGCCCTGCAGCCAGAAGGAGTCGCGAAGCCCCTCGTTGACCTTGGCGCCGGCCCGGTTGAAGCCGTAGAACGGCATCGTCAGATCCTTGAAGAACTGCGAGCGGTCGCCGCCGGTGCCCTTGCGGATATCGTCGAAGACTTCGATCGGCGTGCCCTCGGGATTGGTTTCCGTCTTCAGCATCAGCGGCGGCACGGCGCCGACGAGCACGACCTTGGCGACGCGGCCGGTGCCGTGGCGGCCGAGATAATGGGCGACCTCGCCGCCGCCGGTCGAATGGCCGATCATGATCAGGTCGCGCAGATCGAGCGCCTCGATCAGTTCGGCGAGATCGTCGGCATACTGGTCCATCCGGTTGCCGTCCCAGGTCTGGTCGGAGCGGCCATGGCTGCGACGGTCATGGGCGATGACGCGATAGCCGCGCTCGCCGAAGAACAGCATCTGGTTGTCCCAGGCATCGGCGGTCAGCGGCCAGCCATGCGAGAAGAGGATCGGCTGCCCCGTTCCCCAGTCCTTGTAGAAAATTTTCGTACCGTCCTTGGTCGTGATCGTTCCCAT
>NZ_JAULLL010000064.1:0-747 GCF_041357635.1 Sinorhizobium sp. CB7
TTTCATGCATGTCGTTGTCGCAAAACATGGGGTAATCGCGGCGCGATCGCCCCAGGTCATTTTTTTACGGTGATGGCTGGCAGGGGTGGTTGCCCCCGATAAGATGGCAATACGGGCTCACGATTGGAACCGGGCCCAAAACATCGAACGGAGAGCAACCATGGATCAATATATCGGGCTTGATGTTTCATTGAAAGAGACTGCGATCTCGATCCGACAGGGGGGGTAAGCGGATCTGGCGGGGGAAGTGCGCTTCGGACCCGAAACTTCTCGCCGAAATCATCCGTAAACATGCCCCCCATTGTAAGCGCGTTGTCTTCGAGACGGGGCCGTTGTCGACCTGGTTCTATCATGCGCTGATCAAAGAAGGGGTGCCGGCGATCTGCATTGAATCGCGGCACGCGCAAAAGGTCTTGAACCAGACGCTCAACAAGACCGATGCCAATGATGCGGATGGCTTGGCGCAACTGGCCGAAGCCGGCTTCTACAAGGCCGTCCGGGTAAAGGCTTTCGACAGCATGCTGACGCGCACGCTGGTGGCGGCCCGCAATCAGCTTCTGAGCATCTCAACCCAACTTAGCAACCAGATCCGCGGTGTGATGAAGACGTTCGGTCTTATCGTCCCCAAAGGAACGGGTCGGGTGTTTGATGGCAATGTGAGGAAACTCCTGGATGGCAATGACGGCCTTGCAATGATCATATTGCCTCTGCTTGAGGCGTGGTGCGGCATACGCAGGCGCGCGGCCG
>NZ_JAULLL010000065.1:0-696 GCF_041357635.1 Sinorhizobium sp. CB7
CGCCGACCGGCATCTCGTTGCCGTCCCCGTCCATCACATAGGCGCTGCGCGAGGGCCATGCCCTGCCGATGGTATTGGCGGTGTCATTGGATGCGAAAGGTATCAGATGCGACGACGCCGTAATCGTCGTCTCGGTCGGCCCATAGGTATTCCAGAGCGGAACCGATCTCAGGGGCGAGCCTTGCCATCCGTCGACGGCGCCGCCGGGTATGGCCTCGCCGCCGATTGCGACCAGTCTCAGGCTTGCGACCTGGCCAGGCGTGACATGTTCGAACCAGGATCGCCAGTAGCCGGTCGGAAGATAGGCAAGCGTGATCCCTTCCCTGTGGATCGCAGCCGCTGTCTCATCGAAATTCCAGAGGCCCTTTCCCCTCATGACGGTACGGCCGCCGCGGGTCAGGATCGGCAGCAATTGCTCCATCGCTGCGTCGAAACTGATCGTCGAGAACTGCAGGACCCGGTCACGCTCGTCGAGCGCAAACGTCCGGATGTAGTCGTCGATATGCAGGCCGAGCGCCCGGTGGGAGATGCCGACCCCCTTGGGCAATCCGGTCGAGCCGGAGGTGTAGATGACATAGGCGAGCTGGTCGGGATGGAGGGGGGTGACGAGAGGCTCGGGGCTCTCGCTCCCGACCTCGTTGACCAGCACGGTGTCCAGCCCTTCAAGCAGGCCGGCAAGCGTCTGCCTCGTCGCCG
>NZ_JAULLL010000066.1:0-690 GCF_041357635.1 Sinorhizobium sp. CB7
GCTGCCCGACGCCTTCCTCGGAGATGAAGCTGATGCGCATGAAGAACTTGCCGGTATCGAGATCGTCGAACTGCGAACTATCGATGATGTTGCAGCCCTGCTCGGCCAGATAGCCGGAGATCGCCGCGACGATACCGCGCGTCGACTTGCAGGATACGGTCAGAACATAGCTCTTCATGTCTCTTCCCTCTTTTCAGGCAATTTGTGCGAGGCCTGCTTAATTTATCTGGAAAGCGTCGGATAGATCGCGGGCCTCTCATTCATGCAACAAACTGTCCGGCGCACTATCAGGCGTCTTGCCACACCCCGCAAATTACGGCAGCGGGCGCGAAATTCCGTTCCCGTTGCGCCTTCCGGGTGCTGATCCCCGCCGTTAGCAGAGGAAGAGGATGCGACGCCGTCGGCAGTGTGAGGACACGAGTGCCTTGCTCAACCGGGATCTAGGCCGGGATGCGCCTCTCTCCGCCCTCATCAAGTCAGCTCAGCCGACGGCGTCTGCGCCGCGGGATCAATCAGAAGGCATCTGCTGCAACGGGTCTCGGGGATTGTTGGGTATGGAGCGTGCTATTGCGTTTCGAAGCGAGGATGTAGACGTAACCCTTACTGGTTGCAGAATGGAGTCTTTTCGCCGTGTGGACGCACGGCGGCTGGATCCCTGTGACAAGCACAGGGAAGAGATTCCATGAGGAG
>NZ_JAULLL010000067.1:0-683 GCF_041357635.1 Sinorhizobium sp. CB7
CGATGGATATGGGCGTGGATGGCGCGCGCCAGCACCTGGCTTTCGACGTCGCGGCCGATTGAGACATAGTCCTCCGCCGACTGCGCATGGGTGATGCGCGCCGTGTCCTGCTCGATGATCGGGCCCTCGTCGAGATCGGCGGTGACGTAATGCGCCGTCGCGCCGATCAGCTTGACGCCGCGCTCATAGGCCTGCTTGTAGGGATTGGCGCCCTTGAAGGACGGCAGGAAGGAGTGGTGGATGTTGATGATCTTGCCCGACATCTTCCGGCACATCGCGTCCGACAGCACCTGCATGTAGCGCGCCAGCACGACGAGCTCGGTCTCGGACTGGTCGATCAGATCGAGCAGCTGCGCCTCGGCCTGCGGCTTGTTGTCCTTCGTCACCTTGATGTGGTGGAAGGGGATGTCATGGTTGACGACGACCTTCTGGTAGTCGAAATGGTTGGAGACGACGCCGACGATGTCGATCGGCAGCGCGCCGATCTTCCAGCGGTAGAGCAGGTCGTTGAGGCAATGGCCGAAGCGCGACACCATCAACAGCACCTTCATGCGCTTGGCGGCGTCATGGATCTCGGCCTCCATCTCGAATTTCGCCGCCACCGGCTTGAAGCCCTCGATCAATGCCTGCTGCCCGACGCCTTCCTCGGAGATGAAGCTGATGCGCATGAAGAACTTGCCGGT
>NZ_JAULLL010000068.1:0-631 GCF_041357635.1 Sinorhizobium sp. CB7
CCCTCGCGCAGCGCCTATGTGATGGACGGGGACGGCAACGAGATGCCGGTCGGCGGGCTCGGCGAGCTTTGCATCGGCGGCGAGACGCTGGCGCGCGGCTATCTCGGCCGCCCGGCCCTGACGGCGGAGAAGTTCGTGCCCGATCCGCATCGATCCGGCGGCCGTCTCTACCGCACCGGCGACCTGTGCCGGATGCGGGCCGACGGGACGGTCGACTTTTTGGGGCGCATCGACAGCCAGATCAAGCTGAGGGGCTTCCGCATCGAGCTCGGCGAGATCGAGGCGGCCCTGCGCAAGGCTGCCGGCGTGGCCGATGCGGCCGCCGAGGTCAAAGGCGAGGGCGAGGCCCGCCACATCGTCGGCTATGTCACCGGCGACGGCGTCGATCCCGCTTCCGTGCGCTCAAGCCTGGAGGCGTCGCTTCCCGCCCATATGGTGCCGGCCGCCATCGTGACGCTCGCCGCCCTGCCTTTGATGCCGAACGGCAAGCTGGACCGGCGGGCGCTTCCGGATCCGGAGCTGTCGTCGGGCTCGGCCTATGTCGGCCCGCGCACCGCAACGGAGGCAGAACTTGCGGCCATCTGGCAGGATGTGCTCGGTCTCGAGCGCGTCGGCATCCACGACAACTTCT
>NZ_JAULLL010000069.1:0-499 GCF_041357635.1 Sinorhizobium sp. CB7
CCGCGCGGCTGGAAAACCCGCTTCTTGCGCTCGCGTCGCGACACCCAGATGCCGGCTTCCATCATCCACTGACGCAACGTCTCCTTGCTGACGGCAATCCGGTGGCGTTCGATCAGCTTCTCGGCCGCCAACGTTGGTCCAAAATCCACGTAATGCTCACGCACCAGGTCGAGCACCAGATTGCGGAAATCCTCGCTGTGACGCCGGTTGCTCGGACGGCCGCGTTTCTTCGACACCAGTCCGTCGGCGCCGGTCAGGTCATAGGCCTGCAACAGCCGATGGACCTGACTGCGGCTAAGACGAAGCGACTCGGCCGCCTCGACGACGCTCAGGCTGCCACCGCGAATCCGCTGCATGAGTTCTAGGCGATGCAATTCCTTCTGCGACATGACAATCAAACAAGACATGGCGACTCCGAACACAGATGGCCTTGGCCACGATGCACGTCGCTAATCTTGCTTCCCAACGCTGACATTCGACCAGCATCCCAAGAGGCGAC
>NZ_JAULLL010000070.1:0-467 GCF_041357635.1 Sinorhizobium sp. CB7
ACCGGCCTGATCTCCTGCACGCCGGCCGGCGCCATGGTCTTCGTGCGGCGCACCCATGGTGAGGATCTCTCCGGTCTGACCGCCGTCGTCATCGGCCGCTCCAACCTGTTCGGCAAGCCGATGGCGCAGCTTCTGCTCAACGCCAATGCGACGGTGACGACGGCGCATTCGCGTACCCGCGACCTGCCTGCCGTCTGCCGCGGCGCCGATATTCTCGTCGCCGCCGTCGGCCGTCCCGAAATGGTCAAGGCCGATTGGGTCAAGCCCGGCGCCACCGTCATCGATGTCGGCATCAACCGCATTGCCGCACCGGAGAAGGGCGAGGGCAAGACCCGGCTTGTCGGCGATGTCGCCTTTGCAGAAAGTGCCAGGGTCGCCGGCACCATCACCCCGGTTCCGGGCGGTGTCGGACCGATGACGATCGCCATGCTGATGGCCAACACCGCCATCGCCGCCCATCGCAAGGC
>NZ_JAULLL010000071.1:0-453 GCF_041357635.1 Sinorhizobium sp. CB7
CAGCACTGAAGACCGCCCAGGTTGCAGCGCTGAAGTCCGACCAGATCGCAGCCCTGACCTCGTCGCAGGTCGGTGCCCTGAGCTCGTCCCAGATCGGCGCCCTGACCTCCACGCAGTTGAAGGTACTCAGCACCGACAATATTGCAGCCCTCTCCACCGACCAGGTCGCAGCCTTCAGCACCAAGATCCTTGGATCGCTGACGACTGACCAGATCGGTGCCCTGAGCTCCGCTCAGGCTGAAGCGCTAAGCTCGGCGCAGGTGGCAGCACTCACCTCGACGCAGGTAGCAGCTCTAGCCTCGGAAGATATCGCGACCTTCTCGACGGCCGACATCGCGGCGCTCACAGCCACCGCTCTGTCCGGTCTCTCCACGGACAATGTCGCGGCCCTGTCCACGGATCAGACCGCAGCACTGAAGACCGCCCAGGTTGCAGCGCTGAAGTCCGACCAGA
>NZ_JAULLL010000072.1:0-419 GCF_041357635.1 Sinorhizobium sp. CB7
TGTCGTCGCCCGTCCCGCCGACCAGCGTATCGGCGCCTGCTCCGCCGTTCAGCGTATCGCTGCCGTCGCCGCCACTCAGGTTGTCCGCGGCCGCACCGCCGGTCAGAACGTTGTCGAGCCCATTTCCGATACCCCTGAAGGCTGCCGTGCCGGTATAGGTGAGGTTCTCGACATTGTCGGCAAGCGTATAGGCCGCCAGCGCGGTCCTGACCGTATCAATTCCCGCGTCGGCGTTTTCAGTGACGACGTCGCCGGCAACGTCGACGATGTAGGTGTCGTCGCCCGTCCCGCCGACCAGCGTATCGGCGCCTGCTCCGCCGTTCAGCGTGTCGTTGCCGGCACCACCGGTGATCACGTTCGCCGCCGCATTGCCGGTGCCGGTGAAGGTGGCTGACCCGGTGTAGGTCAGGTTCTCAATG
>NZ_JAULLL010000073.1:0-393 GCF_041357635.1 Sinorhizobium sp. CB7
CAATGCCGGCGAGACGGCCGACGGCCTGACGCTCGGCTTCGCCTATGCCCGCGACATCTTCGAGCGGGAGACGATCGAGCGGATCGCTACCCACTATGGTGAACTCCTGTCGCAGATCGCCGAGGCGGGCGAGGGGACACGGCTCGGCGAGCTGACGCTGTCGGTGCCGACCGATCATCGCCAGCCGGCGGATTACCCGTTCATTCCCGTGACGGACCGGATCGGCGAGCGGGCCCTGCAACATCCCGCGGCCGAGGCTGTGGCGTGCGAGGGCGAACGTCTTTCCTATGGCGAGCTCGATGCGCTCGCCAACCGCATCGCCCGACGGCTCGCAGCCCTCGGGGTTGGCCCCGACGAGCGCGTCGGTCTTGCGGTGGAGCGCTCCACCGGCCT
>NZ_JAULLL010000074.1:0-390 GCF_041357635.1 Sinorhizobium sp. CB7
GCCAGTTCGACCAGTCGCTGAGGCCGGAGGGCCGCTTCGGCTTTGCCGGCGAGGCCAAGGGCGACTCTTTGTCGCCGGAGGGCCGCAACCCGTATGTGCTCAACCTCAACGGCATGGTCTCCGACGGCCGGCTCTCCTTGTCCTGGACCTACATGCCGGGGGCGCTGTCGAGGCAAACGGTCGAACGGCTGGTGGCAGGCTTCAAGGACAGGCTCGCCCTGCTGATCGACCATAGCCTGAAGGCCGAGCCAAGACGCACGGCGTCCGACTTCGTGCTATCCGATCTTCGCCAGCCGGAGCTCGAACGCCTGTCGCTTCCGCTTGCCGACGTGGAGGACATCTATCCGGCGACGGACCTGCAGCAGGGTCTTCTGTTCCACGGCATGCTGG
>NZ_JAULLL010000075.1:0-390 GCF_041357635.1 Sinorhizobium sp. CB7
GCCAGTTCGACCAGTCGCTGAGGCCGGAGGGCCGCTTCGGCTTTGCCGGCGAGGCGAAGGGCGATTCTTTATCACCGGACGGCCGCAACCCGTATGTGCTCAACCTGAACGGCATGGTCTCCGACGGCCGGCTCTCCTTGTCCTGGACCTACATGCCGGGTGCGCTGTCGAGGCAAACGGTCGAACGGCTGGTGGCAGACTTCAAGGACAGGCTCGCCCTGCTGATCGACCATAGCCTGAAGGCCGAGCCGAGGCGCACGGCGTCCGACTTCGTCCTGTCGGGTCTCAATCAATCGGAGCTCGAGCGCCTGTCGCTTCCGCTTGCCGACGTGGAAGACATCTATCCGGCGACGGACCTGCAGCAGGGTCTTCTGTTCCACGGCATGCTGG
>NZ_JAULLL010000076.1:0-378 GCF_041357635.1 Sinorhizobium sp. CB7
TCGGTGCCCTGAGCTCGTCCCAGATCGGCGCCCTGACCTCCACGCAGTTGAAGACCCTCAGCACGGACAACATCGCAGCCCTTTCCACCGATCAGGTCGCTGCCCTCAGCACCAAGATCCTTGGATCGCTGACGACCGACCAGATCGGTGCCCTGAGCTCCACTCAGGCTGAAGCGCTGAGCTCGGCGCAGGTGGCAGCACTCACCTCGACGCAAATTGGCGCTTTTGCCTCTGAAGATATCGCCGCCTTCTCGACGGCCGACATCGCGGCGATCGCTGTCACCGCTCTGCCGGGTCTTTCCACGGATAATGTCGCGGCCCTTTCCACCGATCAGACCGCAGCACTGAAGACCGCCCAGGTTGCAGCGCTGAAGTCCG
>NZ_JAULLL010000077.1:0-373 GCF_041357635.1 Sinorhizobium sp. CB7
AAGCGGGTGCGCAGGCTCTCGTGGCGGGCGACCACCGCTGCAGCCGCCGAACGCAGGGCGTCGGCATCAAGGGCGCCTTCGAGCCGGATCGAGCCGGCGATCGTATAGGCGGCACTGTCCGGATCGAGCCGCCACAGGAACCAGAGCCGCTCTTGCGCCGGTGAGAGCGGCATGCGCTCCAGGCCGGCCGGCCGTGGCGCGATCGGCACGTCGGCGACCGCTTCCTGCCCGTCGATGAGGACCGCAATGCCCGCCACCGTCGGATGATTGAAGAGCGCCCGCAGCGACACGTCATGCCCAAGGCCCTGGCGCAGCCGTGCCGTCAGCCGTACGGCGGTCAGCGAATGCCCGCCGATCTCGAAGAAGTTGTCGT
>NZ_JAULLL010000078.1:0-351 GCF_041357635.1 Sinorhizobium sp. CB7
TCGATCAGGTCGAGGCCCTGACCACTGCCCAGGTCGGTGCGCTCAGTTCGAAACAGATTGCAGCCCTCAGTGCGGACGATCTGGACACGTTTACCACCGCTGAGATGGCCGCAATCAGTTCAAGTGCGGTCTCGGGCTTGTCGACGGCGACGATCGCGTCGCTCTCAGCGGACCAGATCGCTGCCTTGGGCACAGCGGCGGTATCAGGCCTGACCACCGACCAGATCGCGGCCCTCAGCACCGATCAGCTGGACGCCCTGACTACTGCCCAAGTCCGCGCCCTCACCTCCAAACAAATTGCGGCGCTCAGCACAGACGATATCGCCTCGCTTTCGGCGGACCAGATAGCCG
>NZ_JAULLL010000079.1:0-349 GCF_041357635.1 Sinorhizobium sp. CB7
GCGCCGCCGACCAGCGTATCGGCGCCTGCCCCGCCATCCAGCGTGTCGTTGCCGGTGCCGCCGGTGATGATGTTGACCAGGGCATTGCCGCTCCCGGCAAAATCGCCGCTGCCGGTGAAGGTCAGGTTCTCGACATTGGCCAGCGCAGCAATCGAGTAGGTCGCAAGCGCCGTCCTGACCAGATCCGTGCCTGCATTGGCAGCCTCGGTCACGACGTCGCCGGCACTGTCGACAACGTAGGTGTCGTTGCCGGCGCCGCCAATCAGGATGTCTGCTCCCGCCTTGCCGTCCAGCGTGTCGGCGCCTGCTGCGCCCCTGATCGTGTTGGCAAGGCTGTTTCCTGTTCCGG
>NZ_JAULLL010000080.1:0-345 GCF_041357635.1 Sinorhizobium sp. CB7
TGTCCGTGCTGAGCGTCTTCAACTGCGTGGAGGTCAGGGCGCCGATCTGGGACGAACTCAGGGCACCGACCTGGGCGCTGGTGAGGGCTTTGATCTGGTCGGACTTGAGCGCCGCGACCTGGGCAGTCTTCAGTGCTGCGGTCTGATCGGTGGACAGCGCCGCGACATTGTCCGTGGAGAGACCTGACAGGGCGGTAACCGTGAGCGCCGCGATGTCGGCCGTCGAGAAGGCGGCGATATCTTCGGAGGCTAGAGCTGCTACTTGCGTCGAGGTGAGTGCCGCCACCTGTGCCGAGCTCAGCGCTTCAGCCTGAGCGGAGCTCAGAGCACCGATCTGGTCGGTCG
>NZ_JAULLL010000081.1:0-336 GCF_041357635.1 Sinorhizobium sp. CB7
ATCCGGCCGCCGTCAAGAACGCCATCTACGACGTCGTCACCCGCGAGTTCAACGGGGAACTCTCGTCGGCGGACGCCGTCAAGGAACTGGTCGCCGCCGTCGACGCTGCCAAGTAGACCGGCCAAGCAGGGCGCGAGCTGTGGGAGGAGGCTCCCACAGCTTGACCGCTCGGCAGGAACGACCGTCGACGGATCGCGGCGGCTTCGGCGGCCGCGCGCCGTCGGCGACCGATCCACCCGGACAGCGGACTTGGAAAATCTCTTTTGCGCATCGAGGATAGTGAGCGATGGACACGCGCAGCCGACTGCAGCAGCACTTGCCCAAGCTGGTCTTGGC
>NZ_JAULLL010000082.1:0-321 GCF_041357635.1 Sinorhizobium sp. CB7
CGCCATGGCAAAGGGCGCCGAAGATCTCCCACACGGAGAAGTCGAAGGCGTAGGAATGGAACAGCGTCCAGACGTCGGAGGGGCCGAAGTCGTACCAGGGCGCCGTCGCGTCGAACAGCCGCGCGACATTGGCATGCGTCACCCCGACCCCCTTCGGCACTCCGGTCGATCCTGAGGTGTAGATGACGTAGGCGAGCTGGTCGGGATGGAGGGGAGTGGTCAGAGGCTCGGAACTCTCGCTCCCGACCTCGTTGACCAGCACGGTATCCAGCCCTTCAAGCAGGCCGGCAAGCGTCTGCCTCGTCGCCGCGTCCGTCACCA
>NZ_JAULLL010000083.1:0-317 GCF_041357635.1 Sinorhizobium sp. CB7
GCCAAGACCAGCTTGGGCAAGTGCTGCTGCAGTCGGCTGCGCGTGTCCATCGCTCTAACCACCCTCCAATGCGCAAAAGAGATCTTTCGGTCGCCGACGGCGCGCGGCCGCCGAAAGGCCACCGCGATCCGTCGCCCGTCGTTCATGCCGATCGGTCAAGCTGTGGGAGCCTCCTCCCACAGCGCGGGCCGCTTGGCCGGCCTACTTGGCAGCGTCGACGGCGGCGACCAGTTCCTTGACGGCATCGCCGGAGGAGAGTTCACCGTTGAACTCGCGGGTGACGACGTCGTAGATGGCGTTCTTGACGGCGGCCGGAT
>NZ_JAULLL010000084.1:0-309 GCF_041357635.1 Sinorhizobium sp. CB7
GCCGCGACGTCGAAAGCCAGGTGCTGGCGCGCGCCATCCACGCCCATATCCATCGGCGCGTCTTCCTGAACGGCAATCGCACCATCGTCTTCCCGGCCAGCCCGGGCAGCTATGCCTCGGAGCGCATGGGCTGATCCGAAGGCCTGAAAACCGCCTTTTTCCCGTAGGTTATGGCGCTTGCCGCTGGCAAGGTCCCACTTATTTGCCTAAAGCCTGTCGCGTGAAAGGAGATTCACACGATAGGCTCTAGACTTTTGTTTTTATGCATGTCGTTGCCGCAAAACCGCTGCACACTTTTGCGCGACATGC
>NZ_JAULLL010000085.1:0-300 GCF_041357635.1 Sinorhizobium sp. CB7
CGACCGACCAGATCGGTGCTCTGAGCTCCGCTCAGGCTGAAGCGCTGAGCTCGGCGCAGGTGGCGGCACTCACCTCGACGCAGGTAGCAGCTCTGGCCTCGGAAGATATCGCGACCTTCTCGACAGCCGACATCGCTGCGATGACAGCCACCGCCCTGTCGGGTCTCTCCACGGCCAATGTCGCGGCCCTTTCCACCGATCAGACCGCAGCACTGAAGACCGCCCAGGTCGCGGCGCTGAAGTCTGACCAGATCGCAGCCCTCACCACCGACCAGATCGGTGCCCTGAGCTCGTCCCAGA
>NZ_JAULLL010000086.1:0-294 GCF_041357635.1 Sinorhizobium sp. CB7
GGATGATTTCAGGCCGAATCGGCCTGAAATCTGAATCCTGATCTACATCAAAGAGGTCAGAGCGAGACTTATACCGAAAACCGCTTACACTTTTCGGTATCCCCGCTCTAAATGTGAACTCTCAGGAGGTTGTCCGTGCTGATCGGTGAGGTGGGTATTTCCGTGAGGGGCGGCATACAGGGCAATCCCGCCAATCCAGATCTCATTGTTGGTTGTTTGGCGCCGCCATCGCCCCATCTTCCCTCACATGAGGAGTTTGTGGTCAAGGGTTATAAAGGTGGCATTGAGTCTTTC
>NZ_JAULLL010000087.1:0-293 GCF_041357635.1 Sinorhizobium sp. CB7
GGGTGCGCCGCACGAAGACCATGGCGCCGGCCGGCGTGCAGGAGATCAGGCCGGTTTCGAGATCGCCGGTGGCAAGCTTGCCGGCATTGACGACATTGAGGCCGTCGACATCCTTTTCCGGCAGGATCGCCTGGATGATCGGCTCGGCGTTGAGGTGCTTCGGCAGCGGCAGCTGCACCAGGATGCCGTGCACGGCCGGATCGGCGTTGAGCGATGCGACAAGCGCGGCGAGCTCCTGCTGGCTGGTCTCGGCCGGCAGCGTGTGCTGGATCGAGTTGAAGCCGCATTCCTTG
>NZ_JAULLL010000088.1:0-292 GCF_041357635.1 Sinorhizobium sp. CB7
ATCAGATCGCAGCCCTGGGCACTGCGGCGGTATCAGGCCTGACCACTGACCAGATTGCCGCCCTCAGCACCGATCAGCTGGACGCGCTGACTAGCGCCCAGATCGGCGCCCTCACCTCCAAACAAATTGCGGCCCTGAGCACGGACGACATTGCCTCGCTTTCAGCCGATCAGATAGCCGCTCTGGGAACGGCGGGCATAGCGGGCCTTTCAACCGATCAGATCGCGGCCTTGACCGTCGATCAGGTCGAGGCCCTGACCACTGCCCAGGTCGGTGCGCTCAGTTCGAAACA
>NZ_JAULLL010000089.1:0-253 GCF_041357635.1 Sinorhizobium sp. CB7
TCCAGCCCTTCAAGCAGGCCGGCAAGCGTCTGCCTCGTCGCCGCGTCCGTCACCACCCGGGTGATGCGGCTGTCCTTGATCATGTGGGCGAGGCGGTCGGCCGGATAGGTCGGATCGAGCGGTACATAGGCCGCCCCCGCCTTCATGATGCCGATCAGGGCGGCGACGAGACCGGCGCAGCGCTCCACCGCCAGCCCGACGCGCTCGTCGGGACCAACCCCGAGGGACTGCAGCCGCCTTGCGATGCGGTTGG
>NZ_JAULLL010000090.1:0-239 GCF_041357635.1 Sinorhizobium sp. CB7
GCAGGGCCCGCTCGCCGATCCGGTCCGTCACGGGAATGAACGGGTAATCCGCCGGTTCGCCATGATCGACCGGCACCGATAGCGTCAGCGCGGCAAGCCGGGTCTCCTCGCCGGCATCGGCGATCTGCGACAGCAGCTCGCCATAATGAGCGCAAAGGCGCTCGATCGTGTCCCGCTCGAAGACGTCGCGGGCATAGGCGAAGCCGAGCGTCAGGCCGTCGGCCGTCTCGCCGGCATTG
>NZ_JAULLL010000091.1:0-235 GCF_041357635.1 Sinorhizobium sp. CB7
GCGAGGAGACCCGACTTGCCGCGCTGACGCTGACTGTGCCGGTCGATCATGGCGAACCGGCGAGCTACCCGTTCGTTCCCGTGACGGAGCGGATCGCCGAACAGGCGGCCCTTGCCCCTGCGGCCGAGGCTGTCGTGTGCGAGGGCGAACGTCTGTCCTATGGTGAGCTCGAGGCGCTCGCCAACCGCATCGCAAGGCGGCTGCAGTCCCTCGGGGTTGGTCCCGACGAGCGCGT
>NZ_JAULLL010000092.1:0-234 GCF_041357635.1 Sinorhizobium sp. CB7
CCGCCTGCGGGGAGAAGGTGGCCCGAAGGGTCGGATGAGGGGCTTTTGCGGCACTTGATTTTCAATCTGCAACTATCGGATTCGACGAGAGTTTTGCCCCTCACCCTAGCCCTCTCCCCGCGCGCAGGGAGAGGGGACAATCGCGCAAGCGGCGACTGTCTATCAGCCGCCGCAGTGAGGGACGACGGAGGGTGCGACTCCCCTTCGCCCCGCCTGCGGGGAGAAGGTGGCCCG
>NZ_JAULLL010000093.1:0-234 GCF_041357635.1 Sinorhizobium sp. CB7
CAGGGATCCAGCCGCCGTGCGTCGGCACGGCGAAAAGACTCCTGCCGGTGCCAATTGTAGGAAGACTTATCTTCCGCCACTCATCAACATGAAGGGATGCGTCTACATCCTTGCCTCAAAGAAGCGAGTCATTCGCGCCGTGGACACGGCGCTGCTGGATTCCTGTGACAAGCACAGGAAAGAGATTCCATGAGGAGTGGATAGCGGCCTGCACCGTGGCAGAGTGGGTTCGCT
>NZ_JAULLL010000094.1:0-231 GCF_041357635.1 Sinorhizobium sp. CB7
GAGTCATTCGCGCCGTGGACACGGCGCGGCTGGATCCCTGTGACAAGCACAGGGAGGAGGGAATTTGAGGGGCCGCCGGTGCCCAAAGTACCGCCTGAGATCTTGGAAATATAGGAGAAGCGGCACCAAGCCTCCTTGTATTCCGAACCCAGTTGTTTGGCGCGGAAGGCTCCCAAACCTCCCTCTTCCCTGTGCTTGTCACAGGGATCCAGCCGCCGTGCGTCCGCACGG
>NZ_JAULLL010000095.1:0-226 GCF_041357635.1 Sinorhizobium sp. CB7
GTAGGCGGTCGGGATGCGCGAGAAGGTCACCTTCTCCTGCGACAGCCGGCGTGTCAGCGTGTCGAGATCCCACAGCGCCGGTCCGCGCATCACCACGCGGCCGCCTTTGATCAGCGCCGGCAGGCACTCGTGCACGGCCACGTCGAAGTTGATCGTCGAGGACTGCAGCATCGTGTCGGCGGCCGAGATGCCGAACGAGCCCAGGAAGTCGTCGATATGCAGGCTG
>NZ_JAULLL010000096.1:0-222 GCF_041357635.1 Sinorhizobium sp. CB7
CAGCCGCCGTGCGTCGGCACGGCGAAAAGACTCCTCATGCCGATTGCCTGAAGCCTGATTACGCCCTTCTGCAATCATGAAGGGTTACGTCTACATTCTCGCCTCGAAACGCATAGCACACTTTAGACGGGTGTGACACGGTACCTTCCCGGCCGGATTGTGGAGATGCGAGTCATTCGCGCCGTGGACACGGCGCGGCTGGATCCCTGTGACAAGCACAGG
>NZ_JAULLL010000097.1:0-220 GCF_041357635.1 Sinorhizobium sp. CB7
CAGGGATCCAGCCGCCGTGCGTCCGCACGGCGAAAAGACTCCTCATGCCGATTGCTTGAAGCCTGATCCTTCGCCTCTCGTGCAACCATGAAGGGTTTACGGGTGACACGCGACCTTCCCGGCGGGGACTGTGAAGACGCGAGTCATTCGCGCCGTCGACACGGCGCGGCTGGATCCCTGTGACAAGCACAGGGAAGAGATTCCATGAGGAGTGGATAGC
>NZ_JAULLL010000098.1:0-214 GCF_041357635.1 Sinorhizobium sp. CB7
TCACAGGGATCCAGCCGCGCCGTGTCCACGGCGCGAATGACTCGCCTCTTCACAATCCCGGCCGGGAAGGTCGCGTGTCGCGCCGGTATAGAGCGTGCCGTTTCGTTTCGCGAGGATGTGCGCGTAACCCGTCATGAAGGAAGAGGGGGCGGATGTTTGGGCTTCAGGCAATCGGCATGAGGAGTCTTTTCGCCGTGCCGACGCACGGCGGCTG
>NZ_JAULLL010000099.1:0-212 GCF_041357635.1 Sinorhizobium sp. CB7
TTGAACCGCGTGGGTGACATCGAAGGGTGCACCTGGAGTGAGTCAGGCGTTAAGACCCCTACTGGTTTCAAAGAAGCCTACAAACAATTCGTCGAAGGCGGCTGGCCAAGCCTGGCCCACGACGTGGAGCACGGTGGCCAAGGCCTGCCGGAATCCCTGGGCCTGGCGGTCAGCGAAATGGTTGGCGCCGCCAACTGGTCGTGGGGCATGTA
>NZ_JAULLL010000100.1:0-210 GCF_041357635.1 Sinorhizobium sp. CB7
TAGTAAAAAATGCTTCCGGCCTGTAACTGGCCGAAGTTTCGGAGATACAAGATGATCAAACACACCCTGCTCACGACCTCGCTGGCGGCCGCCCTGACGGCCGGCTTCGCCGCCCCCGCGCATGCCACCGGCGAAGCCAAGAACATAATTTTTTTCCTCGGCGACGGCATGGGCCCGACCACGGTCACGGCCGCCCGCATCTACAAATAC
>NZ_JAULLL010000101.1:0-208 GCF_041357635.1 Sinorhizobium sp. CB7
GCGGTGATCCTCAACCGCAACTACGGGCAGCACGCGGCGATCATGGCCGGCTTCGAACAGTGCCGGGGCGAGGTGGTGATTACCCTCGATGCCGACCTGCAGAACCCACCCGAAGAAATCCCGCGCCTGGTCGAGCAGGCTGCCCTGGGTTACGACGTGGTTGCCACCGTGCGCAACAACCGCCAGGACTCAGCCTTCCGCCGCTGGC
>NZ_JAULLL010000102.1:0-208 GCF_041357635.1 Sinorhizobium sp. CB7
ATGGTTACCGCGAAGCAGTTTGGCGGAACCACCGAGTTGCTAACTAATTATGAACCTGTCGCTGTCTATTTGAAACGAATTGGGCAGAGACAGGGGACGAGGACCATGGCCGATCGCGGCGCACTCAAATTTGTCGGATTCATCTTCGCGACCGCGACGCTGGCCGTGATGCTGGTCGCCGGCATGGTGGTGAAGGGCTATGCCGATG
>NZ_JAULLL010000103.1:0-207 GCF_041357635.1 Sinorhizobium sp. CB7
CGGTGATCGCGCTCGAGGAGGCGGGCGGCGGCAAGCGGCTGGCCGCCTATGTGGTTGCCGCGGACGAAGATGGGGTGACGGCGGAGGACCTTCGCTCACACCTTGCCGGGCGGCTGCCTTCCTACATGGTGCCGGCGGCGATCACCTTCCTGGACGCCATGCCGCTCACCGTCAACGGCAAGCTCGACCGGCGGGCGCTGCCGGATC
>NZ_JAULLL010000104.1:0-200 GCF_041357635.1 Sinorhizobium sp. CB7
TGGATCCCTGTGACAAGCACAGGGAAGAGGGAATGTGAGGGGCTGCCCGTGCCCCGATCACGGCCTGAAATCCTGGAAATGGCGGGACTCGTGCCAAGCCTCCGGTCTTTCGGCGGCCGTTGTTTGACGTGGAGGCCTCCCCAATCTCCCTCTTCCCTGTGCTTGTCACAGGGATCCAGCCGCCGTGCGTCCGCACGGCG